>NZ_JAVQNP010000016.1:0-43757 GCF_031798995.1 Acinetobacter sp. V104_13 | reverse complement strand
TCTCCGTTCTCCGTTCTCCGTTCTCCGTTCTCCGTTCTCCGTTCTCCGTTCTCCGTTCTCCGTTATTGATATTTCTGCCTTAACTCATCTTTTTCTTGATCTGATAAAAATGCGATTTTAAGACCATTTTCTTGAGCTGTATAAATTTGCTCAGGACTTAAACCTGCCAATGGGGCAGCAGTTAAATATTCATGTTGTATCTCAATGCCTTCAACTGCTGGGTCATCTGTATTAATGGTGGCAAGTACACCATGTTCTAAAAAAGTCTTTAATGGATGCTCTGTTAAAGAAGGCACTGTGTTGGTTTGAATATTTGAGGTAAGGCAAGATTCAATACCAATCTGATGTTTTGCCAAATAATCTAAAAGTTTTAAATCTTGAACTGCTTTAACACCATGTCCAATCCGTTCGGCGCCTAATTCTTCAATGGCTTGCCAAATACTTTCTGGGCCGGCAGCTTCGCCTGCATGTACGGTAATGTGCCAACCTGCATCACGTGCTTTTTTAAAGTGATCAATAAATAAATTGCCCGGAAAACCAAGCTCATCTCCAGCAAGATCCAACGCTTTAATATCATTTTTATGGGCGAGTAGGGCATTTAATTCTTTTTCACAGGCTTCTTGGCCAAAAGTACGACTCATAATGCCAATTAAATTCGCTTTTACGCCGTACGCCTGACTGCCTTCTTTTACACCAGCAATCACAGCTTCAACTACGCCTTCAAGTGGGAGTTGATGGGTCATACCCATGTAACCCGGGGAAAAACGCAGTTCTACATAGTCTAGGCCTTGCTGTGCTGCATCCTGCATGTTTTCAAAAGCAACACGCTTGCAGGCATCTAGGCTCGCTAATACCTTTACGCCCCAATCGAGCTTAGATAAAAAACTTAATAAGTCTGGTTGGTTATCCATCACTTGTACGTGGGGTCGTAAAGATTCAATGTCGTAAGCAGGTAAATCTAAATTGTATTGTTGCCCCAAGTCTAAAATGGTTTGAATGCGGATGTTGCCATCAAGGTGGCGGTGTATATCTGTAAGTGGAAGCGTTTTAGTAATCATAAATTTCTTCTTATCTGTTGCTATTAATTCATCATGCCTGTTTAGTTGCGCTGATAAAAGTTTGGATTTGCTATGTTTTTGTGAAAAGCGTTGAGTTGAGTTTTTTGAACTTACTATATTTGTATAAGTTTTAATTTTGATGACATTGTTCTGGCCTAAGAAGACAACGCAGTCTGTGTAAGATACGAGCACCAAGATTTTTATTGTTTTTAATTTCGCTGAGCCTGTTTTTTGTTGACTCTTCAACAATAGATTGGCTGAAGAATGGTCATTGGTATTTTGCCTTTTACTTGTAAAGATGAATAAAGGCTTGCTAAAGACCAAACTGATAAAGCGATTAATTTATCTGTAGAAATCTATTTCTGGCAAGTAAATGAAAAAGAAGAAATAGGAAGCGCTCAAATGAAGTCGGTACTTTGTCATCAAGCAACATTGCAAGTGGTGGACCAACCAAAATTAACCCCTGCTAAAGGACAGGTTTTATTGGAAGTGGTGCGATGTGGGATCTGTGGCTCTGATTTGCATATGCAGCATCACTGCGACCACATGCATGATTTGGCTGCACGTGTCGGGTTTAATGGTTTAGCGAAGTCTACAGACCCGTTTGTACTAGGACATGAATTCTGCGGCAAGGTTTTAGACTACGGCCCAAAAACACGTCATAAATTTAAAGCCGATACACTTGTCTGTGCAATGCCTCTTTTAAATGTAGATCAGCATGGTTACTTGTCTACAGGGCTTTCACCAAATGCATCTGGTGGCTATGCCGAGCAAGTATTGGCTCAATCGAGCTTGATGTTTGAAGTACCCAACGGTCTAGATGCCGATAGTGCTGCCATGACTGAACCTATGGCGGTTGCATTGCATGCTGTTCGCCGTAGCCGTGTGAAAACTGGTGAACCTGCGATTGTGATTGGCTGTGGTCCTGTCGGGCTAGGTGTCATATTAATGCTTAAAGCAGCTGGGGTTAAAACTGTAGTTGCCAGCGACTTTTCACCAAACCGCCGTAAGCTTGCCGAGCAATGTGGTGCGGATATTGTGGTAGACCCTAAAGAGACATCGCCATTTGCCAACTGGAAAGAGTTTGGTTTGCTTGGCAATGTTTCTGATGCAATTAACATGGGCATGGGACTGTTTGATAAGTTGCAAGCGACACGCTTACCTTGGTGGCATGGATGGCGCATGATTGACAAATTAGGCGCTCTACCAAAACGTCCTGTTATTTTTGAGTGTGTAGGCGTACCGGGTGTTTTGCAGCAAATTATTGAAGGTGCACCTTTGTTTTCCCGAATTGTTGGGGTGGGCGTGTGCATGCAAAGTGACAAAATAGAACCCGCACTTGCGATTAATAAAGAGCTAGAAATTCAGTTTGTGTTGGGCTATACACCGCTTGAGTTTAGAGATGCGCTACACATGATTGCAGAAGGGAAAGTGAACTGTTCACCACTGATTACGGGTGTTGTTGGCCTAGAAGGGGTTACGAGTGCATTTGAAGCATTACGTGATCCTGAACAGCATGCCAAAATCTTGATTGACCCGAAACGTAGCGGTTCAGATATTCAATTAATGAGTCATTAATTTCAAAGTTATTTATGCTTAACTAAAAGGTTGTGATCTTATCAATCACAATCTTTTTTTATGCGTATAGATCGCACAAAGTGGCTCAGCTAATTTGTATTACTTTTTAGTTGTTCTAGTTCTTGGTAAATCCACTCAACAAATTTTTGAATAGTCGGTGAGATGTCTTGGCTTGAGTGAATGAGATAGTATTTTCGGCTACCTTTTAGTTTTTTATTAGAAACAATCACCAGTTCCTTTTTTTGTAGTTCAGACTCAATCAACATTTGTGGAATTAGAGCCATTCCCATGTCATGGCTAGCAGCAACAGCAAGCATTGAAAATAACTCATGGCGCTGTCCATCAAAAGGTTTCGGGTGCTGCATGTGATGGGTCAGAAACCATTCTTGCCAAATACTAGGTCGAGTGGTTTGTTGCAGTAGGGGAATTTTCAGCAAATCTTCCGAGCTTAGATCATAGGTATTTTCATTGATCATGACTGCATCTGGAAAATACTTTTCGATGAGTCTTGGTGAGCACACAGGTACAATTTCTTCATCCATTAAATAATGTGCTTGTATACCGGGCCAGTGGTCAATTTGCTGCTGAGTACCTGCAAAAATAGCAGCGTCAAAAATATTGTCATTAAATAAAAAGGGCTTGGTACTGGTTTCTAAGTGAACCGTAATTTCAGGGTGTTTTTGATTTAAAAGATGAAGCTTGGGTAACAACCAGCGCGTTGCAAAGGTAGGTACTACACCTAACTTTAGTGTGCCACCTAAACCTTTATGAGAAATCACATCGGCTGTACATTTCTCTAGTCCTAACAAGTAAGGTTTAATGCTTTTAAAATACTGCTGACCTGCAATGGTGAGTTCAACACCATGCCGAGTACGTATAAAGAGTTCAACGCCCAAGAAATCTTCTAACTGCTGAATTTGGCGCGAGACTGCACTTTGGGTAATACATAACTCTTGCGCAGCATAGGTATAACTTAGATGTTTTGCTGCACTTTCAAAGCAAATCAGGCCCTGAATGGATGGGATACTTCTTCGCATAAATAAATCCTTTTATTTGTCGTCATATTTCAAAACAGCATATGACCTAAATGCAGAGAGCAGAGTTTAGTATAAAAATAAGCTATTTCTAATGAAATACAACGAATTAAATATCAAAATTTAAACCTTCTTATTTTAAATATGCGTAAGTCGCATATCTGCATGAACATTTATCGTTTGATTACTGAATTTTTCACGCATAACATCGAGTTAAATAAAGAAGATCAAATCAAGCAGAGGATGCGATGAATCACATGGTGACAACAAAAAAAGCAAAAGTTCAATTTAACTGGCAAGACCCATTTTTAATTGAGCAACAGCTTACCGAAGATGAGCGCATGATTCGTGATGCTGCTCACGCCTATTGCCAAGAACGTTTGCAACCACGTGTACTTGAACAATTTCGTCATGAAACAACAGATCCATCTATTTTTCGTGAAATGGGAGAGCTCGGCTTACTGGGGCCAACCATTCCTGAGCAATATGGCGGCGCAGGTTTGAACTATGTGAGTTATGGTTTGGTTGCGCGTGAAATTGAATATGTCGATTCGGGTTACCGCTCTATGGCGAGCGTGCAAAGCTCATTGGTCATGGTTCCGATCCATGAATTTGGTACCGAAGAGCAAAAGCAAAAGTATTTACCTAAACTAGCTACGGGTGAATATATTGGTTGTTTTGGTTTGACAGAACCTGATCATGGCTCAGACCCGGGCAGTATGATTACCCGTGCTAAAAAAGTTGATGGTGGTTACCGTTTGACTGGCGCAAAAATGTGGATTACCAATAGTCCAATTGCCGATGTATTTGTAGTCTGGGCAAAAGAAGTTTCTGCTGAAGGCAATGTCGGTGATATTCGCGGCTTTATTTTAGAAAAGGGCTGGGAAGGTCTATCTGCACCTGCCATTCATGGCAAGGTTGGTTTACGTGCATCAATTACAGGTGAAATCGTGATGGATAACGTATTTGTACCTGAAGAGAATGTGTTCCCTGAAATTCGAGGTTTAAAAGGCCCATTTACCTGTCTAAATAGCGCCCGTTATGGTATTGCATGGGGTGCAATGGGTGCTGCCGAGTTCTGCTGGCATACTGCACATCAATACACCATGGACCGCAAACAATTTGGTCGTCCGTTGGCTGCAAATCAGTTGATTCAAAAGAAACTGGCAGATATGCAAACTGAAATTGCTTTGGGTTTACAGGCAGCTTTACGTTTTGGCCGTATGAAAGATGAAGGTATTGCATCAGTTGAAGGGACATCTTTAATTAAGCGTAATAACTGTGGAAAGGCGCTTGATATCGCTCGTATGGCGCGCGACATGATGGGTGGAAATGGTATTAGTGACGAGTTTGGCGTAGCACGTCATTTGGTTAACCTTGAAGTCGTGAATACCTATGAAGGCACACATGATGTTCATGCTTTGATTTTAGGTCGTGCACAAACAGGCATAGCCGCATTTAGTAACTAACTCATTAATTTTTAAAAGATAAAGGTGTTCTTTCGAGAGCACCTTTAGGGATTTTTACTCAAAAATTTATGGATAATGACAAGATTCATCGTAAGGATACTCATGTAAAGATATGCCTCTGTGTACTTAAAACCAAATGTAAGATGATGAAAATATAGAAGATTAAGTCATACAGAAAACATAAGTAAGCTATCGATGACTCATTTGGGAAAATGAGGAACTAAAGATGAACAATGATGTTCAAGTAATATCGAAAGAATTAAGAACTACATTTCCAAGTAACCTTGGAACATACGAAAGAATTGGCCCTCATACATGGAAATGGGCGTTGTTATTTGCCTATTTCGCGATGGTGGTCGATGGCATTGATATTATGCTGCTGTCTTATAGCTTGACCAGTTTAAAGGCAGAGTTTGGTTTAAGTACCTTTCAAGCGGGTGCATTAGGCAGTGCTTCTTTGGCGGGTATGGGTATTGGCGGTATTTTGGGTGGTTGGGCATGTGATAAGTTTGGTCGTGTACGAACGATTGCCAACTCTGTAACCTTCTTTTCGGTAGCGACCTGTTTATTGGGCTTTACGCAAAGCTTCGAGCAATTTATGGCTTTACGTTTTATTGGTGCTTTGGGTATTGGAGCACTTTATATGGCCTGTAATACTTTAATGGCTGAATATGTGCCGACCACTTATCGTACAACGGTATTGGGTACATTACAGACGGGTCAGACCGTAGGTTATATTGCGGCGACGTTATTAGCTGGCGCAATTATTCCAGATCATGGCTGGCGCGTTTTATTCTTCCTGACCGTAGTACCTGCTTTCGTTAATATTTTCCTGCAACGGTTTGTACCAGAGCCAAAATCTTGGCAGCTCACCAAAATTGAAAGCTTGCAAGGCAACAGACAGCCTAAAGAAAGAGTAGTAGCTGAAAAGCCAAAAAGTAGCAGTATCTACAAACAAATCTTTAATAACTTTAAGCACCGTAAAATGTTTTTGTTGTGGATGACCACAGCATTTTTCTTACAGTTTGGTTATTACGGCATTAACAACTGGATGCCAAGTTATTTAGAAACAGAAGTGCATATGAACTTTAAAAACTTAACCAGTTATATGGTGGGTTCATATACAGCAATGATTCTAGGCAAAATTTTAGCGGGTTATCTTGCTGATAAATTTAACCGCCGTGCTGTTTTTGTGTTTGGCACAATTGCGAGCGCCGTGTTTTTGCCAATCATTATTTTCTTCAATACCCCTGACAATATTCTGTATTTATTAATCACTTTTGGCTTTTTATATGGCATTCCATACGGTGTGAACGCGACTTATATGGCTGAAAGTTTTTCAACCGATGTACGCGGAACAGCCATTGGCGGGGCTTATAACATTGGTCGTGTCGGGGCAGCGATTGCACCAGCAACCATTGGTTTCTTGGCATCGGGCGGTACGTTTACCATGGCCTTTATTGTGATGGGCGCTGCGTATTTTGTGGCGGGTGTATTGCCGGGCTTATTTATTAAAGATCGTCAGTACGATCCGCAAAAACAATCATAAACAATGACAAGAAGGTGCGTTGAGTACCTTCTAAAAAGATAAGGGTATCGTTATGGGTGCATTACAAGGAATTCGGGTTTTAGATTTAAGTCGTGTGCTTGCAGGGCCGTGGTGCGGACAGATCTTGGCAGACCTTGGCGCGGAAGTCATTAAAATTGAACGTCCTCGAGTAGGTGATGACACTCGTATGTGGGGACCGCCATGGATGCCCGATCAAGACGGAAACATGACCCGTGAATCTGGCTATTTTCAGTGTACCAACCGCAATAAATATTCAGTTGCGGTGGACATTACCACACCTGATGGTCAGGCCTTAATTTATGAAATTGCCAAGACTGCTGACGTGGTCATTGAAAATTATAAGACAGGGTCTTTGGCTAAATATGGTTTGGACTATGCGTCATTAAGTGTGCTGAACCCGAACATTGTGTATTGCTCGATTACCGGTTTTGGGCAAGATGGCCCACGTGCAGAAGAACCCGGCTATGATTTTATTATTCAGGGTATGTCCGGCTTAATGAGCATTACTGGTGAGCCTGATGATGTGGCAGGCGGCGGTGCGCAAAAGGTTGGTGTGGCTGTTGTAGATATTCAAACGGGATTGTATTCAACCATCGCGATTCAGGCAGCTTTGATTGCACGGTCACACACAGGACGTGGACAATATATTGATATGTCACTCCTTGATGTGCAGGTCTCGGCACTGGCAAATCAGGGAATGAACTATTTAGCCTCAGGTAAAGCCCCGCAGCGCATGGGTAATCAACATCCGAGTATTGTGCCGTATCAAACTTTTAAGGCTAAAGATAAAGAATTTATTATTGCTTGCGGTAACGATAAACAGTTTAAAGATCTGTGTGTTGCGATTGGTTATCCAGAGTTACTCGAAAATGAAAAATTTGTGTGCAACCAGGACCGCGTAAAATATCGAAATGAACTGATTCCTTTATTGTCGGAGCACTTTTTACAGAAAACTGCTAAAGAATGGGTCGACATGATTCATGCGCTTAAAGTACCCGTAGGTGTTATCAACTCTATTGAAGATGCTTTGGCTGAACCACAAATCGTCCATCGCAATTTGGTGGTCAATATTCCTCATCGTTTAAATGAATACTTTCAAACGATTGGTTCACCAATCAAAATGTCTGATACTCCAGTTGAATATCATCATGCGCCGCCAGAGCTTGGTGAACACACTGCTCAGATCTTATCGAGATTTAAAACAGCAGAAGAACTGGCTGCGCTAAAAGAGAAAGGCATTATTGATGGAAAAATTGCTTAAGCTATTGCCGCTTTTAATGTGATTCAATTTAAATGAAAACTGTGATTCGCAATAAATCACAGTTTCTCATTAGAAAATAAGACTCTTAATATTTAAAAATAAGCGGCAGCTCTGGTCTGAAATCATGAATCATTCCTTGAGGCTCATGATCAAAACTAATTTCCATTAAATGCTCCGATCCATTAGTCACTTCAAAATTATCAACTGTATTGAACAGTAATGAAGTCGGGTGCTCTTCAAGGTTTGGAATAGAAACTTTAATCGCGGTGATTTCTGATAAACCTTTGTTATGCACAAGTGGTTGTTGTTTTTCTTTTGCAGCAAGATCTGGTCGTGAAGCAAATGAAAGGAAGAACCACATCGGTTCAGATACCACAGAATCTTTGGCAACATTTACTTCTAAGCTGGCTGGTAAATAGCTTGGCTTGTACACCCAATGAGGAAATTTTGCACCGTTATCATCTTTATTTTTAGGGCGAAAACAAATACCAAAAGGGGACGCGATATTATTTTGAGTACTTAGTCGCTCAAAAAGCAGAGTAGGTTTGGTGAGATCACTTGAGGCTTCTTCTGGGTTATTTAAAAAGATTAATTCGATAAAGCTATTTTTAAAGAAAAAGCGTCTGTTTTCTGTACCTTGACCCGGATGCTTGTTGGATGAACCTTCTGTTAGACCGAATTTTTTTAAAGTTTCAGCTTCGGGAGCGCCTGATTGTACACAAATAAAAATATGGTCCACTTCCATTTTAAGTTCTCATGCTAATGTTTATGAATATTAAATAATTGATTAATAGAGTTTTTCATGTTTGTCGCAAGTGTTTCATCGAAACCATCGACTAAAAAGCGGCTAATTAGCCCTTCAATCACCGTATAGATCAGCTCAGATAAAGCTTCACCATTCGGTATATTGCAGTTTTGTGCAATCAACACTTTAATCCATTGTTTATGAGCTTTAGAAATAGAAATAATGTCTTGATCATCTTGGTTCGATTCAGCGACCGCTCTTACAAATAAACAGCCTTTAAAAAAATCTTGCCTAAACCAATTGGTATGCCAATCAAGAATTTTATTGATGGCCTCTAACCCCGTTGCATCTCCCACATAGCCTAAAAGACTTTGCTTAAACCGTTCATCACGAGCAACGAGTACAGATTTAACCAGTTGATTTTTATTTTTATAGTAGGTGTACATGGTGGTTTTAGAGCAGCCAGATTCATCGCGAATCAAGTCAACGCCAACCCCGACAAAACTATTTTCATTAAATAACTTCTCGGCTGTATCTAATATTTTTAAGGCAGATTTTGACATAAAACTTTTCCAAAAAATAAAATAGTACAGATCTGTACTATTTGAAATTTTATCTATATGCTTTTTAAAAAGCAAATTTTTGTTTGAGGAAAAAAATCATGTTCTCGATCTTTTATGGCAAAGAAAAACTGGCTCCATCGCCCACTAAAGTTGATATTTTAAGAAGCCTTATTGGGGGGACGGTCAGTATTTTTATACTTCTGTGGTTGAGCAAGCTCACACATAATATCTTTATCATGGCGCCGTTTGGTGCGACCTGTGTATTGCTCTATACCGTGTCGCAGTCACCTTTGGCACAGCCCAGAAATATTATATTTGGGCATCTTATTTCGGCTTTTGTAGGTTTGTTTTTTCTAAAATTTGTCGGTGTTTCCATTTTTACAATTGCTTTTTCAGTGGGCTGTGCCATTGCGCTCATGCAGGTTTTTAAATGTGTTCATCCACCTGCTGGAGCTAATCCTTTGGTTATTTTACTCACTGCAAGCAGCATACATTACCAGTGGAGTTTCTTAATTTTCCCTGTTTTGGTTGGTGCAGTGTCTTTAGTTTTAGTGGCGATGCTCATTAATAATATTAAAGCGAGTACCAAGTGGCCAATGTATGGCTTGGGAATTTTAAACAGTAAAAAGTAGGGATGGCATGAAGTGTTTTGAGCTTAAAATAATGAAAGTATTCACTACGCCAAGATAGTGAATACTTTTGAATGAACTTATGATTTCTTGGAAATACGTTCTTCGATGGCAAATTTGAGTAAAGAAGCACTGCGGTAAAAACCATGTGCGAACTTTCCAAATGGCATGGTAATAAAGAATGTCATGACTGTGGCTAAATGGAAAATCAGTAAAAGTGCCATGTAAGGGGTATTGCGAAATGCCATGAGTGCTAGCCCTGAAGCACTAACGATAAGTAGAAGGAAAATAAAGCCTCGATCTACAGGTTTTTGCTCACGGTCACCATGCAACGGATGACGTTTAAGATTTAAATAGAGTAAGCCAGCAGGCCCGACAACTAAGCCAATTCCACCTAAAGTGCCTAAAATCACAGGCAAGCTTAGGTAAGGATAAGGTGCATGTAGGTCAAGAAAATAATGATATAAAGTCGCTACACCCGTAGCTGCGAAGCAGAGCATAAAGCCGTAAAAAGTTAGATGATGGAACACACGGCGGATTTGTGTGTAACGGTCATCTTGCTCATTACAGCCTTTGCCATGTCCACCATCTAAATATTTAAGCGTTAAGACATTTTGGGTAGCTTGAACCAGATCGGGTTTCTCAACTTTGCCATGAATGACTTTAGAGGTTTGTCGCCAGAATTTGCCAATTCCAATGCCGAGCAGAACAATTGCAACTGTAAAGGTCGCTCCAAATAATAGAGCTAAAAAGTTATGCGGGAAAATCGCATAGAAATTACCTTGATAGCCTGCAAACAGGTCGGTGCCTTTGTACCACACCACAGCTAACATGCAAAAAAAGAAAATAAGTGTTAACACCGAGACAAAAGGAATACCTACAGACTTATAAAGTCGACCTAAAGGCTGCGGGGTCGCAAACTCTTGGTAAGTTTCTAAACGTACTTGTGCCATCGCTTTTGGAATGTTTACCCCAAACTCATGCGGTGGGGCATATTGGCAAGCGTGTAAACACGCACCACAGTTATGGCACAGGTTTGCGAGGTAATGAATATCGGCTTGGTTAAACTCAAGGCGTTTGGTCATGGCTGCAAAAACAGCGCAAAAAGACTCACAGTAGCGGCAAGCATTACAAATCTGTAGGGCTCTTTGGACTTCTTGCTCATGGTCAGAGAGCTGAACAACTGGAATTAGGGCTTTGCTATTAGCATTCATGTTCAACTCCTTGTGAAAGTGCATAGTGGGCTGCATTTTTTCCGGCAATGCGTCCAAAGGTCGTGCCAATCGACATACCAACGCCTGCGGTATAACCCTGACCAAGCACGTTACCTGCCATCATTTCACCTGCGACAAACAGGTTGCGGCTGGCTTTATTGTTAAAACGTACCGCAGCATCGTCTTCGACTTTTAAACCTAAATAGGTAAAGGTAATGCCGGGTTTAAGCGCATAGGCATAGAAGGGTGGCTGGTCGAGAGGAACGGCCCAATGAGTTTTGTTGGGAACAATATTTTCGGTGGTGCAGTTATCTAAAACAGTATGGTTAAAGGTGCCTTGCACACAGGCTTGATTAAATTCTTCTACGGTATGGCATAAGGTTTTGGCATCTAGCCCGATTTTTTCGGCCAGTTCTTGAATGCTATTTGCTTTTACACCCGCAAATACAGGTGGCATAAAACGACCAATGGCTTTTGAATCAATAATCGAATAAGCAATTTGCTGGGGTTGTTTAGCAACAAGACGGCCCCAAATCGCATAACGTTTTGGCCAGAAGTCTTCGCCTTCATCGTAAAAACGTTCGGCTTTGTTATTGACCACAATTCCCAAGGAAACGCAGTCAATGCGAGTACAAATACCACCATCATATAACGGTGCTCTTGCATCTACGGCTACGCAATGTGATTGTGATGGGTCACCAATAATATCGGCGCCTTGATCTATCATAAATTTGAGTAAGTTGCCTTGATTAAAGCGAGTTCCACGAATAATGAAGTTATCGGCAGGCCATTCGCCGTTTTCATTTTGTCCCCATGCTTCTCTTAACCATTCAAGATTTGACTCAAAACCACCTGCGGCTAATACACAGCTTTTTGCTTTAAATACACGTCCATCTTCAGCAATTGCAGCTTCAAAATGTCCTTGATTTAACTTTAGATCTTTAATTTTTGTGTTGTATAAAATTTCAATACCAAGTTCTTGGGCACTACGGTAATACGCATTAATGAGGGCTTTACCACCACCCATAAAAAAGGCATTGGTACGTGCAACATGTAAAGCACCCGATAGTGGCGGCTGAAAATTCACACCATGTTTACGCATCCAGTCACGACAGGTCGCCGTGCTACGAATGACCAGACGGGCTAAGTGCTCATTGGTTTTGCCCGCAGTCACTTTAAGTAGGTCTTGCCAATATTCTTCCTCGGGATAGGCATCGACTAATACATCTTGAGGAGCATCATGCATACAGCGAAGGTTACGAGTGTGTTGTGAGTTACCACCACGCCACTCTTTAGGTGCTGCTTCTATTACCAGTACAGAAGCGCCACTTTCTTTTGCCGTGAGTGCGGCACACAGTGCGGCATTCCCACCACCAATTACAATCACATCATGCATGGATTTCTCCCTTTCTCAGCTAGGGCTAATGTAGCTTTAAAAGGGAAGATGAAGTGAGAGGCTAGGCTTGAATGGGTGTTTAGTAAAAATAAACACTAACAGCTTAAGTGTTTATGAGTTTCGCACCGGGCCAGCGCTTTTCATTAATCAAGTTTGCTACACAGGCACGAATCACCACTTTCGTAGCTAAAGTAGCTGGGGAGAGTTCTTCTTCAGAGAGACTAATTAAATAGTTAATACGCTCAATGGCAGGTTCTACAACGCGTAGCAAACACAAGTCTTGCCTTGAGTTTAACGATGCACCCGCAGGTTGAATGGTTGCCATTTCGAGTTGACTAATGCTTTCCATTAACAAATGCAGCCCATCAATTTCATAGGCCACTTTAAGTTGATGAATTTTCTGTTCGAGCAACAAGCGCAGCCCATGTCGTTGACTCGGTAAAATCAGGGGAAGTTCTTTAAGCTGTGAATGATTAATGGTCTGAGTGTCGATACAGCTTTCAAGGTGGTACTGACTCAACACTTCTTTAGGCGAGATTAAAAACATCTGTTCTTTGACTAAAGGCTGTATGGCCCACTGTGGGTCGACATCGTCACTGAAGATGATGGCAACATCGAGTTGCCTTGCATTCACTAAGGCCTTGAGGTCCCCCGATAACCCTTCAATTAAACGGACTTTAATGTCGGGGTAACGGTTTCTCATGAGTTTTAAAAAATGTGTGCCAATAACAGCCGCAACACTCGGTGAAAAACCGACGGTGACGTGGCCACTTAAACGTGAAGAATGCGCAGAGTCTACGGCATGGTCTAGGTGTCTAAGTGCCAGTTGCACTTGTTGAAAAAAAGCTAAGCCCGCAGGGGTAGGAACCGTACCCAAAGCGGTACGTTGTAAAAGACGAATAGAAAGCTCGCTTTCTAATTTTGAGATTTGCTGGCTTAATGCAGAAGTTCCAATATCGAGATTTTTTGCAGCTTTACCCAAGCTTCCTGACTCGATCACTGCAATAAAATACTTTAATTGTTTCAGTTCCACGGCAAATACTACATTAACCTTTATGGATTAATTCTACACTGGTTTGTCGCTATAGTTTTTACTCTATTGCTTTGAGTAAACCACTAAAAGAGAAAAGGCAGCATCACCTCAAGACGTTGCCTTTTAGAGCTTTTATTCTTTAACCTGCTCAAGACCCTGTTCTTCAATAATTTGTGTTGCTTGTGGCGATTTCACAAATTTAATTAACTCTTTTGCGACTTTTGCATGTTCCGAGTTTTTACCAATGCCTGCCGCAAATACCGTCACTTTTTGATACGGTGCAGGGATTGGGCCGACTAATTCAACTTGACCATATTTGCCAGTAAAAGGTTTGATTTCACTAATTTGCTGGAAACCAATATCAAACTGGCCTTCGGCAATACGTTTTGCAACGCGGTCGCCTACCACTTTTTCTGCTTTACTCGAAATTACTTTGTACTCGACAGGTGGGAAGCTTGGGAAAACATCTTTTTCAAGATGTGTACCGCTCGCACTTGCTGAATAGCCGATGTGCTTGGCATTTAATAAAACTTTTTCAAATTTTTCTGCAGAACTGATATCTGGCTTTGGTGCACCTTTAGGGACAGCCATGCCAATGCTTGAATTTACTAAAGCACTTTGTGAATTGGGGTCTACATAACCCTTTTCTGCAAGCTTGTTGAGTTCAGGTGCAGCCAACACAACGACATCAAAACGTTCACCACGATCGAGTCGATTTGGAATTGCAGTTGGTGATGCACCCATTGATGAACCAGACGAGAGGTGAACCGTGTGACCAGTTTGTTTTTCAAATAATGGAATGAGTTTTTCCATAGATGAATAAAAACCACCTGAGCTAATCACTTCGATTGTATCTGCGTTAGTAAGAGTTGAGCCTAAGCCAGCACCAGCTAGGCAAATGGTCATGAAGATAGGGGACTTTTTCATAGTATCTCGCTTTAATGACAGGAGAACACAGTACGGAGATTTAAGATCTGCCGTACTGTTCATTAAAATTTCAGGTTAAGTAGTAGTTGTTTTAAGCGCTAATCTTTGCAGGTTCAGCAATCGCGTCAGTATTTTTCTGTTTAGAACCGCGGCATAGATACAAGCTTGAGATGAGGCTACAGACCGCAGCAAGCATGAGCCAGAAAGCAGGGGTACTTGGGTTGCCTGTGTTTTCGACAAGGAAGGTACAAGCCATTGGTGTCATACCACCAAAAATAGCGGCTGCAAGGCTGAACGCTAAAGAGAAACCAACTGTACGTACACGTTTCGGCATCACTTCTGCAAGCGTTGCGACCATGGTTCCGTTGTACATACCAAAGAAGAACGAGAAGTAAGCAAGCGTAATTAGAAGGTTTGAGAAGCTAATGTTGCTCACTAACCAACTTAAAACCGGATAACTTGTAAAGAGAGCAAGTGTGGTAATGCCGACTAGAACTGGGCGGCGACCAATTTTGTCTGAAAGCAAACCACCCATTGGTAACCAGAAGAAATTAGACAAACCAACAAACACGGTTGCTAAAAGGCTATCTGTTACTGACATTTCTAAAGTACGTTTTGCATATACTGTGGTGTAAACCGTAATGAAATAGAACGTGGTTGTGGTCATGGCACTCATCATCATGCCTGCAAGGACGATGCGCCAGTTGCTTGCCAGTGTGCTGAAAATTTCTTTTGTTGAAGGATGAGTCTTTTGCGATTTAAAGTCTTCAGTTTCCTCTAAAGTACGACGGAACAAGAAGATTAAAGGAATAATCAAACAACCGATTAAGAACGGAATACGCCAGCCCCATTCACCCACTTGAGCAGTAGTTAAGATGGTGTTGAGCCAGTAGCCAAGTAATGCGGCAAACACAACAGCAACTTGTTGGCTGCCAGACTGCCAGCTTGTGATAAATCCACGATTTTTATCCGTTGCAATTTCTGCTAGATAAATAGAAACACCGCCAGATTCAACACCTGCCGAGAAGCCTTGTAATAGACGTCCAATCACCACCAAAATCGGCGCAATAATACCTATGGTTTCATAACCTGGTACAAAGGTAATTAAGATGGTTCCGATGGCCATAAGACTTAAAGTAACAATGAGACCTTTGCGTCGACCAACTCTGTCGACATAAGCGCCCAAGAAAATAGCGCCGAGAGGACGCATAAGAAAGCCCGCAGCAAATACGGTAAATGTCATCATTAAAGAGACATATTCATTTTCAGAGTGGAAAAATTTTGCCGCGATATAAGTGGCATAGAAACCAAAAAGAAAAAAGTCGTACTGCTCTAAAAAGTTGCCACTCGTTACATTTAATATTTTTTTAAAAGTAGCCCTACGGTTATTCACGACATCCATTGGAGACCTCCTTGGCCTGACAAAATGGAAACATTCACGATTTTCGAGGCTGGACCTAAATTGATTCAATCAATAAATCTAAAGAGCAAATGGGTTAGAGATGAGATTTAGTGAGGTCCTTTGCAGAAAATGTGATGCCTTGTTTCCAGTTCAAACTACACATCTATATTTCGATAAGCAGAAAACCACTTATCATTCGGACGAAAATGTAATCTCAAAAAGCAGGAGGGAGTGAGAGGGCAAAATTAATTAGGTATTTAATAAAATTAATGACTCTTTATAAAATAATTTCCGAACATGGCCAAATCTGGTTTTGAATCAAATCTTTCACGCAAGCCTTAATGGCTGACTTTGCAGCAAGTGCAGCAGGTGATAATTCTTCTTCGGCGAGGCTCACCAAATAATTGATTCGTTCAACTTCAGGTTCTACTAACTTGAGCAATTGAAGCTTATGTTTGTACTCTTGCAGACAAGCGCTGCCTGGGCGGACACTGGCAAGGTCGAGATGAATTAGACTATCCATGAGTAAGTGTAGGCCATCAATTTCATAGACGACGTTAAGCTGACCAATCTTGTGCTCAAGTAACTTTCTTAAACTATGGCGCTGGCGTGGTAATACTAAAGGAAGGTCTCCAATTTGTTGAGACTGAATCACACCACTTTTGATGCAATCGGCAAGACCATATTCTTCTAGCACTTCCTTGCGTGCCATTAAATACATTTGCTCGCGTACCAAGGGTTGAATCGACCACTGTTTATCAATTTCATTGGTAAAAATAATCGCGATATCGAGCTGACGCGAGTTAATAGATTGAATCAGATTACCTGATAGCGTTTCCACAATCTCTAAACGAATATCTGGGTAACGTTCAGACATTAGTTTCATTAAAGGGATGCCAATCAAAGCAGTAATGGTCGGTGGAAAACCAAGGCTGACATGTCCAGACAGTCGTGCAGAATGAGCAGCATCTACTGCGAAGTTCACTTGACGTAAAATAAGTTGAGAATGTTTTAAAAAGGCGAGACCTGCGGGAGTAGGAGTGACACCAAAGGCATTACGCTGTAATAGGCGAATGCTTAGCTCTTGTTCTAATTTACTAATTTGCTGGCTAATTGCAGAAGCGCCCACATCAAGTTTTTGGGCAGCTTTACCAATACTGCCCGCTTCAACCACAGTCAAAAAATACTTTATTTGTTTGATTTCCATAATAAATGTGTTCGCTCATCATCCTTGATTTAATTTGCACAGATATGAAGGATTGGGAAATCTATCATGCGCTTTAATATTAACAGCAATCCATAAAAAAGATCTTTAATTTGATATTCTAAAAACAATAAAACGATCTTTTTCAACTTTAATATTAAAATTTATTCTCTAACTTTTATTTATTATTACGATAAATTTACCGCTAGATTTTCAGTCTTTCACATTCCCTATTCTTAGAATTTTAACCTATTTAATTTTACTAATGCCCCCTTTAATTTATTGGTATCACGATGTTTTCTTGATCTGTGCTTTAATCTTTTCAAATGAAAAAGGGAGCACATTAAATGCATGATGCATTAAAAAATATGATGGATTTTCAAATTATGAAGAAGAGTAATTGATTAAATAACTATTGGAAAAATATATGAGTATTTAGCTCATTTGATCAGAAGGGAAGATTGGGTAAACAGGTTTATTTATTTAAATATTAACGTTACCCATAGCATGGATATGCAAAAGACAACTCAATAGATTAAGTTTTTACTATCTTGTTGTTATTCATCAGTATTATTTAACCGAAGCATTTTTAGATATTTTTGCAAAGGTTTTAATTCTCATTATAGATCTGGTGATTGTCCTAACTTTCCCTCTCCTTAGCTATTTCTTTCAGTCGATTGATTCGTAATTTTTATAGTAACGCTGCATTAATGAAGTTCGCTGTGAAAAAGCGCATTTCAAAACATAAGACCAAAACTAAAAACCAATAAGCATGATCGTGCCAAGGAGGTCGATTATGGAGATTGGTAAAAATCAAAATATGAATAGAGCAAACGTTATAAGGATATATGTAACATGAAAAATTTAACTTTACTGGCATTAACATGCGTCAGTGTGACAATGGCTGGGTGTGGTTCAGGAAATGCTTCTAAAGAGGCGGGTCAGCCAAAACGGCCGGAATGTATAGCCCCAGCTAAGCCGGGTGGCGGGTTTGATATGACCTGTAAATTGATTCAATCTGGCTTTAAACAAACAGACCAGCTCAAAGATCCAATACGCGTAACCTATATGCCGGGTGGGGTAGGTGCCGTAGCCTATAACAAGATCGTAAACAGTGATCCTGCGAATAATAATGCCGTGGTTGCATTTTCCACTGGTTCACTCTTGAACTTAGCACAAGGAAAATTCGGACACTTCACTGAAAAAGATGTGAAATGGTTGTCTGGGGTCGCCGTCGATTATGGTTTGGTTTCGGTACATAAAGACTCACCATTGAAAAACCTTGATGACTTGATGAAAGCACTCAAAGAAAACCCAAAAGCACTTAGCTTTGGTGGTGCAGGAAGTGTAGGTGGTCAAGACTGGATGCAAACAGCAATGTTGGCAAAAAAAGCAGGTATTAGTCCTGCCGATTTAAGATTTGTTGCACTTGAAGGCGGTGGGGAAGTGCTGACTTCATTACTGGGGCAGCATATTCAAGTTGGGGTAGGCAATATTAGTGAAGTCAGTTCATACCTAGAGTCTGGTGATATTCGAGTTTTGGCAGTTTTTGCTAACAAGCGTTTAGATGGGAAGTTCTCAAAATTACCTACTGCAAAAGAGCAAGGCTATGACATTGAGTGGCCAGTCATCCGTGGTTTCTATATGGGACCAAAGGTCAGTGATGAAGCCTATGGTTGGTGGAAAAATGCCTTCGATAAAATGATGGCTAACCAGAAATTTGATGTAGTCCGTGAAAATCAGGATCTACTCCCATTTCAGCTGACAGGTGAAGAACTCACAGCTTATGTTTATAAACAAACTGAGGAAATGCGGCAGTTATCGCAAGAATATAAATTATCACAATAACAAATCGACTGGGTTGAGAAGCTATTTTTCAGCTCAGTTTTTTTCTGAGGATAGATGATGAAATCTGAACGGATTCTTACCGCCATTATTACGGTTTGCGGGTTATTTTTGTTGATTTATGCGAGCAATTTTGAAGCCCCAATTTCCTACGATCCAGTGGGCCCTAAAGCTTTTCCTATCTTATTAATGGGCTTAATTACAGCGAGTGCAGCATATCTCACTATTCGACCAGCCATTATGTTTGAACCCGTTGAGTTGGGATGGACAAAACATTTAATCGTTAAGTTAGCGTTGTGCGCGGTGGCTTTAACGCTATATGCATTAGTTTTTGAATGGCTCGGCTTTATTGTTGCAACCCTGTTGATGACCATTGCAGTGGGCAAACTTTTCCATGGCAAAACCATACCGGTTTTGGTGACAGGTTTGGTACTGAGCATGAGTACCTACTATATGTTTGACCGTTTCTTGGATGTGCCATTACCACTTGGATTTTTTGGTTAAGGATGACCCGATATGGATGTATTAAGTTTTTTAATGATGGGGTTTGAGGTTGCTTTACAACCACAGAATCTTTTAATTGCTTTGATTGGCGCATTTATTGGAACGATTGTTGGCTTATTACCGGGTTTAGGTCCAATTAATGGGGTGGCAATTTTATTGCCGTTTGCTTACGCCTTGGGTTTACCTGTAGATAGTGCCTTGATTTTATTGGCAGCAGTTTATTTGGGCTGTGAATATGGCGGACGTATTTCAGCGATTCTGTTAAACGTACCCGGAGATGCTGGAGCCATTATGACTACTTTAGATGGTTATCCATTGGCACAGCAAGGAAAGGCAGGAATTGCATTGTCTTTGTCATCGGTTAGTTCCTTTGTTGGGAGTACGGTCGCCTTTATTGGGATTGTGTTGTTTGCTCCTATATTGGCGAAATGGGCAATTGCGTTTGGTCCCGCTGAATATTTTGCTCTGATGGTTTTTGCCATTGTTTGTTTAACTGGTCTGGTCAGTACGCAGCCTTTTAAAACTTTAATTATGGCACTCATGGGCCTAGCACTTTCAACTGTGGGAATGGATGCAATTACAGGTGTATATCGCTTTACCTTTAACAGTGTGGGTTTAAGTGACGGTATTGCTTTTACTACTTTGGTTATTGGCTTATTTAGTGTAAGCGAAATCCTATTAATGCTCGAACGTACGACAATTGGTCAAGTTGCCTTAAAACAAGGAAAGCGTTCTCTTTTTAATCTTAAAGAGTTCTTTTTCTCGTTAGTTGCTATTATCCGCAGTTCAGTGATTGGTTTCTTCTTAGGTATTCTTCCAGGAGCAGGTGCAACCGTTGCAAGTGCGATGGCATATACCACTGAGCGAAAAATGGCAAAGGATAGTAGCAAGTTTGGTAAAGGTGATTTACGTGGGCTTGCTGCACCAGAAAGTGCGAATAACGCAGCGGCTTGCGGTTCATTTGTACCCATGTTGACACTCGGTGTGCCGGGTTCGGGAACGACTGCGGTCATGATGGGCGCATTGCTTATGTACAACATCGCACCAGGTCCACAGTTATTTGTTCAGCAACCTGTACTGGTGTGGTCACTGATTGCATCGCTTATGGTAGGCAATATCATTCTGTTGGTATTAAACTTGCCATTGGTAGGCTTCTTTGCCCGCATGCTGAGTATTCCTAATTACATTCTGATTCCGATCATCGCAAGTGTGAGTTTTGTTGGTGTATATGCTATTCATAGCAATATCTTTGACTTGCTGTTATGTATGGGCTTAGGTGTATGTGGATATATTCTCAGAAAATTTGATTTTCCTTTAGCACCACTGATTCTTGGTTTTGTACTTGGCGAATTAATGGAATCGAATCTGCGCCGTGCACTTTCAATTTCTCAAGGGGAACTTGATGTCTTATGGAGCAGTAACATTAGTATAGGACTTTGGATCATGTCAGGATTATTATTGATCTTGCCGATCGTTCGTAAATACTTGTTTATCAAAAAACAGCAAGCTTAATAGGACAGCAATAATAGTCAGCATTGGTTGGCTATTATTGCTCTGAATTATGGAAAAAATAAGCTCAAATCTCAAAGGATTAGCAATTGCTCTGGTCGGAGCTTTAATTGCCAAATATTTGCATATTCCCTTACCTTGGTTGCTTGGACCTCTATTGACGGCCTTATTGTTCGGTAGTGTTGGTCATCCACTTGCCTGTGACCCCCAGTGGCGACGCATAGGGCAGGTTATTATTGGTATGGCTTTAGGCCTATACTTTTCACCAGCTTTGGTACAGGCAGTGGCAGCATATTGGGGTTTTATCCTCATAGGTTTGGCATGGTCACTTGTGTTGGGTACATTACTGGCCGGATTGCAATATCGAATTAATGCCTTGGATTGGGCAACTGCATGGTTTTCTTCGGCCATTGGTAGCGCCAGTGAAATGGTGAATATTGCAGAGCGACACCAAGCTCAAGTCGATAAAGTCGTTGCCGCTCATAGCCTAAGAATTGTGATTCTGGTTGTGCTGGTCCCAATTTTTATGGAGCTTTATTTTCATGTCGAATGGACTGGTTTAAAGATACCAGTGTCGGATCAATTTAGCTTTTTTCAGGTTGTATTGCTGTTTTGTCTAGCTCTGTTTGTTGGTCAGGTTTTTCAATTTTTTAATCTTTTGAATGCTTGGATTTTGGGGCCACTCGCCATTATCGGGTTATTGTCATTTTGCGGAATACTTCAGATGAAATTGCCTGAATGGTTTACTGCCTTTGGTCAAGTTTGTATCGGCTGGGCACTAGGTAGCAAATTTCCATTTAGCTTTTTAAGAAAGAATAAAAAATTTATTGGAATCACACTGATATTCAATTTACTGGCTTTAGTGTTATCGATCAGCGTTGCTTTATTACTGGTTAATTTAAGTCATACAGAAAAACAAATCTTGATTTTAGGCCTTTCACCCGGAGGCATCGCAGAAATGTCACTGATGGCTAAAGCTCTCGGACTCGCAGTACCCATCGTCGTTTCTTTCCAACTTTCAAGATTAATTTTTGTAATTCTCACTACACGCTTTTTTTATCAATACAGTCTGCAATTATTTTTTAAATCTAAAAAGTAAGAGCTTTTTAATATAAAAACTTTGTTGTGTTTGCTGCTACACAAACGATAACTTTTCAATATGGCATCTACGGTCAAATCATTGGCGTTTGGAGCTAAGCAGAAGCATTCAAATCTACATAAAGTGAGGAATCAAAATAAAAAATATCCAGGATGGATCCATGAGTTTTGTTGTAAATAAAAAAATATTGATTTTAGGAATAACTTCAATTTGCACAAGCACCTTGCATGCGGCTGCATTTGATAAAACAGGGCAGTCTGTAGCGGCATTTTTACAACCGGGTAACTATTTTGAAGCAAGTTTAGGAATCACAGATGCCGATTTAAGTGGTGTAGAGTCGGGCACAAACCCGTCACATCATTCAATTTCAGATATCGCTAACACCGATTATCGACCTACCGCAGCATTAAAACTACAGTTAGCACCGCAGTATTCATTTGGCTTGCTTTACGATCAACCATTTGGTGCCGACACAGAATATTCAGGCCTAAATGGCTTTGTCGCAACGCCAAAAGACACGGTTATGTTACCCGGCATTACAACAGCAGGACTTGCCAATGTTACTTCTGGTCAGGCTCCTACAGGAAATGCAAAATCAGAATTTGATATACAAAATTTAAGCTTTATTTTGGGATATCAACCCACAAAAAACTGGAATCTTTATGCGGGGCCAGTCTATCAAACCTTTAAAAGTCAGGTTGAATTAAGAGGTAATGTATTTAGTCTTTACAACGGCTATGACTTTCACACCAAAACTGTAGATGACTTGGGATGGTTAGCAGGGCTTGCCTACCAGATTCCGGAAAAAGCTGTGAAAGTCTCATTAACCTACCGTTCAGCCATTACTCACAAACTAAACGCGACTGAAAATGCTCCACTCATTGAGATGTTAAGCACTCAACAAGGTCGTGATTTAGTTAATCAGCATCTAGACTACATGATTTCTATTGGTCAGATGACTTCACAAAAGAAAGCTTACTTAAACCAGATTATTGCCAATTTGCCAGAACAAGAAGATACAGGTACAACAAAATTTAAATCTCCTGATTCAGTGAATTTGGAGTTCCAGACCGGACTTCGTCAGGGAACGTTAATGTTTGGTAGTTTACGCTGGGTAAATTGGAGTGATCTCGCTCTACAGCCTTATCGCTTTGGTGAGATCTCAAAAGTTGTTGGCGTACTATCAACGCCAAGCCGTCCGGAAGGTTTTAATTTGGTTCGTTATTATGACGACCAATGGTCTTTAAATTTGGGGGTTGGACAACGCTTTTCACCTAAATGGTTAGGCTCTGTGTCGGTTGGATGGGACTCGGGAGCAGGTGATAAAGTCTCAACGGGTGGCCCAAGCAAGGGATATTACAACTTGGGCGTGGGTGCTCAATATAGCCCGACATCGCAATACTTTATTTCTGGTGGCGTGAAGTATTACTGGTTAGGCGATGCAAAAGCTCAGCTTGGTGCACAGGCGGGTAGTGACTATTATGTAGGTGAGTTTAAGGATAATCACTCAGTCAGCTATGGCTTAAAAATTGGATATAAATTCTAAACAATACAAAAATTAAAAGAGGAAATAGAGAATGGATTCATTGGTAATTACCGTATTCTTACCCATAGCCTTGGCGATTATTATGGCAGGTATGGGGTTGGAATTGACCCTCAAGGATTTTAAACGTGTTCGCCAGCATCCCAAAGCCGTATTTATTGCTTTGTTTTGTCAGCTCATTATTTTAGTAGCTATTGCTTTCATGATTTGTAAGGTCTTTGCTTTACCACCAATGATTGCTGTTGGGCTAATGTTACTTGCAGCTTCACCAGGCGGGGCCACTGCAAATTTATTTAGCTATTTATATAAGGGCGATATTGCCCTTAATATTACTTTAACGGCGATAAATTCAGTGCTCGCTGCTTTTACACTACCCTTGATTGTGAACTTCGCATTACTACATTTTGTGGCAAGTGAACAACACGTTGGATTGCAGTTTTCCAAAATAATTCAAGTATTTGTTATTATTTTATTTCCAGTCATCATTGGAATGTTGATTAGACATTTCTCACCAAAATTTGCAGAAAAGTTAAATAAACCCGTTCGTGTGTTTGCCATTGTATTTTTACTTTTTATTATTGCACTCGCGATTGCTAAAGACTATCAAAAACTTCTCGATTACATTGGACTCGTTGGCGGAGCAACCTTACTTTTCTGTGTTTGTAGTCTTGCAATTGGATATTGGTTGCCACGTTTATTTGGCATTAACAGCTTTCAAGCCAAAGCATGTGCATTTGAAATTGGCATTCATAACAGTACCTTGGCTTTAACGATTGCTTTAACTGTGATGTCAAGTTCGGATGCAGCAATGCCAGCAGCTGTGTATTCAATATTGATGTACATAATGGCCACTTTATTTGGTACCTTATTAAATCAATTAGAAAAGAAAGATTTAGCTAAAAACAAAATAATTATTAATTAACTGCAAAGATTATTAAAACGGAGCTTCATACATAATGAACAAATTTTTTAAAGACAGCCTATTTTTAGGATTATCGACTTTCATTGCAGGTTATGGAACTCTCCTTCATGCGGAAGCAAGTCCAACAACTTTGCCGGCGGTTTCGCAAAAAGCCTTAACCATTATTGATAGGCAAACAGAGTGGTTAAATAAGGTCTATAAAGACATTCATGAACACCCTGAACTTGGGTTTATGGAAACGCGTACTTCAGCAATTGTTGCCAAAGAACTTAAGTCACTGGGTTTTGACGTTAAAACGGGAATAGCCAAAACAGGCGTAGTCGGCATTTTAAAAAATGGTGAAGGGCCAACAGTCATGTACCGTGCCGATATGGATGCCAACACTGTTGAAGAAGCGACTGGTTTACCATACGCGAGTAAAGTGCGTGTAAAACTTGATGATGGAACTGAAACACCTGTAGCACATATGTGCGGTCATGATGCACATGTGACATGGATGCTCAGCATGGCAAAAACATTAGTCGCTTTAAAAAAGGAATGGAGCGGAACTATTATTTTAGTCGCGCAACCTGCCGAAGAGCCGATCACAGGTGCAAAAGCTATGGTGACCGATGGCTTATGGACAAAATATAACTTGCCAAAACCTGATTATTTCTTTGCAGTGCATACCACACCTGCACCTGTAGGCGTAGTCATCAATGCACCGGGGCCACGTATGGCGGGAACCGATCAGCTTGATGTTTTATTTAAAGGTGTGGGTGGGCATGGCTCATTACCGATGCTCACCAAAAACCCGATTAGCATGGCGGCCAATGCAGTAAATCAATATCAAACCATTATGGGTAACGCAGTTGACCCGCAACAAGCGGCAGTGTTATCGATAGGCTCAATTCAGGCTGGAAATTCGAATAACGTGATTCCTTCTACAGCATTGGTCAAAATGAACTTGCGCTGGTTTGATCCTAAAGTGCGTGAAACCATGTTAAATAACATTAAGTCTATGAGTGAAGGCGCGTCTCAAATGCAGGGGATGGGTAAAGACCAAATGCCGACCTTTACTTTTAAAGGTTCAAGCACACCTGTAATTAACAATAAAGAATTTTCGGCACGTTTAAATGGGCCTTTAAAAGCACTATTGGGCGATAAACATGTTCTAACTGAGTATCCTGCGGTTATGGGGTCAGAAGATGTTCATCATTTATTAGGCGACCAAAAAGACATTCCTTTTAACTTTATGTTTATTGGTGTGGCAGACCCAGTGGTGTTTGCAAATGCAGTCAAGCAAGGCAAACCTGTGCCTTATATTCCACATAGTCCAAACTACATTGTTGACTTAAAAGCTTTACCAGTGGGAGCCAAAGTCACTACAGTTTCGATGCTAGAACTACTTACTAAAAAATAAGTTACTCATAAAAAAAAGATGCACTTACATGCATCTTTTTTGCCTAAATTTTTTAAAAGTTAAGAGCAAGCCAGATATTTTTCTCGATAATGGATAGGTGATAAATCGGTCCAGCGGCGAAATGCGCGGGTAAAACTACTGACATCAGTAAAGCCAAGAATATAAGCAATCTCAGTAATATTATGGTTTGAGTTTTTAATATACGATAAGGCGAGTTCATGCCGAGTCTGATCAAGTAACTCACTATAAGAGGTGTTTTCGGCAGAAAGTTTGCGTTGCAGACTCCGTATGCTTAAGCCCAGACTTTTCGCAACGTCTTGTTGTTGGAAATCACCTGTAGATAATTTTTCGATTAATTTTACTTTCACACGTGCCAATATATTTTCTTTATCGAACCGTGCCAGATAACGATTAATAATTTCATCATATTCTTGGGTGAGAGTAGGATTTGCACCTTCTAGTGGTTGTTCTATGGTTGCTGTGTCAAACACAATCATGTCTTTGGCTGCATTAAAAACAATCGGAGCTTTTAAAATACTCTGGAATGTTTCTAAATCTTCAGGTTCTGAACGTCTAAGTTCAATGCGTAATGGCGAAAAAACAGAGCCTTGTAAAGCACGACTTGAGCGAATAAAAACGGAAATAAATGCATCTATTGACTCGGGCTGAACTTCGTCGGGAACATGAATAACAAAATAATGATTATTTCCTTGCCCATAAAACTCTAGCTCTGGAATATCCGTAACCACACGAAAATAACGAATAATTCTTAGAAACATCTCTTTTAGGGTGGTGCTGGTAATCAGTGAATGTCCTAACACATGAAAAGTATTTTGATTGACTTGGCTGGCAACTTTAAGGCCAAAACATGAATCTTGAGTTTTCTGAACTGCTAATTTCCATAAATTTGCTGTTTGTTTTAATGAATATCGTGCATCAGGATTACTCAGAGCCTGAATATCTAAACCTGCTTGTTCTAATAAAGGTTGACTATCAACACCGGCTTTTTCGAGCGCTTTTTGAATCGCTTTCACCCAGCTAGCCAGTGCCGTTGCTGTCTGTGGCATGTTATGTCCTATAACTTGTGATTCATATTCCTGTGAACAGTATAAAAGATTCAAAACTAAAAAATCTTTTGTTTGTTTTGAATCTTTTTATTTTGGCATCCATAGCCAATAGATTGGCGTTTCGAGCTAAGCACACTTAGGGTGATCTAAATAAAGTAGGGGCATGAAAAACTGAGGAATAACGGATGACTTATATTTATAAAAATCCTGCCGGAATGACCGATAGCGAAAAAACGGAACATATTAAAAAAGTAGTAACAGCAGAAGGTGTGGCTTTACGCAAACGCCATCCTATTTTGAACCATCAAAATGCCATTGGGGCGATGATTCTATTTATATCTTTGGTCGGCATGATAGCGACTGCCGTGCTCTATATAAATCATCAACTTTCAGCTTGGTTTGCAATTCCAATTATTGCTTTTTTTGCATCGCTCACCCATGAGTTAGAGCATGACCTGATTCACTGGATGTATTTTAGAAAGAAACCATGGGCACATCATTTAATGATGAGCTTAGTCTGGTTAGCTCGACCAAGTACCATTAACCCGTGGAAACGTCGTGAGCTGCATTTTAACCATCATAAAAACTCGGGCACCGAAGTTGATTTAGAAGAAAGAGCTTTAACCAATGGAGAGCAATGGAGCATACGCCGACTCATCGCGATTGGTGATAACGGCTTGGCGGTCTTGTTCCGTATTATCTCTGCAAGCAATTGGACGGTTAAAAAAGTCATTTTTAAACGTGCATTTATGGCTTATTTCCCGTTAGGAATTATTCACTGGTCGCTGTGGTATATCTTTTTAGGTTTTCATGTAGTTGATGTTGTTGCAGGTTGGGCGAATGCACCGATTGCTTGGTCAGCTACCACTTTAAATATTATGCATGTGGTTAATATTTTGACTGTTGTTTGGGTCGCACCGAATGTGCTGCGTACCTTCTGCTTGCACTTTGTGACTAGTAATATGCATTACTACGGTGATGTCGAATTGGGTAATGTCATTCAACAAACTCAAGTATTAACGCCGTGGTGGATGATGCCGTTCCAATTGTTTTGCTTTAACTTTGGTTCAACACATGCCATCCACCATTTTGTGGTGAAAGAACCATTCTACATTCGCCAAATGACTGCACCAGTTGCCCATAAAGTCATGCGTGATATGGGAGTACGGTTTAACGATGTCGGAACTTTTAAAAGAGCAAATCGTTGGAACGTAAATGATTTATCAGAGTCAAAAAGTTAAAATATAGCTTTTTATCTCGCTCAAATGGACTGAGTTCTGTACAAAGCACTCAGTCCATTAATTATAAATTCACCCTAAAGATTATTAAAAAATTAAACGGCTCTACTGAAACTTAGTAAAAAGCAAAATCACGCCTAATACACATAAAATAGAGCCAATCACCTTATTAATCTGTACTTGCTTAGCTAACATTTTCTGTCTCAGTAGCATGGATGAAAATAGTACAGCAACCAGTGAAAACCATACAAAATGGGCAAAAGACATAAAAAAGCCATAAGCCAAAAGAATAGTTTTAGGTGTAGTTAAACTCACAATTTGCGTATAGGTGCTAATCACAAATAGCGTGGTTTTAGGGTTCAGGGCGTTGGTAAAAAAGCCGTATTTTATGGCTTGCAAAGTACCTATAGAATTTAAAGCAGCAGTGTCTAAAACTGGTTTTTGAGTAAAAGTTTTATAGCCAATATAGATCAGATAAAGCGCGCCAATATACTTAACAATATTCAAAATTTGTGGCGTATAAGTCATCACAAACGCAACGGCGACTAGCGTATAGGTCACATGCACCAACACGCCAAGCGATATGCCGAGTGAAGTGAACACACCTATTTTTCTGCCGTATAAGTAACTATTTTTCGTAACGATCGCGAAGTCAGCGCCGGGGCTAACCACCGCCAAAATCGTGATTAGAATAACCGCAATGAACTCTGCCATTATTTTGCCCCTTCACTGAAAACAAGGGGATTAATCTGTACTTTTTGGAATGTATTTGAGAGGAGAGCTGTTTTGCTTAAAGCTGTTATTCTTTTCGTGAGAAAGATAGGGGCTTTACATTTGGGAAGATAGATATCGATATCCAATATGTTTTTCATCATCTAAAATGGGGTTTAATAAAGATGATTTTTATTTTGAACAGAAATCTAAAAATAAAAATCGATAAAAACGACTACATATTTATGAGTTTTTGGAATGATTGAAAGAATATCGCTGAATTCACTAAAATTTTTCTATTTTGTGGCGAAGTATGGCAGTGTGACTTTAGCTGCAAAGAAATTATTTGTGACGCAAAGTGCGGTCAGTAAACAGATTTATAATTTGGAAGAAGCTTTAAATACGACTTTATTCGATCGTAAAAATAAAACACTTGTGATGACCGAGCAGGGCGAAATTTTATTGAGTTGTTGCCATCAGGTGTTTGGTCAACTCGATGAATGTTTAATAGAACTCAGCCAGCCTAAAACTCACAACAAGCAACTGGTCTTGTCGTGTGAACCGACGCTTTCCATGAAATGGCTCATTCCTCGGTTATCAAAATTTAAAAAGCTCGGTCATGATTTTGAGGTTGTGTTACTTACCGCAGGTGGCGTGGTCGATTTTGAAAAAGATAATATTGATATCGCAATTCGCAGAAATGACTTTGATTGGGGAGAGCATATTTATAGCGAAAAGATTGCTGATGAATATATCGCTCTAGTTCAAGCAATCAAGCCATCGGAAACAAACGACTTACTCATTTCGACCTCTAGACCGAATTTTTTCAAAAGCATGAGTCGCATTGCTGAGTTAAAGCAAAATTTGAAAGGCTACACCAAAGTTGAACTCGAACATTTTTATCTATGTTTAGAAGGTTGTTTGGCAGGACTTGGCGCAACTGTGATCTCAATTTACATGATTGAAAAAGAGCTTGAATGGAACTTACTGAAAAGAATTTCACCTGTTGTGCAAGATAATTCAGCCTATTTTTTACTTTCTCATAGCGCTTTTGAGGAAGATTCACGTAAAACCATATTTTTAGAATGGCTAAAAGCAGAGATGAATGAGAGTCAGCACACATTACTTTAGGTTGATTCTTTTTAACTTAATTAATTGTTTATAAGTATTTGAAAAAATAATGAATATTTAAAATAATTAAGGTGCCGTGTGAGCGCTGTATATTGAATTTCTGCTGTCTAAAATTTCCTAAGATGAAAAATATTTAACTTCATACTTATTTGTTAAACCCTAAACATGAATTTCACTCAGTTTGTAATGAGACTAAATCATTTTTATTCATGTTCTGATTGCGGTATAAATCTATTCATGCTCTGAAGCGCTCCAGTAATTCACTTTGATAAGACCATAAGGCACAAATCTGACAAGTCTGGAAAGTTTAAAAAGAGCAAAAAGTTTTTATTTAGGTTTTATCTCAGAAATTAGGGTACTGATCACAATGAGTAAAGAATTTACATTTACGATTAAGAGTATTTGTTTCGATGAGAACTATCGTCCAGCAGACAATACACGTATTACAACCAACTTTGCTAACTTGGCAAGAGGGATGAGCCGCGAAGAAAATTTGCGCAATACATTGCAGATGATCGACAATCGTTTCAATGCCTTAGCTCATTGGGACAACCCTAAAGGCGACCGCTATGGCGTTGAACTTGAAATCATTTCAGTTGAAATGAATATTGATGCCGAAAATCGTACCAGCGGGCTTCCTTTAATCGAAATATTGAAAACCAATATTGTTGATAAGAAAACCAATGAACGCATCGAAGGTATTGTGGGCAACAACTTCTCGTCTTATGTACGTGACTATGACTTTAGTGTGCTGTTGTTAGATCACAACAAAAACAAGTCGACTTTTAGCACGCCAGAGAAGTTTGGTGAATTGCACGGTAACTTGTTTAAGAGCTTTATTAACTCTGAAACTTATAAAGCCAACTTTAAAAAGGCGCCTGTGATTTGCTTAAGCGTTTCGACGACTAAAGAGTACCACCGTACTGAAAACGAACATCCAGTTTTAGGTGTTGAATACAAGCAAGAAGACTATTCACTCACTGATGAATATTTTCAAAAAATGGGCTTAAAAGTTCGCTACTTCATGCCGCCAAATAGCGTTGCGCCGTTAGCGTTCTATTTTACAGGCGATTTGTTGAGTGATTACACCAACCTTGAGTTGATCAGTACCATTAGTACGATGGAAACGTTCCAAAAGATTTACCGTCCTGAAATTTACAACGCAAATTCAGTGGCTGGAAAATCTTATCAACCAAGCTTGAAACACGAAGATTATTCACTTACTCGAATTGTGTATGACCGTGAAGAACGTAGCCGTTTGGCTATTGAGCAGGGGAAGTTTGTTGAAGAGCAATTTATCAAACCATACCAAGCGATTCTTGAGCAGTGGTCTGCTAATTACGCTCCTAATTAATCAACATACGGGTCATTGATCATGAAAAAATTATTACCAACTTCAACTGCTGGCAGCTTACCAAAACCGTCTTGGCTTGCAGAACCTGAAAAGCTTTGGTCGCCTTGGAAACTTGAAAATGAAGGCTTAGTTGAAGGTAAAAAAGACGCGTTACGTTTGGCATTGCACGAACAACAACTTGCAGGCATCGACATTGTGAGCGATGGCGAACAAACCCGCCAACACTTTGTGACCACGTTTATTGAACACTTAAATGGGGTAGATTTTGAGAAGCGCGAAACTGTACGTATTCGTGACCGTTACGATGCAAGCGTACCCTCCGTTGTAGGTGCGGTGTCTCGTCAAAAGCCTGTGTTTGTTGAAGATGCTAAGTTTTTACGTCAGCAAACCAATCAGCCAATTAAATGGGCATTACCTGGCCCAATGACTATGATTGATACGCTTTACGATGGTCACTACAAGAGTCGTGAAAAACTTGCTTGGGAATTTGCAAAAATCTTGAACCAAGAAGCGCGTGAGCTCGAAGCTGCTGGTGTAGACATTATTCAGTTTGACGAACCTGCATTTAACGTATTCTTTGACGAAGTAAATGACTGGGGCATCGCGACTTTAGAGCGTGCAATTGAAGGTCTAAAATGTGAAACTGCGGTGCACATTTGCTATGGTTACGGCATTAAAGCCAACACTGACTGGAAAAAGACACTCGGTTCTGAATGGCGCCAGTACGAAGAAGCTTTCCCGAAACTTCAAACGTCTAACATTGATATCATCTCGTTAGAATGTCACAACTCACATGTGCCTATCGATTTACTAGAACTCATTCGTGGTAAAAAAGTGATGGTCGGCGCAATTGATGTTGCATCTAACCAGATCGAAACACCAGAAGAAGTAGCCAATACACTACGTAAGGCACTTCAGTTTGTAGACTCTGACAAGCTTTACCCTTGCACAAACTGCGGCATGGCGCCTCTTTCTCGTGAAGTGGCACGTGGCAAGTTAAATGCTTTAAGTGCAGGTGCAGAAATCGTTCGCCGAGAACTGACTGGTTATGATCTTACTGCTTAATATTTACTAATAAGTGGTATAAAGGGTTACTTTTTGATGGCAGTTGATAATCAAACAAGTAACCCTCATTTTACTTACTACATGTCGCTCTAATCTGATCGCATGTCGATAGTACCTTCCTGATGGAGTTGGGCGGTATAGCAAACACACAGGACAAGGTACGGTTCAATTTAGGAATAATGTCATGGTTCAAGCAACAGACTTTAGAAATGCAATGTCTTTACTCACAAGTGCAGTTAGTGTTGTGACCACGGCAGGCATGTCTGGCCGTTTTGGATTTACTGCCTCTGCTGTTTGTAGTGTGACTGACACACCACCGACATTATTGGTGTGTATGAACCAATCTGCGAGTTCGCATGCACATTTCCTAGATAATAAAATTTTAACGGTGAACGTTTTAGGCGCACACCACGAACATATTTCAAAAGTATTTTCATCTAAGCTCACACCAGAAGAGCGCTTTAAACATGGCGCATGGATTGAGTTAGAAACGGGTTCACCTGTATTAGACGATGCTTTGGTAAGTTTCGATTGTGAGATTGAGCAAATTCAACAAGTCGGCACACATACGATTTTTATATGTCCGATTGTGGCGATTAAACAAAGCCAACATGACCAAAGTTTGGTTTATTTTAACCGTGCTTATCACCAAGTGGGGCAGACCGAGATTGTCTAAACCCACGCGTTTAGTTGTTTCTGCAATAGCGAAATGAGGGCCTAGGAACAATCCTATTTACAAGTTGTTTCACCGGGTTCAGGCTCTCGGATTTCTAGCTTATTGTTATGTTCTACTACACAAATACGTGTATCGAAAGTTTTGTATATATCCAAAGTAATGTCATAAGCTACATTCTTTTCAAACGCCTTTAGAGGAATTTTTACACAATCTTTCTCTTCTATTGGCAAAGGAAAATTTGAATATTCTTTCTCATAAGTGCTTTTGTAGCCGTTTGTATAGTCAGCTTTCGCCACAAAAATAATAAATTTTTTATCAAATGGATAGTTCGTTTTTTTAGGGTTATTGGTAAAGGCACATACATACTCTTGATGTAGTGTAACCTCTAATGGAAGAGGGCCTTGGCTACAACCATTCAATAAACACCCAGTGGTTAATATTAAAATGGACTTTGAAAATAGTCTTCTCATTTATGTTCTCGTAAAGTTCTAAAAAATATTCCAAATCAAAAAGTAAAATTCAAGTGGTTTAGCTTACCGTATCTGACTCTTTTTAAAAAATAAATAAATACAATTAGATATAATATATAAAATAATAATTAAGTTAATCTAATGAAAAACAATAAGAAATTTAATAACTTGTCATAAACGCTACATTGACACCTCTAAACACTCAGATTATGCTTTGCGTGCTGGCCTACATTGCCAGCTGGCTTTGACAGGCCAGAACCTAAGTACATTGAAAAAACTTGTTTTTTTAATGTAGACTCGTTCGTCCCCCTTTTTTTGTTGCGGTAGGACGGAAGGGGGACACCCTCGGGTGTGCTGATTCTTAGGTTCAGTCTGTCAACCCTCTTTCGTTCTGCCACCATTATTTGACAGTAATGCGGTAGGACTTCTTTTACCTAAGGAGTCGCTCATGCGCAACATTTCTATTTTATTGGCAACCATTGCCAAGCCTTTTATTCCGATATCGTTTAGCTCATCTTTAAAACTGTTTAATTGAAAATACGTTTTAAAGCTTTAGCTCGTCACGACTAAAAACTTATATCAACAATAAAACTTGAGATGTGCCAAGCACCGTCTTACGGCTTTGCTGTGCCTTTTTTTCTCCCAGAAAGGGCACAGGCTTTTTATCTCATTTAGAAACAACAAGAATTTATAACGGTAAAACGATGCCAACTTTAGAAAGATCTTCCAAAAAATTACAGGTTGTTCAAACTGCCATCCAACTCTTTACCACGCATGGATTCCATAATGCAGGCGTAGACCTGATTATCAAAAAATCCAAAATTCAAAAAGCCACGTTTTATAACTACTTTCACTCAAAAGAACGGCTTGTTGAAATGTGCCTAATCTTTCAAAAAAGCCGACTTAAAGAAGAAGTACTAGCAATTGTCTATTCACACCGCTACCCAACCGCAGCCGATAAACTCAAAGAAATTGTCCGTTTACATGTCGATGTGAATAGCCTTTACCATCTTTTGTTTAAAGCCATTTTTGAATTAAAACTGCTTTATCCTCGGGCTTACCGCATGGCAGTTGAATACCGAAAATGGCTATTGAAAGAAATTTTTGATTTAGTTTTTAGTCTGGAAACTAACAAACTCAAACCTGATGCCAATATGGTTTTAAACTTAATTGATGGCTTGATGCTACAGGTTTTAAGTTCAAATCGTGTGGATGAACGGGATGTGGTGTTGGAGAGGTTTTGGGGGAGGGGGGTATTAAATGAGTTACTAGATGAACCCATTTTAAAAAGAGGAAAATAATGAAAACTATATTTATGAGTATTTTGAGTTGGTTGCTACATTAAAATATTAATAAAACTGTTTAGATTATTTAAATATTTAAAATTGCTAATCAAAAAAGTGTTACTTAAACTGTTTTTGTAATTATGTTTGCATGGCTTTTAATTTTAATTTAATAATAATTTTATTGTTTTTTATTTGTAATTGACGTGGAATGGGATATTTACTTATAGGTTTACTATGTTAATCTCTTGCATATTGTGATGAAAAGAGTATTTTATACTAATCATAATAAATATCTTACTAATTATTAAAAAGTATTATAGGAATAATATATGACAAACTTCGTAGATGTTCTAAAGGAAATGCGTGATCACTACCAAAATAATATTAATACTGGTGTAGCAATACCATATTATCCTAATTTGGTTGAGGATTCTTTAGATTTAATGCAGGCAACGAATAAGTATCTTGTCGCTGATGATAGTGAATTAGCAGATAATCCTGTTCAAAGTAAATTGAATGATTTACGAAATCAAGCAAAGGTTTTGGCTACTAATACTGCATCAACTATCGAAGAAAAATTAAAAAAATCTGCTAAAGAACTGAAAGACAGTGATAATTCTGATAGTTTACACTCAAAATTTAAAGATGAACTGAATAAAATTAGAGAGGATGCTAAGAAGAAAGCAAGTGATAATATAGATAAAATGTTTGATGAAGCAGAAAAGATCGGTAACGATTTTCCAGCAGCTCAAAATCTTATCCTCGTTGCAGCACAAAAAATTAATGAGCTTATTAATGATTTATTGACTAAGATAGTTGACTATATTGTTGGTATTATTAAAAATATTGTTGAATGGATAAAAATGGCTTGGGATGCTATTACTAAAGTCTTTAATGATATTACTAAAGTCTTTAATGATATTATAATATGGATTTCGCACTGGTTTAAATAAAATAATTTATTCATAATAAGGCCATTACTATTTAAGTAATGGTCTTATTTATTTGGTAAATATTTATTCTTGTAAATTATAAAATTAATTAATTTTTGTTTTTGCGAAATTTATAAATTTAAAATTTCCATTGATTAGTATGAATTAATATCTACTGATTGTATGTAATCAACTAGATTAATAGAGTTTATAAAGAACTCTCATATTCTACATACCCATCTTCAATTGCAGGAATAATCTCTACAAACTCAAAGTAGGGAACTGTACAAAATTCAGAGTCTCGAATCGCATCAATCACAAAATAATAATCTTGCAAAGATGTCGTCTCAAACACAGCAATATCACTGGCTTTAGTGCTAAATGCTTCAACGTCATACCACCGAACTTTTACAGTCGGGTACTTCTCAAAAATAGGTTCAAGCTTTTGTGTACTAAACTCAGCCCGCTTTTCATGAGGTAACGCCAACCAAGCAGGCAAAGCTCTTAAATGAATAAAAAAAGTATAGGTTCTAGACATAACCACTCCATGACTGGGCCGAGTTGTAGCTCAATTGAAAAGACAGCATTTACTTGTCATATCAACATGACTCAGTCAGTATATGAGTGATTACTCACATTAAATACTCGCATTTCGACCCATGTCAGAAACCCTCCCAGACCCACGTAAACGCCCACGTCAAGCACGATCAGTGGCTACCTTTGAAGCTATTTTAGAGGCGGCTGCTCGCATTTTGGAGTCTTTAGGCTTTGCTGGATTTAACACAAATGCCGTGGCTGAACTTGCTGGCGTAAGCATTGGTAGCCTATATCAATACTTTCCATCTAAAGAGGCTTTAATCGTCGAGTTAATTCGACGTGAACGCGCCAAGCTTTCAACCCATATTGTTGAAGCCATACAGCAGCATGAAGCCGCAGACTTAAAAGAAAAATTAAAACTCATCATTCAGGCTGCTGTGCAACATCAATTGAGCCGTCCGCAGTTGGCACGAACTTTAGAGTTTGCTTCAGAACTGATTGGAAAAGATGTTGAGGAAAGCGTACTTCAACACGAACTTGAAACCATAATTTCTGACTTGTTTATATGTTCTGGTATTTCACATGAGCAGACAGCCGCACAAGATGTAATTGCGTTAAGTAAAGGAATGATTAACGCAGCAGGCATAGCAGGGGAAAGTGATTTAAACCATTTACAGCAGCGAGTTGAAAAGGCTGTATTTAGTTATTTGGATCTGACGTAATATTATTAATTTATGAATCTGTAGATATAAAAAAGGGCTGTTATTGGCATCCTTTTTCGCAAAATATATATTGTGTTTATAAAATAGATGGGGGAGTGTTTTTATTAATTTTATATGTTTTTAATCATATGTTTTAAATTTATTTAAATTAATCATTATTGCTGCTTTTAAATAAATGATATATCTTTAATATATGATTTTTTAGAGTTTATAGCCTACCACTTCCCCAAGGGGTAGGTTTTTTTTATTTAAAATTTTTACTATAGCTGTTGAGTTGTATAGTTTTATTAGGTTTTAAATTTGTGTGTTTAAAACTTATTTTTATAATTTAAATTTTAAAAAAATTAATTATTTAGTTAATGTTTTTAAAAAATAATCATTTTTAGCTTTATTTTTTTTTAAAGAAAATTATTCTGAAAATTATTTGTTTAATGTGTGGGGTTAATAACTTTTAAATAAGTTTTGGATTGTTTTAAAATATTTCAAGAGATTAGATCTTCTAATGAGTAAATTGCCTCTTCCACACAATGATTTACAACTTATAATCAAATCAGGTACGAAGTTTTTTTTATATTTTTGTATTGCTTCTAGTTTATCAATATCACTCACAAAAGCAGAGACCGCGTCTGCTAACTCGGGAAAAAACTTAACAAAGAAGGTTTCTCAGCTCTTTAAACCCACGCCGGATGAAAGCTATCGATCTATCGACTTCCAAAAATTAAGTAATTTAGGGTTTGATCAGAACCAATTTCAACGGTTTGGAAATGATGGGAATTATTTACCGACTTCTACTGCGATGTGGAATAATCAAGTCAGTTTAGTTGATGCTGTTCAATATGCAGTTCAACGAAATCCTAACATTTCTCAAGCCATTTCAACTTTAGCTGGCCAAAATGCTGGTATTGATGTTGCGAGGGCAGGTTATTATCCTCAAATTTCAGGTGGTATTACCACAGGTGACTTGAGTAGTGGTGAGCGGGGAAGGCAGTTACTCACATTATCTGCAACTCAAATGCTTTTTGATTTTGGTAAAGTCAAATCAGGTGTATCGGTTGAGAAGGCTAAACTCCAAGTCGAGCAGGCGAATGTGTTGGTCAGTATTGACGATATTGCACTTGATGTGGCTCAGTCGATTATCAATATTCAGCGCTATCTCCAATTAAATAAAATTGCCGAGCAGCAAATTGCGGGTATTCAGCGAATTCAGGAAATCGCTAATTTACGTGCAAACGCTGGTATTAGTAGCCAAGCTGATCCAGTTCAGGCACAAACATATTTAGAATCTGCGCAGTCAACACTTATTGCACAGCAATCTTTACTACGTCAGTACCAACAACATTTAAGAACTCTGGTAGGCGTAGATGTTTTTAATAAATCATGGATCATTCCTGACGATTTAGTGAAACAATCTGGTCTTTATAGTGAACCTGAGTTTAATACCATTCCAAAAATGATCGCTGCACAAGCAGGCATTGAGGTGGCTAAAGCCCAAAAGGAACAGACCCGACTGAGTCGTTATCCGACTTTGGCAGTGAAAGGCTCTTTGAGTCAGGCTATTAACGGAAGAAACCCAAACAATAATGAAGATGATGGTTTATATAGTTCCATCATGCTTGAAGCCACCAGTCAGTTTTATCAAGGTGGGGCAGTTTCTTCCCAAGTAAAAATGGCAAGTTATGCAGAGGAAGCCGCTAAATCTAAAGTGAATTCTGTGTATCTGGATGTGCTCGATCAGATCAGAACCAGCCGTGAGCAAATTGAAAATAAACAACGTCAAATGCAGGTTTTAGCCAACCGCCAAGCGACAACAGTTCGTACACGCGAACTCTATCAAGAGCAGTACAAACTCGGTACCCGTTCATTGGTTGACTTATTGAATGCTGAACAGGCGATTCATAGTGCCAATTCAGAACTTGAAACTGCACGTTATGACATCTACAGCAGTATTGTTCAGTACATTGCAGTAACAGGACGTTCCCGCCAAGCTTATGGCTTAAATAATATTTCAATTCAGGGGTTCGAAGTACAACCATGATGACAAAAATAAACTACCAGCCCTGGTTACAGGCGGTCTTAACGATTGCTAAACATTATAGAATTGAGCCTTCAGAAGAAAGAATTCGTTTACAACTTGACTGGAACCAAAATCAAAACCTTGATGATGTTTTGCAGTTAATGACCCGTCAGGTTGGACTCCATTTGCGTAAAGTACCTTTTTCATTAGATTTACTTAATCCATGGCGTTTACCGGTCATGGTCGAGTTTAACGACGGACAGGTCGGTGTAATTGATAAGGCCGATACTCAAGGAAATGTCAGTATCCAGTTTAGTGGGGATCAGGGACTTTCGCAAAATGCGTCTTTAAGTGCTTTGAAAGATACGGTCAAAAATATTTATATTTTGCGCCCTGAAACGTCTATTCCCGATGCGCGTATTGACGAATATATCAAACCATACGAAGCAAGCTGGTTCTGGTCTATTGTTTTAAGAGACTGGAAACGCTATGTTGACATTATGTTTGCCTCACTGATTGCCAATGTGTTGGCACTGGCAACCATTATTTTCTCAATGCAAGTGTATGACCGTGTTGTACCTTCACAGTCTATCCCGACTTTATGGGTGTTGGCAGGTGGCGTACTGATTGCAGCGCTTTTTGAGTTTACTTTACGTGTAGCTAGAGTTTATTTATCCGATATTATTGGAAAACGTGCTGACTTACGGGTGTCTGACCGTGTATTTGGCCATGCCCTACGCATCAAGAATAAAGACCGTTCAAAGTCTACAGGTAGTTTTATTTCCCAGATTCGTGAGCTCGAAGGTGTTCGTGAGCTGGTGACTTCAACCACCATTAGTGCAATTGCCGATTTCCCGTTCTTTTTCTTGTTCCTGATCATTTTTGCGATTATTGGTGGGAAACTGTTTTGGGTGATGCTGCTGGTTGTGCCACTTATGATTTTACCGGGTGTTCTTGTGCAGAAAAAGCTAGCTCAACTCGCACAAGAGGGCATGAGAGAGTCATCAATCCGTAATGCCATTCTTGTTGAAGCGGTGCAGGGCATTGAAGACATTAAGTTATTACGTGCTGAGTCTCGCTTTCAGAACCAGTGGAACCACATGAACGAGGTTTCAGCCGATATCGGGATGAGACAGCGTAAAATTGTCGGCACCTTAATGGCATGGACCCAAAAGATTCAAGGCTTAACCTACGCACTTGTGGTGTTGGTCGGATGTTTTGCCGTGATGGAAGGTGAAATGACTACAGGTGCGTTAGTGGCTTGTTCAATTTTATCTTCACGTATGTTGGCACCGATTGCTCAAATTACAGGTGTGTTAGGACGTTTACAGCAAGCAAAAGTTGCCAAACAAAGCCTTGATGAACTCATGCAACGTCCGATCGATCAGGCAGACCGTTCGCATCTGGTACACAAAGCAGTTTTAAATGGCGATTACGAATTAAAAAGTGTCTTATTCCAATATGGCGAAGAAGACCCGAAACCAAGTTTGGCAATCCGTCATTTAAAAATTCGTGCTGGTGAAAAAATTGCCATATTGGGGCGTAACGGTGCAGGTAAATCAACACTGCTCCAGCTTCTATCGGGTATGCAAGTTCCAACTCAAGGCGCAGTACACTTAGATGGTCTCGATCTTTCATTAATTGATCCGTCTGATGTACGTCGTGATATGGGTTTACTTAACCAGAATGCACATCTTTTCTACGGTACGATTCGTGAAAACCTCACTTTAGGTGCGCCGCTTGCAACGGATGAAGAGATTCTTCGTGCGCTAGTAGTGACTGGTGCATTACCTTTTGTTCAAGAGAAAAAAGAAGGGCTAGATCACCTGATTTTAGAAGGTGGTGTTGGTTTCTCTGGTGGTCAGAAACAAGCGTTGTTACTGGCTCGTCTATTGATTCGTCAACCTAACATTTTATTGTTAGACGAACCGACAGCAGCCATTGATGACGTGGCAGAGAAACAACTGATTGATCATTTAAAAGGTTGGCTGGCACATCGGACCTTGATCGTTGCGACTCACCGCCGTGCTGTATTAGAACTTGTAGACCGTATTATTGTCGTGAACGAAGGCAAAATCGTGATGGACGGTCCAAGAGATCAGGTACTTAATCAATCAACAGCCCAACAAAAACAAGTGAGCCAAGGGGGTAATTCATGAGCGAACCACAACAAGAACAACAACTCACCCGTTCAATGAATGTATCTTATAGTGAGCCACCCTTACCACGTGCCAGTCTAGTGATCTGGATTGTCGGTATTGGTTTAGTGATTTTCTTTATCTGGGCGTGGGTATTTAAACTTGAAGAAGTTTCTACTGGTACAGGTAAAGTCATTCCATCATCTAAAGAGCAGGTCATCCAGTCTTTAGAAGGCGGTATCTTAACTAAGCTGAATGTACAAGAAGGTGACATCGTTCAAAAGGGCGAAATTCTTGCGCAGCTTGATCCAACCCGTTTTGCATCAAATGTTGGTGAATCAAGATCTTTACTGATCTCTGCTCAAGCGACAGCAGCGCGTTTGCGTGCGGAAGTAAACGGTACACCTTTGGTTTTTCCTGAAATTGTGATGAAAGAACCAAAGTTAGTACAGGAAGAAACTGCATTGTATACATCTCGTAGAGCCAATCTCGAAGAAACCCTTGCGGGTTTTAGGCAAGCTCTACAGTTAGTACAACAAGAACTGGCGATGACAGAACCGCTGGTGGCTAAAGGTGCAGCAAGTGAGGTTGAGGTTTTACGTTTACGTCGTGAAGCAAATGATTTGCAAAATAAAATGAATGATGCGCAGAACCAGTACTATGTGAAAGCGCGTGAAGAGTTATCTAAAGCGAATACGGATAGCGAAACGCAACAACAAATTGTACTGGGTCGTAGTGACAGTTTAGATCGCGCAGTGTTCAGAGCACCGGTACGTGGTGTCGTCAAAGAAATTGCAGTCACTACCCATGGTGGTGTTGTTCCACAAAACGGTAAACTAATGACGATTGTACCGATTGATGAGCAATTGCTGATTGAAGCGCGTATTTTGCCGCGTGACATTGCCTTTATTCGTCCGGGGCAAGACGCACTGGTTAAAATCACTGCCTATGACTACTCAATTTATGGTGGTTTAAAAGGGAAGGTTACGGTTATTTCACCAGACACGATTCGTGATGAAGTGAAACAGGACCAATTCTATTATCGTGTTTATATCCGTACTGATTCCGATAAACTTTACAATAAAGAAGGTAAAGCGTTTGGTATTACACCGGGTATGGTGGCAACAGTAGATATTCGTACTGGTCAAAAAACAATACTCGATTACTTACTTAAACCATTTAATAAAGCCAAAGAAGCTTTGAGAGAAAGATAAAAAATTAAATCTATATAGCTTTTAAATATTTAAAAGCTATATAGATATTAATAATAAAAATTTTTGTTTTAAATATGTGGTTTTTATTATTTATGTTTTAAAACATAAGAAAATTAAAACACTATTGTGAGTATTATTTATTTATAAGTTTTTGAAAAACAATATTTATTATTTTAATTTTTTATTTGGTTAATAAACAAACTTATTTTTGTCACATTTTTCGTGACGTGATTCATGTTTATAATTGGTTTTTGCGTTGAGGTTGGCTTTTGTTTTCTCTAGTTTATTCCTTAATTTGGGCTCTTCTTATTTCAAAAAATAAGGGCTTTAAATTGGATTGGTTTAATTAAATAATCCTGTACAAGGGGAATAAATATGTCAGAGATAAGGGTGGTTTCTAAGGAGAGTCATGAAACCTTAGAAATTACGACAAAGGATACAGTCTCTCTTTCCGAAGCATCTGTTATTTTAATAAAAGTAAATAAAGATGATGTTTCCGAAATTAGACAAGATGGTCGAAATGCAATTATTACTTTAAAAAATGGTGAACAAATAGTAATAGTTGATTTTTTTAACGGTAGTAATTATTCAACTGATAATAGCTTAGTTTTTGAGGATAACAATCATAAATTAATTTGGGTACAATTTACTGATGCCAACGGGGCATTATTAGAAAATATTACTTATAGTTATATTGATAGTATAGAACCGCTTCTTTATCACGATGGAGTTGCATCTCCATGGGCGTGGTTATCTGTACCGCTAACCGCAGCAGGAATTTTGTGGTGGGCACATGATAGTGATGATAAAAATAATAATTTAAATAACGATTCAGACTCTGACAGCGACTCTGACTCAGACTCTGACAGCGATTCTGACTCTGACAGTGACTCAGACTCTGACAGCGACTCTGATTCCGACAGCGATTCTGACAGCGATTCTGACAGCGATTCTGACAGCGACTCTGATAGCGACTCTGATTCCGACAGCGACTCAGACTCTGACAGTGACTCAGACAGCGATTCTGACTCTGATAGCGATTCTGACTCTGACAGCGACTCTGATTCTGACAGTGATTCTGATAGTGACAGCGACTCTGATTCTGATAGCGACAGCGACTCTGATTCTGACTCTGACAGCGACAGCGATTCTGACTCTGACAGTGACTCTGATTCTGATAGCGACAGCGACTCAGACTCTGACTCTGACAGCGACAGCGATTCTGACTCTGATAGCGATTCTGAATCTGACAGAGACTCTGAATCCGACAGCGACTCAGACTCTGACAGCGATTC
>NZ_JAVQNP010000015.1:0-51333 GCF_031798995.1 Acinetobacter sp. V104_13 | reverse complement strand
AACTGTTTTTCAACAAGTTTCTATCTGCATCACCGCCGATGGATGTGCATTATAGATGATTAAGATCCCTTTGCAAGGGGTATTTCGGCCTTTTTCAATTGAGTGCCGTTTTTTTCTACTATTTTGCGAAAAAAGTGATATATATGGCTTTTTTTTAGGCATTTTCACTACCTTTTATTAGTTTTTATATTTAAGAATTTGGGGCATTTTTAATTTTCTATGTCTTTAATAGAGTTTATAGACATATAAAGTTCCTTAATTCCAAAGAAATAATAGAGTAAAAACTCTATTCCCAGCTATATTTCTTCTTGCTTTTAACTTACTTCATTTATTATTAATTATGTTTAGATGGTTCCACGTGGAACGCTTAATTGGTTTTGTGATCCAGAAATAAAAAAAGCAGGATTACTCCTGCTTTTTTAATCTATAACTTTTTTATTAGTCAGTGAAAATTACACGTGCAATTGCTTTTTTACCTGATTGAATAATAAAGCTTCCGTTTTCTTTTACAGAGAAGCTTGCATCAACAGCATTCCAGTCAACTTTTACCGCACCACGAGCTACCGCATCTTTTGCCGCAGCTGCATTCGGATTTAGGCCTGCTACACGTAAAATCGTAGCAATAAAGATTTCTCCTCCAAACTCACCAAGTGAAATAGTCACTTCTGGTGTGTCTTCAGGTACTTCACCTTCTGTAATACGGTTACCAGCACTCTTATGGGCATTAGCAGCAGCTTCTGCATCATGGAAGCGTTCAACTAGCTCAAGCGCAAGAATACGTTTTACTTCTTGCGGATTACGACCAGCAGCAATTTCATCTAATAGAGCTTTGATCTCATCAAGAGATTTGAAGCTTAATAAATCGAAATAGCGTTCAATTAAAGAGTCTGGCATTGATAAAACTTTTTGGTACATTGCCCCTGGTGTATCAAATACACCAATATAGTTACCTAAAGATTTAGACATTTTATTTACGCCATCTAGACCTTCTAGAATCGGCACGGTGATACACACTTGAGATTCTTGGCCATAACGGCTTTGTAAAGTACGACCCATAAGTAAGTTAAAGGTCTGGTCTGTACCGCCTAACTCAACGTCAGCTTCAAGCGCAATTGAGTCATAACCTTGAACTAAAGGATATAAAAACTCATGAATTGCAATCGGCTGATGATTGCTATAACGCTTAGTAAAGTCATCACGCTCTAACATACGTGATACGGTTTGCTGACTTGCTAATTGGATAAGGTCAGCAGCAGACTTTTGATTAAACCATTCTGAGTTAAAACGTACTTTTGTTTTATTCGGGTCTAATATCTTGAATACTTGTTCTTGATAAGTTTTAGCGTTGGCTTCTACTTGTTCACGTGACAACGGCGGACGAGTTGCGCTTTTACCAGTTGGGTCACCAATCATTGCTGTATAGTCGCCAATTAAGAAGGTAACCTCATGGCCCAAGTCTTGGAAAGTTTTTAGTTTATTAATAAGAACCGTATGTCCTAAATGTAAATCTGGTGCTGTAGGGTCAAAACCAGCTTTAATTTTAAGAGGACGATTCTCTTTGAGCTTTTTCAGTAAATCTTCTTCTGAAATAATTTCGTGCGTGCCTCGTTGGATGAGGGCAAGCTGTTCTTCGGCGGGCAAGAAATTTGACATCACAAAACCTAAACACATCAGTTATTCAATTTGTGCGATATACTAACATTTTTTCAGCGTCTTGCAGGGGAAGTTGCATATGAGCGCAATCTATATCGGCGTAATGACTGGCACTAGTATGGATGGTGTAGATATTGTTGCGGCTTCATTTGAGCCACTACAGCTTCATGCCACTCTTACAGTTCCATTCGAACCCGAGTTACGTGATGAGCTTATGGCATTAACTTTACCTGATGACAATGAAATTGACCGCATGGGTAAAGCTGATGTTGCTCTAGCCCAAATGATTGGTCATGGGATTAATACTCTCATTGAAAAGCACCAATTAGACCGTAGCCAAATAAAAGCAATTGGTTCGCATGGACAAACTATTCGTCATCGTCCAGAACATGGCTTTACGCTACAAATTGGTGATCCAAACATTATTACTGAAATTACTCAGATTCCGGTTGTTTCAGATTTCCGTCGTAGAGATATGGCAGCAGGAGGTCAAGGCGCGCCATTGGTTCCGGCTTTCCATCAAGCATTATTTCAACATCCAAGTATTCATCGTGTGATTTTGAATTTGGGTGGTATTGCCAATGTGAGTATGCTGCCGGCCAATAATGCTGACGGCGTATTTGGTTTTGATACAGGACCTGCAAATATTTTGATGGATGCGTGGTGTCATCGCCATACAGGTCATCCATATGATGAAAATGGTGACTGGGCAGCTTATGGTCATCCTATTCGCTCTTTACTCGATCGTCTCCATGCCCACGAGTATTTTTCTAAAGAACCGCCTAAGAGCACAGGACGTGAAGACTTTAATATTGATTGGTTAGATGATCAGTTAATCGATTGGCGAAATGATTTAACTTATGACGAGTTAGAAGATACACCTGAAAACATCCAAGCTACCCTATTAAAACTTACTGTGCGTGCTATTCAAAAAGCGATTTATCGTTCTGAGATGGAAACAGGCGAAGTGTATGTTTGCGGTGGTGGAGCTTATAACTCTTATTTACTAGAACAGTTACGTTGGCGTTTACGTAAACATAATTGGTCTGTTCAACCTACCGATGTGTTAGGACTTTCCCCTACTTGGGTCGAGGCTACAGCATTTGCATGGTTAGCAATGCGCTTTGTAGATGGTTTAAGTGGAAATTTGCCAGCAGTCACAGGCGCTTCGGATTTCAGAATCCTAGGTACGATCACGGCAGTATAAAACTATTTATTGATTTGTTTGGTTAGATTCGACCTCATAGCACATTTACTGACCCGAAATGCTGTTATGTAAATGAGCATAAAAACTCATGATAAATGCCGATAAAAATAATTTAAGGCATGTTTGTATGGATCTGACCAAACGTATTCATCAATATACACGCGGGGCTTGGACATTCGATGTGATTGATTCAGGCCCTATAGATGCTCCACTCGTTGTTTTATTGCATGGTTTTCCAGAAACTGCTCATAGTTGGGAGCAAACCTCTGAATTATTGCATCAGCATCAATTTAGAACGCTTGCGATTCATCAACGTGGTTATAGTTTAAGTGCTAGGCCTCAAAGCCGATTTCAATATTCATTGAGTGAACTTGTAGAAGATGTGGCAAGTTTCATTGAGCAGCTTAGCCAACCAGTTTATTTAATTGGGCATGACTGGGGCTCGGCAATCGCTTCGGGCATTGCTATGAAGTATCCACAATATATTCAGCATCTCACTTTAGTTTCTGTGCCCCATCAAGCTGCTTTTTTAAAAGCTTGTTTAAGCAGCAGACAACTTTTTAAATCTTATTATTTTGCAATTTTTCAGCTACCAGTCCTGCCAGAACTTTTATTTAAAAAGATACCTAAATTGGGTCGTAAGTTTCTAAAGTCATCAGGCATGACTGAACAGCAAATTGCTATATTCGAGACTGAGTTTATAAAAGAAAATAGATTAACTACGGCGTTGAATTGGTATCGTGGCTTTTTTTGGAACAAACCTCAAAATCCATTTAAAGCCATAGATGTTCCAACTCTTTTTATTTGGGGTAAACATGATATTGCCGTTACAGAAAAAAGTGCGGAGCTAAACTCACGTTATTTTAAAAATAGTTATGAAGCAGTTTTTATGGATGCATCGCATTGGATTCCATATCAGAATGCACCTGAACTGGTACAATACTTTTTAGAATCTGTCCGTAAAATATAATGATCTGACCAATAAAAAAACCTCTCTATTTTGAGAGGTTTTTTAAATTTTAAAATTCTTTTAAATCGAGAATGAAGAACCACAACCACATGTTGTTGTTGCATTCGGGTTTTGTACGATAAAACGTGAACCCTCAAGACCTTCTACATAGTCAACTACTGAACCAATAAGGTATTGGTAACTAAGTGAGTCAACCAGCATTTTTACATCGCCATTTACGAATTCTGCATCATCTTCATTTACGCTTTCAGCAAAATTAAAGCCATACGAAAACCCTGAACACCCGCCTCCTGTTACATAGACACGTAACATGAGATCGTCATTCCCTTCACTATCACGGAGTTGGCGTACCTTATTGGCAGCATTATCTGTCAAAACTAGAGCTTGGGCATTCATGATGATTGTTCCTCGGATTTTGCTGTGCCTTTCAAAATAAAAAAGACCCTATATTGAGTATAGCATAATCAATATAGGGTCTGTCTTCGAAGTTTAAAGCGAATCTTGAGTATTTTTATCAAGATTATTTGTAATTCTCGTCTTGTAAGCCACATTCGAAGTTTTTAGCATCTTGCTTACAACGGAATTGCCATAATAGTTTCATCATGCGTTTATCATATACACCACGTTGTGTAAGGTTAATTCGAGACTCACGCATGAGCTTTTGGTAGCCTGGTTTATCGGCTGCTGGGACATCCATCCAGTATTTTTGTGGAATATCAGCTTTCATCTTACCCAAGATGGTAAAAGCACGTGGTAGCTGACCTGAAACCCACTCTCTAGATTTCTGTCCAAAACCAGCTGGGAACTTATCAGGTCGAATAATAATATTTCCTGTGACCTGTAAGATTGGATAATTCACGATCGCACCTTTTGTACCTAAACCTTTTTGTAGTTCCAAAGGTTTAAATGCTGCTGCTGGCGCACCAATAATATCAACTTGATGGTTATTAAATTTCGCACCAAAATTTGTTACGTCAGCACTAACAGCCTGTGCCCCGACCTGCTGAACCATAATTTTTTGTGCTTCATCATAGTCAAGCACAGCGATTTTTTTACCGGCAGCTTTCGCTACTGTATTGATGCTACGGTCATTTACTAAAAGGTAAGCATCACCAACGGGAATAATACCGACGACCTCATAGCGTCCATTAACCATATATTTACTAAAAGTTTGGCTCGCTAAGCCTTGCATGACTTTAACAGCAAGTTTGAGATCTGGAATCGCACCAATTGCATCTAATGAACCAGTAAATGAGTTGAATTGACGCCCGCGCATTCCTGACACGCTAATACCATCACATTTACCCGCTTTAAAATCTTCAGCAATCACGGCTTCATTCTGGTTTACTTTAAGCTCGATATCAGCTCCCCAGTTTTTAGCGGCAAGCTGATAATCCTTCATCAACGCATAGACATCGCCATTTTTACCAACGAAGTCAAAAACACATACTGTTTGTTTAGCCTCGGCTGCAAAAGAAACTGTGGTAAGTCCCATCGCAAGTAATAGCGCTTTGGAAAATTGCATATTCTTTTTCCTTTCCTTGTGGAGTTTTTGTTTTTCGATACCAAGAAATTTCACACCGATTAGGTATGAATCGGATAGGCTTCATATAAAAATCATGTTGGAATATTTTTATAGACCGTATTTGCTTTTATGATTTTATTTCCATGGAAAATAGATAGCGATTTACCTACCTATTAGCAATTATTTTAATCACTTAAGTCCTTGATCCATTTTTATACCTTCATGTTTCCTTATGAAGTTTTTATCTAAATTTAGCTTAACGTCTTTCTAACTAACCACAATGGCAGAACTGACAGGACATAGAAAACAAAAAGCCTAGAACTCAGTCTAGGCTTTCTGAAAGAAATTAGGATTATTCACCAGGCATTGAACATTCAAAGTTAGCCTTGTCTACAGAACAACGTGCTTTTTTAAGTACAGACATCATTCCTGCATCGTAAACACCACGTTTAGTTAAATCCATACGGCCATCACGCAACATTTTTTGATACTTAAGTTTATCTTCTGCACTTAAGTTCATTTTGTATTTGCCAGGAATTTGCGCTTCTAAACGGTTGATCATTGCAAAGCTCTTCGGTAACTGTTTAACAAACCAGTCACGAGATTTTTGACCAAAACCAGCTGGGAATTTATCAGAACGTAATACTAGATCTGCTGTAACGTGTAATACAGGGAAGTTCCACATTACACCGTTTGCGCCTAAACCTTTATTTAACTCTAATGGTTTGTAAGCATAAGCAGGCGCACCTACCATATCTACCTGACCATTGTTGAATTTAGCAGCAAAGTTTGAAATATCAGAAAGAACTGCTTGAGCTCCTACACGTTGCACCATAATTTTTTGTGCATCGTCATAACCAAGTACAGCGAATTTTTTACCCGCAGCTTTTTCAACAGAGTTGATGTTTTTGTCACGTACGAAAATGAATGCTGAACCTAGTGGAGAAATACCAGCAACTTCGTATTTTTTACCACCCATATTTGTGGTCATTTTTGCTGCATTACGCGCATCTAATACATAGGTAATTGCACGTTGAGCGATTTGATTGTTTGGAACACCACCGAGTGAGTCGATAGATCCTGCGAATTTATTATATTGGCGTGCACGCATTGCTGTCATTGCCACAGCATCACACTTACCCGCTTTAAAATCATTATCAGCAACAGCCTCGTCCTGACGAGGAACTAAGTTAATTTCAGTACCCCAGCCTTTTGCAGCAAGAGCCCATTCTTCCATCATTTTATATGAGTCGCCTGCTTTTCCTAAGAGGTCGAATACACATACGGTACTCGCTGCTTGCGCTGAAGCAGAAAAACCAACAACAGAAGCGGCAGCCATAGCAAGTACGATTTTTTTCATTTTCTTCATCCTTCCACGGAACAGATTTTTTGTTTGAAGTTTCCTTTCAAACACAGATATTAATCATGTTTTTTAGAAAAAAATAGAGCTTTTACTCAAATATTTTTATCTCATTGAATCATTGTTTGTTCGATTTAATTTATTTATTAGCAGTAAAAATCACTAAGTTTCCGTAAGTTACTTTTTATATTCACAATTTTCATACCCATATTCAGCTTTGAAATATATGTAGCGTTTTTGTGTTTAAAAAACAAACTACTCACCACTAAGAGTACATTCAAAATTTGTCCGTTCAACTGTACAGCGGGCACGTTTCAGTACACTCATCATTGTTGCATCGTATACGCCTTGTTTTGTTAAATTGAGACGGCCTTCACGTAAAATTTTTTGATATTTAGTTTTGTCTTCTACAGAAAAGTTCATTTTAATTTTTGAGGATACGCCCATTTCTAGCCGTTTTACCATGGCAAAGTTCTGGGGTAATTGTTGTGTAAACCAAGCACGAGACTTTATACCGAAATCTGTGGGGAACTTATCACTTCGGGCAATTAAATCACCCGTAACATTAACCACGGGAAAAGTAAACATTGCTCCTTTCGTTCCAACCCCTTTGCCAATCTCTAAAGGTTTATAAGCATAAGCGGGTGCAGCAATCGCATCGACTTGGCCACTATTAAACTTTTTCACAAAATCGGTAATTTCTGAAGGAATAGGCTTAGCACCAACGCTTTCCACCATAATTTTTTGTGCTGCGTCATATTGCAAAATAGCAAATTTAGTCCCACGTACTTTTTCAATTGAGTTGAGGTTTTTATCTCTCACAAATAAATAAGCCAATCCAATCTGAACAATACCAACGACCTCGTAATTGGTTCCATTTTGTGCAGTAACCATACGATGTTTATTACGCTTATCTAAAACGTAACTGATGGCTTTTTGGGCAATTGCATTACTGGTTACTCCCCCAATAGCATCAATCGAACCTGCAAATTTATTGTAGTTTCGCGCCCGCATGGAAGTCATATAAGCGGCATCGCACTTACCTTCACGCAGTCTACGGTCAACTAAGCCTTCATCTTGAAATGGAATTAAAGTGATATCTGCTTGCCATTCTTTCGCTGCAAGCGCCCACTCTTCCATCATTTTATAGGATTCACCTGACTTGCCCAATAAATCAAACACACAGACATTTTGCCCTGCATGCACTGTCCCCACAGCACAGCAAAATGCTGCGCCAATCATCCCCAATCTTTTTTTCATTTGACTTTCCTTAGTCTAGTTTTATTAGCAGCTCATTAATCAACCAAATTTCAAACTGTTTTTATTTTAGCCATATTTTTTTAAAAGTATTCTATCTCGTTCAATATTTTGAAAATTTCGGATGAATAGCAAGATTTAGAATGTCTTGATATATACAATTATTAACGACTGCTCACTAAAATCCGGAAAGTTTTGTTTTCATCGACAGTTCTCTTTAAAATACAGCATCCCTAACTCACCTCGATAAAATAAGATGATTCAATTTGACCAAGTTTCTTTACGCCGCGGTGGACGTGTTCTATTTCAAAAAGCGTCTATGCAATTACACCCAGGTTGGAAGATTGGTCTGACTGGAGTAAATGGTGCAGGTAAATCGACCTTATTTGCTGCATTACTTGGAAGTTTAGGTGCTGATGAAGGTTCACTCACTCGTCCTTCAGGCTGGACCGTGGCGCATATGGCGCAAGAAGTAAAAGCCCTAGATATGCCTGCAATTGATTTTGTTCTTTCAGGTGATGAAGAGTTTTGGGATATTCAAAATAAGCTTGCTCAACCAGATCAACTGAGTGATTTTGAATTGGCTAAATTGCATGGCCGCTTTGATGAAATTCATGGTTATTCAGCACCCTCTAAAGCTGCGCAGCTCATGGCAGGTCTGGGCTTTCTAGAAAATCAATTACGTTTGAATGTTGAGAGCTTCTCAGGTGGATGGCGTATGCGTTTAAATTTAGCGCGTACCCTCATGAGTCGTTCTGATCTACTGTTACTGGATGAGCCAACAAACCACTTAGATTTGGATGCAATTCTGTGGTTAGAAGATTGGCTTAAAGCCTATGAAGGTACACTCATTCTAATTTCGCATGACCGCGACTTTTTAGATGCGATTACAGATCACATTCTTCACATTGAAAATCAGGAACTCACACTTTACACGGGGAACTACTCTACATTTGAAACCACGCGTAGTGAACGCCTTGCCCAGCAGCAACAAGCTTTTGAGAAGCAGCAAGAAACACGTGCTCATCTACAAAAGTTTATTGACCGTTTTAAGGCAAAAGCGACTAAAGCTCGTCAGGCACAAAGTCGTATTAAACAACTTGAGCGCATGCAGCAACTTGCACCAGCTCATGTTGATACGCCATTTACTTTTAGTTTCCGTGAACCGACTAAAATGAGTTCACCATTGCTGACTTTAGACAGTGCCAGCATTGGTTACGGCGATAAGCAAATAGCCGAAAAAATTAAATTACAAATTACACCGAACTCACGTATTGGTTTGCTTGGGATGAACGGCGCAGGTAAGTCAACATTGATTAAGAGCTTGGTTGGTGATTTACCACTCTTGGCAGGTGAACGTAAAGCTTCCGAGCTGCTTAATATCGGTTACTTTGCGCAGCACCAGATGGATGCTTTAGATGGTCACGCTAGCCCAATGCTACAGCTTGCCCGTATAGCAGATAAACAAATCAGTGAAGCCACTCTACGTTCGTTCTTAGGGAGTTTTGGCTTTAGTGGTGAACGCATGGATACACCATGTGAAAGCTTTTCTGGTGGAGAACGTGCTCGTTTAGCCCTAGCACTCATTGTATGGCAGCGTCCAAATGTTTTAATTCTCGATGAACCGACGAACCATTTAGATCTTGATATGCGTCATGCACTAAGCATGGCATTACAAGATTTTGAAGGTGCTGTTGTTCTGGTTTCCCACGAACGTCAACTTATTGCAAGTGTATGTGATGAGCTTCTTTTAGTACACGGCGGTAAATGTACTGAGTTCGAGGGTGATTTACAGGACTATGCTAAATGGCTACGTGAAGCACGTCAGCAACAAATCAATGCTCAGACTGCTGTGGCACAGAATAATTCGTCCTCTGCCGCTCCAGCGCCTGCTAAAGTTGATAAAGAAGCACAGCGTAAAGAAGCAGCTCGTCGTCGTGAACAGACTCGACCTATTCGTAAAAATATTGAAAAGGTTGAATCACAAATTGAAAAGCTACAACCACAGCTCGCCAAAATTGAAGAATGCTTAGCAGACACATCTTTATATGAGGCTGCACGTAAGGATGATCTACTCAAACTTATGAATGAGCAGACAGAGCTGAAAGCTAAACTTGAGCAACACGAAGAGCAGCTTTTGGAACTCATGATGGAATTAGAAGAAATGGAAGCTTCTTTTGATTAATCCATTTTCTAAAATAAAAAAACCGATTTCTTAATCGGCTTTTTTATTGATTAGTAAGGCGTATAAAAAGCCCCTAATTCATTTAAATTGGTATTGATCGGTAAAGGCCAAATATTGCTTGATAAGCTGTCAGCAATATATAAATCGTATCCGCCTCGACTCCCTGTTTGTCCTGCAAGAGATACCACCATGTAACGCTGATCTAAAGGAGCTGGATCGGAAGTATTATAATTAATATTGTTAAATGGCAAACGTGTAGTTTGTTTATTAGCCATATCATAAATATAGATCTGGTCATGAGGATTTGTTGGGCTATACCAGCGCACATATAAGAACCGACTTCCTTGCCACCATACTGGATAATATGAAGCGATATTGGTCAGCTGTGTATCATAAGCACCCGACTGATCAATACTAAAAATTCTAGAATTATTTCCAGCACCTTTTGCATACAAAATTTGAGTGGTATTCACCATCGGATAAGGCATCGATTCTTCTATATCCCAACCATTTTGAGTCACAGAAGTCATCGTACGATCCATCATTTTAATGATTCTTAGATCGCCATTTTGTTTAAAAATAATACGCTGGTTATCTATAAATTTAGGGTCTTCATCGCGCTTATTATTGCCCTGAGTTAGGTTAATGGGTAACTCAGTGCTTCCGACTTTCCAAACATACACATCCCATGCATCGCCATAATGCTGTCCAGAATTCACTCCCATAAACGTTAACCATTTTCCATCTGGAGAGAAATGGCCATTCATCATATGGTCAATTTTCCAATTTGCGCCGAGTAATGTGGTCTGCTGTGTTGTGAAGTTATAAAGATAAAGCTTACTGTCCCATGCCTCATAATCACTATAACGATGAAATACTAATTTTCCATAAAAGGTGGGGGCTATCGCAGCATGCAGTTGAAATAAACAATTAAAAAATATGATTCCAATGCATAAGAGTTTTTGTATTTTTTTCATAATTATATTTCCTATTGTTATTAGTAAGTACCGCATAGAGAATATAACTTCGAATAGTTTACTTGTTAAACAAAATACTTTTTTCGGATACAAAAAAGGGCTAATGATGATTAGCCCTTTACCATAAAAAATCAATTATCTAAATTTTTTATGATTTTCATTTCGTATTTTGACTAAATTAATTGCTTCAGTTTTGGCTTGATCTAATTGTCCTTGCTCAACTAAAACAGTTACTTTATCAATTTCGGCAACAAGCTGATCTAAACCAGCTTGGTACTCTTTTACCTTTACATTTTCTGATGGCAAACCTTCGAGTTTATGCGGCAAATATTGCTTAGAAGAAACTGCTGCTTCACGCATTACAACAAGCTGTTTTTTTGCGTTATCAGCATCTTTCGCTTCGGCAAATGCTTTCGTACTCTTAGCTAAAGTTTTCATATTCGTTTCTAGGTCTGCCGCCCAAACAGCAGAACTTCCTAAAAACACACATGAAATTAATAGGCTAGCTAATAATTTCTGACTCATCATTCTCTCCCTAGACTGATTTAGAATCATGTTATGAATTAAGCATCAATATCCGCATTTAAAGCATTCTCTTCAATGAATGCACGACGTGGTTCAACATCATCACCCATTAAGCAAGAGAACATACGATCTGCTTCAATCGCATCATCAATTGTCACCTGCAACATATTACGGTTTTCAGGGTCCATTGTTGTTTCCCACAACTGATCAGCATTCATCTCTCCAAGACCTTTATAGCGTTGGATCATCATACCGCGGCGTGAATCTTGTAAAATATGTTGCCAAACTTGATGGAAGTTAGCCACTTGAATACGGCGATCACCTTTTTGTAAAAAAGCACCGTCTTCAAGTAAAGTGAACCAACTCTTCGAGTTTTTGAGTAAACGTGCATATTCAGCAGAATTCAGTAAAGCTGCATCAAGCAAATACGCATGCGGCAGATTATGAACATAGACAGTAATACGCGGCCAATAATGCGCAGATTTTTCACCTTGAGCATTTTCACGCTCAAATGCCTCTAAAGAGATTTCTGGACGTAAACTTGGCTGTAATCTGGTAATGATATCGCGTACCTGATCTGCCCATTGTTGTACATAAGCTTTATCATGGTTTTGATCACTCTTGAATGCTTCTACTTCAAGTAAAGCATCAAGTAAGCTAGCTGGATAACGTAAAGTTAAGCGCTGTAAGCTCTTTTGTGAAACCTGATAGTCCTGAATCACTTTCGCAAGTGCTTCACCTGTAATTGCAGGTGCTTCAGCATTGGTATGCAAAGATAGCTCATCAATCGCATTTGAGATGAGATAAGTTTCTAACGCATCATTATCTTTGATGTACTGTTCTTGCTTACCTTTCTTCAATTTATACAAAGGTGGCTGAGCAATATAAATATGCCCACGCTCAACCAATTCCGGCATTTGACGGAAGAAGAACGTTAATAACAAGGTACGAATATGCGAACCATCAACGTCGGCATCGGTCATGATAATGATTTTATGATAGCGAAGCTTATCAGGGTTATATTCTTCACGACCAATACCACAGCCAAGTGCAGTGATTAAAGTACCCACTTCCTGACTAGAAATCATTTTGTCAAAGCGTGCACGTTCAACGTTCAGGATTTTACCTTTCAACGGTAAAATAGCCTGCATTTTACGGTTACGGCCTTGCTTGGCACTACCACCTGCAGAGTCACCCTCGACTAGATATAGTTCAGAAAGTGCTGGATCTTTTTCCTGACAATCTGCCAATTTACCTGGTAAACCAGCGATATCAAGCGCGCTTTTACGACGCGTCATTTCACGTGCTTTACGTGCTGCATCACGTGCACGCGCAGCATCAATAATTTTGCCTGCAATCGATTTTGCAGCTTGCGGGTTTTCAAGTAAGTAAGCAGAGAACTCTTTGTTCATTGCTTGCTCAACTGCTGGTTTTACTTCACTCGATACCAGTTTTTCTTTCGTTTGAGATGAGAATTTCGGATCAGGTACTTTGACCGAAATAATCGCCGTTAAACCTTCACGTGCATCATCACCTGTCACATTGACTTTTTCTTTCTTGAGAATATTTTCATTTTCAAGATATTGGTTAAGACCACGCGTTAAAGCCGCACGGAAACCTGCTAAATGTGTACCGCCATCCTTTTGAGGAATATTGTTGGTAAAACAACGCACGTTTTCTTGATAACTTTCATTCCACTGCAATGCAACTTCTACACCGATACCGTTTTCTGTATCAGCAGTGAAATGAAAAATCTCGTTTAGATGAGTTTTACCTTCGTTAATGTATTTTACAAACTCAGATAAACCACCTTCGTAGTCATATACATGTTCAAGGTTAATACGTTCATCACGTAAAACAATACGCACGCCCGCGTTTAAAAATGAAAGCTCTCGTAAACGACGCGCTAAAATTTCAACGTTAAAAATGGTTTGACTAAAAGTTAATTCACTTGGCCAAAAACGTACAGTTGTACCACTGCTATCCGTTTCACCAATCACACGTAATGGATATTGCGGATCACCGTGGTGATACTCTTGTTCGTGCACTTGGCCAGCGCGATTAATAATTAAATGCAATTTACTTGAAAGCGCATTTACAACTGAAACGCCTACGCCGTGCAAACCACCTGAAACTTTATAGCTGTTATCGTCAAACTTACCGCCTGCGTGCAAGATCGTAAGAATTACTTCTGCTGCAGACACCCCTTCTTCAGGGTGGATATCTGTTGGAATACCACGGCCATTATCAGAAACACTTACCGATTCATCTTCGTGAATCGTGACAATAATTTCATCACAATGCCCAGCTAAAGCTTCATCGATTGCGTTATCGACAACCTCGAATACCATATGGTGTAAACCGGTACCGTCGTCTGTATCCCCAATATACATACCCGGACGTTTACGAACTGCATCTAATCCACGTAATACTTTAATACTAGAGGAATCATAAGCCTTTTCATTGGTTTGTTCTGTTTGAGAGGCTGATTGAGACTCTGAACTCATGGTTTCTCCCTAGCAAATATAGGTTTATTCAAAGATGGGTAACATCAAAAAATTATGGTGAAGCAAGACTAACTTGACCGGATTCAACATTGAATAATTGATATGAAATAGACAGATCATGTAAGTGTTTTTTTACCGATGCATGATCTAAAGTTGTCATAAAAACCTGGCTACCAAGTTGGCTTAATCGTTCAATTAAACGTTGTTGTGCGGTTAAGTCTAATTCTGCTGTCAGATCATCTAATAATACCACAGTTTCCTTATTACTCGCATGTAACATTGCAATTTGTGACAGTTTTAAGGCAATAATCAAGAGTTTTTTCTGACCTCTTGATAAAACTACATCAGCATGTCCAAACGGGGTTTTTAAGCGCAAATCTGCACGATGTGGCCCATATTCGGTATAGCGTCGTTCGATGTCTTTTTGGTGTTGATTCAGCAAGTCTTGCATGAGTCCCTGCTCTGTATGAAAACCGGGACTATATTCCAGTTCAATCTCTAGATCAGGTAGCAATTGACTTAAATCATTTTGAAAAAAGACATTCCATTGTTCCACAATACTTAAACGCTGAGAGTGTAAAATTTCACCATAATCACTCAACATTTTATTCCACGGCTCTAAATCCGCTAGAGAAATATTCCGTCTGGTTTTAAGTAAAGTATTACGCTGCTTTAATGCACGAGAATAATATTGCCAAGCAAAATAAAACTCAGGTTCCACGTGGAACATCAGCCAATCTAAAAGCTGGCGCCGAGGTTTCGCCCCATGGTCAATAATATCTGTACTTTGTGGATCAATATGCTGCAAAGGAAGCAGTTTAGCGAGTTGTCCCTGTGTAGCCACTGTATCGCCATTGACCTTCATCAACTGCTCACCAGAGGCCAACTTTTGCATGCCAATTTTTTCAGTTGCAGATTGCGCGAAAACAATCGCATCTTCAGCAGAGTATTGAATATAATTTTTAGGTATGTGGGTGCGGAACGACCGCCCTGTTGCAAGCAAATGGATTGCTTCCAGTATTGAAGTTTTTCCTGAACCGTTAGCGCCATAAAATACATTAAACGGTTGCAACCCTTGGAGTGCAACCGTTTTTAAATTACGCACACGTTCAATATTTAAACGCGTAAGATGCATATTAGATAGCCAGATTATACACGCATCGGCATAACGACATAGGTTTGATCAGGATGTGCCGGATCTTGAACCAATACAGATTGGTTTGCCTCAGTCATGCTCATATTTACATCATCACCATCAAGCACACCTAAAACATCCAGCAAATATTGCGCATTAAATGACATTTCAAGCGGTATGTTTTGATACTGAATCGCTAAATCCTCAATCGCTTCGTCTTGTTCAGGGTTATTTGCACGTAGCTGTAAAGAATCTTGATTAAAATTCAAGAAAACACCACGTAATTTCTCATTACTCAAAATTGCGACACGTTGTAATGATTGTTTGAACACATCATGGCTAATTAACACATGTTTATCGCCACCACGTGGAATTACACGACGATAATCAGGGAATTTTCCATCAATCAACTTTGTAGTAAAGCGAACAGTGATATCGCCCTGCTCTTTGTCACGGCTTGGCGTATTAATTGTGACATTTAACAATTCGCGACCAATCAGCAACGTTAATTGTTCATCTTCAATGCTAAGTAAACGCTGTAATTCACCAACAGCTTTACGAGGCACAATTGCTTGGACCAATTGAGATGATGTAGAAGAAGCAGTAATTTCACAAAGTGCTAAACGGTGACCATCTGTTGTTACTGCACGTAATTGATTTTCATCAATTTCTAATAAAGTACCCGTTAAATAGAAACGTACATCTTGCACAGCCATGGCAAAAGCAGTTTTTTCAAATAAACGCTTTAACTCACGTTGAGTAACTTGTACTTGTGTACCTTGACTATTTTCAGTGGTTAATAACGGGTAATCTTCTGCTGGTAAAGTACCTAATACAAAACGGCTATTACCAGACTTTAAGATACATCTTTGATCTTCAGTAATTTGTAAATCAATCAATGCAGCTGTAGGCAATGATTTACAAATTTCCATCAACTTACGAGCAGGAACGGTTGTTTCACCTGCTTCAATGCATGCCCCTTCTGTTAAAACAGTACTGGCAACCAGTTCAACTTCTAAATCAGAACCGGTAATGGTGAGTGCCTGAGCATTAGTCTGAATTTTGACGTTTGAAAGAATATTCAATGTATGACGACGTTCTACCGCACCGACAACATGCGATAAAACATTGAGTAAGCTTTCTTTAGCGATTTTCAAACGCACGATTCATTCCTCTAGCAACTTGGAGCAAATATTTCATTTTTTAGCTGTGTACTATGCTGCACTTACGTAGACTTTGCAACAACGTCTTATCATTTCATTAACTCTGGAGTAGACGCAGTAAATTTTTATAGTCTTCGTCAAAAATCGGATCTTCTTCACGTAGACTTACTACTTTTTCGCATGCGTGCATCACTGTACTGTGGTCACGGCCCCCAAAAGCCATTCCAATTTCGGGAAAACTATCACCAGTCAACTCACGAGCAAGTCCCATTGCTAACTGACGTGGTCGCGCATAGATTCGAGTCCGCTTTGGTCCTACCAATTCTTTTAAAGGAATACGGAAATATTCACTCACCACACGTTGGATATTTTCTACACTAATTGTACGTGCGCGGATTGCCAACACATCTTTTAAAGACTCGCGGACAACATCAAGATCAATTGGTGCACCTTTAAAACGAGAAATTGCGACGACTTTATTGAGTGCGCCTTCAAGTTCACGTACGTTGGCAACTACTTGTTGTGCAATAAATAATGCACAATTTCGAGGTAAATCAACGCCGCTATTTTCGGCTTTTTTCAATAGAATTTCGATACGAGTTTCAATATCTGGCGGTTCAACGCCTACAGAAAGTCCCCAAGAAAAGCGTGAAACCAAACGTGGATCCAACTCGGTCAATTCTTTTGGATAACGATCTGAAGTTAAAATAATCTGTTTAGATTCATCAAGTAATGCATTGAATGTATAGAAAAATTCAACCAAGCTTGCTTCTTTACCAGCTAAAAGATGAATATCATCGACCAACAATAAATCTAAAGAACGGCAATTTTTCTTAAATTCTTCAACTTTGCCTTTTTGCAAAGAACTTACAAAATCCTGAACGAAGCTCTCAGAGGTCATATACATCACCCGTGCATTAGGCTTGGCTTGCAATAAAGCATTACCAACTGCCTGCATCAAGTGAGTCTTACCCAATCCTGTCGGACCATATAAGAATAAAGGGTTATGCTGTGAAGCACCTAATTGTGTTAATACCTTTCTACATGTTTCAGCAGCCATCTGGTTCGAACGGCCTTCAACAAATAAAGAAAAAGTAAATTGGGGATTTAATAGTTTCTTTTTCGGTGTTTTTGGGTTCACTACACTATTAGTAGTAGGTGAACTGGAAATAGAATCTGGTTCTTTTTTTACTTTAATACTTTGTTGGGGCGCAGTTTGCAAAGCAGCAGTTGTAGTTGCTGGCTGCTCACCTGATGACAAAATACTACCAGGACGAGAATCAACTAAAATCTCAACCTGACGTACACGCCCTTCTGATAACTGTTCGGCCAATATAGAAATTAATTCTAGATGGTTCTCTTGAATGTAACGCGTCCAATAAGGATTAGGTGCATAAAGACGCAGTGTCCCTTCTACTTCTTCAGCAACTAATGGGCGAATCCACATCGCAAAGACGTTATCAGAGAGCTCTTGTCGCAAGCGAGTTAAGCAGTCTGTCCAAAGCATGTGTATCCCCTATTTCTGCGTTTTTAAATTCAAATAATCTAAAGATTAACCCTTCCTGATGAGAAGGGGTCGCCATTCTAACCAAGTTATCCACATCTGTCATGACGATTTCAGTTGATTTTGTCTAAAAAGAAATCTCTTGTGAATAAATTTAAATTCAAAATGGCTTGTGTATAACTTTTTGCACAACCTGTGGATAAATTAACACATAAACTTATCCACAATCCATAAATATAGTAAAAACAGAGTTATCAACAACTCAAATATATGTTTTTTAAATTTAAAAGTGCGAAATCCACAGAAAAAGTTATCCCTAATAAGAATAAATTTAAATTTCTAAATTTGAATTTATTTAATAGGGAGGTGATCTTTTGTGGATAACTGCAAAATATGAATTTAAATTCAAATACAGCAAATCCAAACCAAGATGGTATCTTGTTTTGTTGATAAATATGTATATAAGGTGTGTATATATTAAAAGTTCTAATAAAAATAGACAATTACTTTGTGTATAACTTTTAAAGCTATATATTGCACTGAATTATGACCGTGATAAAAAGAAGAGAAGAGATTAAAAATTTGGGTTAAATACAAAACTTTCTTGGTTTTTCATTGACAGCGTAAACATTGCACAATAAAATCGCGGACCTTTATAGAAAGATCATTTTTGGGAGTTTCAATATGAAACGTACTTTCCAACCATCTGAATTAAAGCGTAAACGCGTTCATGGTTTCCGTGCTCGTATGGCAACTAAAGCTGGTCGTCAAGTATTAGCTCGTCGTCGTGCAAAAGGTCGTCATAGCTTAACTGTTTAATACTGTTACGCTGACCAGACTTGGGTGTGATGACACTTTACAGTTTTAGCACAGACGTGCGAATACGCTGTGCTGCAGATTATAAAAGTGTATTTGATGGTGCGCTTTTTAAAGTGCATCAACCCCATTTTTTATTTCTTGCAAAATTAACCGAACAGCCTAAAAGCCGTTTGGGTATTGTTGTTGCTAAGAAAAAAGTGCGCCGAGCGCATGAAAGAAATCGAATAAAACGTCTTGCTCGTGAGAGCTTTCGTCTACATCAGCCGAATTTTGGATCAGACATAGATGTTGTGGTGATGCCGAAAGTTGGTATAGAAACGATTACGAATGCTGAGCTATATCAACAATTAGACTTTGCTTGGCAAAAATTACAGCGCTTAGCAAAAAAACATTCTAAAGTTGGCACAACCTCGCAGAATTAAGAGATAGCCAATGGTCCGTTTTCTACGTTGGTTGATTCGACTGTATCAAATTGCGATTAGTCCGCTTCTTGGACCCCGTTGTCGTTATATCCCGACTTGTTCCCAATATGCGATAGAAGCATTGCAAACTCATGGTGCGATAAAAGGCGTTTGGTTATCTTCTAAACGGATTTGTCGTTGTCATCCGTGGGGAGGATCTGGATATGATCCGGTACCGCCAAAAGCAATTCGTTTTATTTCGTTTCATCAAATAGATTCTCAAACGCATCATGTTGCTGTACCCTTTCGTGATCGTTTACTGAAGCAAAATCTCTCTAACCATTTGGGGTAATAGATATGCAACAATGGGCCAGGTTTGCAATTCTCGGGGCCATGTTTGTCACCGCATATTTGCTCATTTTGGCTTGGCAAAAAGATTATGGAAATGCTACAACTGCTCCGCAACAACAAGCGGCAGCTGTAAGTTCGCATGAAGTATCTGCTGATTTGCCAAATGCTAAAAATGCAACAGTGGCTTCCGATGTGCCACAAGCAAATATTGCGCAGTCACAAACCACAGATGCAACTGCACCTGTGAATCAACAGCTTATTTCAGTACAAACTGACCTTTACCATATTTGGATCAATCCAAAAGGTGGTGATATTGTTCGTATTGAATTACTCTCACACGACAAAAGCAAAGACAGCGATCAACCTTTTGTTATGCTTGAAAATGATGCCAAGCGTACATATGTTGCTCAATCTGGCTTAATTGGTTTGAATGGACCAGATAGTAGTCGTGGTGGTCGTCCATTATATGCTGTTGAAAAGACATCATATACTTTGGCTGATGCTAAAGGTGTACAGGACCAAAAGGATCAATCTGAAAAAGTTTTAAACGTTCCGATGGTATTTAAAACACCTGAAGGCGTTGAAATTATTAAAACTTTTACCTTTACCCAAGGTCAATATCCAATTGTTGTAAAACATCAAGTCATTAACCGTAGCCAACAAAGCTGGCAAGGTCAGATGTTTGGACAATTAAAGCGCGATAATTCTGAAGATCCGGGTAAATCTTCTCAAGGTATTTTCACTCTAGGAACTTTCTTAGGTGGAGCTTGGGGAACGCCTGATGCACATTACAACAAGCTTAAATTTGCTAATTTCTCAGAAGAAAAAGTAAATACTGAAGCGAAAGGTGGATGGGTTGCGATTGTTCAGCATTATTTTGTAAGTGCTTGGATTCCTGGAAACCTTAAGCTGACTCAAGCTAATGGTCAGCCTTATGTAGCTAAACTTGAATCTCGTCAATCTGCTGATCACATGAATATCATTGGTTTTACCTCACCAGTGATTAATGTTCCGGCAGGCACTTCAATGGAAGTGGATGCAAAACTTTATTCAGGTCCTAAAGTACAATCTGAATTAAAAGATTTAGCTGTTGGTTTAAATCAGACTGTTGATTATGGTTGGTTATGGCCGATTGCTAAGCTCTTGTTCTTAGGTCTTCAATTCTTCCATAGCATTGTGGGCAACTGGGGATGGTCAATCATCTTGCTTACCATTATGGTGAAGATGATCTTGTGGCCTTTATCTTCAAAAAGTTATCGTTCTATGGCGAAAATGCGTGTGATTGCACCAGAAATGCAACGCATGAAAGAAGAGTTCGGTGAAGACCGTATGCGTTTCTCGCAAGAAATGATGGCTTTATACAAGCGTGAACAAGTAAATCCACTTTCAGGTTGTTTACCATTGTTGCTTCAAATGCCAATTTTCCTTGCTTTGTACTGGGTACTCATGGAAAGTGTGGAATTACGTCACGCACCATGGTTAGGTTGGATTCAAGACTTGTCAGCAATGGATCCTTGGTTCATTTTGCCGTTAATCATGGGTGCTACCATGTTTGCACAGCAAATGTTGAACCCGCAACCGGCTGATCCAATGCAGGCAAAAGTGTTCCGCATTATGCCGATTATGTTCACGGTATTTATGTTGTTCTTCCCTGCCGGTCTCGTACTGTACTGGATTGTGAACAACAGTATTACTATTTTACAGCAGTCGTTTATTAATAAGAGCGTTGAGAAAAGTCGTATCAATAAGACTGAATCAGCTTCTTAATCGTTGAACTTTTGCTGAATAAATCCGCTTAAGATGGTAATCTTAGGCGGATTTTTCTTTGGCTGGATTTTAGGTTTTTAGGTGAATAATATGCAAAGTCAAACCACGATTGCCGCAATTGCAACGCCACCTGGGCGTGGTGGTGTGGGCGTGATTCGCCTATCTGGACCTAAGGCTTATGAAATTGCTCAAAACCTGACACAAAAAAACTTGCCAGAAGCGCGTATGGCGGGTTTCCGTAAATTTTATGATGCTGATGGCAGTATTATGGATGAAGGGATTGTTCTATGCTTTCCCAATCCTCACTCGTTTACAGGTGAAGATGTTGTAGAGCTACAAGGTCACGGCGGTCCAGTCATCCAAAATGCCTTGCTTGGACGTCTATTTGAGCTTGGTGCAATTGCTGCAAAAGCCGGCGAATTTTCCATGCGTGCTTTTGAAAATGGCAAGATGGACTTGGTACAAGCGGAAGCGATAGCCGACTTGATTGATGCGACTTCGCAAGCTGCGGCACGCTCTGCGGTTCGCTCTTTACAAGGTGCTTTTTCAACAAAAATTAATACCGTTTTAGAAAAACTGATTCATTTACGCTTGCATGTTGAAGCAGCAATTGATTTTCCTGAAGAAGAAATCGATTTCTTGGCAGATGGCAAAATTTTAGCTTTACTTGAAGATGTTCAGCAGTCAGTACATGCTGTTCAAACCTCTGCACGACAAGGTCAATTACTCCGTGAAGGCTTGCAAGTCGTTATTGCGGGTAAACCAAATGCAGGTAAGTCGAGCTTGTTAAACGCACTAGCTGGCGTTGAACGCGCAATTGTGACCGATATTGCTGGTACAACTCGCGATGTTTTACATGAAAAAATTAGCTTAAATGGCCTACCAATCACCTTAACAGACACAGCTGGCCTACGTGAAACAGGTGACATTGTTGAAAAAGAAGGGATTCGCAGAGCAATTAAAGAAATTGAACAAGCTGATTTGTTATTGCTAGTTTATGATTTAAATCAAGGTGATGACCCATTAAAACTTGCTCAAGAATATTTTGCTGAACATATTGAACCGCGTCGTTTAATCTTAATTGGTAATAAATGCGATTTAACTGGTCAATTAGCTGAAATAAGCGATTTTCAAGGGTTCCGTCATATAACCGTTTCTGCAAAACAAGAGATGGGCGTACAAGGCCTCGTAGATGCGATTACAGCGCATGCAGGCTTTCACCCTGAGGAAGACACCTTTATTGCAAGAACACGTCATTTAGACGCAATGAAGCGCACACAGCTCTATCTTTCAGAAGCACGCGAGCAACTTGTTGTGTTTAACGCAGGTGAACTGGTTGCTGAGTCACTACGCCTTGCCCAAAATGCTTTAGGTGAAATTACTGGTGATTTTAGCGCTGATGACCTATTAGGCAAGATTTTTGGTTCATTCTGTATTGGAAAATAATTAAAAAATTCTGAATGATGCACATGGCTGTGTCATTCAGTAACCTCGTTAACCGTATCTTTTTAGAACCTTTAAAAACTCATGTAGCTCATTCTGATCAACTTGTGCGTCTTTGAGCACGTGGTGATGTAAATGCTGTTCCATTAATTCACTCATCAAACCGTTTATTGCCCCTTTAATTGCAGCAACTTGTTGTAGTATCTCTATGCATGAAATATCTGGCTGTTCAACAGCATGCTCAATGCTGTTGATTTGTCCTTTTAGTCGTTTTACACGATTAAGTATTTTTTTATCCTGACCAATGTGACTCATCTGTGTTCTCTTGTATAATTCAATATACTGGTAGGGAGTATATTGGGTTTAAATATTATGCAGGATCATAGTGTATCACGTCATCATCAACATCAGTTTGATGAAGGAAATCCACTTGCACAAAAACGTATTTTGATTGCAACGATTTTAACGGCATCAATGATGGTGTTAGAAATATTCAGTGGATGGTTTTTCAATTCAATGGCACTACTGGCTGATGGTTGGCATATGAGTTCCCATATGTTGGCTCTCGGTTTAGCTTATTTTGCCTATCGCGCGGCTCGTCATTACTCCAAAGATCGTCGGTTTAGTTTCGGAACGTGGAAAATCGAGATTTTAGCGGGTTATAGCAGTGCAATTTTGTTGATGGTTGTCGCCATTTTTATGGCGTTTCAGTCGATACAACGTTTATTTAGTCCAGTTGAAATTTTTTATAATGAAGCGATTCCGATTGCAATTTTAGGTTTGGTCATTAACTTGATTTGCGCATGGTTACTTCACGATGATGGGCACCATCACCATCACCATCACCATCACCATCACCATCATGAGCATGGACATCACCACCACGATTTAAACCAAAAAGCCGCTTTTTTACATGTAGTTGCAGATGCTGTCACCTCCGTTTTTGCAATTATTGCGCTTTGTGCGGGTAAATATTTCGGTTGGGATTTTTTAGATGCGCTTTTAGGGATTTTAGGTGCTATTTTGGTTGCAAAATGGTCTCTTGGGTTAATGAAAGAGACAGGAAAAACCCTTTTAGATGCAGAAATGGACCATCCTGTGGTTGAAGAAATTCGTGAAGTGATTGCTGAATTTCCTAAAAATATTGAAATTACGGATATTCATGTCTGGAAAGTCGCAAAAGGTAAGTTTTCTTGTATTTTAGCGCTCGAAACTGACGATATTTCTTTAACCGCGGATCAGATTCGTCAGGCTTTATCAATTCATGATGAAATTGTGCATATATCGGTAGAAATTAATACTCTAAAACCTGCTTATGTTCCACGTGAAACATTGGCATAAATGAGTGGAAGTTTGGTTATAACTCGGTAATCAGTTCTGTTTTCAAAAGCTGAACTGATTAAAATGATCTCCTCTCCTACCTATGAGTTGGTTTTATGCTTAAAAAATTAGGAATATTGGCGTTATTTAGCTTAACTGCAAGTGTGAGTTTCGCTAATGTAGATACTGTTAGGGAAAATATTAAGAAACAATATCCTAATTTGAAAATTAGCAATATTCAGAAAACCGAAATGCCAGGGCTATATAGCGCTAATCTTGATCAACAAATTATTTATATTGGTGAAGATGGTCAGCATATGCTTGTTGGTTCTATGATTCGATTAAAAGATCAGAAGAATTTGACCAAAGATCTGGTGTTAGGACAGAACTCAATTGATTGGAAACAATTACCTTTAAAAGATGCAATTAAAACAGTTAAAGGTAATGGACAGCATGTTCTAGCAGTATTTTCTGATCCAAACTGCCCTTATTGCAAGCAGCTTGAACCTGAACTCGATAAGCTGAAAGATGTGACCATTTACACATTCATCTATCCTTTAAAACCTCAGTCTATTGTGGTTTCTAGACAAGTTTGGTGTGCACCAAATCAATCTTACTCATGGAAAAAACTGATTCAGCAAGGGGTTAAACCAATAGCTGCGAGCTGTGCAAACCCAATTGATCGTAATTTGGAATTAGGAAAAAAACTCGGCTTTAACGGCACTCCTACTTTAATTTTTGCAAATGGTTTCAAACTGGTTGGCGCACGCTCTGCTGAAGAAATTCAGGCCGTATGGAAAGAATTAGGTCTTTAAAATAAATTAAAAAAAGCACCATAAGGTGCTTTTTTATAAATGAATTAAAGTTTAGCTTTTTCGTGCAATCAAGTTGTAGATAAAAAGAATAACGATGGCACCAATCACGGATGCGATAAAGCCTGCAGCTGAGTTTTCGCCATAAAGTCCAAGCAAACGACCACCATAAGTGGCTAAAAGTGAACCTGCAATACCAATTAAGGTAGTTACGATGAAACCTGCTTTATCATCCCCTGGATGCAAAGCGCGAGCGATTAAGCCAGCAAAGAAACCAACTACAATAGCGACAATAAGTGACCACATATTTGTTCTCCAGTTGTTTTTTTGATGAAGTTAATGATTTTGCTTCATATTCTATCGTGCGGTAGAGCTGTCTATTTTGTCTGTAGCAGATTGCGACTTTTTGTGTCTTTTTTGTTCAAAGCTAAGGCTTTATATAAAAAAATAGCACCTTGCGGTGCTATTTTTATGAAATTTATAAACCAATTTCACCAATAAAAGGTAAGTGGCGATATTTTTGGTCGTAGTCTAAGCCATAGCCCACAATGAATCTGTCTTCTACTTCAAAACCTAAAAATTTCACTTCGAGATCAATTTCACGGCGAGACGGTTTACTCACTAATGTGCAGAGTTGAATCGAGTTTGGTTCACGAGTTTGCAACATTTCAACGACTTTGCTTAAGGTATTGCCTGAGTCGATAATGTCTTCAACAACCAATACATCTTTACCGCGAATTTCACCGTCAAGATCTTTTAAGATTTTGACATCTCGACTTGAAGTCGTACCGCCGCCGTAGCTAGACACTGTCATGAAGTCGAGTTCATGCGGTTTGGTAATTGTACGGCACAAGTCTGCCATGAAAATAACAGAACCACGAAGTAGTCCAATAAGGACTAATTCTTTATCACTATTTGCATAGTGAGCGTTAATTTGCTCGCCGAGCTCTTTGACTTTTGCTTGAATTTCTTCGGTTGAAATCATGATGCTCATTGCAACAGTCATGGCAGATTCCTACAAGATATAAAAGAAAAAATAAAAAAGGTGTTGACCTGCAACACCTCGAAAATCTGAGTTAATGGTAAAATTTTAAAGCAAAATGACGTTTCATGCACCCTTTGATGGCTGTGAAATTTTATGATTTTGCGGATTATGTCGATCACGCTTTAATGCAAGAGCACATATTCCAAATAATAACAAAAACTTAACAATGCCTTTTTTATTTGGCTGTTTCTTTTTGATAAGCACGGTTTCCATAAATATAAGTCGCCTCAATATTACGGTCATCACCTAAAGTGAATAATGCAAACAGTGAATCTTCAACAGATTTGGATTTAGACTGGCGAAGTTCCTGTAATGCTGTTGGCTTGAGATTCAGTACCACAAAGTCTGCTTCTTTACCGACGTTGAAGTTGCCTAACTGATCTTGCAAATCAAGCGCTTTTGCTCCGCCTAGGGTTGCATGATAAAGCGCTTCATAAGCTGAAAGTTTATCACCTTGTAACTGCTGAACCTTATAAGCCTCGTTAACGGTTTGCAGCAAACTAAATGATGTACCAGCACCGATATCTGTCCCTAAGCCTACTTTCACTTGTTTTTCCCAAGTTTTTTTCATTGGAAATAAACCACTGCCTAAGAACAGGTTTGACGTTGGGCAAAATGCAATAGCCGATTGTGTATCATGCATACATTGCCATTCTTGATCTTCTAAGTGAACGCAATGAGCAAATACAGAACGTTTACCAGTCAGGCCATAATGTTGATAAACATCTAAATAGCCTGCTTGTTCTGGAAATAAAGATTTCACCCAAGCGATTTCATCTTTGTTTTCACTTAAATGGGTATGTACATAAACATCTGGAAATTCTTGTTTTAACTGCCCTGCTCTTTCTAACTGTTCAGGTGTAGACGTTGGTGCAAAACGTGGAGTAATCGCATAGAGAGCACGGCCCTTACCATGCCATTTCTCAATCAGTGCTTTGGTGTCGCTGTAAGCTGTTTCTGGCGTATCACAAAGCGCTTCAGGTGCATGGCGGTCCATGAGTACCTTACCAGCAATTAAACGCATCTGAACGTGTTCTGCGGCTTTAAATAAGGCATCAACAGACTCGGGGTGAACTGTACAGAAAACCAGTGCTGTGGTTGTACCGTGTTTCAGTAGCTCTTGAACAAAGAACTGGGCAATTTCACTTGCATATGCTTTGTCCTGAAATTGGATTTCAGTTGGGAAAGTATAAGTATTGAGCCAACTTAAAAGTTGTTCACCATATGCTCCAACCATTTCGGTTTGCGGGAAGTGAATATGGGTATCAATAAAGCCGGGTACAATCAATTGTTCTGGATAATGTTGAATCTCAACCCCAGCAGGTAGATGCGTCTGAGCGTCTTCCCATGCACCAAACCATTTGATTTTTCCATGTTCACTAACCAATACACCATCTTCCAAATAACGCACTTGATTTGGAATATCTGTTGGCTCAGAGACGGTTTGCTGGATATCTAAAAAACGACCACGCACAACGGTGGTATTTGCGATTAATGACATGGAAAGCCTTTATATTTTCACTTTTTTCGATTGATTGTACCCCAGTTAGCTAATATTTAAACGGTATAACGTTTACTTAGTCCCCATTCAGCCAAAATCCGTCGATAAGTTGTTGATGAACGGTCTGCTTCAAAATGTGCTTCCATCATTAAATCAAGCGGCAGTTCTTCTGGCTTTTGTGATTCGACCATGTCTTGATCTTCGGCAAAAATTTGGGCATTAAATGCATATACCTTTTCTAAATCGCCTGTTTGGTCAAAGTTACGGGTGAGTGGAACAAATAAACGGGTTTTATTGCTTGAAACAGGACAACAGGCATTCAAGATTTTTAAGACCCCGCCTTCTGGAAAATCGACCGTGAGCACGGCTGAAAAAGGTGGATAAACCTCAAAAGTACGCTTCCATAAAAAACCTTCTGGTTCGAGATGTTTTAGTTCATGCGGATAATTACTGACATTGCTGATATAGACCGTTTTTAAACCATAGTCGGTACGTTCAGTGTGATATTTAGGGACGATGGGATTATCGCGATTTGCAAAGGCATTGTGATGTACCCACGCAAAATGAGCGACATCGATAAACCCTTCAAGTTGACGTCCGCTAGAACCACCAATATCGACGAAAGGCGGTAAAATTGATTGATGCTCTGCGTGGTCCCAAGTATCTAATATAGGAATATTGGCTTTAGCAATATCACGACCATGAATACTGGTCCAAATGAGACCATATCTTTGTACAACTGGAAATTTGGTCAGAGAAAAACGATCAGAAATTTTAGTTAGTTCGGGCTGAGCTGGTATTTGGGTACATTTCCCTTCGGTGTTATAGCGTAGACCATGATAAGGACACACAATCTCCTCACCATCTACCCAACCTTTGGTTAAAGGCACCCCACGATGTGGACAGATGTCTCGAACCAGATGAATTTCTCCACTTTCTGTTTTATATAACGCCATATTGACGTCTAGTAGAGTGACTCGTTGAGGTGCAGTAGAGACATCTTGATTACGTGCGACGGGATACCAGTGGTTCGATAAAACTTCCCAATCTTTTGCTTCAAAACTGCTGTTACACGGCATGGCAAGGGGCGTTAAAGTTGGAATCGCATTCATGGCATCACTCCTTAAAAAAATCAGGGCTCTCACGAGCCCTTAAAATCTAGGCTTTTTTCTTTTTAGGAGATGCAAAGAGCTTGCCAATATTGATTTTTAATTGAAGAAATAAGAATAAAATTATTAAATTACATAAGATTAAGTCATTATATTTTTGAATTTTTGTTCTAATTTAGCTTTAGAAACTAAAGTTCATTATTCGCTATATACGTAAAATGCACTGATTGACCGCGTGGAAGGCACAATAAAAAGGCACCTAAACAGTGCTTTTTAAAATACCTCTAGGCATTTATTACTCCACAAAATAATGTGCTGCAAAGTGAGCATCATTACCAATAATGTCATAGCAATCTTCACGAATAGACATGCCTGAACATTGATGTCCAACCATCCATAAACCGAGTGTAGGTAGTTGCCCTGAAAATAATGGGGTATCTATCCATTTCTGTACGATATAACCGTATTTGTCATAGTCATCAAAATAAAAGCTACCAGAAGCTGCGCCTTGGTCATGGCCGTCTTGTAAAACTCGAATATTGGCCCCTTCCCTTGCCAAAATCGGCTTTTTCACCCATTTGCCAGACAAAGCTTGTTGCGGGTCATACGTATGGGTTTCGACCAACAATGGTTGGTTTGGGTAACGCTTCCAAAGCTCAACCAGAATCGCTTTATTTGAAAGTAACATTTTCCAGCAGGGTTCAATCCACTGTGTTTGTGGGTGGATATATTGAGAAAATGCTTCTTCCCAGATCCATTCCCATGGGTAGAGCTTAAATATGTTTTGAATGGGCTGATTATGGAGATCAACAAAATCTTGCCCGTTCCAGCCTATGTTTTCCATAGAAAGCTCGGAAACTTGTAGATGAGCTTGATAAGCTGTATCCATCAAGTACTCGAGATTTCCCCAGTCTTCCCTTCCAGCCTCCTGACAAGCAGCAAAATGCACATGGCTACCACGCGGTAAAATTGTTTTCCAGCGTTTAATCAGATCTTCATGAATGCTATTGAACTGATCTCGGTTTGCAATACCTGAGACCTGTTCTATCCACAGCCACTGCGCGACAGAGGCTTCGAGTAAGCCAGTCGGCGTGTCGGCGTTATATTCCAGCATTTTGATATTTCGCCCATCGTAAGCGAAATCAAAGCGGCCATACAGCATCGGAGCATTTTGTTTCCATGAGTGTTCAATATGGCTTATGGCTGCTTCAGGAATTTGAAAATAAGCTGGATAGTCCCCGCGTTGAATGAGTTCTCCTACTACTGCTAAACACATCTGATGCAGTTCATTTGCTGCATCCTCAAGTTGTTCAATCTGTTTAAGGGTAAACTCATAAGCAACTCCTTCAGACCAGTAAATTGAACCATCAAGAGAAGGTAAATTAAAATAATCAAAACCAATATTTTGATGTTCCACTTGCCAATCTGGGCGCGGAGTAAATATTTTTCTTTTCATATTAAGTGAATGCCTAAAGACTTAGCCGCCAAAAGAAAAACCGCTACGACCAAAACCACCACGAATTGGGGATGAAGAAGAAGCGCTTTTCGCCGTACTTGAAATAATGGGGCGGCCTACACTCAAATTGCTATAAGGGTGTAATGTATTCCCGCGAAAAGAAACTTCCCGATTATTTCGATAATACGCAGGACCTAAATAGCGACCACCAACATAGCTAGAACCATGTCCACTTGAGCTATTTTCTTCTTTACAAGTTTGGGTATTCCAGTCACGAGCACAGTCATATTGGTTGTTATATACGTCTTGTACTAAAGGTCCATCATTATGGCTACATGCCGTGAGTAATAGAGGGACAACGACAAGATTAATTTTTTTAGAACGCATGAGACTCCACACATTTTAATAAGTATGTTCGGCATAAAATACCGAATAGCTGTTATCTATTATGTTTCTGATTAGGAAAGATAAATTTTAAGTTGGCATATGATATTGATCAGCACTTTTAAAGTACAGAGCTTCTATGTACTATTACATGGTGGATAACTTTAGTATTTTTTAAAATATGACAAATATATATAATAATTATCAACAAGATTTTATTGATTTGGTAATGAAATCTCCTTGTTTATTAAAGATATTATTTATTATTTCTCAATTGCATCCAAAAGTTTATTTAAGTGCTGGTGCTGTGAGAAACACTGTTTGGTCATATTTACATGGTAAAACTTATGATTTAAATACAAGTGATATGGATGTGATTTATTATAATGCTAATGAATATGATGATAGTTATCAAAAAGAATTGCAAAGTGATTTAAAAAGCAAATTTCCAAATCAAGATTGGGATGTTGTTAATCAGGCTTTGGTACATACATGGTACCGTAAAGATAATGGTGAAAAAATTCAGCCATTAACTTCGATTGAGGAAGCATTATCATTATGGTCAGAAACAGCAACAGCTGTAGCAATACGTTTCGACAGTTTCGGCAATTTAGAAATAATTGCACCTTTTGGCTTATCAGATTTATTTGAATTGAATCTACGTTGGAATTCAGCTTTAGTTAGTTATCAGACTTTCAAAAATCGTGTAGAAAGCAAAAATTGGTTACAACAATGGCCAAAATTAAAAATAGTCAATTCTTAATTTAAAAAGGGCTTTCTATGAAAGCCCTTTAATATTATTCAAATAAAGATTCTATGAGATTTGTCGCTTATTATGACGTAAAGAGAGATAAGCAGTGATTGCTAACACTATTACGATAAAGCTTAACGAGATCCAGATTGGCATGTGGAATACATCAAGCAACAACATTTTCGCACCAATGAACAATAAAATGATGCCTAAGCCGTATGGCAAGTAATGCAATTTAGTCGCAGCGCCAGCAAGTAAAAAGAACATTGCGCGTAAACCTAAAATTGCCATTAAGTTCGCCGTTAAAACAATAAACGGGTCGCTAGTTACCGCGAAAATAGCAGGAATAGAATCTACTGCGAAAATCACGTCTGAAGCTTCAACCAAAATCAACACTAAAAATAACGGCGTTGCCCACAATAAACCGTTTTGACGTACAAAGAATTTGTCACCTTCAAGCTGTGGTGTAATACGCATATGGTTACGTAACCATTTTAAGAGCTTGATATCTTCAATATTGGTTTCTTCATCTTGGCCTTTTAAGAACTTAAAGCCTGTATATACCAAGAACGCACCGAAGATATAAAGTACCCAAGAAAATTCTTGAACGAACCATGCACCAATAAAAATAAAGAGGGTACGTAGTACGATTGCACCTAATACGCCGTAGAGCAAAATTTTACGTTGTAGTGCAGCTGGAATAGCAAACGCTGCGAAAATCATTAACCATACGAAAACGTTGTCAATTGCGAGAGACTTTTCGAGTAAGTAACCCGCAAAGTATTCCATTGTTTTTTGGTTTGCTAAGGTCACCCCAACTGTTTGTTGTAGGTAAAGCCATAAACCACCACCAAATAGGGCTGCGACGCTTACCCACGCCACACTCCAGTAAGCAGCTTGCTTAATTGAGACATCCTGACCTTGCTTTTGCTTAAAGCCTAAAAAGTCAATCAGGAGCATCACAATGACTATGCCAAAGAATGCTATGTACAGCCATAAATTGCCGATCGATTCCATAAATCCTCCATACATCCGGCAATTGGGCATAAAAAAACCTCGACCAGTTGCCAGATGAATTAAACATCTGTATCAACATGATCAAGGTCTTGCCTACATCATGAATTTCACGATGCTCAGATACCGACTTTTTAATAAAAGCGTATTGACGATATCTGACACATAACACTGCTGTTATGTTTGGAGGAGGCTACTCCCCTTGTCAAACTAAATTCTGTTTTGGATAAAACATATCCAAGTCGACATAGAATGGCAGATTTTTTTGTATTACGCAACTGAACTTAATGTCGTGGTTTGAATGCAAAAAAAGATCTATAGGTTATTTAATCAAACCGCGGTCTAAAAGTGGTTTGCAGATAATCTGATAAATATGAATACAGAATGCCGTCAAACTTGTACCGTAAGCATTCCAGAAGTAATAACCTGCTGTATTGACTAGTAGTGCGACAATAAAAGCCCCTAACATGTCTAAAGGGAAATGCACACCTAAATAAATACGTGACCACGCCACTACAAATGATAAAAATAAAAGGATAATTCCAATTATTTTGCGCTGAGCAAACAAATAAGATAAAGCAATGGTGCTGAAAATCAGCATATGATTACTTGGAAAAGATGCTGTTGGCGCATGTTCAATAAAAGTCGTACCCACACCCATGACAAACGGTCTTGAGTGATGGTAAAACAGAGAAATAACGTAACCGACTAAAAGTGATACGCAGGTTAAAAAGACAGATTTAATGACCCTATTTTTTAAATCTTGATCGCCATAAAACCATAAAAATGTAAGGATGAATAAGAGAATATAGAGGAGATCATTAGCAAAAAAGATAGCAAGACGAATGATAAATTGACTCGCATCCTGAGCCCCATTAATCACATGGAATAAGCTAAGGTTGAGTGTTTCTAAAGACATCCATATTCCAAACAAGAACAAAAAACGTGGGCTATGATAAAGAATTAAGCTTAAGGTCTTGATAAAGAATTGTCACAAAAATGAAATATAGTTTGTTTGTGAGTAAAGATTAAACAGCAGGTCTAAATAATTTTTAATGCGTGTTCTGGACGTTAATATTAAAGTGTTAACGTGTTGGCACTTTATTCGAGAACGTTATTTTATGACTACTCAAGAAAAACAGAAAAAATTAAGCTTGAGGCCCCTATCCCCAAGAGATCCTGATCAGCAGCATAGAGCAGCGACTCCACTTGAATTATTGTTCGATTTAATTTTTGTGGTCGCGATTGCAACAGCGGGTCAGCAGTTACATCATGCAATTATTGAAAATCACCTCTGGCATGCATTACCAAGCTACTTGATGGTATTTTTTGCGCTGTGGTGGGCATGGATGAATTTTTCATGGTTTGCTTCGGCTTACGATAACGATGATGCATTGTATCGATGCCTTACCTTTGTACAGATTGTAGGGTCATTGGTGATGGCAGCGGGTATCCCTGATGTATTTCGTAGTCAGGATTTTGATGTAATCATTATCGGTTATGTGATCATGCGCATGGCCTTAGTGACTCAGTGGCTCAGAGCGGCAAAACATGATCCTGAACGGCGAGTTACGGCTTATCGCTATGCAATAGGTATAGTCTTAGTACAAATTGGCTGGCTTGTCGCTAACTTTGCTCATGTACTTTCAATAACTCTATTTTTATTTCTGGTTGTAGTGGAATTATTTGTTCCAATCTATGCAGAAAAATATTCACCAACGCCGTGGCATCCTCATCATATTGTAGAACGTTATGCCCTACTCACAATTATTGTGTTGGGTGAGTCGATTGTCGGTAGTTTTAATGCCATACGTGATGCTTTAGCCGCTCAGTCAATGAATATCCCTGCTATTTTCTTAATGGTCGGTGGATTGATGTTAATGTTTGCGATGTGGTGGGCTTATTTTGACCGTAGCGAACAACACCATCATGTGAAAGGTGTACGCCCATTTGTTTGGGGATACGGTCATTATTTTGTTTTTGTCAGTATTGCTGCGGTAGGTGCTGCGCTTGCTGCTGCCGTGGATGTTACAACCCATCATGCGCATATTTCTGATTTATATATGGGAATAGTTGTTGCGGTGAGTGTAGTGCTTTATACCACCTGTATTTGGGTACTTTATGAGTTCCAATGCTTATCTGGAATCACGAAATGGTTTTACCCAATCACAGCGCTCATTATTTTATGTATTCCCTTTATTTGTAATAACGTGGGATATAGCGTTTTTGCGATGGGCATTGTCTATAGTTTACGTTTAATGGTTTCTAATAAATTTATGGCCAATATAGAGCCAGAAAAGCTTTAAAAGTCACTGATAAAAAAATGGGTTTCAATTTGAAACCCATTTTTTATTGAATCATCTAAAGCGAAATTTAAGCAGCTTTTGCTTTTAATGCGCTCATTAATTTTTGATGTAAGCCACCGAAGCCACCATTAGACATAATCACAACGGCATCGCCCTCACCTGCTTCATTGACAATACGTTCAATAATTTCATCAAGTGAACGGCTCACTTGAGCATGGTTAGAAGCAGCTTCAATCACAGGTTGTAAATCCCAATCTAAGCCTTCTGGCTGATACCAGATCACTTCGTCTGCTAAGCGTGCTGAATGTGCCAAGCCATCTTTGTGACTGCCCATACGCATCGTGTTTGAACGTGGTTCAATAATGGCCCATAAACGGCGTTCACCTAAGCGTTTGCGTGCGCCATCTAAAGTTGTGTCAATTGCTGTTGGATGGTGCGCGAAGTCGTCATAAACCTCAATGCCATTGACTGTGCCGAGTAACTCCATACGACGTTTCACACCGCCAAAGTTAGACAAAGCTTCACAAGCTTGTTCAAGCGTAACACCTACATGTTGAGCAGCTGCAATTGTTGCCAAAGCATTCGCTACACTATGTTGCCCTGTCATGCTCCATTTCACTTCGCCAACGACATTGCCATTTTCGAGTACTTTAAAATGGCTGCCATCAATTGAAATTAATTCGGCAGAGAGAGCAGCTTTTTCATTCGCTTCTAGACTTGTACGAATTACTGGTGTCCAGCAGCCCATTTCAAGTACTTCATCAATATGAGTTTCAGTAATTGGCGCAATAATGCGGCCTTCACTTGGAATGGTACGCACAAGATGATGGAACTGCTTTTGAATCGCTGCTAGGTCATCAAAAATATCGGCATGGTCAAATTCAAGGTTATTTAAAATCGCCGTCTTTGGGTGATAGTGAACAAACTTAGAACGTTTATCAAAGAAAGCAGAGTCATATTCATCGGCTTCAACACAGAAGTATTTACCACCGCCTAAACGAGCACTTTCACTAAAACCGAGTGGAACACCACCAATTAAAAAGCCCGGATTTAAACCAGCTTGGTCAAGTACCCAAGCTAACATGGTCGTAGTTGTTGTTTTCCCGTGAGTACCTGCGACACCAAGTACATGTTTACCTTGTAAAACATGATCGGCAAGGAACTGTGGACCAGAAATATATGGCAGGCCTTCGTTTAGCATATATTCAACAGCATCAATACCACGTTTCATGGCATTGCCGACAATAACCAAGTCCGGATGAGGCTGTAAATGACTACGGTCATAGCCTTGCATGAGTGTAATGCCTGCATTTTCTAACTGGGTAGACATCGGTGGGTAAACGTTTAAATCGGAACCAGTTACCTTATGTCCTAAATCACGAGCCAAAAGTGCTAAAGAGCCCATAAAAGTGCCACAAATACCCAAGATATGCAGATGCATTGCTCGCCTTCTCCACTGCTTTTGTACACAACATTAAAATGAATTGCTGTGTGTGCATTATTGATAAATTTGCCAGCAACGATAGCAAGGCTAAACTCGAAAAGATAGTCAAAAATCGTTGTTGTTCTATGTGTTTGAGACCCTAATAAAACTACAGCTTTATTTTTTAGATTTAAGCTGAATTACAGTTTTATCTTTTATAATGTTTTGTATCGTTAAAATACTTAAATCATCGTGATGATGAAGGATGTGCCTTTGAGCCCAACGGTTTTAGCTTTTACGCTATTAATTATTTCTAACTGCTTTATGACACTTGCATGGTATGGGCATCTTAAATTTTTGCACCATGCTCCACTTTGGCAAGCGATTCTATTCGGTTGGATTATTGCCTTACTTGAATACAGTTTTATGATTCCAGCCACTCGTATGTTAAGCGCGCAAGGCTGGTTACTCGGTGAAATGAAGATCACTCAGGAAGTGGTTACATTGGTAGTGTTTGTACCTTTTATGATTTTCTTGTTTAAGCAACCCTTTAAACTCGATTACTTATGGGCGATGTTATGTCTATTTGGTTGTGTTTATTTCGTATTTAGAAGCCAGTAATCTATGGTAGCTTGTATTGAATAATTGGTTCTATACAAGCTATTAATTTTTCAAATACCTGATTATATTTCAGATATCTAATTAATTAATATTAATAAAAATTGAGAATGTGTCACTGTTAAACCATGACATTTTTCTATCAAATTAAAAATATTCACAGAGCTGGTCAGTTAAATTTTCGTGAGATGAAAAATCAGTCTATAATAATGGGCTTCCGAACCATTTAAAACTTGGCTCTCGTCGAGATTTATCTTCTTTTACTTTTGTCTCTGGAACATTAGCAATGAATGCGGCCGCAGCACAAGACGCTCAACCTCTCGTTGGAATTATTATGGGTTCTCAATCTGATTGGGCAACTCTCGAAAACACAGCCAATATGCTTAAACAGCTTGGTGTCCCATTTGAAGCGGAAGTGGTATCTGCTCATCGTACTCCAGATCGTTTATTTGAATATGCAGAAACTGCACGTGATCGCGGTATTCAAGTGATTATTGCTGGTGCAGGCGGTGCAGCGCATTTACCTGGAATGTGTGCCGCAAAAACTGATTTACCTGTTTTAGGTGTGCCAGTTAAATCATCAATTTTAAATGGCGTAGACTCTTTGCTTTCAATTGTACAAATGCCAGCAGGTATTGCAGTTGGTACTTTAGCGATTGGTCCAGCTGGTGCAACGAATGCGGCAATTATGGCTGCACAAATCTTAGGTTTAACTCGTCCTGAAATCGCAAAAAATGTTGCTGATTTCCGTGCTGCGCAAACTGATAAAGTTGCAAGCAAAAATATTCCGGGTCAGGTGTAAGAGGCTGAGATGGATAAAACTATCGGTATTTTTGGTGGTGGGCAACTGGGCCGTATGATGGCTCAAGCAGCGTTACCATTAAATATTCAATGTACTTTTTTTGAAGCAAATACAGATTGTCCAGCAGGTGTTTTAGGCCAGGTTTTTTCTAGCCAAGATGAGCAAGGTTTAAAGCACTTTATTGAAAGTGCTGATGTTTTCAGTCTTGAGTTTGAAAATACGCCCGTTGAAGATGTTGATGTTTTGACACAAACCAAAACATTGCACCCTCCCCGTGTTGCTTTAGCAACTGCGCAAAATCGCTTGTCAGAAAAAGCATTGTTTGATGAGCTTACAATTCCTGTTGCGCCGTATCGTGCTGTAGATAGCTTAGAAAGCTTGAAAAAGGCTGTAGCTGAGCTTGGTTTGCCGATTGTACTTAAAACTGCAACTGGCGGATATGACGGCAAAGGCCAGTTTGTACTTCGTTCAGAAGACCAGATTGATACTGCTTGGGCTGAGCTTGGTCCTGCAAAAAGTCTAGTTGCCGAAAGCTTTGTTAAATTCTCTCGCGAAGTTTCAATTATTGCGGTGCGTGGCCAAAATGGTGAAGTAAAAACTTGGCCATTGGCTGAAAACCATCATCATAATGGTATTTTATCGCATTCAATTGTTCCTGCACCGAATAGTGAAGCTTTGCAACCCGTTGCTCAAGACTACATTACTCGTTTGTTGAATCACCTTAACTATGTTGGTGTGCTGACTCTCGAGCTATTTGTAACAGAACAAGGTTTGTGTGCAAATGAGATGGCACCGCGTGTGCATAACTCAGGCCACTGGTCAATTGAAGGCGCAGTTTGTTCTCAATTTGAAAACCATATTCGAGCTGTTGCAGGTTTACCATTAGGCTCAACAGAAGTTGTTCGCCCAACAGTTATGATCAATATTATTGGTCAACATCCTAAAACTGAGGATGTACTTGCCTTAAATGGTGCTCATCTGCATCTTTATAACAAGTCAGAACGTGCTGGCCGTAAATTAGGCCATATCACTTTAATGCCTGTGGATAGTAATGAATTGACGAGTTTATGCCGTCAATTGGCAGAAATTTTGCCAGAACCACTCGCTTTAACAGCAGATATGACCCTCTAAAAGTATTTTTAATTCTCTAAAAAGCGATCTTCGGATCGCTTTTTTTATCTTTTAAATTTAAAAAATAATAGAACATGCATATTTTAGGGCTGTGGATAACTTTAATTGGAACTTTTGAATTTAAAAAAGCTACTGTAATTTGAATTTAAAACTATAAACGACAGTTTTGGGTGCTTTTGAATTTAAAATTAGTTATCCACAAAAGTATTTTTAAATTTAAATGAGAGAGTTGAATGTGCCTTTTTAAATTCAAAAATAGAAGTCTATCGGTATGAGGTTTTGAATTTAAAAATTTTGGCTGATCTTTAAATTTAAAAAAATACGGATTTCTGTGGTGGTAGGCTCTAGCCTGTAATAAATAATAAGGAGATATAGAATATAATTATTAAGGAATAGAAGTGTTTTTTGCTGTGCTGTGGATAAAGTTATCCACAATAAAGAGAGGTTTATAGTTTAAATTTAAAGATGCACTTTTGAATTTAAACTTGAGTATCGTTTTTGAATTCAAAAACAATAATTTTGATCTAGAGGATTTTAAATTCAAAAATAAAGTAGAAAATTTGAATTTAAAACATGGGAAATGAATTTAAAGTAGAGATTATGAATTCAAATTTACGTTTTCTCTCTGAAATTTTGGACTCATAATGGTATGGTACTTACAAATTTAAATTTAAAAATCGAACTAGGATAATATGCGACGTTTTTCTTGTATTGTTGGCTCTGTATTTTTAGCGATGACTCAGGCTCAAGCAGAGCTCGTAATTAATGGTTCTACAATATCTAGCAGTGCTACTGTTCCAGTAGTGACGAGCGAAGATTATACGCCTAATAATAATTTCCAAAGTTGTTTGGCAAATTTACGTTCTCAAGCAATTGCTGCTGGAGTATCTGGTACAACTTATGATCGCTATACCCAAAACTTGACCCCAGATTATTCAGTTATTGATAAACTAAACTATCAACCAGAATTTTCGACACCAATTTGGGATTATCTTTCTGGTCTAGTTGATGAAGAGCGCGTTGAGCTTGGTAAACAAAAGCTGGTGCAACATCGAGATGTTTTAAACCGTGCTTCTCAAACCTACGGGGTGCCGCCGGAAACAATTGTAGCAGTGTGGGGTGTTGAAAGTAATTTTGGTGATATTTCTGGAAAATATCCTTTATTACAAGCACTCGGGACTTTAAGTTGTGAAGGGCGTCGACAAAGTTATTTCCGTACTGAATTTTTTGCCACCATGCGTATTTTACAGCGCGGTGACTTAACCGAAGATCAACTGAAAGGTTCTTGGGCTGGGGCGTTTGGACATACGCAATTTATGCCATCGACCTATGAGCGTTTAGCTGTTGATTTTGATGGAGATGGTCGTCGCGATTTGGTATCAAGTACTGCAGATGCATTAGCATCAACGGCTAATTTCTTAAATAAAGCTGGTTGGCAAACAGGAATGCCGTGGGGTTTTGAAGTAAAAGTTCCCCAAGGTATGTCAATTGATGGAGAAGGGCGACGTTCAAAGAAAGCTTTAAGTAGCTGGAGTGCACGAGGGGTAACCCGAATTGATGGTTCTCCACTTGTTCAAGGGGCTTTATCTGGCAATACTTCAGCGGGTTTAATGGCACCTGCAGGTGTAAATGGTCCAGTATTTTTAGTATTTAAGAATTTTGATGCTATCTACAGCTATAACGCTGCGGAAAGTTATGGACTTGCGATTGCCCATTTATCTGATCGTTTAAAAGGTGCGGGTCCATTTGTTGCGTCTTGGCCAACAGATGATCCAGGAACTTCACGTGCAGAACGTCGTGAAATCCAACAATTTTTGATTAATCGTGGCTATGATATTGGTGCAGTTGACGGTCTTATTGGAGATAAAACCCGCGTAGCTATTCGTCAGGAGCAGACTCGTTTAGGTTTAAATCCAACAGGACGGGCAGGGCAGCAAATTTTACGCGCATTCCGTCAAGAACAAGCTCAAAAAATGATGCAATAAACTGGAAATAATAAAAAAGGTCTGCTCATGCAGACCTTTTTTATAGGTACTTATATAAGATAATTACTCTAATTTAACTGCTTCCAAAATATCAAAAATAACTGACGTAACATCTTGGCTTAAATCACGATCATTAAAGATTTCATATGCAGTAATGGTGACATCAGTATCACTTGGTAATTGCTTTTGCTCTTCTTCAATTAAATGTTCAATCGGTAACAGAGTCTGTTTTACTTCAAGATGGAGAATATCTTTATATTCGATATTTTCATCCTCAAGCTCGATTTCATGCTCATTGAAAAAGGGAATTAAAATAGAATGGAGGTATGGTTTAATTTCAATAATATCAAACAGTTCAATATCACGAGTCTGTTCAATCGTGCTGATATGATCATTTACTTCAATCAGGATATGATAATAACTCATCTTGATCTCCATTCTATTTTCGTTAGCTCTTATGACCACAATAACATGACTTTGATATCAATTTCGATGTATCTACATAGAAATAGATACATCATTTTATATCAAGCTTTTAATTATTGAGGTAAAGCACTTAATAGATCACGGTCAGCATCCGTAAGTCCAGTGATTTTTTTGTCACCATCTTTACGTACTGAGTACATCAATGCATTTGGTTGATCACTATGTTTTAAACCCAGTGCATGTCCTAACTCATGAGCAATGGTTAAGCGTAAGTCATCAATAGATTTAAACTCATAAATCACAATTTGTTTGCCGTTATAGATACCTTTTTTAAAGACATCCGCTTGAGCATTTTGCTTAAATTGGTTCAATGAATTATTAAACTCATTATTAATCTGATTAAAATGAGTAACTTTGACATTTAAGTCTTTAGCTTGCTGATTATATGCAGCAATTTCTTTCTTTAAAGCAACAGTTTGTTTTTGCAAATCTTTCTGAGTTTTAGCCAAAGATTTAGCGCTGTATTCAGGTGCTAATTTGCCTTGGTTAAGCTGCATCATTAGTTGGTCAAGATTTTTCAATTTGCCATTCAAAATCTGCTTCTTATTTTCAAGCTCAGACTGAGTTTGACCAAGAGTTTGCTTCAATTGCTTAATTTGTTGCTGTTCATCAATTACACGTTGCTGTTCTTGTTGGAACTGAGCTGCAATTTTTTGACGCTGTTCAGAACGGCTTTGACTATTATCGTAAACTAAACGAATTTCTAACTTTGCATTTGGATCATAAGTAAAATAATCCTGTCCAGTACCTTGTTTCCAAATGTCCGCAGCTTGTTGACTAATTTGAATTAATTGGTCTTGGCTTAAACCAAAACGTGGATCAATATCAGCAATTTTATAAGTCAAATGTTGACCTGTTTTTTGCTGGATTTGAGTATGTGCTGGAGTTGCAAGATTAGCATTAGCCTGAAAATTAGAAAAAGCAAAGGCTACGCCTAATAACAAAGATGTTAAACGCATAATCGAAGGGGGGAGATTTTAAAAAAAACGTATTATAAGAATATAAAATGAAAAATCAATCAAAAAACGTACAAATCAGAAAAATAAATGAGACTTTAGTCTCATTATTTTTTACCAAATGCCAAATTATTTTTTAGAAAAAATTTAATATATTTGGTTTTATTTAGTTTTTTTAATTATTTAACTTTAACGATTTTTCCTTAATTTGGTCTATAAATTGAACCTAATAAATCTAAATCTGAATCTGTTAATTTAAAGTTATGAATATCTTGCTCTTTTAACCGTGGATACATTAATGATTTAGGATCAGTAGTATGTTTTAGGCCTAATGCATGGCCGAACTCATGAGCAAGGGTCAAACGTAAGTCATTTAAAGAAGCATAGCCGTAAATCTGGATTTGGTTTTGACTGAATAAACCTTTATGGAAGGGTTGAATACTCGTTTTCTGCTCTAGTTTGAATTGTGTTTTTAAAGCGCTTAAATCACTTTGCTCTCGATTTAGCTCTTTAATTTTTAAGTTAAGTGATTGAATTTTAAAATTTAGACTATTGGATTCATTTCGTAACTCTTCCGATTTTTGCTCTAGTTGTTTTTGCCATTCTTTTAAATTATTGGCATTAGAGTATTGATGTTCTCCTTGATCAAAGCGCGTTACATCTTGTTGATATTGTTCAAACTCAACTTTTAGACTGACCTTTTTCTTGTTTAAATCACTTGATAGTTGAGCAACTTGCTGTTTGTTTAGAACAATTTCTTCATTTTTAATGCGCCAAGCTTCCTGCTTTTGCAAAAGTGCATCCAAATTGTTTTGTTGTTCATCCTTAAGTATTTGATGATCATCATAGATTAAGTTAATTGACAATTGAGCCTGTGAATCATAAATAAAATAGGTCTTCCCAGTTTCTTTTTGCCAGATTTCAGCAGCTTGCTGACTTACCTCAACTAGTTGTTCTTTAGTAAGTTGAAATCGTGGATCAATAAAAGCAATTCGGTATTTTAAAGGTTGTTGAGATGAGCTGATTGAAAGGTTGCTTTGAGCAAACAACATTGTTTGTAAGCCCATGCATAAGCTTAATCCCCACCATAGAAATTTTTTCATGGCAAAATAAAAAATATAAATAAATCTTATTGTTAGCTACTTAATTTAATTCGTCAAAATGATAAAAAGTACAGGAGAGTGGGCGAGCTTTGTGATTTTGGTAGAAAAATTTAAAAAGATGTACTCAGACTTGGCAATAATCAAATAATTAATGTAGTAAATAACAGTGGGTTTTTAACAAAAAAATATTATTTAAAATTAAATATTTAGTTTTTATCATTGATCTTTCTGACAGAAATATTTGAATAATATCATTAAAAAACTTATTGTTACTTTTTGTAAACAATAAAAAACCGCGCCTAAGCACGGTTTTTTATTAAAGAAACAAATTATTTTTTGTCATCTTTAACTTCAGTGAACTCAGCGTCTACAACGCCATCATCAGCTTTTTGTTGACCAGCATCGCCACCTTGGAATGCATTTGGATCAAAGCCTTCTGCGCCACCAGCTTGTTGCGCTTGTTCATAAGCACGTTGAGTGATAGGCATCAAGATGTTTTGTAAAGCTTCAGTTTTTGCTTTGATATCTTCTACATCATTTTCTTTTGTTGCTGCTTCAAGTTCAGAAACGGCAGTGCTTACAGCTGTTTTTTCATCTTCAGTAACTTTATCACCAAGATCTTTAACAGCTTTGTTCGAGCTTGAAATTAATGCATCAGCTTCGTTACGCGCTTTTGCAAGTTCTTCAAACTTACGATCTTCTTCAGCATTCGCTTCAGCATCTTTAATCATTGCTTCGATTTCAGCATCAGACAAACCTGAGTTCGCTTTAATCTGGATCGATTGCTCTTTACCAGTGCTCTTATCTTTAGCAGATACTTTCAAGATACCATCAGCATTGATGTCGAAAGATACTTCAATTTGTGGTACACCACGTGGAGCAGGTGGAATATCGCCTAATTGGAAGTTACCCAACAATTTGTTTTGTTGAGCCATCTTACGTTCACCTTGGTAAACTGAAATGTCTACAGCAGGCTGGTTGTCAGCAGCAGTAGAGAACACTTGTGATTTCTTCGCAGGAATCGTCGTGTTTTTCTCAATGATTGGTGTTAATACACCACCCATTGTTTCAATACCTAAAGTTAATGGCGTTACGTCTAATAAAAGAACGTCAGTTTTGTCACCAGACAATACCGCACCTTGAATCGCAGCACCGATTGCAACTGCTTCGTCAGGGTTCACGTCTTTACGTGGCTCTTTACCAAAGAACTCTTGTACTTTTTGTTGTACAAGTGGCATACGAGACTGACCACCAACCAAGATCACGTCAGAGATGTCTGAAGTCGAAAGACCAGCATCTTTAAGTGCGATTTTACAAGGCTCAATTGTACGAGCAACTAAATCAGCAACTAAACCTTCAAGTTTCGCACGTGTTACATTGATTACTAAGTGTTTAGGACCAGTTGCATCAGCAGTGATGTATGGAAGGTTGATTTCAGTTGCATTTGATGAAGAAAGCTCGATTTTTGCTTTTTCAGCAGCTTCTTTCAAACGTTGTAACGCAAGTGGATCATTTTTCAAGTTCACACTTTGTTCTTTCTTAAATTCTTCAACTAAGAATTCAATTAATGCGTTATCAAAGTCTTCACCACCAAGGAAAGTATCACCGTTTGTTGATAACACTTCGATTTGTTGGTCGCCATCAAGGTCTGCGATTTCAATGATTGATACGTCAAAAGTACCACCACCTAAGTCGTAAACTGCAACTTTACGGTCGCCTTCTTTTTTGTCCATACCGAACGCAAGTGCAGCAGCAGTTGGTTCGTTAATGATACGTTTAACGTCTAAACCAGCGATTTTACCCGCATCTTTAGTTGCTTGACGTTGAGCATCGTTAAAGTAAGCAGGAACAGTAATAACTGCTTCAGTAACTGTTTCACCTAAATAGTCTTCTGCAGTTTTCTTCATCTTTTTCAAGATTTCAGCAGAAACCTGTTGAGGCGCTAATTTTTTATCGTTTACTTCAACCCAAGCATCGCCATTGTCTGCTTTGATGATTTTATAAGGTACAAGACCGATATCTTTTTGTACCGCTTGATCTTCATAACGACGACCGATTAAACGCTTGATAGCGAATAATGTATTTTTCGGGTTAGTTACTGCCTGACGCTTAGCACTTTGACCTACTAAGATCTCGCCATCTTTATAAGCAATGATCGATGGAGTTGTACGTGCGCCTTCAGCGTTTTCGATTACTTTTACTTTATCGCCTTCAAGTACAGCAACGCATGAGTTGGTAGTACCTAAGTCAATACCAATAATTTTTGCCATGTGACGTTTTCCTCAAAAATTCTTTTGCAATGTTTTTGCTTGTTATCCGATATGAGAGTGAATCTATTTTTTTCAAGCGTTTTAGCGAAAAAAAATCTAAAAACTCTCAAAAAATTATTTATTGACCAACCATAACCATAGCAGGGCGCAATAAGCGACCATTTAACGTATAGCCCTTTTGTAAAACGCTACCGATTTCATTCGCTTTAGCATTTGGGTCAATACCTACAGCTTGATGTAAATCCGCATTGAAGCCATTTTTCGTATCAGCTTCTACAACACCAAATTTTTCAAGTGTGGTTAACAGCGACTTCAAGGTCAGTTTAATACCTTCAAGTACTGGCGTTTCTTCATCACCAGCCGCTTGAATTGCACGTTCTAAATTATCAACAGAATCTAGTAACTCTTTTGCAAATTTTTCAAGCACAGTCTCTTTATGCTTGTCAGACTCACGTTGAATACGCTCTACACTTTTTTGTGCTTCGTAAACTGCATTCGCAGTACGTGCTTTTTCAAGTTTTAGGCTTTCTTCTAATTTGGTGATTTGCGCTTGTAAAGATTCAACGGTAACGTCGTTTGCTTGCTCTACACCTTCAGCCTGAGTTTGCTCATTAGATTGCTCTGCTTGCTCGTGTTGAATGTCTTGAGCTTGCTCATTTTGCTCATTAGCCATTGATGATCTCCGTTTAAATGGGTTTTTAAACATGTACAGTCCTTTTGGCATCAGCATTTACTGGGTAAAACCTGAACTGCCATGCATATGCTGTAATTCATTAATAGGGATGAAGTATGGGCATTGCCTAAAAATTCAAGCGTACACGGCAATTTAAAACTTTTAATTTTGCGGTTTTAAGTAAAAATCTAAATTTTCGATCATAAAAGCAATAAATTCCTGAGTTATTTTGGGTAAATGTTGTCTTGAAGCATATACTACCGACAAACTTAATTCGGGAGCCGAATAGTTTTTAAATAAAGGCACCAATCGTTTTTCTTTTAAATCTTTTTTAACTAATAAAGTCGGTAACATTGCCACACCTTGAGCATGTACACACATGTCATAAACAGCATTTACATCATTACTTTTAAAGGTGACGTTTAAAGGATAGTTCTGAGGTTGCTGTTCAGTATCAAAAAGTGTCCAAAATTGATGTTGGCTATGGTGAGCTAAACATTCATGTTGAATCAGTTGCCTTGGATGGGAGAGGGGACTGTGTTGCTTTAAATAATCAGGATGAGCACAGAATACAGACTCGATTTGACAAACTGGTCTCGCAATTAATCCATCTGCAACTTTTTGCGTTATACGTAAGGCTAAATCGACCTGAGCATCAATTAAGTCCATCGTATTTTCAGTCAGATATACATCAAATTGAATATGTGGATGTTGCTGTTTAAATTGGCGAATACATTCCCCAACCCCTAATTGAAATAAAAACAAGCCGCAGGTAAAGCGAATCGTACCGTTATGTTGTTCGGGTGCGGCTAACTCTTGTAAAAGTTGCTGTTGTTGTAAAATATTCTCGCAGTAGAGTAGGGCTTTTTCGCCTGCTGGAGTGAGAGATATTTTTCGTGTATTTCTTTGAAATAGTCGAGTTGAGAAGGTGTGCTCAAGGTGCTCAAGATAGCGAGAAACCATCGCACGGGAATAATTTAGATGTTCGGCGGCTTTGGTTAAATTGCCATGTTGAGCAATAGAAACAAAGACGTGTATGGCTTTTAATGTGTCCATATACTTTATCATTGTTACAATATATGCAACAGTTTATCTTAATTTAGTGCATTTACCTTACAAGAATTGCAATTTAAAGTGTTTCTCATGAATTTGGAGAATACATAATGAAATTTTTTAAATTAACTGCTTCAGTCCTAGCAACTGCTACCGCTTTAACAGTAACTTCCTCAGCTTTTGCGCAAGATTTGAAAATCCAAAGTTTCTTGGCTAAACCCGAACATTTTGGTGTGACTTCTACTTTAATTGAAGGCGATAAAGAAGTTCTGTTGGTAAATGCGCAATTCTCAAAATCTGAAGCATTACGTATTGCTGCAGATATTCTCGATAGCGGTAAAACACTAAAGACAATTTTCGTAAGTTATGGCGATCCGGACTACTACTTTGGCTTAGATGTATTTAAACAATACTTCCCAAATGTACAAATCATTGCAACACCAGAAACTGTTAAACATATCCAAGATACTCAAGCGCTTAAAGTGAAATACTGGGGCCCACAAATGGGTGCAAATGCGCCTAGCCAAATTATTGTGCCTCAAGCTTATACCGCTAGAACTTTAAAACTAGAGAATGAGTCAATCGAGATTAAAGGTAAGAAAGAACTTACTTATTTATGGATTCCTTCTTCAAAAGCAGTTGTAGGCGGTATTCCTGTCTCTTCAGGTATTCATTTATGGATGGCAGATACACCAAAAGTTAAAGATCGCAATGAAGTGATTCAAGCTTTAGAAACTATTAAATCACTCCAACCTCAAACAGTTGTTCCAGCTCATATGGTTGAGGGGGCTCCACAAGGTTTGGATGCGGTTAACTTCTCTATCGACTATCTCAAGAGCTATGAGAAAGCGGTCAAAGTAAGTAAAAATGCGAGTGAGCTAAGTCAGCTCATGCAGAAACAATATCCAACATTAAAGAGTGTAGATAGCCTAGAGCTAGGTGCAAAAGTTGTAAAAGGCGAGATGCAATGGCCATAATTTGAACCGAAACACTATAAATTTTTTAATAAAGCCGTGGTCTATCCTCGGCTTTTTTTATGAAATAAGGCATTTTCAAGTAAAAAGTCTGTGTAACATTCTACGCACCTTATATAGCGTTTCTATAAAGAGAAAATTTTTAACGAGAGTAAAAGGCTAAGATAAAAATTAGAAATTGATAAAAATAAACAAAAGCTTAAGTTATAGCTTCTATATAAAAGGTAGAGGTGGGGCTAAGGAAGAGGTTTTAATAAAAAATTGCACAATTTGTACTTCTATTACTACAAAAGACAACCAATGATACGCACGCCAGAAAAAAAAATTGTGAATTATAGGCAGCGCGAAGATGAACTTTGCATTTAAATGTTTGTCGTAATGAAAGGAAAGTGATTATGAAAAAATTAGGTCTTATCTCTGTAGTACTTGCTGGTGTTGCTTTTACAGCTGTTGGTTGTGCATCTGAAGCTGGCTTAAATGCATCAGGTTCAGCTCAAACTAGCGCTAGCCCATCTGGCGTACAAGCTGGTGTTGGTGTAGATGCTGGTGTTTCTGGTCAAGCACAACCAGGTCAAGTTGATGCTGGTGCTTCTGGTTCTGTTTCAGGCTCTGCAACTGCTCAGTAATTCTTAGCGATAAGAACAGTTAAAAGATTATAGAGTACATATATTCAAGATGCCGATTTATATATGAAATGAGCTGCTACTCATTATTCTATAGTCAAGAGAATGTGGATTTCTCAACAAAAAAGCCCCAAGAGATTTTTTCTTTGGGGCTTCCATATTCCAATAGATTTTAGTCATCATCATGATAATCTCTATGATTGTGATCACGATCTTCTAATCTTTTCTTCTCCCATTCACGGTGTCTTTTTTCCCACTCACGACGATTTCTATCTTGTTCGCGAGCATCCTTACGTTGTTGTTCGTATATTCTCTTACGCTCTTCCCAACGTTTTCGTTCCCAGTCACTATAGCGACGTCCATCATTGCGGTCATAGCGATCATCATCATGATCATGGTAACCATAACCACCGCGGTAATAAGGATCATCTGTATAAGCAACACAACTTACCGTTAAAAGACTGGTTGCTAATAAAGTAACAACTAGTTTTGCTGACATAGCACAATCTCCTTTTGTCTGTTAACAATAATTGGCAAAAAAGTCCTGTTTTAAACGACAGATTTGTTAATGACATTTGCTATAAATCAGATTAGCGTAGATTGGTTTTTACCTTTGTATCTTGATTACATGAGTTGTATGCGAATATAGTCAAACAACAAAGAATTCTGTAGAAAATATGAAGGATAAGAGGAATTCATGGAGATAGGCATGACAGCATTTAATCAAAAAATTCAAACATTGCTAGATAAGGGCCAAGGGCCTGCTGCTCGAGCTCTTGATAAGTTACCTCGATTAGCTCAAGAATCACTTGCCAAAATCCTTGGATATGCCTACCAATACCCAGAGCTCGACTCGTTTACTAAATGTATGATGGCCGTACAAATTAAACAGGGACGTATTGGTTTCATTGGTTCAGATCCTATTGAGTCTAGACGACAGTTTGATACACAAATGTTGGCTATACGCCAGAAATCAACTGAAATTGATTCAGTAGAAGATATTCGGTTGCCGCTTCAAAGTGGAACTGTTTTCGCAAGACACTATCATCCGTCACCGAATAAAAAATTACCTCTGATTGTTTTCTATCATGGGGGAGGGTTCGTTGTGGGTGGTTTAGATACTCATGATGAGGTTTGTCGTATATTGGCAAAATATGCAAAAGTACAAGTACTCAGTATTGATTATCCACTTGCACCTGAGGTCTCACCTCAACATTTAATCCAATCATGTGAAGATGCTTTAGCTTGGGTATATCAAAATCGCAGACAACTAAAAATATTAAAAAATCGTATTGCTGTAGCAGGGGATAGTGCAGGCGGCAATATCAGTACGGTTGTGGCTCAACGATCAGTAAACAAACCTTATGCTCCACAAGCGCAGCTTCTCATTTACCCTACAGTTGATTTTAAAAGCCGACATCCTTCTTTTTATGCTTATAACGAAGGATTAGTTTTGACGGATAGCGATATTAATTATGTCACTCAATATTATGCAACTCAGCATAATGTAGAATTAGACGATCCGATTATTTCTCCAACCTATGGTAATTTGAAAAAGAACCCGCCAGCTTTCGTGATTACGGCTGGTCATGACGTATTGCATGATGAAGCGAAAATTTATAGCTATAAGCTAAGAAAAAATGGCGTCAAAATGCATTATGAAGAATATCCAGATCAAACCCATGGTTTTATAAATTTGACACCTATTTCTAAAAAGGCAAAAAGATATACTATCGAGATCAGTAAGAACTTCAGAAAGTTCTGGGATAAAAATAGTTAAATAAAAGTTTAGTCCATGTTTCACGTGGAACGTGGACTAATACTCAAATCTAAAATATAAAGTACTAAATAAAAGATAATAAATACTCACTAGAATTCTCTTATATAGATGATTAAATTTATCCTTCATTAAGTTTTGCATTTTATTGTAGGAAAATATGAAAAAATTATTAATGTTATGTTGTTTGGGTATAAGCAGCCATTCAGTCTGGGCTGACACTTTAGTTGAAATGCAAACAAATTTAGGCAACATTGAAATACAACTTTATGATGATAAAGCACCAAACAGTGTGAAGAATTTTAAAGACTATATAAAGTCAGGCTTTTATAAAGATACGATATTTCACCGCGTAATTCCTGGTTTTATGGTGCAGGGCGGTGGACTTACTGCAAATATGCAGGAAAAGACTACGCGAGCACCTATCAAAAATGAAGCTGGAAATGGAATTGCTAACACACGCGGAACGTTGGCGATGGCTCGTACTGCAAATCCTGACTCAGCTACTAGTCAGTTTTTCATAAACGTTGCAGATAATAATTTTTTAAATCGTTCTGCGGGTAATGCGGGTTACGCAGTTTTTGGAAAAGTAATTAAAGGAATGGAAGTGGTTGATCGTATTGTTCAGGTCCCTACATCAAACTATGGCATGCATCAAAACGTACCAAAACAGGCTATAAAGATAGTAGATATAAAGTTTAAAACTCTTCAAAAATAAATTAACCATATAAATCATACATTTGTTTGTTTTTGAGATTTTTTTTGGCTGAAAAAGAACCGGTCGAACGTGCATATTTATAAAAGTGCTTGCGTACCAGTTTTTTTTCCCTATAATGCACTCATCCCGACGCGATACACGAGAATATCTTAGCTTACAGGGTTAAGATGAAAGCTTAGTATTGCGTTGAATTCTGTCTCTGACGAAGAGCAGAAAAATCATTAAGAGAATTGAAGAACAACTTGTGTGGATTTTTACTGATTGATTAATCGAAATAATTTTCATTGATTAATT
>NZ_JAVQNP010000014.1:0-52826 GCF_031798995.1 Acinetobacter sp. V104_13 | reverse complement strand
TGGAAAAAGCTACCACCTTCAAGCATGGTCACAAACTCTTTACCCGCATTAATCAGTTCAGGATCTTCTTCACCTGCAGCTGGCGGTGGGCCAAAAGCCAAAAGGCCATTTTCAGAATGAAGGAAAATATCTTTATCGTTAGGTAGGTAGCTTGCAATCTTGGTTGGTAAGCCAATGCCTAGGTTTACATAGGCACCATCTGGAATATCTTGTGCCACACGTTTTGCAATCTGGTCACGGCTGAGTTTCTGGTAGCTCATGTTATTTCTCCTTATTGCTTACTGCGCGGGCTGTACATGTACAACGTGCTGTACAAAAATACCTGGGGTAATGATGTGCTCTGGATCTAGGCCACCTAGCTCAACCACTTCAGAAACCTGAACAATGGTGACATCCGCAGCCATGGCCATAATCGGGCCAAAGTTGCGTGCAGATTTACGGTAAACGAGATTGCCCCAGCGATCGCCCTTGTAAGCTTTAATTAAGGCGAAGTCAGCCTTGATCGGATACTCAAGCACATAATCTTTCCCATCAATCTCACGGGTTTCTTTGCCTTCAGCTAAAAGTGTTCCGAAGCCTGTTGGGGTAAACACAGCGCCTAAGCCCATACCCGCTGCCTGAATACGACACGCCAGATTACCTTGCGGGACCACTTCAAGCTCGACCTTTCCGGCACGGTAAAGTTCATCAAACACATAAGAGTCTGACTGACGCGGGAAAGAACAGATGACTTTTTTAACCGAACCGGCTTTAAGCAGTTTCGCCAAACCATAATCGCCATTACCGGCATTGTTACTGACGATGGTTAGGCCTTTAACACCGAGTTCAATAAGACCATCAATGAGTTCAGCGGGTTGTCCTGCGGTACCAAAACCACCAATCAGAATGGTTGCACCATCTTTAATCTGCGATAGAACCTCGCTTAGTGAGGACTTACTTTTGTCAATCATGTGAGAAACCTTAGAGCATGAGGTAACGTGATGTATTACTACCGCTAAAAATTTATTTAAATTCTTAATGGTAGTAATAAATGGAATAAATTTTGTGAGTCAAAAGCGAACTTTTAACTCACATATACTTTCAATTAAGCACTAGCGCGACGACGTTCAACTTCAGTTGAAGGAGCAGCAGCGGCATCTTTAACAAGTTCGATGTTAAATGTGATGTGTTTGAAAGCGTGATCTAAACCACGGCGTTGAATTTCAGCTGGGTCAGTTACATCAACTGCTGTTGCAACTAAGCCGTCACGGGTTGCGAAAGCAAAGTCATCCCATAAGTACTCATCACCCTCAATGTTGAATTGAGTAGTCAGCTTGCGGTAACCTGGTGCAGAAACGAAGTAATGAACGTGAGATGGACGGTTACCATGACGGCCTAATTTGTTAAGAAGGGCCTGAGTTGTACCTTCTGGCGGGCAACCATAACCTACAGGCATAGTTGTTAATGCAACATACTTACCATCAGCATCAGTCAAGATGGTACGACGTAAGTTGAAGTCAGATTGAGACTTATCAAAGAATGAATAGTTACCCAAACTGTTGGCATGCCATACTTCAACTTTGGCATTTTCAATGATATTGCCATCAGTATCAGTTACAGTACCTTCAATAATTAAGGTATCGATTTTGCCAGATTCTGTACCATCATCCATACGTGCAAAACCAACAGATTCAGGCGCGCCAGCTACATAAAGTGGGCCTTCGATGGTACGTGGTGTGCCACCCGTAACACCAGCTTTGGCATCAGCTTCATCTGCACGTAAATCAAGATAATGCTCTAAACCTAAGCCAGCTGCCAAAAGACCAAGTTCGTTTGCTTGACCAGCATCTGTGAAATATTCCAAACCTTTCCATACTTCTGAAGGTTGGATGTCTAAATCTTCAATGGCTTGAAATAAATCCCCGAGAAGGCGCACTACAATTTGTTGAACACGTGCATCAACTTCGCCTTTTGCAGTGTCGACATTCATTTGTTTTACAAGCGCATCAATTTGTTGACGGTTCATACTAAAACTCCTTAAGTATGCAATACGGTTTTGGGTGGCAGCGCTGCGGGCATTTTGTCTTGCTAGCGAATAATTGCCGCCACGTTCCTTGTTACCTTCTGAATAATCTGCTTGGTTTTTAAATGGACTTCAGAGATCACATTTAAAAAATTCTTTTATTTACGAATCATCATCACGAACAGAAGAAGGGTGGCGATTAAGTGCCATCACTTCGATGTTCATGTAGGGATAGAGAGGTAAACCCTGTAAAATATTGTGCAATTCTTCATTACTCTCGACATCAAAAATACTGATGTTTGAGTACTGGCCTGTAATACGCCAGATGTGACGCCATTTACCTTGACGCTGTAAGTCTTGCGAATAGGCTTTTTCAACAGCCTTAATTTCATTTGCTTTGTCGGCTGGCATATCAAGTGGAATATGCACATCCATACGTACATGAAATAACATTGGAAACTCCTTATCCTGTTGCCTTAACGACGTAACTTCTCGACTTTATCTTCATCAATTTCAATGCCTAAGCCTGGAGCCGTTGGCAAGTGCAATTCAAAGTTTTCGTAACGTAGCGGTTCTTTCAGAATTTCTTCGGTAAGCAATAACGGACCAAATAATTCAGTACCAAACGCTAATGTTTCAAAGGTTGCAAACGCATGAGCAGAAGCCATGCTACCTACAGGGCCTTCAAGCATAGTGCCGCCATAAAGATCAATTCCAGCCAAACCTGCAACCTTGGCAACTTCACACGCTTCGATCAGACCACCAGATTGTTCAATCTTCACTGCAAATACATCTGCACCATGACTTTTTGCAATACGATATGCGCTGTCAGGACCAGTTAAAGCTTCATCCGCCATGATTGCGACATCAAAACGTTGGGTGAGGCGAGCAAGTGCTTCAGTATTTTGAATAGCACAAGGCTGTTCAATTAAATCAATCCCGCCATCTTGTAGCTGTTGAATACCTTGAATACATTCCAGCTCTGACCATGCACGATTTACGTCAACGCGTACACTAATATCTGCACCGAGTGCTTTTTTAATTGCAATCACATGATCAACATCGTGTTGCAAAGGGCGTGAACCAATTTTGAGTTTGAACGTGTTATGACGTTTTAACTCAATCATTTTCCGAGCTTCAGCAATATCTTTTTCTGTGTCACCAGACGCGAGCGTCCAAAGTACAGGTAAACTATTACGCAGACGGCCACCTAAAATTTCACTTAATGGCACGCCTAAACGTTTTGCCTGAATATCAAGTAGAGCGGTCTGAATGGCACATTTCGCAAAACGGTTACCATTAATATTCTTACGAATCAGTTTTAGTGTTTGAGCCACATTTAAATCTTTAACTGATGCGAGTAATGGTGCAAAGTAAGTATCAATATTGGCTTTGACACTTTCAGGACTTTCTTCACCATAGTTCAGTCCACCAATGGTGGTCGCTTCACCCCAACCTACAATACCATCCGTGGTCGTAATTTTAACGAGCACCAAAGTCTGAGTACGCATGGTAGTTACAGACAACTGGTGAGGACGGATAGTTGGAATATCCACAAGTATGGTTTCTATGGTTCTATACATGAAGTTTCAACTATTTCAAACTTGTTTACATACCATAGAAGAATGTAATAGCCTAAAATAGATATAGAACGGTATTTTAAGATACTAAAAAGGTATATTAATGGAATTAAGACATCTACGTTATTTTGTTACCGTTGTTGAAGAACAAAGTCTGACTAAAGCCGCTGAGAAGCTTTTTATTGCTCAGCCACCACTCACGCGTCAAATCAAGAAACTTGAGGAAGAGTTAGGCATTGATCTGTTTGTGAAAGGCTCACGTCCATTAAAAGTGACAGAAGCAGGGCTGTTTTTTTACCAACATGCTGTTCAGATTTTAACGCATACGGCTCAAGCAGCGTCTATGGCAAAAAAAATGAAGCTGGTCGAGAATGTTGTTAAAGTTGGCTATGTGAGTTCGCTTCTTTATGGGCGATTACCACAGGTCATTTATCTATTTAGACAAAAAAATCCTGACATTCATGTCGAGCTTATTGAATGTGGTACACGAGATCAGGTCGAAGCCTTAAAGTTAGGAAAAATTGATTTAGGTTTCGGACGGCTACCTATTAGCGATCCTGCCATTAAGCGACTTCTACTTCGAAAAGAAAAATTAAAACTCGCGATTCATAAAAAACATCCTTTAAGTGAGTTTCAAGAATCAGGAATTTATTTATCTCAAATTATCAATGAGACAATTTTCTCTTATCCAACGACACCTAAACCAAATTTTTCGACCACTATTCAAGCTTTATTTACCAAATTAGGTCTTGTTCCTGCCAAACTGACTGAAGTCCGCGAAATTCATATGGCACTTGGCTTGGTGGCATCTGGAGAGGGTATTTGTATTATTCCAGAAAGTGCCTGTGATATTGGAATGAAGAATCTAACTTATTTAAATATCTTAGACTTAGAAGCCTATAGTCCTATTTCTCTATCGATGCGCAATATGGACCAAAGTTCATATATTCCTAAAATCTTAGATTGTATTGAAGAGATCTATAGCGAAGAAGAAGTATCCAGAAATTTAAATTTATAACTTTTTAATACGTTTTAAATTGAATTATCATGTTATTTTAAAACTTTAAACTTATAGGTAATATTTAAAAGGATTATTAGATGAGAAAAATTTTAGGGATAGCTTCTCTTATTATGTCTAGTGGTTTTGTACATGCTGAGCAAATAAATGAACAAGAACAAATTTCTCCATACAGTGCTAATGTAACCTTCGCAAGTCAATATATATCACGTGGTTTTCAACAAACTTGGGGCAAGCCTGCTTTACAAATTGGTCTAGATTATGCAAATCCGAATGGATTATTTGTAGGGACTTGGGCTTCAAATGTAAGTTCTAACTATCTTCGAAATGCTTCAGTTGAGTGGGATTTTTACACAGGTTATATAAAAACTTTTGATAAGTTTTCGGCTGGAATGACGGTTTTTTATTACTACTATCCGGGAGCTAAAAGTACACCTGAAACGGGGAGTACCAGTTATAACTATGGCGAAATTGTGCCTCAAATTGGTTATGGGCCTTTGACTCTTAAATATTTTATTACCTATACCCCAGATTATGCAGGCTATAACTCAGATACGATGGGTGGTACAGAAGGTAAACGTTCACGAGGAACAACTTATCTAGATTTAACTTTTACTCAGCCTATCAATGAGTCTTGGACTTTTGGTGCTCACTATGGCTATGAAAGAATTAAAAATTTCTCGGAAGCTAACTTTCAAGATATGAAAGTCGAATTGATTAAAGATTTAGGGGATGGCTGGACTACTGGTTTAGCGTATACCAAAGCTTGGGATAAAGATGGGTTCTATAAGAAGTATAGTAATGGTGAACCCGATGCACCAATTTCAAACCCGATTGATTCGACATTTACTGTCTCAGTTAAAAAAGTATTCTAATTTATAAATAAAAAAGCCTGATGACTTTATTTTGAGCATCAGGCTTTAAATAGAAAATATATAAAAATTATTTTTTAATTAAATCGTAAGCCATTTTGGTGTCGTCAAGCTGAACAAGTGAAGCATGGCGAGCAGAAAGCGGATCTTTATTTTCAATTGCTGTCAAAATTGCTTTATGTCTAGGTAGTGAATGGCCTTGTAAATTTGGGCGCAGACTGGTGACTTGAATAGATTGCTGCAAAGGTAAAACCAGCATTTTCGACATATAAGCCAGCAAGTCATTATGGGTTGCTTTGGCAATTGCCAAATGAAATTGAATATCTGGCTCTATAAATTCTTCAACTGTTGTTGCTTTTTCCATTCCTTCATAGGCATGCTTAATACGTTCAATATCTTCTTCGTTTGCTGTACTTGCCGCAATATAGGCTAACTCTGGTTCCAAAACGCGTCGTACAGTAGAAAGGGTTTTAAAAAATTCGTGTTCAGGAGTGGTTTGAATCAACCAAAACAGTACATCCGGGTCAAGTAAATGCCATTCTTCTTTAGGCCTCACCACCGTTCCGATTTTTGGTCTAGAGTAAGTTAAGCCTTTAGCATTTAAAACGCGTATTGCTTCGCGAAAGACAGGGCGGCTGACTTTATATTCCTCACATAAATCAACTTCACTTGGGAGTTTTTCATTTTCTGAAATTTCTCCAGAAACAATTTTTAATCCCAATTGTTGAACAATTAATGCATGTTGGCTTTTGCTTGGAATAGGATTTTTATAGTCAGCTTTACTCATATTTCACTATTACGACATGTTGAATATCCTATGGTATAGATGACCTTGTGTTTTAACAAGATCATCTTTTTCAAGAATAAATATTAATGAGAATGACGTGGAACTTCTGAGCCACGGCAACCGACCAAGAAATCAAAATCACACCCTTCATCAGCTTGTAAAACATGTTCTACATAGAGTTTGCGGTAGCCACCAATAAAACTTGGCGGAGCTGGAGGTGCTAAATTCTCAAGACGTTGCTTAAGTTCTTCATCACTTACTTCTAGGTGGAGTTTACCTGCATAGGCATCGAGTTCAATAAAGTCACCATTTTGAACTACAGCTAAAGGTCCGCCAGCCATGGCTTCAGGGGCAACATGTAAAACCACCGTGCCATACGCTGTTCCGCTCATACGTGCGTCGGAAATACGAACCATATCGGTAATGCCTTTGGCTAAAATTTTTGGTGGTAGGCCCATATTTCCAACCTCGGCCATGCCCGGATAGCCTTTAGGGCCGGCATTTTTCATGACTAGAATACAAGTTTCATCGACATCAAGGTCTGGGTCATTAATACGGGTTTTATAATCATCAAAGTTTTCAAATACGACTGCACGACCACGGTGTTTCATCAGTTCAGGTGTGGCAGCAGATGGTTTAAGTACCGCACCTTTAGGCGCTAAATTACCGCGCAAAATACACATACCGCCATCTTGTCGAATTGGATTATCTATTTTCCGAATCACTTTATCGTTATAAATAGGTGACTGCTGGCAATTTTCCCAAATGCCTTGACCATTTACGGTTAAAGCCTGTGGATGTGGCAAAAGATTGGCTTCACCCATACGACGAATCACGGCTGGCAAACCGCCGCTATAATAAAACTCTTCCATTAAAAAATGACCCGAAGGCTGTAAGTCAACAATGGTTGGCATGCCACGGCCAACACGGTTCCAGTCATCCAGTTGTAAATCAACCCCAATACGTCCGGCAATTGCCTTTAAATGAATGACTGCATTGGTTGAACCACCAATAGCTGCATTGACTTTAATGGCATTTTCGAAAGCTTCTTTGGTTAAGATTTTAGAAAGGCGTAAATCTTCATGAACCATGTCAACAATACGCATACCAGACAGATGAGCCAGCACATAACGGCGCGAATCTACCGCTGGAATGGCTGCATTGTGTGGTAAAGAAGTGCCTAGGGCTTCAGCCATACAGGCCATTGTAGAAGCTGTGCCCATGGTGTTACATGTACCAGCCGAGCGCGACATACCAGACTCAGCAGATAAAAATTCATTTAAATCAATTTTTCCTGCTTTTAACTCTTCATGCATTTGCCAAACGATGGTACCTGCACCAATGTTTTTGCCTTTGTGCTTACCATTCAGCATAGGACCACCAGTCACTACAATGGCAGGAATATCACAGCTTGCAGCGCCCATTAATAATGCAGGGGTGGTTTTGTCACAGCCTGTCAGTAACACTACGCCGTCAATAGGGTTACCACGAATAGCTTCTTCGACATCCATACTGGCTAAGTTGCGGGTAAACATAGCGGTAGGGCGTAAATTCGACTCACCATTTGAAAACACTGGAAATTCAACAGGGTAGCCGCCCGCTTCTAAAATTCCTTTTTTTACGTGTTCGGCAATTTTTCGAAAATGCGCATTGCATGGGGTGAGTTCAGACCACGTATTACAAATTCCAATGATGGGCTTGCCTTGAAACTCATGATCTGGAATTCCTTGGTTCTTCATCCAGCTGCGATACATAAAGCCATTTTTATCCGTTGTACCAAACCAGGCAGCCGAACGAAGAACTTGTTTGTTATTCATACAAATTTCCCTATATAGTATTACTATTAGAATTAATTAATTTAAAAATACACCATAAATTTTATTTTTAAAAGGTTTGAAATTTAAATAGTATTACTATATTTTAAATTAAAAGGATAATTTACGAGCAAGATGCTCTATAAGTAAATAATAGGAAATGGAGTCGAACATGGATTTCGAAAAGGATGTAATACGGACGGTCACGTTTAAGCTGATACCTGCATTAGTCATACTATATCTGGTGGCATACATTGATCGGGCCGCTGTTGGGTTTGCCCATCTGCATATGGGTGCAGATGTAGGAATTGGTGATGCTGCCTATGGTCTAGGAGCTGGCTTATTTTTTATTGGATATTTTCTTTTTGAAGTTCCAAGTAATTTGCTTTTAGACAAATTTGGTGCTCGTAAATGGTTTACCCGCATTTTATTAACATGGGGCCTCATCACCATGGCCATGGCGCTTATTCAAGGCCCTAAAAGTTTTTATCTATTACGGTTTTTACTCGGTGTAGCAGAGGCAGGTTTTTTCCCTGGTGTTTTATATTTAATTACACAGTGGTATCCGGTGCGGCATCGCGGAAAAATCATGGGAATGTTTGTGCTTTCACAACCGATTGCCATGATGATTGCAGGGCCTTTAGCTGGTCTATTACTTGGCATGGATGGCATTGCAAACTTACACGGTTGGCAATGGTTATTCATTGCAGTCGGCTTACCCGCAGTTTTGTTAGCTCTACCGACATTCCTGTGGTTACCCGATAACATTGAGAAAGTGAAATGGTTGAGCATTGAACAAAAGAAGTGGCTTAAAAATGAACTTGTTAAAGATGAAGCCGAATATGACCAAACTCGACATGCTAATCCATTACATGCTTTAAAAGACAAACGCGTACTTTTATTAGCATTGTATTACTTACCAGTGACTTTAAGTATTTACGGTTTAAATCTCTGGCTTCCTACCATTATTAAGCAATTTGGAGGCGGTACTGATATTCAAATTGGGTTCTTATCTAGCATTCCCTACGTTTTTGGAATTATTGGATTATTAATTATTCCACGTAGTACTGACCGCCTGAAAGATCGTTACGGACACCTAAGTTTTCTGTATGCACTAGGTGCTTGTGCAATGTTTTTAAGTGCTTGGCTAAATTCTCCAGTCATGCAGTTGGCAGCTTTGGCTGTAGTTGCGTTCTGTCTATTTTCATCGACTGCCGTGTTTTGGACATTACCGGGTCGTTTCTTAACGGGTGCAAGTGCAGCGGCTGGTATCGCCTTAATTAACTCTGTTGGAAATTTAGGTGGCTATGTCGGGCCATTTGGCATCGGACTTTTAAAAGAATACACAGGAAATATGGCTGCTGGTTTGTATTTCTTATCTATCGTCATGCTTTTTGGCTTGATTTTGACTTATATCGTCTATGCCAAGCTCGAACGTCAAAAAACACAAACAGTGAATATTCAAAAGCCTTTGTAAGGAATAAAACATGCAAATTATTCAATTTGAAAATCGTGCAAATCAACGTGCCGTTGCCAAAGTAGAAGGCAATATGGCATATCCGATTAAAAATATTCAATCGGTTCGTGATTTAGCACTTTTAGCAATCCGCAATAAAGTTTCACTGGAACAACAAGTTGAGACATTAGGGTTTGAGTCCGAAACTTATGATTATTCATCTTTATTAGCAGACTTAAAGGTATTGCCGCCTTTAGATCATCCAGACCCAACGCACTGTTTAGTTTCTGGTACAGGTTTAACCCATTTAGGTTCTGCATCTGCACGCGACAAAATGCATCAACAAAATTTAAGTGATGACAGCTCGGTGACCGACACTATGCGAATATTTCAATGGGGGCTACAAAAGGGGCGTCCAGCACAAGGTCAGATCGGTGCACAACCGGAATGGTTTTATAAAGGTGACGGTTCAATCGTGGTAAGGCCAGGAGCTGAATTACCTTTACCACCATTTGCTGAAGACGGCGGCGAAGAACCTGAAATTGCAGGCCTCTATGTTATTGGCGAAGACTTAAAGCCTTACCGAATCGGGTTTGCGCTGGGCAATGAATATTCTGACCATGTGATGGAGCGTCGTAATTATTTATATCTGGCGCATTCAAAATTACGTTTTTGTAGTTTTGGTCCAGCTTTACGAACAGGCGAATTACCGAAACATTTAGTGGGAACCAGCCGCTTACGCCGTGATGGAAAAATCATTTGGGAAAAAGAATTTTTGTCGGGTGAAGACAATATGTGTCATAGCTTGGCAAATCTGGAATATCACCACTTTAAGTATCAACAATTCTTAAAAGCAGGGGATGTTCATATTCACTATTTCGGTACAGCCACTTTGTCTTTTGCCGACGGTATTCAAGCGCAAGTCAACGATGAGTTTGAAATAGAGATGAAAGAGTTCGGTCTCCCTCTTAAAAACAAACTAGCCCATACCCAACCAGAGCTATCGATTGGTTCAGTTATAACACTTTAAGGAATTTAAAATGGTCATTGGACACAACTTTATTGGCGGTTCACGCAGCGCACAAGGTACAACCTTATTAAAAAGCATTCATGCTACGACTGGTGAGGCTCTACCTTATGAGTTTCACCATGCAACCGAGCAAGAGGTGAATCAAGCTTGTGAAGCAGCAAGTCAAGCGTTTAAAACTTACCGCCATACATCACCTGAACAGCGCGCTACCTTTTTAGAAAATATTGCCGATGAACTCGATGCATTAGGTACAGATTTTCTTGAAATTGTCTCACAGGAAACCGCTTTACCGCTGGCACGTTTGCAAGGTGAACGTGCCCGTACTAGTGGACAAATGCGCCTGTTTGCCAAAGTACTACGCCGTGGTGATTTTTTAGGCGCCCGTATTGATACCGCTTTACCTGAGCGTCAGCCTTTACCTCGACCAGACTTGCGACAGATTAAAATCGGTGTTGGCCCTGTGGCAGTCTTTGGGGCAAGTAACTTTCCTCTAGCATTCTCAACTGCGGGTGGTGATACTGCTTCGGCACTAGCGGCAGGTTGTTCGGTGGTGATGAAAGCCCACAGTGGACATATGGCGACAGCAGATTTTGTAGCGCAGGCAATTGAGCGTGCCGTAGAAAAATCAAGTATGCCAAAAGGTGTATTTAACATGATCTACGGTAATGGCGTGGGTGAACCTTTAGTGAAACATCCTTTAATTCAGGCTGTGGGTTTTACCGGTTCACTTCGTGGTGGTCGCGCTTTATGTGACATGGCCGCAGCCCGTCCACAGCCAATTCCCGTATTTGCTGAAATGAGCAGTATTAACCCGATGTTGTTGTTGCCAGAAGCCTTAAAAAACCGTGGAGAAAAAATTGCACAGGACTTAGCCGACTCAGTTGTTTTAGGCTGTGGTCAGTTCTGTACCAATCCGGGTTTAATTTTAGGTATTAAATCAGCTGAATTTAGCCAGCTCATTAACAACCTAACCGAAATTATGGGTGGCAAACCTGCACAGACTATGCTGAATGCCGGCACCTTAAAAAGTTATACCGCTGGTCTTGAGCATTTAACTGAGCATCAAGGTATTGAACATTTGGCAGGCAATACTCAAAAAGGCAATCAGGCGCAGCCGCAACTGTTTAAAGCGGATGTTGAATTATTACTGGCAGGCGACCAACTTCTGCAAGAAGAAATCTTTGGGCCAACTACGGTCATCATTGAAGTGGCAGATAAAGCCCAACTCATTCAGGCGCTACAAAGCATGAATGGTCAGCTGACTGCAACTTTAATTGCCGATGAAGCAGATTTAACCGAGTTTGCAGATGTAGTTCCTGTGCTAGAAGAAAAAGCCGGTCGATTACTTTTAAACGGTTACCCAACAGGTGTAGAAGTATGTGATGCCATGGTACACGGCGGGCCATATCCAGCAACCTCAGATGCACGAGGCACCTCAGTCGGAACCTTGGCCATTGACCGTTACTTAAGACCTGTGTGTTACCAGAACTATCCGCAAAGCTTATTGCCAGAGGCTTTAAAAGACAGCAATCCATTGCAAATTTTAAGGTTGGTGAATGGTGAGATGACCAAAGAAGCCATCTAAAAATTAAAAAGAGACCACAAAATGGTCTCTTTTTATTCTTGTAATGAATAATAGTCGATAAACCTAATTCATTTAGCAATATAGTTAATCAGTTGTTATATCTTTTGAAAAAATTACTTTTACATTAATTGACTGAGTAATTACTGTTGCTCATATCAGAGCATGTTAATTTATGTGCAATATTGTTATTAGAACATCAAAGCTCATTTTAACTGAGTATAAATATTCAAACCTTTATAACGAATCTATAAACAGTTTTTCATCAGGAGAACAAAGATGGGATATGTAACCACAAAAGATGGCGTAGAAATTTTCTATAAAGATTGGGGACCACGCGATGCCCAAGTTTTATTTTTTCATCATGGTTGGCCTTTAAGTTCAGATGATTGGGATACACAATTACTTTTCTTTTTAGGGCAAGGTTATCGTGTTGTCGCATATGATAGACGTGGACATGGGCGTTCAAGTCAGGTGTGGGATGGTCACGATATGGACCATTATGCAGATGATGTGGCAGAAGTAGTTAAACATCTGAACATTAAAAATGCAATTCATATTGGCCATTCAACAGGTGGTGGTGAGGTAGTTCGCTATATCGCACGTCATGGTCAAGAAAACGTTACAAAAGCTGTCCTTGTTAGTGCGGTTCCACCACTTATGGTTAAAACTGAAAATAATCCTGAAGGTTTACCAAAAGAAGTTTTTGATGACCTGCAAAATCAAGTTCTCACAAACCGTGCGCAATTTTTCCGTGACTTGCCATCTGGCCCGTTCTATGGATTTAACCGACCAGATGCGAAGCCATTGGAAGGTATCATTTCGAACTGGTGGCGTCAGGGCATGACGGGTAGTGCAAAAGCGCATTACGACGGTATCGTCGCTTTTTCACAAACCGACTTTACAGAAGATTTAAAGAAAATCACTATTCCTGTTTTGGTATTACATGGTGACGACGACCAAATCGTGCCTTATAAAACTTCTGGGGTGAAATCGGCAGAATTGCTTCAAAATAGCCAACTCAAAATCTATCCAGGCTTTTCTCACGGGATGTTAACCGTGAACCATGAAGTGATTAATGCAGACTTATTGGCATTTATACGCGAATAATTAAAAGTCTTTAAACTTTAAAAAAGGCATTTTGAATGCCTTTTTTTATAATAAAAATAAATTGTAATCAAAATTGAAATAAGGTTCATAACTTTACCAAGCGCACACTTTCAGTAACAGCTTTCTATGTTTTGATAGATGAACGATAGAATTATAAGTATGAAAAATGAGGTGATGAAATGTCTAAACGCATATTACATGTCGTGACCAATGTTTCACGCTATAAGGATGTCGATGAACCAACAGGGCTGTGGTTAGGCGAGCTCACTCATGCTTATGACGAATTTGAAAAACAAGGTTATGTGCAAGATATTGTGAGTCCAAATGGCGGAAAAACTCCAATTGAACCAAAATCGCTTGTGCCTTTAGTGGCAGATAAATCTGTTAAAGACCGAGAAAAAGATCAGGCTTTTATTACGCTGCTGGCAAATACCTTTAAGCCTTCCGATATTAATTGGCAAGACTATGACGTGATCTATTACACAGGTGGCCATGGGGTGATGTGGGATTTTTTAGATAATCCTGAACTTCAAGAAATCACCAAAAACATTTATGAAAAGGGCGGCATTGTTTCGAGTGTTTGTCATGGCTATTGTGGCTTGCTCAATGTCAGACTTTCAAATGGTGACCGACTTATAACAGGCAAAAAGTTAACAGGCTTTGCATGGAGTGAAGAGGTTTTGGCAGGAGTAGCAAAAAAAGTGCCATACAATGCCGAAGAGTTAGCAAAAGAATATGGTGCTCGTTATGAAAAAGCTTTTATTCCTTTTGCACCATACGTCGTTCAAGATGGTAAGTTAATTACGGGTCAAAATCCGTTTTCAGCTAAAAAGACAGCTTTAGCGATAATAGAAGAGCTAGAAAAGTCGTAATTTAATGATTCAAATATAAAACCCTAAAAGTAGAACCAGCGATGGGCTTGCTTTTAGGGTTTTAAATAAATGAATTGGTGTAAAAAATTAACCTTAAGGAACAATTACAAAATCAGGGTTTGCTATTGCAAAAACTGCTTCACGGTCAGCAACTGGTGGATAAATCCAGACAGTATTAATTTCCTGTTTAATTTTTTTCGCTTCTTCACGCACAAATTGAACTTGTCGATCCCAACCTTCGGTATAAAGTGCACCCCAAGGACCTAAGTCAACACACGTCACATACTTCGGTTGGCTGTATGGATGAAGGGGTAAATCAACCAATTCTGCCGCAGCATTGTAACCCGCCACACGGCCTAAGCTCATAGCATGCTGACACGACATCACATTAAAATTGCCTAAATCATCGGTTGGAACTTTTACAGTGTCGCCAGTCACAAAAATGTTTTTTGCTTCAGGTGCATGTAAATAAGCATCCCCAATCAAACGGGCTAAATTATCTTTTTCTCCAGCAATTTGAGAAGTGAGTGAGTTAGCTCGCATGCCTGCAGTCCAGATCACTGTTTCTGCTTCAATTTTTTCGCCATTAGAAAGTGTCACGCCAGTAGCATCTAACGCCGTAACTCGTAGCCCAGCTTTACCCTCAACACCTAGCTCGTTAAGGGCTTCTCGAATGACAGCCGCAGCTTGGTCACCCATCGCCGCGCCAATTTCTGTTGAGGAATCCACTAAAACTACACGGGCATCAGTTTCACCTAAAATGCTACGCAGACGTTCAGGCATTTCGGTCACAGTTTCTAGGCCAGTAAGACCACCACCAGCAACAACCACTGTATTACGCGCTGCATTTGCAGGTTTGTTGGCTAAATTTTTAAGATGTTGATCTAATTTTTCTGCATCTTCTAGGGTGCTTACACTAAATCCATATTCGGTAAGGCCTGGTATAGGTGGCATAAAAGTCGTACTACCGGTTGCCAGAATAAAACGGTCATAGCTTAAAGTTTGTTTGCTGCTATCGGTGGTTGAAACTTCAATTGTTTGTTGATCGGTATTAATTTTATCTACCCAACCTGCCAGAAATTTAACCCCAACCACACTTAATAACTCTGAAATATCAGGGTTCATGTTTTCAAGCACAGCTTCATAAAGACGAGGACGGATCCCAACATTCGGGCTAGGGGAAACCATCACCACTTCAATGTTTTGTTCTTGCGAAGCTAAATGAATTGCTCTTTGTGCAGCAAGTGCAGCCCATAAACCAGCAAAGCCAGAACCAGCAATAATAATACGCTTACTCATTTGATTATCCTTTTGATAGATTTTCGGACAACACGTTCCAGCTCATCACAAAATTTAAGGTGAGAGAATCCTTTCTCTGATTGTCCGAAAAATCTGAGAAGGCGTTTAAAACGATTAGGGGGTGTTATTGCTCTAGGGTTTGAGACCCTTTCAGTTCATTAGTCGAGGGTATCCCGTGAGATTTTGTTTTTCCGCATTTTTGCTGTTCTTCCTTCGATGCGTTCATTGATCCAGCCATTTACATCACTAAAAAATACGTCGGGCGCATAACGACCAAAACGGTCAGCAATATCACCAAGTGTATGAGCACCTAAAGCGTCTCTCATGGCTTTTTCGGCCTGTAGCATGACTGCATGTACTGCACACACACCACTGGTTGCCCAATCTGGTGGGGCATTGTTAAAGACTGCACATTTTCCACGAACTTCTTGGCACTCAAAAAGCGGTTTTTCACCCTCAATTGCATTCACGATATCTAAAAAACTGATTTCGTGAGCAGATCGAGCCAGTAAATATCCACCACGAACACCTTCTTGAGCAATAACGAGACCTGCCTTTTCAAGTTTAGGAAAAATCTTGGCCATAAAACTCGGAGAGACTCCTTGTAATTCGGCAAGATCCTTACTACTTAAAGGTTTATCTTCATTGTTCACAAGAAAAAGAAGACAGTGAATCGCATACTCGACGCTACTAGTGATATAAGCCATTTAATTTCATAATTGATCAACTACAAACACAGACTAATGTAGTCTGTGTTTTAAGTCAACAATAAAACTAGGACAAAGTTAGTCCTAGTTTAAAGAGGGTTATTTAAAAGTGTTAACTATGAATGTATCTGATTGAATAATTTAAATTTTATTAAATAAACAGATTTTAATAATTTATAAAAAATATTTTATTAAGTTCTCTGAATCGTAAGAATGTCTAACAGGTGTTTAATCAAATAGTTCACCACTTATAAGTAAGATAGATGAAACGAAATAGGCATTTATCATTTATTTATAGAGTTATTTAAATTATATTTACGTAGATTGTTTTACTTAAAATATTAAATAGATTTATCTGAATAAAAATATTTTTTTATATAGCATGATGAATGAATAAGAGAGTTGTTTTGAAAACTGAATTTATTATTAGATGTATTTATGCACTTTGCCTTATCGGTGCAGGGTTCAACCATTTACAAACAGTTTTGATGCATGGTTTGTTTTGGGACTATAACAATGCGCCTTTATTTACTTGTATTTATTGGACATCTTTAACGTTTATTGATCCACTTGCAGCAATTCTTCTATTTTATAGACCTCGTATCGGCTTAATTCTAACTTTTCTTATTATATTTAGTGATGTCATTCACAACACTTGGATTACATTAAAGGTAGGGCGAGACTTGCTCAACTATATGTATATTTCCCAATTTTTATTTCAGGTTTTTGTTGTGTGCACAATTAAGTTTCCTTGGAAGGCACATAAGAAAAGTTAAAATTTAAATATTGGAGAGAAAAAGCATTCTTTTACTCTCCAAATAATTTCTTCAAACTTACGAACGCCACCAATAATTTTCGACATTTGGTTCATTAAGATTCAAGAGTTCACCCATTTGAGGCGTACTAATCGCTAAATTATTTTGTTGAGCCAAAGCGACAATACGTTCAAATGGATCATCCCAAGCATGAAGTGCCAAATCAAAAGTACCATTGTGCACAGGCAACAAATGACGTCCTTTTAAGTCGATATGTGCTTGTAACGTTTGCTCTGGCTGCATGTGAACATCGGGCCATTCGGGGTCGTAAGCGCCAGTTTCTAACATGGTGAGATCGAAAGGGCCATAACGATGTCCAATCTCTTTAAACCCATCGAAATAGCCCGTATCTCCACTGAAAAATACCCGTAGATCATTATCAATAATCACCCAAGAAGCCCAAAGTGTCGCATTGCTATCGCCCATACCACGGCCTGAAAAATGATGAGCAGGGGCAGCCACCAATTTTAGCCCATCTACCTGTGTGGTATCCCACCAGTCGAGCTGCTGAACCTTTTCTGCTGGAATTCCCCATTTAATGAGCGTATCACCCACACCAAGCGGTGTTAAGAAATGCTCAACTTTATCGTTAAGTTGCATGACTGCATGGTAGTCGAGGTGGTCGTAGTGATTATGCGACAAAATCACGCCTTTGATGGGTGGTAATTCGGCAATGCTAATCGGCGGCTGATGGAAACGTTTTGGTCCAAGCCATTGAAAAGGTGATGCACGCTCTGAAAAAACAGGGTCGGTTAACCAAAATTCATTTTGAAGTTTTAACAAGATAGTTGAGTGGCCCAAACGAAATAGAGAACGGTCAGGCGCACTTAATAACTGTTCTTTTGACAAACTTAAAACAGGAATTGCTTTGTTTGGAACAGTGTCTTTAGGTTTGTTAAATAGAAACTTCCACATAAGTTGAAGCGTTTTGCCAAAAGAAGGCTGGTGTTGGTTTGGACGCGTATTTCTAAATTTGCCATTATGTTGCTGAGATGGCATTAAGGGAGCAGGCAAGTCTGTTGTGTTTGAAATAGTCATTTTGTTTTTCCTTATTGGAACAAACCTATATGTACAAATAAGAACTTGAGCTAAGTACTTATTTTGATTTATTTAAATGAGTATTTACTCACTCATTAACTCATTCAAAAGTAAGGACGCCGTGCTTCCTTACTTTTATCTATATTGAAACTGCATGCCAAAAGGCTTCAAAACCTGATTTGCGATAACGCTCGGCTTGAGAAGGGTCTTGGGCAATAAAATTGAGTGTAACTTCAGCAAGCGCACCTAAAATTGAAGCAATAAATAACGGTGGGTAATCTCTTAATTTTCCGTCATTAATACATTCTTGAATGTTTTGGGTGAGGTCACAAAAGGTTTGCATGCCAATTTGTTTGCTTTGTTCAGTAATTTGTTCTGAGGTCGAAAGCTGCGCCATCACTTTACGTTTAAGGGGAGCTTCTAAACTCCAGTCCAAATAGCTTTGCCAGATATGCGACATTTGTGTTTGTAGGTCAGAATCAGCAGGGTAACCATGCATCATCACCTGACGTAACTCAGCCTTTATTGAAAGATATAACTGATTCAGCAGCTCTTCTTTATTACTAAAATAGGTAAATAAAGTACCTTCTGCCACGCCAGCAACTTTGGCAATTTTTGAGGTAGACGCACGCTCGCCAAGCTCTGCCAATGTTTCGATAGCAGCACTTAAAATTGCATTACGTTTATCTTCACTACGAGGACGAGCCATATACAAACAGATTAATTGAGTGATTACTCAATCATACATAAAAATATTAAGACAGCAAGAGATATTTTGTTTGATCAACATTATTGATTCTTTCTAAATGTAATCGGTGTTTGACCTGTCCATTTTTTAAATGCACGAGTGAAATTTGTGGGTTGTATATAGCCTAAATAAAGAGCTATTTCTTGTATTTCCATATCACTATTGAGTAGTAAGTTTTCAGCTTCTTTTTGTTGCACTTCTTCTAATAGATGCAGATATGAAGAACCGACTTGGCTTAAATGGCGCCGTAAGGTTCGGCTAGACATGTTTAAGCGATTCGCAATTTCATCAAATGTAGGGTAACCGACTTGTGGGTTTAAATTTAACTCTGCTTTTACGGTCAGGCATATATCTTTAATTTTTTCGGAAAAGCGGAGTTGTTCAGCTTCACATTGGGCTAGAGCTTGTTTGAAAGCAATCGGATCCGCCATTTTAATAGGTAAATCTAAAAGCTGTTTTTTATACCGAATTTGATTGGTTGGTTGATTAAAATGAATAGTAGGCAATAGGTGTTGATAAGCTTTGTGGTAGCTAGGTTCTGACCAGTCAACAGATAATTCAATATCAGAAAAATCATGCTCTCTCAAAAATTGACCAGCTTGAATCACTCCAATCATTAAACATTCATAAAAAAATCGTCTAAGCGTTGCAGCTTGTTCGGGTTGATTGCTGATAATCGGGTGAGTTTCATTAATTTCAATAATAGAAAACTCATTATTTTCAAGCAAAGCAATACGATAATCTTTTAATCGCATATTAAAGAATTGTGTTGAAACCTCAATCGCCTGATGAAGGTTTGGACTACTCATGAGGGCGTATCCCATCGGGCCATGAGCAGTTAAACGCAGTTTTAATCCATATTCATACCCCAAGCCAGAATCTTTCGACAATAACAAGCTTTCCCACGCCAGCTTGGACCATTGTACGGGAGTAATACGCGCATCTAATTGATCTAAAAGAGTTAAGGGAATTTTACTTTTCTTCAAAATTTCAAGCGCAGAAAATCCTTTGTCAACCATGATTTCTAATAACAAATGCGCATAAGAAATAGGAATGCTGGCTTTGGATAGCCCATAAGGATCTTTCATAGTGTTTTTTATTATGGCCGAAAATGATTATCAGTATGACTGATCTACATCTCACGCTCAAGTCAAAACTTCGGAATAATCAATTTATTCTATTTTGAGCAAGAATTATGAGTCTACCTATTCCACGATCTTTATCTCGTGTTGTGATTACAGGTGCTTCATCAGGCATTGGAGAGGAGTTAGCAAAAAAATTTGCTGTGCGAGGATATTCCTTAGTTTTAGTCGCTCGCCGTATCGAAAAATTAGAAGCACTGGCTGAAAAACTAAAAGTTAAATATCAAATATCTGTAGATTTATATCCATGTGATTTGGGAGATAGAAAAGCTAGAGCTAAGTTTCGTCACTATTTAGAAAGTATCGAAGTTTCCATTCTTTGTAATAACGCAGGTTTTGCGACTTTTGGACGTATTCAAGAGTTAGATGCAGATCGAGAGCGTGAAGAAGTCGAAGTCAATAGTGTGGCAATTCACGACCTGACTTTAGCTGTGTTGCCCCAAATGCTCAAAAGAAAATCCGGAGCAATACTGATAGTAGGTTCTACTTCTGGTCATCAACCGACTCCAGCAAATGCCACATACGCGGCAACTAAAGCATTTGCAAACTCATTTGCAGAGTCTTTGCATAGCGAACTAATTGGTACAGGAGTGACCTGTACTTTACTTGCCCCTGGTCCTACTAAAACAGGTTTTAATGAAGTTGCGGGTATCACCAAAATTGATGGAGTCGGTGGCAATTTTGTTTGGGTAACCGCTGAGCGAGTCGCCAAAGAGGCGATTCAAGGTATGGATTGCAATCGCCGTATTGTGATTCCCGGTTTTATTGCACAGGCACAAACTTTTGGGGGACGTTATACCCCGCGCATTATTTTGCTCCCAATTCTGAAACAAGTATTTTCGAGATTAAAATCATGAGACAACTCATCAATGATTTAAGTGTTCCACTTGGCCTAGCCAATCTTGGTAATAAGCTGTATCACAATGCGCAATATCTGACAGCTGTTGTTGAAGTTGATCAAAAAATCATAGCTCGTTGGTTACCGTCTGGAATGGAATTGATGAAACCTGCCAGAGCTGATTTGTTCTGTGCCTATTTTCCTGAAAATGTCTATACAGGCGCTTATCATGAAGCGGGTTTGTTTGTTCATATTAAAGTTGGCAATAAAACCGGAATTTTTTGTCCTTGGATGATTTTAGACGATGACCGCGCCATGATTATTGGACGTGAATTACTTGGCTATCCTAAAAAACTTGGTGAAATTAGCTGGGAAAATGATGGCAAGCATATTGTTAGCAAAGCTTCACGCCGAGGTACAACACTCATTGAAATGGAAGCCAAGCTGGGTGAAGTCATTCATGATGCGCCTCCAATTTTAGGTTTACCACATCGAAATATTACAGGTGGATTGGGGATTGGTTTACCTCGTGAAGTTCGATTTACCCCGAAAGAACACCCACTTGAAATCCGTCGTGTAGAAATGAACCTACGTTTTACGGGTACTGAAAATGACCCTCTACATGAGATGGGACTAGGTAATGTCATTGAAGCAAGACTGCATCGAGTTGATTTGTCAGGTGGGGTAATTCCTCCAATTCAAATACCTCGTTTACGTACGCCATTATTTTTATTGCGTCAGTTTAATCCTCGTGTTTTATAACTGGAGAATAAATATGAATGCGCTCTTTCAATCAAAAAAAATACAAGATTTTTCTAAAATCTCAGCTTCAATTGATATTCCTGTAAGAGTAATGGACTTTGCCTTTCCAGATGAAATTCCAGAGTTCTGGTTCAATAATAATGCCTTGCTTACGATGTTATTGACTGCATTATCGAGTGCTTTTCCAGATGGTGAACGTCAATTTATTCATAGTGTGCGGAATTATCAGGACAAAATTAGCGATCCTATTTTGCTTAAACAAGTCCGAGCTTTTATTGGCCAAGAAGCGCATCACGGTAAAGAGCATGATGCACTTAATGCCATGATGCTTAAAAAAGGTTACCCAGTTGCACGCATTTATAAACGCTTTAAAAAGATGAACCGTATGTTGCAGCAACGGTTTTCTTTAGAACATCAGTTAGCTTGCACGGTATGTATGGAACACCTCACAGCAATTTTAGCTGACTATTTCATTAGTACCGCACCCCAAGATTTAGAGCTATTTAATACCCATGTAAGGAAAATCTGGGCATGGCATGCGATTGAAGAAACAGAACATAAAGCTGTGGCTTTTGATGTGTACCAGTTGTTGGTCAATAGACCTTATTTCTTACGGCTGGTGATGTTAGAAACTACGCTTTCTTTTCTCATCATTACCAGCAGAGGAACAACCGAACTTTTACGAGCTTCTGGAAAACAAAGAGACTTAAAAGAACTTTATCAAGGTTTCCGTTATTTGTTTGGAAAACAAGGTCTAGTTAGACGGATTGGCAGACATTATCTCGACTTTTTCTCCGCAGGTTTTCACCCTTGGCAGCATGACAATCGGGACATGATGAACTTATTAAAAAAACAATATTTCAATGAAGAGCTGCTGAAATAATCAAAAGTTGATGCTTGTGCAGTACTCACAGAACAAACAATTTTAGGAATAATTACCATGGCACAGTCTACATCTACAAATTCTCCGTTACAGCAACCATTAAAATTGGCATGTGGCATAACCATACCTAACCGTATTGCAAAGTCGGCCATGAGTGAACAATTAGCTGATCGTCACGGCTCACCCACCACGGACTTACAACAGTTGTATGCAGCTTGGGCCAGAGGTGGAGCAGGGTTGTTAATTACAGGCAATGTGATGATTGACCATCGTGCCTTTGTTGAGCCGCGGAATGTTGTTTTACAAGATGAGCAATTTTTACAAGCAAATAAGTTATGGGCTCAGGCGGCTAAGGCCAATGGTAGCAAAATCATCATGCAAATTAACCATCCGGGCCGTGTTGCTGTCTTGCCACTTTTAAAAAAGCCGATCGCGCCCTCAGCAGTCGGGCTTGATTTACCTGCCATGAATATTCTTCGCATTCCACGTGCGATGACCGAACCGGAAATATATGAGCAGATCAATCGATTTGCTACAACTGCTGAGCTTGCTGTTAAAGCTGGCTTTGATGGCGTACAGGTTCATGCCGCACATGGTTATTTACTCTCACAATTTTTGTCACCACTCTCAAATGTTCGAAACGATGGGTGGGGAGGAAGTCCTGAAAATCGACGCCGTATGTTAATTGAAACGGTTCGAGCTGTACGAGCTGCAATAGGCAAAGACAAAATATTAAGCGTAAAACTCAACTCTGCCGATTTTCAAAAGGGCGGCTTAAGTCAGGAAGAGTCTCTACAAATTGCATTAGCTTTAGAAGCAGAAGGGATCGACCTATTAGAGATTTCAGGCGGGAATTATGAATCTCCTGCACAGTTAGGCTATGCACCAGATCGTTCTGCTCAACGTGATGCATATTTTATTGACTATACCACCGCACTTCGCAAACAAAGCAAATTACCACTAATGTTAACAGGGGGACTGCGAGATGTAGATTTCATGAACCATATTGTTGCCAGTGGTACGGTCGATTTGGTTGGACTGGCTCGGCCTTTTGCAGTACAGCCAGATTTAGCTAAACAACTGTTAGCCGGAAAATCGGTATTAAAACCAGCAAAAATTCCAGCCATTGGATACAAACCCGTCGATGCCTATTTGCAACTCGCTTGGCATGCTTCGCAGTTTCGTCGTATTAGCAGTGGGCAACAACCGAAAGCGATTAAGGGATTAGTACGAACATTGATTGCCTTTGGTCCCCGTATGGGCTTTAACATTCTGACTCAGGATTAATGGTAAGCCCTTTTGAAATATAAGGAATTGTAATCATGAATAGTTTAATTAGACAAAACCATGTCATTGTTCCACGGCGTCCTGTATTTAATTTCACTGAAACACCAAAGCATTGGATTTATGATGACCCATTAGTTTTACAAATATTAAATTCAATTAACCCAATTACACCTGCACCTGAACGTTGGTTTTGTCAGACTTTTAGAGATGCATTGCCTTATATTAAAGATGAAAAACTTAAAGAGGCAGCAATTGCTTTCATTAAACAAGAGGGTGCTCATAGTTATGGACATACTCTTGGAACTAGGCATATAGAGGCTTTAGGTATTGATTTAAGTCGTTATACCAAGATGATGAATTGGATATTTAATGACATGATTGGCCCAAAACCATTAGGCTATGAATTGAAGCACCCACGCTTAAAGTCATTGTGGTTAACGACCCGATTAGCAATGGTGGCTGCCGCCGAACATCTGACTGGAGTGTTAGGACATTGGGTTCTCAATGCAGAGGGGCTACAACAAGCGCCTGTCGATGTAGAAATGTTACGTTTATTGCAATGGCATGGAGCTGAAGAGGTAGAACACCGTGAAGTAGCCGATGCAATGTTTAGATACTTTAGCAATAGCAACGTACTTCGGGTTGGGGCGGCAGCTTTCACGTTCCCGCTATTTATTGTTCTGGCTTATATTGCTGTAGAAAATCTAGTAGAACAGGATGCACAATTACCACATCGTTTTCGTTTCAAAGATTATTTCCGAGCAGCTCGACAAGACCGTGTGCCTAAGGTTGACGATATAATACGTGCTTGCTTGCGATATTTTAATCCTCATCATAATCCTTTAAATGAGGGATCAACTGAGCAAGCATTGGCATTTTTAAATGATGGTAATTACCATCAGGTCACTTAAATGACTATATTATCTTTCTGAATCAGTTTTAAAATGATTTTATAAACTATTCATAAGCTGCAATATTTGGCTCTTACACCATACGATTTGGTGTTCATGGGACTTTTGCTGATCCCAATATAAATTCATCTGATATCCAACAATATCTATCGGTAGCGGATGCACCTTAATTTGAGGGTAAGTATCTTTAAAATGAGCAATTTGACACTGAGGAATCGTGAGTAAATGGTCCATTTGTGTAATTAATCGGATTGCCGTTTCATATTGTTGGCAGCGTAAACTAATCGTTCTTTTGATACCTTGTTTAGATAAGAAAAAATCTTCAAAAACACGACCTGTAGGACGAGAGGACACGGTAATGTGCTTAGCTTCTAAATAAATTTCTTTGGTTAGGTTTGTTTTGGATAATAAGGGATGCTGCTTGCGACTTATTACTACAAACTGATCTTTAGTAAGGCATTCATAACCAATGCTATCTTCAACCGAATGTTGCACATCAATCGCAAAATCGATTTTCCCTGTAGAAAGCTCATGTCTTAAGTTTTTACGATCAATGCGTACGCTATTTAACTGCAAATTAGGATTAAATTGAGTTAAGTGCTGAATAATAGAAGGTAAAAAAATTCCTTCATACTCATCATTCATAGCAATTGTGAGATGCTTTAAATCTCGTGCTGGCACAAAGTCATGCGTGCTTTGAATTGCTTGATGCATAAGTTGTAATGACTGTTCAATTTTAGGCCATAAACGTTTGGCTAAAGGTGATGGAACAACACCGTGTCCATCTCGAATAAATAATGGATCATTAAAATGATCACGTAAACGTGCCAAAGCATGGCTAACAGCAGGTTGACTTAGAAAAAGTTGTTCACTGGCCCGTGTTAGATTTTTTTCTTTATAAATTGCCACAAATACACGAAATAAATTCAGGTCAATACGAGCAAGAGAGGCAATATTATTATTCATTTCATTCATAGTTTGTTATTCAAACAATTCATTTTATTCATTGTAACAAGTTAGATATGGTCAGGAAATAGCGTAAGAAATAGAGTGATTAAAACCGTGAATTTTGAATGTAGCGCTTGTGGTAACCACATTTAGAAGCGTTGATTACTACTAATTTTTATAAAACCTATGAACATAAGGAAGTGATATGGCAACACATTTATTTGATTTGACTGGAAAAATAGCCTTAGTTACAGGTGCAAGTCGCGGCATTGGCGAGGAAATTGCCAAACTTTTAGCTGAACAAGGTGCACATGTAATTGTTTCTAGTCGGAAAGTTGAAGATTGCCAACGTGTTGCTAATGAAATTATTGCAGCAAATGGAAAGGCAGAGGCTTTTGCTTGCCATGTGGGTAAACTCGAAGATATTGCAGAAATTTTTGAATATATTCGTAAAGAACACGGTCGTTTAGACATTTTAGTCAACAATGCAGCTGCCAACCCTTATTTTGGTCATATTCTCGATACAGATATTGGGGCCTATAACAAAACGGTTGAAGTCAACATTCGTGGATATTTCTTCATGTCTGTCGAGGCAGGTAAATTAATGAAAGAACAGGGTGGCGGTGCAATTGTTAATACCGCATCTGTAAATGCCCTGCAACCCGGAGATCGACAAGGTATTTATTCTATTACCAAAGCTGCGGTGGTGAATATGACCAAAGCCTTTGCAAAAGAATGTGGACCATTGGGCATTCGAGTGAATGCTTTATTACCGGGTCTTACCAAGACCAAATTTGCTTCGGCACTATTTGAAAATGAAGATATTTATAAAAGCTGGATGGACACAATTCCATTACGCCGTCACGCAGAACCACGTGAAATGGCTGGAACTGTACTTTATTTAGTGTCAGATGCTGCGAGTTACACCAATGGTGAATGTATTGTGGTTGATGGCGGTTTAACTATTTAGGGAGGAATAGCAATGTACGAACATTATTCAGGTCAAGTGGTCTTAATCACAGGTGCGGCGAGTGGATTTGGTGCATTGCTGGCAGAGCAACTGGCGAAGTATGGTGCAAAATTAGTGTTGGGTGACTTGAATATTGAAGGGTTAAATACTGTAGTTGAACCGCTACGCCAAGCAGGAGTGGAGGTGGTTGCGCAAGTGTGTGATGTCAGCTCTGAAGCAGATGTACAGGCTTTGGTGCAAAGTGCAGTTACTCAGTTTGGTAGAGTCGATGTCGGGATCAATAATGCAGGTATGAGTCCGCCTATGAAAAGCTTTATTGATACCGATGAAGCAGATCTGGATTTGAGTTTTGCCGTCAATGCCAAAGGCGTGTTCTTTGGAATGAAGCATCAAATTCGTCAGATGTTGCAACAAGGGGGTGGCATTATTCTGAATGTTGCTTCTGTTGCAGGTTTAGGTGCGGCTCCCAAATTGGCTGCCTATTCTGCGGCAAAGCATGCTGTGGTGGGATTAACCAAAACAGCAGCGATTGAATATGCAAATAAAGGCATTCGAGTTAATGCAATTTGTCCATTTTATACAACCACCCCGATGGTGGTCGACAGTGAACTCAAAGAGAAACAAGACTTTTTAGCGCAGGCCTCGCCAATGAAGCGTCTTGGCCATCCAAGCGAAGTGGTGGCAATGATGCTGATGATGTGTGCCAAAGAAAACTCATATCTCACAGGTCAAGCCATTGCAATTGATGGCGGCGTGACAGCTTATTAAAACATTTATTAAATACATCTTATTCATATGTTTAGGAAAAAATCATGACAATTAATTTAAGCAATCGAGTGGCTATTGTTACAGGTGCAGGCGCAGGTCTAGGACGGGAACATGCATTGTTACTGGCTCGTTTGGGTGCAAAAGTGGTCGTGAATGATCTTGGTAGCGATGTAAACGGAAAAGGTGGTTCAACCATGGCGGCCCAAAAAGTCGTGGATGAAATTATTGCGGCTGGTGGCGAGGCGATGGCAAATGGTGCTTCAGTCACGGATATTGAACAAGTTCAACAGATGGTAGATGAAACCATAGCCCGTTGGGGACGTGTAGATATTTTAATTAATAACGCTGGAATTCTTCGAGATAAAACTTTTAGTAAAATGTCACTAGACGACTTCCGTACCGTGATTGATGTCCACTTAATGGGGGCAGTAAATTGCACTAAAGCGGTATGGGATATCATGCGCGAGCAAAAATATGGTCGTATTGTTATGACGACTTCATCCTCTGGTCTATATGGCAACTTTGGGCAGTCCAACTACAGTGCTGCAAAAATGGCATTGGTTGGACTCATGCAGACACTGGCTTTAGAAGGTGAAAAATCTAATGTTCGGGTGAACTGTCTAGCACCAACAGCTGCAACGCGTATGCTTGAAGGATTATTACCCGAAGAAGCTCTTAAAGCTCTTGCTCCAAGTGCGGTCAGTCCTGCAATCGCGACTTTGGTTAGCGAAGATGCACCTACCCGTATGATTCTTTGTGCTGGCGCAGGTAGTTTTGAAGCTGCCCACATTACCCTTACGCAAGGAATTTATTTAGGTACGGATGAACAAGTTCCGCATGTTTTAGCACAACGTTTAGCTGATGTTTCAGACCGAACAGATGAGTTTGTTCCTGTCAGAGGAGGCGCTCAGGGTGAGCTTGAGCTGAAAAAAGCTTCATTAATGGCAGGAGAATAATTTTGACAAAAAATACATTAAGCATCGACCAACTGGTTGAGTTGCAAGGTCAAGCATTAGGTAGCTCGCAATGGATGACCATTGATCAAAGCATGATTAATACCTTTGCAGATGTCACACAAGATCATCAATTTATTCATGTGGATGAAGAAGCTGCTCGTCAGACACCTTTTGGGGGCACGATTGCCCACGGTTTTTTAACACTCACTTTACTTTCAGCGATGGCCGCTCAGGTGTTGCCGACTGTACAGGGGCAGAAATCTGGCGTGAATTATGGCATCAATAATTTGCGTTTTATTAGTCCTGTACATAGCGGTAAGCGGGTGCGTGGAAATTTTCACTTAAAAAATGTTTCCCAAAAAAATAAGGGAAGTTATCAGTTGATCATGGAAGTCACGATTGAAATCGAAGATCAGGCAAAACCGGCACTTGTGGCCGAGTGGCTTACACTTGTAAATGTATAGGAATAAACCATGAGCAATGAATTAATTCTCTCTCGCCGTGATGTCGATTTTTTGCTATTCGATTGGCTAAAAGTCGAAGAACTCAGCCAACGCAATTCTTTTGCAGGACAGGACCGTTTTGAATATACGTCTGTTTTAAACGTTTACGAGGCTTTGGCAACCGATTTATTTGCTCCTCATAATAAAAAAAATGACAGTAATGAACCTGTTTTTGATGGTGAACGTGTAACTGTCAATCCTGAAGTCGGGGTAGCGCTTAAGGCTTTTGCGGATGCAGGTTTGATGAGTGCAGCGTTTCCGTCAGATTGGAATGGAATGAACTTACCCAATACCATTGAGCGTGCAGGTATGGCATATCTACTTGGTGCCAATTCGGGAACAGCGGGTTACGCCTTTTTAACCATTGGTAATGCAAATTTATTAATGGCTCATGGTGAACCTGAAAAAGTTAAACCCTATGTCAACGCTATGATAGAAGGCAAATGTTTCGGAACGATGTGCTTATCGGAGCCGCAAGCAGGTTCAAGTCTGGCTGATATTCGTACACGTGCGATTAAAACAAAAGATGGTCGTTATCGTTTGTTTGGAAACAAAATGTGGATTTCAGGTGGCGAGCACGATATCTCTGACAATATTGTTCATTTGGTTTTGGCAAAAATTCCAGATGAAAATGGACAATTACCAGCAGGTGTGCAGGGCATTTCTCTGTTTACCGTACCGCGCAAATTACTCGATGAAAATGGACAGCCAAGTGAACGTAATGATGTGGTATTAGCTGGCATTAACCACAAAATGGGCTATCGAGGAACAGTGAATTGTGTGCTGAATTTTGGGGAAGGTCGTTTCACACCCGAAGGAGAAGCAGGCGCAATTGGTGAGCTAGTCGGCGAAGCTGGTAAAGGACTGGCCTATATGTTCCATATGATGAATGAAGCCCGAATTTCGGTTGGACTTGGGGCAGCAGCATTGGGATATACTGGTTATCTTCATGCTTTAGATTATGCAAAAACTCGAGTACAAGGTCGCTCTCGTAGTGAACGCAATCCAAGTTCTCCACAAATTCCGCTCATTCAACATGCGGATGTTCGCCGTATGCTCTTGGCACAAAAAGCATATGTCTCAGGTGCGTTGGCACTATGCCTATATGCAGCCCGATTAACCGATGATATCCACTCGCTTGAAGATGCCGAGCAGCGCAATCAAGCCCATCAATTACTTGATCTATTAACGCCAGTAGTCAAAAGCTGGTCTTCTGAATGGGGGCTTGTGGCAAATGATTTAGCCATTCAAGTTCATGGCGGCTACGGTTATACCCGTGAATATAATGTTGAACAGTTTTATCGGGACAATCGACTCAACCCGATTCACGAAGGAACATTTGGCATTCAGGCGCTCGATTTATTAGGACGAAAAACACGTCTTAATCAGGGGCTGTCAATGAAGCTATTACATGAAAAAATCATGAAGACGGTTGAACAAGCCAAAGCAGAGTCTTCTTTAAAAGATCATGCAGATCAATTAGACCAAAAGTGGCAACTCATCCGAGATGTAACAGAGAAATTGCATGCCTTAACCGATGTAGAACTTCAACTGGCAAATGCCGCCAATTATCTGGAAGCTTTTGGACATCTTGTGGTGGGATGGTTATGGCTTGATCAAGCGTTAGTCATTCATAAACTCATGCCGAACTCAACAGACCCTGATTTTCTGCGTGGGAAGCTTGCCGCGTGTGATTATTTCTTTGGCTGGGAAATGCCGAAAATTATGAGCTGGTTAGCGGTACTTGATCCGGTAGAGACGACTCCACTCAATATGTCAGAAGAATGGTTCTAATAAGAACCATTCCTTAACCGCGCTGTTTGACAGAAAAGGAGAACAACCCGATTTTATAGAAAATGCCTAATAAGAATCACTATGTAAAACAAACATCAGGCGTTCAGTAAAGAGCGCCCTAATAAGTAAAAATAAAAATCTAGGACGGATTAAAAGATGAAAAAGAACACATTAGTCATGGTCATGGCTTCATTTTTTACGAGCCCACTCTATGCAGCAGCATTTGATCGAACAGGACAATCAATTTCTGCATTTCTACAACCCGGTAATTATTTTGAGGCAAGTTTATCTGTTTCAGACACTTCATTAGAAGGACAAGAAGCGGGTACAAACCCAACGCGTAATAGTATTTCTGATATTGCAAACTCTGATTATCGTCCCAGTGCAGCTTTGAAATTACAGTTAGCACCTCAGTTTTCATTTGGTTTTCTTTACGATCAGCCCTTTACTTCCGACTCAGAATATTATGGAAATAACAGCTTTGTTGCTAAGCCGAGTGATACGATTTTAGTACCAGGCATTGATTCAGCAACACTTGCCCAAAAGACCGGTAGAGAAGTCGTAACAGGTAACACCAAATCGAATTTTGTTATGCAAAATTTTAGTCTGATTTTTGGTTATCAACCGGATAAAAACTGGAATTTTTATGCAGGTCCTGTTTATCAGACGTTTAAAAGTAACGTCAATTTAAGAGGTCAAGTTTTCAGTTTATATAATGGCTATGACTTTAATGCCAAAGAAGTTGGAGATTGGGGATGGCTGGCAGGATTTGGTTATCAAATTCCCGAAAAAGCCATTAAAGCCTCATTGACCTATCGTTCAGAAATTATGCATGAAGTGACAGCCAATGAAAATGCGCCACTAGTTGATATGTTAAGTACGCAGCAAGGCCGTGATTTTCTTGATCAGCATTTGGCGTATATGGTTTCTATAGGACAACTCACTGAATCGCGGAAGGAGGCACTCAATCGTATTGTTGCGGGCTTACCCGAAGCAGGAACATCAGGCTCAACTAAGTTTAGAGCGCCAGAGTCAGTAAATTTGGAATTTCAGACCGGATTACGCAAAGGTACTTTATTGTTCGGTAACGTGCGTTGGGTTCACTGGAATGATTTTGAGTTTAAACCCTATCGTTTTGGCGAAATCTCAGAAGTTGTTGGGGTTCTATCAACGCCAAGTCGTCCAAACGGTTTTAATCTGGTTCGTTATTATGATGATCAATGGTCTGCCAATCTTGGGATTGGACAACGCCTAAGCGATAAATGGTCGGGTTCAGTTTCTGTAGGTTGGGACTCGGGAGCAGGTGAGCGCGTGTCCACAGGTGGGCCAGCTAAAGGTTATTACAGTGTTGGTCTTGGTGCGCAATATAGTCCAACTTCAAAATACTTTATTTCAGGTGGAATGAAGTATCTATGGCTCGGTGATGCCAAAGGTCAGCTTGGTGCTCAGGCAGGCAGTGAATATTATGTGGGTGAATATAAGAATAACTATTCAATCGGTTACGGTTTGAAAATTGGTTATAAATTTTAATTCAACTATTTGATGGATCGCTTAGTTATATAAACAGTTTATTTCTGTACGAGAGTAAGCAAATTAAGAGATTAAAGAAAATATAAAAAGTGGAGTAGGAACAGTTCCATTTCTCCCTCTCATAAAAGGACAATAAGATGACAAAACAGATCTGGTTAGATGAATATAAGCAATGGAATATAGAAAGTACGATTACATTGCCGGATGAACAAACTTCACTTCTCGATTTTTGGGACAACAGTTTTAATAAGTTCCAGCAAAGAAAGGCTTTTATATTTGCAGATCAATCTTTTTCTTATGCTGAAATTGATTTATATAGTCGACAAGTAGCAACATTCTTGCAAAGTTTAGGGCTAGAAAAAGGTACACGTGTTGCCGTGATGATGCCCAATATTATTCAGTACCCAATTATTTCACTTGCCGTCATTCGTGCAGGTTACATTCTGGTCAATATTAACCCTCTCTATACAGCACGTGAGTTAAAGCATCAATTAAATGATGCAGGCGCAAAAGTCTTATTTATATTAGAGCAGTTTTTACCTGTTTATGATGCTGTCAAAGAGCAAGTGGCGGTTGAACAAATTATTACCACCACCATGACTGAAATGTTGGTCGAGCAACCTACTGAATTAGACACCTTAGATTCTAAAAAACACGCTTTTAAGCAAATCTTATTGAAGACAAATGCCCAAGACTATATACGTCCTAAGCTTGTTCTTGAGAATACTGTGCTTTTGCAATATACGGGCGGAACAACAGGTGTATCGAAGGGCGCAGAATTAACTCATAAAAATATTGTCGCTAACTTATTACAAAATAACGTGGTTTTTAAAAGCTACTTTGGTGACCGAGATGCTTATGAAGATGAAATAGCGATCTGTGCCTTACCGCTTTATCATATTTTTGGTTTTACTGTCTGTTTATTGCACAGTGCAATGAATAAAGGTTATGCCACTGTTTTAGTTCCAAATCCGCGTGATTTAGATGCTCTTGTACATTGTTTTGAAAAATATCGTCCTACGGTTTTTCCTGCTGTAAATACTTTATTTAATGCGCTGCTTCATCATGAAGGCTTTAATAAATTGGACCACAGCCGTTTAGAAATTACCACGGGCGGCGGTATGGCAATTTTGAAATCCACTGCCGATGGATGGGAAAAACTGACAGGACGTATTATCCGTGAAGGGTATGGCTTATCAGAAACGTCGCCTGTTGCGACCTTTAATCCGCCAATCTCTAATACTTTTAGTGGCACAATCGGTATTCCTGTACCGAGCACGGATATTGCTATTTTGGATGATGAAGGTCAGCAATTAGCACCCGGTGAAACTGGAGAAATTGCAATTCGTGGCCCGCAGGTCATGAAAGGTTATTGGAATTTACCTGAAGAAACGAAAGCGGTCATGACTGCTGATGGTTTCTTTAGAACGGGTGATATTGGCTTTATGAATGAGAAAGGCTATACCAAAATTATTGACCGTAAAAAAGACATAATTTTAGTTTCAGGCTTTAATGTTTTTCCAAACGAAATTGAAGAAGTTTTAGCCCAACATCCCAAAATTTTAGAAGTCGCCGTGGTTGGCATTGCAGATGAAAAATCGGGTGAAGTGCCTAAAGCCTTTATTGTCAAAAAGGATGACTCTTTATCGGTTGAAGAAATCCAAATCTATGCAAAAGAAAACCTGACTGGCTACAAACAACCACGCTATATTCAATTTATTAATGAATTACCCAAGTCGAATGTGGGTAAAATTTTAAGAAAAGAACTAAAGGTTTAATAAAAACTTTTAATTAAAAACATAAGCGTATGGGACTAGAAGCTCCATAAATAAATGAAAAAGGAATGAGATTATGGGTTCAGGATTAATTACCGTATTTTTACCAATTGCACTCGCAATTATTATGGCTGGTTTGGGCCTAGAGTTGACCATAAATGACTTTAAACGCGTGCGACAACACCCAAAAGCCGTGTTTATCGCATTATTTTGCCAACTGGTTATTTTAGTCGGTATTGCATTTATTATTTGTAAGGTTCTTGCTTTACCACCAATGCTTGCTGTTGGATTAATGCTCCTTTCTGCATCACCGGGCGGGCCAACAGCTAACTTATTTAGTTATCTCTATAAAGGAGATATCGCTTTAAATATTACTTTAACGGCTATAAATTCGGTCATTGCTGCCTTTACACTTCCATTAATTGTGAATTTTGCAATACAACACTTTATGGAAAATGGACAAAATGTAGGTTTGCAATTCTCTAAAATCATACAAGTTTTTCTTATTATTTTAGTGCCCGTTGGGATCGGGATGTTAGTCCGTCATTTTGCGCCGCATACGGCTGAAAAGCTCAATAAACCTGTGCGTATCTTTGCTATCGTTTTTCTCGTATCGATCATCATATTAGCAGTTGCACGAGATTACCAAAATCTGATGACGTATATTGGGCAAATTGGATTGGCAACTTTGCTGTTCTGCGTATGTAGTTTAATGGTTGGCTATTTTGTTCCAAGATTATTGGGTGTAAATAGCTTTCAGGCAAAAGCTTGCGCGTTTGAAATTGGAATTCATAACAGTACCTTAGCCATGACCATTGCTTTTACAATAATGGCAAGCAGTATGGCCGCTATGCCAGCAGCAGTTTATTCATTATTTATGTACATTGTTGCTGCAATCTTTGGCACATTGTTAAATCGTCTAGAAAAGAAAGAGATCACACAAATATCAACTAAAACATATTCAAAGAATCTTCAGTAATATCTGGTAGATAAAGGTATTTAATTACCACCAAACGTTTATAGTTTGAATTAAAAGAGGAGGCTAATACCTCCTTTTTTAGTCTCAAAATTTAAAATATTTATGGCCGAGCAAGCGCAGTCACAATAAAAAAAAGCGTTAGAGTGCTGTTATAAAAGCAAATTGTTAAGCTAATATTTAAGGTTTTCCTTAATTATGTAATTAAATGAAAAACAATAATTTAATTAAATAATTTCTAGCCAATTTCACATTGACAGCTCAAATATTGAAGATTACCATTTGCGGGCTGGCCTACATTGCCAGCCGGTTTTGACGGACCGCTATTTCAACCACATCAGGATTATTTCTTCTGAGGAGTAGTCTTGTGTGCACACCTCGTTCCCTCCCGTAGCGGTAGGACGGGAGTGGGACACTTTCGAGTGTGCTGGAGTTGAAACCAGTCCGTCAACCCGCTTCCGTTCTGCCACCATAATTTATAATGCTTTGGCAGAACTCCCAAAAGAAGGAGTTGGCTATGCACATTCATAAATTATTGGCAGTCACTGTCAAAATCTATCTCGACACAACTTAAAATTTTAAAGCAGTTTGATGAGCTATAGGCTTTTCAGGCTTTAAATCATTACGTCTAAAACTTAGTAACAATAAAACTTGAGATGTGCCACGCACAGTCTTTACGGCTTTGCTGTGCCTTTTTTTCTCCCAGAAAAGGCACAGGCTTTTTTATCTCTTTTAGCAACAACAAGAATTTATAACGGTAAAACGATGCCAACTTTAGAAAGATCTTCCAAAAAATTACAGGTTCTTCATACAGCAATTGAGCTGTTCAATCTCTATGGATTTCACAATGCGGGTGTGGACTTAATCGTCAAAAAATCCAAAATTCCTAAAGCCACTTTTTATAACTACTTTCACTCAAAACAGCGACTTATTGAAATGTGCGTATCCTTTCAAAAAAGTAAACTCAAAGAAGAAGTGCTGGCAATTATCTACTCAAGCCGTTACCGAACCTCAAGCGATAAACTCAAAGAGATTATTGTTTTACATGTCAATTTTAATAGCCTGTACTATCTATTACTCAAAGCCATTTTTGAAACTAAACAGATTTACCCGCAAGCCTACTGTATAGCGCTTGAATATAGAAAATGGCTGCTTAAAGAGCTTTTTGATCTGGTTTTTAGTTTGGAAACTCACGCATTAAAACCAAGTGCCGACATGGTTTTAAATTTGATTGATGGCTTGATGTTCCAGATTTTAAGCTCAAAGAGTTTGAAGGAAAGGGATGTGGTGGTGGAGAGGTTTTTGGGGGGAACTGCATAACTTACTAGATTAAAAAACTTCAAATCCTAGTGTAGATAGCTGCTAAGTATAAAAAAATCTGTTAGATATAGTTACAGAACTAAGCTAATCATTTACAATTTATCAATTACTTGATTTATTAAATATAAGGTATTCATGCTTAATAGTTTTAGTCTTGATAAATACAAAGGTTTTGGTGACAAACAAGAAATTGAACTTAAACCAATAACATTATTGTATGGTGAAAATAATTCAGGGAAAAGCTCTATTTCTAGATTTTTGCCTTCTTTAAAGGAAAATTATAAGTACAATGATACTAATTTCTATCCTATTGGAATGTTGGGAAAGGCAAATAAAAATTTTATATATGGAACTTCAAGGAGAAGTAGTTTTGAACTTAATTATAAAGATATCAATATAAAATATCATTTTAATATTATTAATGATGAAGTTCTTATTACACAAATTTATATAGCTGACAATGATAATAAACAAGAAATTTTTAACCTTGATTTAGATAGTTTTATCTATCGTAATGATAATGATGAAAACGAATATATATTAAAGAATATGGTTCCTTTTCCAATAAAAACTGAGTTATGTAAAAAATTAAATGAAAAACTTGAAAAAATCAAAAATGGTGTTTTTTGGATATCCCCTTTACGTTATGTTCCTAAGCCAATAGAAGTATTTAATATAACAAAGATCCCAAAAAAAAGTGATGGATGCGATTCTATTCAAGTACTAGCCAATAGTAAAAAAGGTGATCAAAAAGTATTTAAAAGAGTTGATAAATGGATTGAAAAAATTTTTAAACAAAAATTAGATTTAAGTTTTTCAGCTGTTGGAGATTACGAGGTATTTACCACTAATATTTCTCCAATAAATTTTGAAATGATAAAAGTACCAATTGCTGAGAGTGGAATGGGAATTTCTCAAATACTTCCTATATTAATTATTTGTGCTCAAGTAATTGAAGGTGAAATAAAAAATGAAAATTATTTAATATTTGAAAATCCAGAATTACATTTACATGATGCTCTACATCAAGATCTTGCTGAAATTTTTGTAGAGGTAATCGGTCAGGTAGATATAACTAGAATTCTAATAGAAACACATTCTGAGGTATTACTGCAAGCAGTACAGCTGGAAGTTATTAAAGGTAAAATAAAATCTGAATCTATTTCTATTAACTGGATAAAAAAAGTTGAAGAGAAAAATATAGTTGAAAAAGTTATTGTTAATAATGAGGGGCAGCTTGATGAGAATTGGCCAGTGACAGCTTTTCAAACAAGTAATAACCTCGCAAAAAAACATGTCTTAGAATTATTATCAAGAGATGAACAATGAAATTTTTATTGACTAAAGAATTATTATCTTGTGCAGAAAAACATGGAGATATATATACTTTTATTACTTTGGCTGCAAAAAAACAATTTCAAATAATAGTAATTGAAGATGAGGAAAAGTTTGAATATTTTCAGAGAAATTTTAATCAGACAGTTTTAAAAGCTATTTTAGAGAAAATAAAGAAAGATTTAAAGTTATTTGTAACAAGAAAAAGTAAGTTTTTTAAAATTAGTATCTCTAAAGATGATCATAGTATTACTATTGATGAGGCTATAAAGTTAATTAGTCAACCATTTTTGGTTTGTATGGAAAATAATCGGAATGATAAAAACTTTTTAAATTTTTTTAGTAATAAAGAACAAAAATCTTTATTGCATGAGTTAGAGACCAATTTAGAACTATCATACTGGAGTGGAGGAGGTACTGGCGAGCTCAAAAAGAAATTAGAAAGTGATGAATTCTGTAACTTTAATAGTTATGTTTTTTTTGATTCTGATAGGTTACCTTTTGATGCAAAAACTATACAACACGCCTCTCAAGAGATTCAAAAAATTTGTTTAGATAAGAATATAAAATATTCTCTTTTACAGCGTAGGTTTATAGAGAGTTATATCCCTATGAAATCTTTGAGTGGATATGTATATCAAAATAGAAAAAATAAGAAAAAATATGGAAAACTTTTTCAAGAGTTTAGTAGTTTAAATTGTAATGATACACGTCATTTTTATAATATGAAAATCGGAATTAATGGCGATGTCGGAAGAGTCGGGGATAAGCAAAAACTAATAAAAACTTATTTTTATAATATTCCTTCTTCAAAAATTAAATTTTTTGAAAATGGCTTTGGAGATAAATTATCTTCGGTTTATGAAAAAGAAGTTTCTATATCGGAAAAAATGAAAGATATAGAGGGTTGGAATGAAATTAATGGTATTGTTAAAAATATATTAATGGTGATTTAAAATGGCGGCTATTTATACTGATCCTCAAATTCTTTTTATTGAACAAATTGTAGACCTGATGAAAGATGGCTTATTATTATGTCCAAAGTTTCAGAGAAATTTTGTTTGGGAACCTGAAAGACAGATAGAATTATTAAATAGTATTAGGAATGGTATTCCTATAGGCTCAATTATGGTATGGGAAACTAAAATTCCTGTTAAATGCTATAATGAAATTGGATCAATTAAACTTCCTATTGTGAGTGATCAAGTCTATAAAAAATATATACTTGATGGCTTACAAAGATTAACAACTTTATTTATTTGTTTAAATAGAAGTGATACTGATAATGAGTTTAATAAATTCTATTATGACTTAAAAAAGAAGAAATTTTTTTATAATTTAGATGTCCAATCAAAGCATGATTTTATGATGCCTATGAACATACTTTTAGATAGTGTGAGTTTATTAAAGTTTCAAAGAACTTTAATGCTTAAAGAAAATTTAAATAATTTTGAAGATATTATTGATGAAATAGATCAAATTTCTGCTGCATTTCGTCAATATAAAGTCCCTGTAATTCCAATTTCAACTGATGATATTAAATTAGTAACAAATACTTTTCAGAAAATAAATAGTAAAGGTGTTTTAGTTAATGCTCAAGAAATGATTCATGCATTAACTTGGAATGGAAATGATTACGATTTTAATGATGAAATTGAATCTCATAGAAATAATTTACTGTTTTTACAATGGGGGGATATTACAGAGGATATTCTATTAAAAACAATAAAGGTTAATTTAAATTTAAATATTTATAAAACAGATCCAACAGTAGTTAGCTCTAGAATAAATGCTAATATTAAAATAATACAAGATTCGGTGAATTATTTAAAGCAAGCTATTTTGTTTTTTAAAGAGGAAATTTTAGTTCCATCTATTAATTTTTTACCTTATTCTTTTCAATTAATTATTTTAGCAAATACATTTTATAATTCTAAGGTTAATTATGAAGATTTAAATATTGAGCAAAAAAATATTATAACTAATTGGTTTTGGTTTACGAGTTATACTGAAGTTTTTTCTGGAGCTAGTGATAATGAGGTGAAAAAAGTTATTGATAGTTTTAATAAAAGTTTCAAAAATAATGAAAAATACAAGCATTTTAAGAAAATTGCTAGTTATGATTTTGATAAAAATTTTAGTTATAATTTTAGATCTGTTAAAACTAAAAGATCAATCCTATATTTCCTTAAATTGTTTTCTGAAAAGAAAAGTTTTGAAGAAACAAAACGAATTGTTTCTATACTTCAAAAAAATGGGAGTGCATCTTTTTCAAATATTATAGAAAGTATTGAGCTGGATGAAATGAATAATAAATTTTATCCAACTATTGCAAATAAATATATTTATGCTCTTGATAGTTCAGTAGCTGATGATAGTTATAGCAATAAATATTTAGATCTTTTTTTGGATCAAGGAAAAATAAATACTAGCTTAGATATCAATGAGAAGATGAATTTTTTAGAGCAAAGATTTAGTCAAATTTTTTATATAGAGGAAAATTTCTATCAAAGTATACTAGACATTCAAAATTAATATAGATATATAATTGATATTAATTGCTTCTAATAAAAAAGAGACCAGTTAACGGTCTCTTTTTTTATTAGAATGAAGATAAATAGATTAATTGTTAACTAAAAAGGGTAAAATTTTAATCCCTTATTTATAAGCAAGGATGATCAAAGATTTCCTTATTCTCTTTTTTCAAAGTTTCTTGCCATTTTTGTTGATTTTCTTTGAGCCATTTATTTAAATCAGGCTCTTGCTCAATACTATGCTTTACAGCTTTTACATAAGTTGGGTTATTAACAAACTTACTCATTAAACATAAAGCATTTAAAGCAACAGGTCTTACAGACTTTTCAATTTTGGACTCTGCACTTGCTTGGTCATCATATCTTTTTAATAAACCAAGTTTAAATAAAGCATCATCATACAGTTGTTTCGTTAAAGCTGTAGGTGCTTGTTTTGGGGCTAAAGCATAAGTACCGGCATCAAGATTGAATACAGTAGGCAAAAAGGTAGCTTGAATATCTAGTTCTTCTTGTGGGGTTGGCTTAGCACTACAAGCAGTAGTAAAAATAGGTAAAAGGCAAATTAATAAATATTTCTTCATTCTAGAAGATTCCTTCGATTTCATCAGGATATAATCCTTGAGCAGCTAAGGTTTTTAACATAGTAGGATTGTAGTCTTGGTTAAAGTTTTGTCGATACATCTTTCTATTAATTTGTGTAGCATAACCATTTTTCCGTGAAATCATATGTGCCCCAGTCATGATATCGTCAATGCGTAAATCATCGATGGCACCTTTTAGGCCGACTAAATCCTCAATAGCAAATGAAGTACCGAATCTAGTTGTAAAAGCATTACTTTGGAAAACTGCCATTAAAACAGCTGCATCTTTTTCATAATGTTTTCTTAAATAATTTTGAAACTTTACATACATTCCAGTATGAAAGCCCGTAGAAATTAAAACGTCTTCGTTTAATTTGGCAATGTCATATTCCATGCCAAATCGTACTGCCAATAAAAACTCTAATTTATTCCTTCTTTCTACATATTCCCATTGTTGTAAAGACATCATGAAGGTGTAAGGCATCGCAATTGGTCGATCAAACTGTAAATAACAGAACGGCTTAGGAACATTACAGCTTTCAACTTTAGAAGGATAGCCATCCCAAGCTTTGCTATTAGGGGGAATATTCTTAGTAATTGGCTGATTACCCATAATTCTTACTCCAAAGGTGGCATTGGTTCTGAAAGATCTAAGGTTTCGATTTTGACTTGTTCAGGTTTTACGCCAGTCACAGTAAGTTCCGTTTTTCCTGCTTTATTAGTTTTACCTTCTATCTGTTCACCATTCGGAAGAGTAAGAATATATGGAAAATCGGTTAATGGTTTACCTGTATTCGGATCTTTAAATTTGAAAATGACACTATTTTCTTTTTCTGTATTTTGAACCAAGCTATCGTTTGTTGTAGAGCTCCCAGATCCGCTTGAACTGCCTTGATCACGAACTAATAAATTCTGACTTGGTAAGAAGGTTGCACCACAGCTAGTTTTATCACCAGCGACAATTATTGCACGACCATTAATCACAACAAGCGGGCTACTTGAGAGAGCAGTGACAGTAACTTTACATTTAGGGCAAAAATGAGTCATGCCCTCGACATGGGCGGCCTTACCATCAATTAGATATGTACTATCTCCAGTACTAACTATGCCACCGTGATCAGTGGTATTGCCGATAACAATTGCTGGTTTCATTAATAACTCCTAAAATAAATAATTATTTTTTATAACCTTTTCTTTGTAATCTTAATTGTGGATTATTACTTTTAAGTTTAGTAAAAGTTTTGGCTTGCCAAGGTTGTAGGAGAAAACTTGTTAACCATCCAGTTCCAAGAACTACAACAACAATCAAGAAATAATACCATAGAGCAATAGGTTCATTATTTTGGAATTCTTTTGATAAGAATAGAGCTTTTAAGAATATAAAAGCTAAGTAACAATAAATGAATAGCCATATGCAAAGTGGAATATATACTACCCAGAAATTTACCCATTTTTTTAGAATATATCTGTCTCCAGATTTTTCTAAATATTTGTCAAGTCTCAGAGAATATAGTCTTTTGGCTCGCTTAGGATCTTTGCGAGTAAATAAATATTTTAGTGTAAAAATATCGATTAAATTACTCTTAAAGTAGCTATTCAAAAGTGCTAATTCTTTAAGAGAGTTGGCATATAAAGCGTAGGGTTTATTCTTGGCTTGGTCTGCTTTTAATGGTTCAAAGTCTATTAGCTCATTTAATGCTTTAATATCGTCTTCGGTTGTATTTGGACTAGTAAAAATTTTAGAAAAAAAGATAGAGAAGAGTTTTAAAATTCCAATTTTCTCTAGGATAGTAATAAGCATTGATACAATTAAAATAAATGCGATAATAATTATACAAGTTTTCTTAATTTCTTCAGGTAAACCCAGCCTATCTAATAATTCTACAAAACTATTTAATTGATTTGCCATATCTAAAAATTATTAATATTTGAAATATCTTTATTTTGACAAAGAATATAATGAACAGCAATCATAAAATGTGATTTAAATCACATTTTAATTGTTTTTTGCGATAATTTTAACTTACTATGAAAAATGAAAAATATTTAAAGAATTTAATTTTATCTTAAAATTCAATGATGATCATTAATTATTCTTAGTATAAATACATAGTGTTAAAGGAAAAAAACTCACCAAGATATGGGTCTTTTTTATTACACATTGCTTAAAAAATATACAGAAAACTCTCTTAAACGAGTTGGAACGCTACAAACGCGAATGATACTTTAAGTTTCACTCTTCCCAATAAGTGAGGTGAGCAATGAAATTGTTAGCTTTGATTAGTATGGGAGTTGCAGCGAGTTATTGGTATAAAACTATAAAAGATAGCAAGCCAACTCTACTAAAACCAAATTTTGATGAAATAGTAAAAAACTTTGTATTAGCAGAATTTAAAGCCTAATGCATTTAATAATCTCAATTAAATAAAAAGCTCATCGGAAGATGGGCTTTTTTATTGTAGTGGTGTTTATTGAGTTTGGAGCAAATTGGTATTTATAATTGCTCCAAATTTTTAAATACAAATGGCAAATGACAACTACAGTAAGACTTAATCACACATCATCTTCTGGAACTAAAGGAGATGGACGTGATCAGAAAGAAAAATTTATAGATTATTGTGAATATAAGTATTTTCTACCTGATAGTCAGAAATGGGGTGTTTCAGTGAAAACTGAATTAACTCAAGCAGAAATAATAGAAAAGCAAAAATGCAATGACGCTATCAATAATCCTTTCACATCAGAATACTATCTTTTGCTTTGTCTCATAATTATTACGATTATATTTTTCACTTTTTGGAATATGAAAGGTTATCTTTCTATAAAAAGAAGAGAGCAAGAGACAGGAATTAAAGCGAATATATCATTTGAAATGAAAATCATATGTTTAGTTTCATTCTTTCTTACTCTCATTGTCGCGGGAGTATTGTACGCTCTCTATTTTCTATATCTTAATTATAAGTATCAGTACTGAAGTATCTAAGTTAGTCGAATATGTTTCGCTATAGAAATCCCACTAAATATTGATTATTAGTGGGATTTTTATTTTGAATCATTTTCAAAATGTAGTTTTTCATTTTTATTCTATAAACCATTATTAAAAGAAAAAATTAATTCTGCCAATACGGCCGCTCACCATAAATTTCAGCAAAATAATCGATCACCACTCGAATATTTAAAGGCGGATGGCGGACGTTGGGATAAAGGGCTGCGATATGCTGGGGTTGTGATTTAATCGCGACTTCATATTCAGGTAAAAGCTTGATTAAGTGTCCTTGTTTTAAAGCTTCACCAATCAACCAGTCAGGAAATAAAACAATCCCCATACCATGTAGTGCAGCTGTCATTAAGCTCTCGGCATTATTCGATGAAAGTAAAGGAGTAAGGGGGTAATGTATCCATTCTTCATTGGGCTTTCTCACTAACCAGCGGTTAGGACCTTCAAAACCTTTATAGACTAGGCATTTGTGTTGATTAAGTTCTGTTGGCTGATCAAGCGTACCGTATTTGGCAACATACTGAGGAGATGCTGCTAAATGATATTTTTGTGTAGCAAAAATACGTGCATGAAATGATGAATCAGTTAGCGTTCCAATCCGAAATATTAAATCTGTGCTTTCGCGTAATGGATCTATAAATTCGTCGGTTTGAATTAGTTCTATTAAAAGTCTTGGATAACGTTCTGATAAACCCGCCAACCACGGCGCAATATGCCGTTGACCAAAAAACACAGGGGCATTAATTCGGACGAGTCCCGATGGTTCTATAGTTTTATCTTGTAAAGCCTTTTGAGCTTCATCAAATTGTTCGGTAATTCTTTTTGCATATTCAAAAAATAATTTGCCCGATTCGGTCGGGGTGATTGCTCGCGTATTTCGGTAGAAAAGTTGCTGCCCCAACGCATCTTCAAGTTGTTGAATGGTTCGAGAAATCATGGAGGCAGACACATCTTCTTTACGCGCTACATTTGAGAAGTTTTGAGCATTGTAAACACTAATAAAGAAGCGAAGCGTGCGGATATCAATCGAATTTGTTAAATCCATTTGTGCAATTTCTGCAAAAGTGATTCATGAATTATGCTGTTTTTCTGATGAATTGGCTACCTTAGTATTCGTTGCCTAGATACAGATGAGGCAATGTAGATGCAAATTCTATTACTACTCCTAACCATTTTAGGGGGAATGGGGCTATCGGTCGAAGCTGGGCTTCTAGGGCCGTTAGGAAAGGAAGTGGGTGAGTTATGGGCCACCTTTAGTATTTTTGGTGTGGGTGCAGCACTTACCTTTTTACTCATGCTGTTTTTTAGTCCACGTAATAGTCCTTCATTTTTTACACTTCCATCTTGGCAATTACTGGGTGGCGTTTTGGGTCCTGCTTACGTCATTATTTTGACCATTACCACTCCAATTATTGGTATTGCCATGACCATGATTGGCATTTTAGCGGGTCAGGTGTCTAAAAGTCTGATTATCGACCACTATGGTTTGTTGGGGACTTCGCGTCGAAAGGTTGACCGTAAACGAATATTGGCACTCATCTTTATTGTTGCTGCACTTGTACTTGTCGCAAAAGCATAGGAGACCCGCATGACAATTTTAATGATTATTCTCGCCGTCCTTGGTGGTGCTTTACTGAGTGTGCAAGCCGCAATTAATGGTCAACTTGGAGCAAAAGTTGGTGTATTCCGTAGTGCTTTTTTGACTTTCTCAGTCGGTGCTCTAATTACTGCACTCCTTATTTTTTACTTTGAACCAAAACAAACCTTAACCTTGTTAGATGTTCCCAAATGGCAGTTGTTAGGTGCCATGTGTGGAGTGCCTTATATTGTTATTATGGTACTGGCCGTGCAAAGAATTGGAGCTGCGGTTGCTACGGTAGCTGTAATTTTTGGGCAACTTTTGATGAGTATTTTGATTGATAACTTTGGCTGGTTTGGTAATGAAATGCTCCATTTTTCACCGTATCGATTAGGTGCATTAATTTGCTTAGGGATTGCTTTATATTTTATCTATTCAAGTAGTAAAGACAAAAAGATAGAAGCGTAATACAAGCTTAAGATTGAAATTAATATAGGTCTCATTGTTGGTCGTAAAGCCTACTAATAATGAGGCTATACTTCATATTTTAAGTACTTTGATAAATGAATGAAGTTGCTGTCGAGAGATAGAATGAAAATATAAGAAATATGGTAAAGTTAAAAACCTAATTCAATACATTAAAATTGATATCAAGATATTGTAGGAAAAACATGGTTAAAATTAAACCTCACCCAGCAACAAGCGGAAATGCATCGGCTGATCGCCTTTTAACTTTGTTAACTGCTTTTAGAATAGGTGATAAATCTTTAACCCTAGCAGAACTCGCAGAACGAACAGAATTAAATAAAGCAACCATCATGCGCTTAATCGTTTCGCTAGAAGATTTTGGTTTTGTTAACCGTCTTTCGGATGGCAGATATACGCTTGCCAGCGAAGTTATGCGTTTAAATACAATTTATCAAGATGCTTTAGATCTAGAAAGACATGTGGTGCCGTGTTTACAGCAACTTGTTGATGAAACTGGTGAAACTGCTTCATTTTACGTTAAACATGGAGCATATCGTCTTTGCCAATATAGAGTGAACTCTACCCATCGACTGCGTGTTCATATTCAGCCGGGCGAAGTTCGACCAATGGATGGAGCAGCAGGCGCTCAAGCATTGCGATCAACACACGAACAGGTTTTAGCAAGAACTGAACCTTTTTATTCAACAGGTGTAACGGAGCCACATGCTGCTTCAATGGCATTGCCAGTATTTGACGCTCAAAGTGATGTAGTTGGAGCATTAGTCGTTTCGGGGCCATCAAGTCGTTTTACTGCGGAAATTGCAAAATCTGTGGGGGATTTTTTCTTCAAAATTGCAGATGATTTAACGAAAAGTTTGGGTGGTAAGAGTATTCGTAATTAATTCTAATATCGTAGATACAAAAAAAGGGGCTCATGATTTAGCCCCTTTTTTATGTATGTTGTTTATGAAGTACTTTGTGGTTGGTTAAACAAAACGGCTTTCTTTCTAGACATAACGAAAACCATAATAGCCGACACGAGATTTAAAGCAGCAAGTGGAAGTAAGGCAATAGCGTGGCTTCCTGTTGCATCATGAATTGCGCCATAGATATTCACCATCAACCCGCCACCAATCAAATTAGCACATGCACCAATGGCTGCTAGACCTGCCGCCGTTGTACTCGGTGACATCCATGATGATGCTAAAGCCCAGAAAGGACCTTTCATAGAATAAGCACCAATTAATACGACACTGAGTAAAAAGATTGTGCCAATAAGTGAAGACGTGAACAAAGCAATTAATAAACCAAATGAGATCATCAATAGTGTGATTGCTGTATGCCAACGACGTTCATTTTTACGATCAGAACTACGACCCCAAAAAATCATTGCAATAGAAGCTAGACCATAAGGAATCGCATTCACTAAACCGATTTCTAAATTACTCAAACCAAATGATTTAATTAATTGTGGCGCCCAAACACTCATTGTACTGCCAGCAGCAGAAGCACCAGAATAAATAATGATCATAAACCAAATATATTTATTCTTTAAAAGTTGCCATAGTGAAATATGGCCAATTGGGGTTTTTTGTTGACGTTCAAACTGTAATCTTTCAACTAACCAAGCTTTTTGTTCGCTATTAAGCCATTTTGCTTGTTCTGGTCGATCTGTGAGTGCAAATAGGCAGGCAATACCTAATAAAATGGCAGGGATACCTTCTAAAATAAATAGCCAATGCCACCCACGCATGCCCATCCAGCCATCTAGCGATAATAAAAGTCCCGATAGTGGTGAACCGATAAAGTTTGCACCCGGAATCGCCACCATAAATATTGCGACCATTCTGGCTCTATAGTTTGCAGGTAACCAATAGGTTAAATATAAAATGACACCCGGGAAAAACCCTGCTTCGGCAGCACCGAGTAAGAATCGCATAATATATAACGATGTAGAGCTTTCAACGAAAGCTGTTGCGGCTGTAATCACTCCCCACGTCACCATAATTCGGGCAATCCATACTTTTGCTCCAAATTTTTGCATGGCGAGGTTGCTGGGTACTTCAAATAGAAAATATGCAAAGAAAAATAAGCTACTGGCAAAACCAAAAGCAGTAGCTGTTAATCCAAGGTCTTCATTCATTTGTAATGAAGCCATACCAATATTTCCACGATCAATAATAGCGATGACATAACAAAGTGTTAAAAAAGGCAGTAATCGCCACGCCACCTTGCGCATCGTTTCGCGTTCAATCGCACTTACTTGAGAATATTCTGTAGACATAAAAAAATCCTTTTTTATATTCAGTATTTTAATTGTTCTCGCATCTAAAAGCTTAGAAACAATTGAGTTCCATGATTAGCTATTGAGTAACTTCCAGTTAGCGATAGCTCGTGGGTTTAGTAATTGGCCATCCCAAATACTCACAATCTGTTCAAGTGCTAAAAGACCGACGCGATTACGCGAATCTGTTGTGTTTGCTCCTATGTGGGGAGTCACAACCAAGTTAGGTAATTCCCATAGTGGATTATCTTTTTCTGGTGGTTCTGAAGAAAAGGTATCTAAACCTGCACCAGCAATTTTATTATTTTTTAGTGCATCAACTAATGCAGCCTGATCAATTAATTCACCACGTGCTGTATTGATTAAGATGCTTGAGCGTTTCATCTTTTCAAATTGGGCATGTGAAAATAAGTGTCTATTCTCTGCTGTAAGTGGGCAATGTAGGCTAATAATGTCACTGGTTTCTAAAAGTTTTTCAAAGTCGTGTTCCTGTTCTACATAATCGAGCTCTGGCAAATTTTGTAAAAACGGATCATATACTTTTACTTTCATGTTTAAGGGAGCCACTAACTTCATGAGTATGCTACCGATTGCTCCTAAACCAATTAAGCCCAGTGTTTTACCATATAACTCCACGCCATTTGCACTTGCTTTGTCCCAATGACCTTCTCGAATACGTTGGTCTAACCATGTGACTTGTCGAGCAACATTAAACATGAGTGCAAAAGCGTGTTCGGCAACAGATTGTGCATTCGCGCCTACTGCAATAGTGACAGGAATTTTTCGTTCAGCAGCAGCTTGAGTGTCGATTGTGTCAAACCCAACACCATGTTTTGCAATCACTTTTAAATTATCAGAAGCAAAAATCATATCTCTAGAAAGTTTGCCTGTTCGAACAATGATTGCATCAGGTTGTTCATCATGGATGAGTTTTTCCATTTCATCTTTTGCCATGTAGGGTTCAGTTGGAATCAACTGAATATCATGGGACTGAGCATACAGTAACGCATCTGAAGTTAATGTTGGCCCCGTGATAAGAACTTTACGTTTCATTTTGACTTACACTCCATTTAAGTATTTTGAGCAAAATACGTCCTTAATAATCCACATTATTAAAACGTCATTTCAAAAAAATAGTCAATAGTAAAAACTAAATTTAAAAATTGAGTAAAATTTAGTTTAAATTTAATTAAAAATGAAATGACATTTCAAAAAAATGCTGTCATATTAATTTGCACAAGAAAACTGATCTAAGGGAAAAGTTATGGCAATTGGTTTTAGAGTGCTAAAAAACGACAGAAAAGTTGAGCAAAAATGGATTGAGCAATATCGAGATCTACCAGTCGCTAATGTCAGTGACTCAATGAATCGAATGACTTCAGGTGGGGCTCAATTAAGACCAATGCATAAAAAGGGATATCTTTGTGGGCCTGCCATTACAGTTAAGGCTCGTCCGGGTGACAACTTGATGTTGCACTATGCTATTGATATCGCCCAACCAGGAGATGTTATTGTGGTTGATGCTGGTGGCGATCTAACCAATGCATTAATTGGAGAGATGATGGTTGCGTATGCCATTAAGAAAGGTATAGCTGGCATCGTTATTAATGGTGCGATACGTGATTCAGTTGTAATTGGAGAGGGAGATTTTCCACTTTTTGCGGCAGGAGTATCACATCGAGGACCTTATAAAGACGGACCGGGGGAAATTAATGTCCCTATCGCAATCAATGGAATGGTAATTGAACCGGGAGACTTGATTTTAGGTGATGAAGATGGGCTTTTAAGCGTGCCTTATGCAGAAGTTGAAGAAGTTTATCTGAAAGCAAGCGCCAAACATGCCGCTGAACAAAAGCAATTAGAGCAAATCGCCGTAGGTGAAAATGACCGTAGCTGGGTGATTAAGAGCTTAAAACAAAAAGGATGTGAATTACCGGAATAAGGTTATTCAAAACCATTCAAACACAAAGGGAACTAGCGAAGTCAATGATTGAGCTTCGTTAGCCTATCTAAAGTTAATTCAATAATCATTATTTTACTGATTGAAAAATAGGAAATTTCAATTCGGTCTATGTGATTTCGTCTAAAGGAAAAGGACATGAAATATAAAGGGATAATTTCTTTATCATTATTAATGAGTATGACTTTGCAGCAAGCCAAAGCTGAAAGCGAAGATAACTCAGCGCTAAATGAAAAAATAATTAAATTACAACAGCAAATAGATTATCTCATGGAGAGGCAGAATTTAAATCAAAATAGCGGATTGAATAAAGCACCTGAATTGAGTCAAAACAAAACATCAAACACTGACAAGCCTGTTTCGGATGAACAGACTAAAATTAAATTTTATGGAAATATACGTGTTGATACTGCATATGATTTTGAAGGTTCAACGCGTTCAATTGCGAATAAGACAGGATCAATACCATTAGACAATTCAAACTCAACAAGCAAATCATTAAATGTTTCTGCCGCGACTTCACGTGTAGGGGTGGATATCGTTAAGCCCACCTCGAAAGGAGACTTGGTTGGAAAGCTAGAAGCCGATTTCATGGGAAGTGGTGGAGATAACGGTAATGGTTCGGTTCGGGTTAGACACGCTTATATTTCACTAGGAAATTGGTTAATTGGTCAGACGACTTCACCTTTTGTGAATAGTGATACTGCTCCAAGTTTGGTTGATTTTACAGGTGCGATGGGCACAGGAACTCAGCGTAATGTACAGGTCCGTTATCAGCACATCGTTGATGCCAAACAAAAATTATTAGTCGCTTTGGAAGGCGGTGATGTTGAAAATAAAAATGTAGAAGGTGGAAGCCGTTTTCCTGCATTAACCATGCGATATGAATTTAAGAATCCAGATTTCTTGGTTCAATTGCATGGTATGGTTCATGAAAATCGAGCAGTTTCTGACACGAATGAAGAGCAAACTAAACTTGCTTGGGGAGCTGGATTAGGCACAAAGTATAAGCTTTCTGAAAATGACTCACTTGTATTCAATTACTATCACATAGCGGGTGATAACCGTTACATGCTGTATTCAAAAGATAATGATGCGTTCTACTTTGATCAAAATCGAATGTATTTAAGTGAATTTGATTCTATTGAGTTAGGGTATCTGCGCAAATGGAATGAAAATTTACGCTCTTCTTTGTCTGCTGGTAGTCTTATCTATAAAGATTCAAATTTTTCAGAAAATAACCCTGATCAAAATAAAAGGCTAATCAATGCAAGCGTCAATTTATTTTGGACGCCTGTTGAGAAAGTCGATCTTGGTGTTGAATACACCTATGGGAAGAGAGAAACATTTTCAGATTTAGAAGGGAAATTATCTCGAATCAACTTATTAGGTCGATACAATTTTTAATGTAATCACAGCCACTTTAATATCAGAAGTGGCTTTCTTTTATTCGAGAAGGACTAATATTATGGAACAAATTAATTATGCGAATGCAAGATCACAATTTTCGAAGGTCATGGAAAGAGTGCTGTTAGGTTACGCCGTAAAAATTACACGAAAAGAGAAAGATGCTGTGGTTCTAATCAGTGAAAAAGCATACCTTGAATATAAAAATGCAATGTTTGAGTTCAATAAATTAAAAAACAAAGATTTTTAACCCTTAACGATCCGCTTCTCAAGCATCTCTATAAAGGTTTTTAAAATAATATTATGATTTTTGCCTTTCTTCTATCATCATTTACTTTTGTTTTAAGCCATGAAAGCTAGTGTAGCTTTAGAAATTATTAAAATTAAAATCAAATTATTGTGCTAATTAAATATAGTCTTGGTGAGGTAAATTATATCGATTAATAAAATTATTATTATGAATTTTTATGGATTTTATTATTTTTTGTGGTAAATTTTTTGCGTTATAAATAGGTTTTTACAAAAATGCAAAACATACTTACTTTTATTAAAAATGGTCAAAAAATTACTTTAGATGCTTCTTTAGTTCAAAGTGTAAAAGATACTGGAAATGGTTTTGAAATTACTCTTAAAAGTGGTGAGGTAATTCAAGCTGAATCATATAGTATTAGTCCAAATAAACAGTTCATAGAGCAAGTTTCTAGTCAGCAAGTAGAAAATAATTCTGAGGCTGAGGAGAAAGTTGAAAAGGACGAAGTTTTAAAAGAAAAGAGTTTATTGGATTCACAAGCAATGTTATGGGGTGGTGCTGCGATAGCCCTTGGTGGTATTGCGGTAGCAGCATCAAGTGGTGGTGGTAGTGATAGCTCAGCACCTTCAGATCGGACTCCTCCAGCAAGTTTAACTAAAATATTGTCGAAAGATGGTAAAACGATAACTGGTTTAACAGAAGCTGGTGCAACTGTTACAGTTGAAAATATAGCTGGCCAAGTGATCGGTTCTGCTAAAGCTGGAGCAGATGGGACATTCTTAATTAATTTGGATAAAGCGTATATTAATGGTGAAACACTAAAAGTTTCTGCTCAAGATGCTGCTGGTAATAGTACAGTTAAACAAGAGCTTATCGCTTCTGATATTACGGCTCCTACTTTAGCATATGCTATTTCTTCTAATGGTAAAACTATTACAGGTTTGACAGAGGCTAATTCAACTGTCACCGTGAAAGATTTATCTGGAAAAATCATTGGTACTGCAAAGTCTGATAATGATGGAAAATATACAGTCATACTAGATAAAGCTTATTTAAATGGTGAAAATCTTACTATTTCTGCCGAAGATTTAGCTGGTAATAAATCAACAATTCAAACAATTTTGGCTGACGATAAAACTGCCCCATCAAGTTTAACTGCAATTATAGATGCTGCTGGTAAAGTGGTTACAGGTACGACTGAAGCGAATGCTGTTGTGATAGTTAAGAATACTGCAGGAACTGTAATCGGTACAGCTACCGCAGACGCTACAGGAAAATATTCAGTTACCCTAGATAAAGCTTACTTAAATGGTGAAAGTCTAAGTGCTACAGCAGCA
>NZ_JAVQNP010000013.1:0-54907 GCF_031798995.1 Acinetobacter sp. V104_13 | reverse complement strand
ACCCAGGTCTACGTTTTGCGATCCGTGAAGGTGGTCGTACTGTAGGTGCTGGTGTTGTTGCGAAAGTAACTGCATAAGCATATTATAGTGACGGATTACGTCTCAGGTTGAGGGCTTTGGCTCTCACCCTGCATTATAGGTCAGTAGTTCAATTGGTAGAGCGTCGGTCTCCAAAACCGAATGTTGGGGGTTCGAGTCCCTCCTGACCTGCCATATTTTGAAATAAAAAGCTTGATGCTGGCTTAGTTGTTCATATAATAAGTCGCGAGTTCTACGACGAGTACAAAAATGTCGAATGATAAATCGCGTGACGCATTGAGCGACGCGCCAATTCCTCAAAGAAATAATTCTGCTGAAGTTGTTCGTTCTGGTTCGCCTTTAGATATTGTTCTATGGGTGATAGCAATAGCATTGTTGCTTTTAGCTACCATGGTGAATCAGCATTTGCCAGCGTATTGGGCACCTGCAAATAATGTTTGGGTGCGCGTTGGGGCAATTTTTGCTTGTATCGTTGTGGCTTTAGGTTTATTATACGCCACCCATCAAGGTAAAGGCTTCGTTCGCTTGCTAAAAGATGCACGAGTCGAATTGCGTCGAGTAACTTGGCCAACAAAACAAGAAACAGTCACTACATCGTGGCAGGTTCTATTGGTTGTAGTTGTTGCATCATTGGTTTTATGGTGCTTTGACTATGGTTTGGGTTGGTTAATTAAGTTGATTATCGGGTAAAAGAGCTATGAAACGTTGGTACATTATTCATGCCTACTCTGGCTATGAAAAACAAGTGATGCGTTCACTTACAGAACGAATCCAGCGTAGCGCTGTTGCCGATAGCTTTGGTGATGTCCTTGTTCCTACCGAAGAAGTGGTAGAAATGAAGGATGGTAAGAAACGTAAATCTGAGCGTAAATTCTTTCCTGGCTATGTGTTAGTCGAAATGGAAATGAATGATGATACTTGGCATATCGTTAAAGAATGTCCAAAGGTTCTAGGTTTTATCGGTGGTACACCTGAAAAACCAGCACCAATCACTCAACGTGAAGCAGATGCGATTCTTGCGCGTGTACGTAATACTGGTGAAGCGCCACGTCCTAAAACGATGTTTGAGCCAGGTGAAGAATTACTTGTTATTGACGGTCCATTCACAGACTTTAAAGGTGTGGTGGAAGAAGTTCAATACGATAAGTCACGTTTAACGTTGACGATTAATGTATTTAATCGACCAACTCAGGTTGAACTCGAGTTTCGCCAAGTCGAAAAAACGATTTAATCTCAATTGGTTGAAAAGCGCCCGATTTTATCGGGCATTGTTGTTGTAACAGTAGTGTTGCGTAAAGATTGGGGAGCCTAGCGGCGTTTGTACCCAGAGGTATTTTAAAATGGCTAAGAAGATTGACGGCTATATCAAGCTGCAAGTTCCAGCTGGTAAAGCAAATCCATCTCCACCAATTGGTCCTGCATTAGGTCAACGTGGTGTAAACATCATGGCATTCTGTAAAGAATTCAATGCTGCTACACAAAAAGTTGAACCAGGTCTTCCAATTCCTGTAGTGATTACTGTGTACAACGACAAGTCGTTCACATTCATCATGAAAACTCCTCCAGCTTCTATTCTTCTTAAGAAAGCTGCTGGTATTCAAAAGGGTTCATCTGTACCAAACAAAACTAAAGTTGGTAAGTTGACTCGTGCTCAGTTAGAAGAAATTGCGACTACTAAAGAACCGGATTTAACTGGTGCTGATTTAGACGCACGTGTTCGTACCATCGCTGGTTCTGCACGTTCTATGGGCTTGGAAGTGGAGCTATAAGACATGGCAAAGTTAACTAAACGTCAAAAAGCCATTGCTGCTGCTGTTGAAGCAAACAAAGTTTACACTTTGGAAGAAGCAGTACAAGTTCTTAACAGCCTACCTGCTGCAAAGTTCAAAGAATCTTTGGATGTAGCTGTAAATCTTGGTGTAGACCCACGTAAATCTGATCAGGTTGTTCGTGGCGCAACTACATTACCTGCAGGTACTGGTAAAACTGTACGTGTAGCTGTATTTGCTCAAGGCGCGCAAGCAGAAGCTGCTAAAGAAGCTGGTGCTGATGTTGTAGGTTTTGATGACCTTGCTGAAAGCATCCAAGGTGGAAATCTTGACTTTGATGTTGTAATCGCTGCTCCTGACGCTATGCGTGTTGTTGGTAAGCTCGGTACAATTCTTGGTCCACGTGGTTTAATGCCAAACCCTAAAGTTGGTACTGTAACTCCTGACGTAGCGAATGCTGTTAAAAACGCTAAATCTGGTCAGGCTCGTTACCGTGTAGACAAAGCGGGTATTATCCATGCTGCGATCGGTCAATTAGGCTTTGATGCTGCTGCTATCCGTCAAAACGTTGAAACCTTAGTTGCTGACTTGAAAAAGTTAAAACCTGCAACTTCTAAAGGTGTATATATCAAAAAGATCACTTTGAGCTCAACTATGGGTCCTGGTCTTACAGTTGATGTAAACAACGTTTCTAACTAAGTTTAGACTTAGTAAAGAATTTTAAAGTCCTGATTGGGGACAGAACTTAAATAGAAATGTTTTCTATTTAGTTGGGTGGAGCGAAGCTTTATCCCTTACCCGTCAGGCGGACTTTGAATTGATAAATGAGAATTTATCAGCGTCAAAGACCTCAGGCGAAGAGTTGTCATTTTCGAATAGCACTTTTCTTAATAAACCAGCCTGCGTAGACGCGGTGGTGTGATTTGTTCCTCCTCCGCGTGTAAGTCGAAAGGCTTACGAATTGGGAGTGTGCCCATTGGGTACATAAATCACCTTAGGAGGTTTTACAATGGCTCTTCTTATTGAAGACAAAAAACAGATCGTTGCGGAAGTAAGTGAAGTTGCTTCTAAGGCGTTTGCAGCCGTTGTTGCTGACTACCAAGGCTTAAGCGTAGAGCAATTAACAACACTTCGTGTTGAAGCTCGTAAGTTAGGTGTTTCTACACGTATTGTACGTAACACTTTGGCTAAACGCGCACTTCAAGATACTCAATTCAATATCTTGAACGACAACCTTGTTGGTCCAACAATTCTAGGTTTTTCAACTTCTGAAGATGACATGGGTGCAGCTGCACGTTTGTTCGAAGATTTTGCTAAAACTAACAAAGCATTTGAGTTAAAAGCTGCTGCATTTGACGGCAAAGTTTATCAAGGTGCTGACGTTAGCGTAATTGCAAACCTTCCGAACCAAGAGAAAGCTCTTACTATGCTTGCCTCTGTCCTTCAAGCTCCTATTTCGAAATTGGGTCGCCTTATTACAGCGCTCAAAGAGAAAAACGAGTCAGAAGCTGCTTAATCAATTTTACACACCATTCAATATCCATTTGGAGTTATTCTCATGGCTTTAACTAACGAAGAAATCTTAAACGCAGTTGCTGAAAAAACTGTTCTTGAACTTGTTGAATTAATTTCTGCTTTCGAAGAGAAATTCAACGTTTCAGCTGCAGCTGTTGCTGTTGCTGCTCCAGCTGGTGGCGCTGCTGCTGCTGCTGAAGAACAATCTGAATTCAACGTTGAGTTGACTTCTTTCGGTGCTAACAAAGTGGCTGTAATTAAAGCAGTTCGTGAAGCAACTGGCCTTGGTCTTAAAGAAGCTAAAGACCTAGTTGAAGGTGCTCCTCAAGTTCTTAAAGAAGGCGTTTCTAAAGAAGAAGGCGAAGAACTTAAGAAGAAACTTGAAGAAGCTGGTGCTACAGTTACACTTAAGTAATTGTAAAAGGAGTCGGTTTTTAAATCGGCTCCATAAAATGGCTGATGGCTCTTGGGTCATCAGCCTTTTTGCGTTACAATAATCGGCTCGATTTTTGTTAGTTTTGTTTGTTTTTTAGAAAAAATCAAATAAAACAAGTAATTTCAAATGTTTACCAATATTTTTCTTTTTTAAAAATATTGTTAAGCGTTTTTATACCACTAAAAATTGCAGCATTTGTAAACAGTGGTGGCCATATCGGCCTGCGTAATTCCTTCTGAGCCCGTTCTGCAGGCGGGCTTGGTTTACTTTCCGAGGACTCCAGATGGCATACTCATATACCGAAAAGAAACGGATCCGTAAGAATTTTGGTAAATTGCCCCAAGTAATGGATGCACCGTACTTACTATCGATTCAGGTCGATTCGTACAGAACATTCTTGCAAGATGGCAAAACTCCAAAAAACCGCGAAGATATCGGTCTCCAAGCCGCATTTCGTTCAGTTTTTCCTATCGAAAGTTATTCTGGCAATGCTGCTTTAGAATTTGTTGAGTATAGCCTTGGTAAACCTGAGTTCGATGTACGCGAATGTATTCTTCGTGGTTCGACTTATGCGGCACCAATGCGCGTTAAAATTCGTTTGATTATTAAAGATCGCGAAACTAAATCAATTAAAGACGTAAGAGAACAAGAAGTCTATATGGGTGAAATTCCACTCATGACTGAAAACGGTACATTCGTCATTAATGGTACTGAACGTGTAATCGTATCTCAATTACATCGTTCACCAGGCGTTTTCTTTGATCACGATAAAGGTAAAACCCACTCAAGTGGTAAAGTGTTGTATTCAGCACGTATCATTCCTTACCGTGGTTCATGGTTAGACTTTGAATTTGATGCAAAAGACTTAGTTTACGTACGTATTGACCGTCGTCGTAAATTACTTGCTACTGTTGTGTTACGTGCACTAGGTTATAACAACGAACAAATCTTGAATTTGTTCTATGAAAAAGTACCTGTGTATCTTGATATGGGTAGCTACCAGATTGATCTAGTACCTGAACGTTTACGTGGGGAAATGGCTCAATTTGATATTGCTGATAATGACGGTAAAGTTATTGTTGAGCAAGGTAAGCGTATTAATGCTCGTCACGTACGTCAAATGGAAGCTGCTGGTTTAACAAAACTTTCAGTTCCTGATGAATACTTATATGAGCGTATCACTGCTGAAAATATTACTTTGCGTGATGGTGAAGTAATTGCTGCGAATACTTTGTTAAGCCATGAAGTTATGGTGAAACTAGCAGAAGGTGGTGTTAAACAGTTCAATATCTTGTTTACGAACGATATTGACCGTGGTTCGTTTGTTGCTGACACATTACGTGCAGATACAACAGTTGGCCGTGAAGAAGCATTAGTTGAAATTTATAAAGTAATGCGTCCAGGCGAGCCGCCAACAAAAGAAGCTGCTGAAAACTTATTCAATAACTTATTCTTCTCTTCTGAGCGTTATGACTTATCTCCAGTAGGTCGTATGAAGTTCAACCGTCGTTTGGGTCGTCCATACGAAGTTGGTACTGACCAGAAGTCACGTGAAGTAGAAGGTATTTTATCGCACGAAGATATCATTGATGTATTACGTACATTAGTTGAAATCCGTAACGGTAAAGGTGAAGTCGACGATATCGATCACTTGGGTAACCGTCGTGTACGTTCTGTTGGTGAAATGACTGAAAACCAATTCCGTGTTGGTTTAGTTCGTGTTGAACGTGCTGTTAAAGAACGTTTAAGCCAAGCAGAAACAGATAACTTGTCTCCACAAGATCTAATTAACGCTAAACCAGTTGCAGCTGCAATCAAAGAATTCTTTGGTTCAAGCCAATTATCTCAGTTCATGGACCAAAACAACCCATTATCTGAGATTACGCATAAGCGTCGTGTATCAGCGCTTGGGCCTGGTGGTTTAACACGTGAACGTGCGGGCTTTGAAGTACGTGACGTACATCAAACTCACTATGGTCGTGTATGTCCAATTGAAACGCCGGAAGGTCCAAACATTGGTTTGATTAACTCGCTTTCAGTATATGCAAAAGCAAATGACTTCGGTTTCTTGGAAACACCTTACCGTAAAGTGGTAGATGGTCGAGTAACTGATGCAGTTGAATATCTTTCTGCGATTGAAGAAGTAGGTACTGTTATTGCACAGGCCGATTCTGCAGTAGATAAAGATGGCAACTTAACAGAAGAATTTGTTTCTGTTCGTCATCAAGGTGAATTCGTACGTATGCCACCTGAAAAAGTGACGCATATGGACGTTTCTGCTCAGCAAGTTGTATCTGTTGCTGCATCACTTATTCCATTCCTTGAACACGATGACGCGAACCGTGCGCTTATGGGTTCAAACATGCAACGTCAGGCAGTTCCTACTCTACGTGCGGATAAACCGCTTGTAGGTACAGGTATGGAAGCGAACGTTGCACGTGACTCAGGTGTGTGTGTGATCGCAAACCGTGGTGGTGCAATTGAATACGTAGATGCTTCTCGTATCGTTATTCGTGTAAACGAAGATGAAATGATTGCTGGTGAGGCGGGTGTAGATATCTACAACCTCATTAAATATACGCGTTCTAACCAAAACACTTGTATCAACCAAAATATTATCGTGAATTTGGGCGACAAAGTTGCTCGCGGTGATATCTTGGCAGACGGTCCGTCTACAGATATGGGTGAGCTTGCGCTTGGTCAAAACATGCGCGTTGCGTTCATGACTTGGAATGGTTACAACTATGAAGACTCGATCTTATTATCTGAGCGCGTACTTCAAGAAGACCGTTTAACTTCTATTCATATTCAAGAATTATCTTGTGTAGCGCGTGATACTAAGTTAGGTGCAGAAGAAATTACTGCCGATATTCCTAACGTTGGTGAAGCTGCACTTTCTAAACTTGATGAATCAGGTATCGTTTATATCGGTGCTGAAGTTACAGCAGGTGACATCCTTGTTGGTAAAGTAACGCCTAAAGGTGAAACTCAGTTAACTCCTGAAGAAAAATTGCTTCGTGCAATCTTTGGTGAGAAAGCAGCTGACGTTAAAGATTCATCTTTACGTGTTCCATCTGGTACAAAAGGTACAGTTATCGATGTTCAAGTCTTCACTCGTGATGGCTTAGAGAAAGATGACCGTGCATTGGCGATCGAAAAAGCACAACTTGATGCTTACCGTAAAGACTTGAAAGAAGAATACAAGATCTTTGAAGAAGCAGCTCGTGAGCGTGTAATTCGTTTGCTTAAAGGCCAAGAGTCTAATGGCGGTGGTTCAACTAAACGTGGTGACAAACTCGTTGAAGAAGTGTTATCTGGTTTAGAGCTTGTTGATTTACTTGAAATTCAACCGGCAGATGAAGCAATCGCTGAGCGTTTAACTCAAATTCAAGTGTTCTTAAAAGAAAAGAGCGCAGAAATTGATGAGAAATTCGCTGAGAAGAAACGTAAGCTTGCAACAGGTGATGAACTAACAACTGGCGTATTGAAAGTTGTTAAAGTTTACTTAGCTGTTAAACGTCGTATTCAGCCTGGTGATAAGATGGCTGGTCGTCACGGTAACAAGGGTGTTGTATCTAACATCTTACCTGTTGAAGACATGCCACACGATGCTAACGGTGTACCGGTAGATATCGTATTGAACCCGTTGGGCGTACCATCTCGTATGAACGTGGGTCAGATTCTTGAGACTCACTTAGGTATGGCGGCTAAAGGGCTTGGTGATAAAATCGAGAAAATGTTGAAAGAACAGCGTACAGTTTTAGAACTGCGTGAATTCTTAGACAAGATTTATAACAAAGTCGGTGGTGAGCAAGAAGATCTTGATAGCTTAACTGATGCTGAAGTCTTGGCACTTTCAGGCAACTTACGTGCAGGTGTACCTTTGGCTACTCCTGTATTCGATGGTGCTGAAGAAAGCCAAATTAAAGACTTGCTTGAGTTAGCTGGTATCTCTCGTACAGGCCAAACAGTATTGTTTGATGGCCGTACTGGTGAACAGTTTGATCGTCCTGTAACTGTAGGTTACATGTACATGCTCAAATTGAACCACTTGGTTGATGACAAGATGCATGCGCGTTCAACTGGTTCTTACTCTCTTGTTACACAGCAACCGCTTGGTGGTAAAGCACAATTCGGTGGTCAGCGTTTCGGTGAGATGGAGGTCTGGGCACTCGAAGCTTACGGCGCAGCATATACTCTCCAAGAGATGTTAACTGTTAAGTCGGATGACGTTGAAGGTCGTACACGCATCTATAAGAATATTGTAGATGGTAACCATTATATGGATCCGGGTATGCCTGAATCGTTCAACGTATTGACCAAAGAGATCCGTTCTTTAGGTATCAACATTGAACTGAAAAATGGTGATTAAGTCGTAAGACTCACGATTTTTTAGGTAAAAACAATATTTGTGACCCAGTCGGGTAAGCGTTGCTTCCCGACACACGGAGAAAAAAATTGAAAGACTTGCTCGATATCATGCGTAAGAAAACGGACTCAGATGGTCATGCACCAATTGAGTTTGACCGTATCCGTATTGGTCTTGCGTCACCAGAAATGATTAAGTCATGGTCTCATGGTGAAGTTAAAAAACCTGAGACAATTAACTACCGTACTTTTAAACCTGAACGTGACGGTTTGTTCTGTGCCAAAATTTTTGGTCCAGTAAAAGATTACGAATGCTTGTGTGGTAAATACAAGCGTATGAAATACAAAGGCGTCATTTGTGAAAAATGTGGCGTTGAAGTAACTACAGCGAAAGTTCGTCGTGAACGTATGGGTCACATTGAACTTGCTTCTCCAGTTGCACATATCTGGTTCTTAAAATCGTTACCGAGCCGTATCGGTTTATTATTAGATATGACACTTCGTGATATCGAACGTGTATTGTATTTCGAATCATACGTTGTAACTGACCCAGGTATGACTCCGTTTGAAAAGTATCAACTTTTAACAGACGAAGAATACTTCAATGCACTTGAAGAACACGGTGATGAATTCACTGCGAAAATGGGTGCAGAAGCGGTTCAGGACTTGTTGAAAGATATCGATCTTGAAGCTGAAATCGCACGTTTACGTGAAGAAATTCCTCAAACAACTTCTGAAACGAAGTTGAAAAAAGCGTCTAAACGCTTGAAATTGATGGAAGCATTCAAAGATTCAAACAACAAGCCAGAATGGATGGTGATGAATGTACTTCCGGTACTTCCACCTGATCTACGTCCATTAGTTCCACTTGAAGGTGGTCGTTTCGCGACTTCTGACTTGAACGATTTATACCGTCGTGTCATTAACCGTAACAACCGTTTGAAGCGTCTTCTTGACCTTGCTGCTCCAGATATCATCGTACGTAACGAAAAACGTATGTTACAAGAGTCTGTAGATGCATTGCTTGATAACGGTCGTCGTGGTCGTGCAATTACTGGCTCTAACAAGCGTCCATTAAAATCTTTGGCAGATATGATCAAAGGTAAACAAGGTCGTTTCCGTCAGAACTTATTAGGTAAGCGTGTTGACTATTCTGGTCGTTCGGTAATTACTGTGGGTCCTACTTTACGTCTTCACCAATGTGGTCTTCCGAAGAAAATGGCACTTGAATTATTCAAGCCATTCATTTTCGCGAAACTACAAGCTTCAGGTCAGGCAACTACCATTAAAGCTGCGAAGAAAATGGTTGAGCGTGAGACTCCGGAAGTTTGGGACGTTCTTGCTTCTGTAATTCGTCAACACCCAGTAATGTTGAACCGTGCGCCAACACTTCACCGTTTAGGTCTTCAAGCATTTGAACCTATTCTTATTGAAGGTAAGGCAATCCGTCTTCACCCACTCGTTTGTGCTGCGTTTAACGCCGACTTCGATGGTGACCAAATGGCGGTACACGTTCCATTGACACTTGAAGCACAGTTAGAAGCTCGTGCATTGATGATGTCAACAAACAACATCTTGTCACCAGCAAACGGTGAGCCAATCATTGTTCCTTCTCAGGACGTTGTCTTGGGTCTTTACTACATCACACGTGATGCTGTAAATGCCAAAGGTGAAGGCATGGTGTTTGCGGATACTCATGAGGTAAACCGTGCACTTGCTACTGGACAGGTTGCTATCCATGCGCGTGTTAAAGTACGTGTACACCAAACTGTTATCAATGAAAATGGTGAACGTGAACACCAAACTATTATTGTTGATACAACACCTGGTCGTTGTTTGCTTTGGGAAATTGTTCCACAAGGCTTAAGCTTTGACATGATCAACCTTGAGATGACTAAAAAGAACATCTCTAAATTGATCAACTCTTGCTACCGTAAACTTGGTTTGAAAGATACAGTTATCTTTGCTGACCAATTAATGTACTTGGGCTTCCGTCAAGCGACTCGTTCAGGTGTATCTGTAGGTATGGAAGACATGCTCATTCCACCTACTAAGCACACAATTATTGATAAAGCAGAAACAGAAGTTCGTGAAATCGAACAACAGTTCGAACAAGGTTTCGTAACTGCTGGTGAGCGTTATAACAAAGTTGTCGATATCTGGGCGCGTACAAACGACCAAGTTGCTAAAGCAATGATGGATAACTTGTCTTATACACTTGTTAAAAACAAACAAGGTGAAGATGAGAAACAAAAATCATTCAACAGCATCTATATGATGTCTGACTCTGGTGCCCGTGGTAGTGCGGCGCAGATTCGTCAGCTTGCTGGTATGCGTGGTTTGATGGCAAAACCGGATGGCTCGATTATTGAGACTCCGATTAAAGCGAACTTCCGTGAAGGTTTAACAGTACTTCAGTACTTTATTTCAACACACGGTGCGCGTAAAGGTTTGGCCGATACAGCATTGAAAACTGCGAACTCTGGTTACTTGACTCGTCGTCTTGTAGACGTAGCGCAAGACTTGGTAATTACTGAACCTGACTGTGGTACAGCGGGTGGTTTAGTAATGACTCCATTCATTCAGGGTGGTGATGTCATCGAGCCATTACGTGACCGCGTATTAGGTCGTGTAACTGCTGAAGATGTACGTCGTGCATCTGATGATGAAGTTGTATTACCTCGCGGTACGTTAATTGACGAGAAAATCGCAGCTCAGCTTGAAGAAGCTGGTGTCGATGAAGTTAAAGTACGCTCAGTAATCGCATGTGAATCAACATTCGGTGTATGTGCTCGTTGTTATGGTCGTGACCTTGCACGTGGTCACTTGGTGAACCCAGGTGAATCAGTTGGTGTAATGGCTGCACAGTCAATCGGTGAGCCAGGTACACAGTTAACGATGCGTACGTTCCACGTTGGTGGTGCTGCGAGCCGAACTTCTGCTGCGAACAGTGTTCAAGTACGTAACAAAGGTACTGTACGTTTCCATAACGTGAAAACTGTACAACATGCAAAAGGCCACTTGGTTTCAGTTTCACGTTCAGGTGAAATTGGTATTGCCGATGATTTAGGTCGTGAGCGCGAGCGTTATAAACTTCCTTACGGTGCAAGCATCTTGTTGAAAGATGGTGAAGCTGTAGAAGCTGGCGGTATCGTAGCGACTTGGGATCCGCATACACATCCATTAGTAACAGAAGTTGCTGGTAAAGCGCGCTTCAGCCAAATCGCTGATGGCGTAACTGCAACATCGAAAACTGATGATGCAACTGGTATGACTACTGTTGAAATCTTGCCTGTAACAGCTCGTCCTGCTTCTGGTAAGGATTTACGTCCTGCAATCGTGTTGGATACAACAGATGGCGGCGAACAGTTCTACTTCTTGCCACAAAATACAATCGTAACTGTCCGTGATGGCGAAACGATTGGTGTGGGTGACGTTATTGGTCGTGTACCACAAGAAACATCACGTACTCGTGATATTACCGGTGGTCTTCCGCGTGTAGCTGACTTGTTCGAAGCGCGTAAGCCAAAAGAGCATGCAATTCTTGCTGAAGTATCAGGTGTTGTAAGCTTCGGTAAAGAGACTAAGGGTAAAAACCGTTTGGTAATTACTCCTGATGATGGTTCTGAGATTTACGAAGAATTGATTCCAAAATGGCGTCAAATCAACGTATTCGAAGGCGAGCATGTGAACCGTGGTGAGACTATTTCTGATGGTCCACAAAACCCACATGACATCTTGCGTTTGAAAGGTGAAGTTGCATTAACTAACTACATCGTGAACGAAGTTCAAGACGTTTACCGTCTCCAAGGTGTAAAAATCAACGATAAGCACATTGAAGTTATCGTACGTCAAATGTTGCGTAAAGTTGATATCACTGATGGCGGTGATACAAGCTTCATTAAAGGCGAGCAAGTGGATTACATCCGCGTTGTTCAAGAGAACCAAGCTGTCTTGGCTCAGAACAAGTTCCCTGCGAAGTTTGAACGTCAATTGATGGGTATTACGAAAGCATCGCTTTCTACTGACTCGTTCATCTCTGCTGCATCGTTCCAGGAAACAACTCGTGTGTTAACTGAAGCGGCTGTAACAGGTAAAGAAGATGATTTACGTGGCTTGAAAGAAAACGTTGTAGTAGGTCGTTTGATTCCGGCAGGTACTGGTCTCGCGTACCACTTAGAGCGTCGTCGTCAAGAAGCAGAAGCTGCAGAGCATGAGCTTCATAATGACTTCAGCGAAGTAGACCAAGCATTTAGCCAAGCATTAAACTCTGAACAATTCTAAGTTTAGACTGGCACTAAAAAAGGCACCTTAGGGTGCCTTTTTTATTTATATTTATTTATAACAATTTTAAATTGTAATTACATAAACATATTAAAGAGCCATTATTTTATTACTTAAGCGGGATAAATACTCCACAAAAACACACTAGGCTACCTGCTTATGAAGACTGGAGTAAATCTAATGAAAAAAATGATGATGATTGTTAGTGTTGGCCTGATGTCTACAACTTTGTTTGTTGGTTGTCAGAATGCAAGCCCAGAAAGTCAACGTATTGGTTCAGCTGCTATTGGTGGTGGTGCAGGTGGTGCAGTAGGAAAACACGTGGGCGGTAATATAGGTGCAGGTCTAGGAGCGGCACTCGGTGCAGGTGTTGCGGCTAATGCAAAAGGGTCTAGCAGTAAAACCGTACGTAATAGTGCAATTGGTGCTGGTGTCGGCGCTGTATTAGGTGGAGCAATTATTGGTGGTGACGCTGGTGCTGCTACAGGTGGAGCATTGGGTGGTAGTGCCGGTGCAGCCTATGAAGAGAAGAAAGGGAAGTACTAAAAGTATCCTTAATAATTGTTAAACTATAGAAGTCTTTATGTCATTAAAGACTTCTTTTTTATAATTAAAATTTTGCTTAATAAATATAAAAGGCCGAGCTTTACAAAATATCAATCGATTAGGACAGACGGATAACACAATCTGATCAAATTCCTCATAAAAGGGGATTATTCTTTTCTCTAGAACAGATCATTGTGAGAACGGTCATGAAAAAAACAATTGGATTAGTTTCTGCTTTAATGTTGTCTACACTTATGTTCACAGGCTGCCAAAATATGAGCCCATCTGACCAACGTATTGGTGCAGCAGCAGCAGGTGGAGCACTTGGTGGTGGTTTAGGTAACCATGTAGGTGGTGGTATTGGTGCAGGCTTAGGCGCAGCGGTAGGTGCAGGCGTAGGTTCTAATACCCAAGGCGGCAGTAAACAGACAACGACTAAGAGTGCGATTGGTGCTGGTATCGGTTCAGTCGTAGGTAAAGCACTGATTGGTGGTGACTCTGGTGCTGCAATTGGCGGTGCAATCGGTGGTGGTGCTGGTGCTGCGATTGAAGAGAAAAGATAAAAAATTAACAAATAAAAATAAGCGCTTTTAGCGCTTATTTTTATTGAGGGAAAGGTTTCGCCTTTTTACGTCTGATATAAAGCGTTTTCTGAACCTCTGCAATTCTTACTCCAGATTCATCAAAAATGTTTAGATGATAAGTTCTTAAAACAGGTTCATAGTTCTCGGCAAGTTCACGAATTTGTTCTATTTCAGCTAAATCAACTCGAATATCTGCATGTACAGTACTGCGTCCTGGAGAAAGAAAATTGATTTCGGCAGCTTTGTCCCAAACAATATATTTTGATCCGAGATGATGCATAAGAATCATCATATAAAATGGGTCCACCATTGAATAAAGGCTTCCACCAAAATGTGTACCGACTAAATTTTGGTTTTTCCAAGTCAGCGGCATTTTTACACGCACATGGCAAAGTTCTAAATTCATGATTTCAATATAAATCCCTGCGCCACGATAAGGGGGATAGTGATTAAATAGAAATTTTGAAATCGTAGGATTGTTCTGAAGTCTTCTTAAAATAGCCATAATAGTCAATTTTTTTTATTGCAACAGTATTCATACTAGATAAGTATCATCTTTTTTATATTGATGGCAATGCTCTATCCGACTAACGACATGATCGATTGAAAAACAAGATAGGAAATGATTATGCAGCCAAAAGTTCATACAGTAACAACAAGTGATCAACAAACGCTTTGTGCTAAAACATGGGGTGACGAAAAAAATACTCCCTTGGTTTTAGTACATGGCTATCCAGACAATCAAGAAGTATGGGAATCAATCATTGAGCATTTGATTAATGACTTCTACATTGTTACTTACGATGTACGTGGAGCTGGTTTGTCATCTATACCAAAACGTATACGTGATTATCGTTTAGAGCGTTTATCTCTAGATCTCCAAGAAGTTGTTGATGAGTTATTACCAAATCGTCAATTCCATATGGCTGCACATGATTGGGGATCAATTCAGTCTTGGGAGTCTGTCACCGAGCCTAAGTTCAAAGGTCGTTTATTATCATACACTACCATTTCTGGACCATGTCTTGATCATGCCGCTTTATTTTTACGTGATAAATTTAAATCTTCACCAGCTCAAATCTTAAAAATATTAACCAAATCTTGGTATATCGGGGCATTCCATCTTCCGTTATTAGCACCAACTGTCTGGTCTCTTTTTAGCCCAGAAAAATGGGGTAAAGTTCTTACTCAACTAGAGAGGAAAAGTAATTTACCTTTAAATAATAATATTAATGCCGATGGAAAATATGGCATTAATTTATATCGTGCCAATTTTATTCCTCGCTTAACTAGCCCACGTCAACGTTATGCACAGTGCCCAGTAAAAGCGGTTATTTTAAAATATGATACTTTTGTAAGCCCAGAATACATCACTGAAGCTATGCCAAAGTGGGTTGAAAAATTTGAATATGTAGAGCTTAACGCAAATCACTGGGCCATTCTGAGTGAGCCAGAGAAAATAGCAACTCATATTCGTGAGTTTATTAAAGCTCAAGCGTAACAGTGAAATAACTGCATAAAACTGTTAATTCGGCGATATTTTCGGCTTCATAGATATGAATCTGCTAGAATATCGCCTTTTGTTTTGCTCTGAACTTATTCATGAATGCTGTCGTTATTGCGATTGCAGTGATGTTCTTATTATCACTGGCGCGCGTTTCTGTCGTACTGACTTTAGTGGTTTCTGCCATTGTGGGAGGCCTCGTAGCAGGTTTAAGCCTTTCTCAAACCGTTGAAGCTTTTAACGCTGGTCTTGGTGATGGTGCTGAAGTTGCACTTGCCTATGCAGTGTTAGGGGCATTTGCTCTGGCTCTATCAAAATCTGGTTTACCTGATTTACTTGCTCATAAGCTGATTGGTCTATTGGGAATGGAAGCTGGGAAAAGCCGTCAGACTAAAGTGAAGTATCTCCTCTTAGGTATTTTATTAATTTCTGCTATTTTCTCTCAAAACCTTATTCCAGTTCATATTGCCTTTATTCCTGTACTAGTTCCGCCACTACTACGGGTAATGAACCATTTAAAATTAGACCGCCGCGCCGCAGCCTGTGTACTTACGCTAGGTTTGGTTGGTACTTATATTTTTCTTCCGGTTGGATTTGGTGCAATTTTCCTTGAACAGATTCTGATGGGAAATATCAACAAAATTGGGGCAGCGTATGGCTTGCATGTTGATCGGGCAATGATGCCAATTGGCATGGCCATTCCTGTTTTAGGTATGGTGTTAGGCACCTTGGTTGCTGTATTTATTAGCTACCGTAAACCAAGAATTTATGCTGATCGTGCGATTACACCTGTGACCACGATTGATTTAGATAAACCTATTCGTGCAACTACTCAAGTTGAAACAGCCGACTTAAAAGCAGATGCTGAAGAGTTAAAGCATGAAGCAGAGCAAGCACCAGTTATTGCAAAGAAAACGATCTTGATGGCACTACTCGCGATTGGCTTGACACTTGCTGCGCAGCTGTATTCAGGTTCGATGATTTTGGGTGGTTTAGTCGGTTTTGCTGTTCTATCTACTGCCGGAATTTTTAAATGGCAAGATGCAGATGATGTTTTTGTACAAGGCATGCGAATGATGGCTTTAGTGGGCTTTATCATGATTTCTGCTGCCGGTTTCGCCTCAGTAATGACTCATACTGGTGATATTAATCAGTTAGTAAATGGTGTAGTCGAGATTATTGGAGATAACCGCGCACTTGCAGCATTCTTAATGCTTTGTATTGGCTTATTTGTGACAATTGGTATTGGTTCATCTTTCTCAAGTGTTCCTGTATTAGCTGTTATTTATGTGCCTTTATGTGTGCAGTTTGGTTTCTCACCATTAGCAACGATTGCACTTATTGGTACAGCAGCAGCATTAGGTGATGCTGGATCGCCAGCCTCTGACTCAACCTTAGGGCCAACAGCTGGTTTAGGTGTGGATGGGCAACACGATCATATTTGGGATACAGTCGTACCTACCTTTATTCACTTTAATATTCCGCTATTAATTTTTGGCTGGATCGCTGCAATGGTTTTATAAAGTTTTTATAAAATATTAAAGTGTAAACCTTCTTAATCATGATCTTTAGATTTAAATTAAGAAGGTTTTTTATTATCTAAATAAAACATGTATTTAAAATAAATTATATTAAAATGCTCGGAATTTAAAAGTATATTAAAATAGTTGGTAATATAAAATAATCTTGATTAATAAGGTTGGAATAAAAACCTATTAAAATAGTTGGATAATATATAATTTTATTTAAAACAGTAGTTTAAAAATAAACTATAAAATAATTTTATAATGAGTATTGCATGGTTTTAAAATAAATGTTTATTATAAATATAAATAAGGTTGGAGATATTAAAGTGTTCAAAAAAGCTTTGGTTATTGCATTAATGGGGATGTCTTCTTTTACTTTTGCTGGTAACTGGCAAGTGAAATTTGGTGGTAGTGTTATTGCTCCATCTGAAGATACAACAACACCTTTAGGCGTGGTAAAAGCAGATCATGAATATGCATTTACACCATCAGTAGAATACTTTTTTGGTCAGTCTCCATTTTCGGCAGAATTATTATTAGCAACACCTATTAATCATGATGTATTGCTAGATGGTAAAAATGCAGCACGTATAAAACAATTACCACCAACAATTACTGCAAAATATCATTTTAAAAACTCTACACGTTTCACACCGTATATTGGTATTGGTGCTACAGCATTTATTCCTTGGGATGAAGAAGGTGCAGCGGTAAAGGTTAAAGAAGATTTTGGTTTGGCAGGTCAAGTTGGTTTTAATTTCCAACCTGCTGATGCTAAAAACTGGGGTGTATTTGTAGATGTACGTTATGCTGATATTAGTCCGGAAGTAACAATTGATCCATCAATTGCTAACTACAAGTTTGATTTAGATATTAATCCTTTTGTTTATACTTTGGGTTATAGCTATAAATTTTAAGCATAATAATAAATAGAAAAATATAATAATAAACCTAGACTCAGGCACCTCACATATATTTTATGTGAGGTTTTTTTATGGATTTTATTTGCACTAAAAAAAGCATAAAACAGACAGTTTTACACATATTTTCTGCAAGTTTTTTTCTAAACTAATTTCTATTCATTACAAGCATGGGAATAAAAACATGAATAACAAATTAGCGATTTGTTTAGCACTTTTGAGCGGTATTGCTTTTACTCAAAATTTACAAGCTGCAAGTTTTTCTTGCGATGCTGCAAAAACGAAAACGGAAAAAAGTATTTGTAAGAACCGTTCTTTAAATGATGCAGATGTAAAAATGGCAACGACATATCAAATCGTTCTGCATGCTTTACCTATGGGTGGGCGAGATAACCAGAAAGATACCCAGCAGCAATGGCTGAAAAAAAGAAATGCTTGTGCTGCCAATGTCAGTTGTATTAGCAAAGCTTACCAACAACGTCAAAAGCAGTTAGATACGATATTGCAAGATAGGGTGTTAAGCCACGGCCCATTTTAATTAGAGTAAAAATTTTTAATATTCAGGATTGAAAAATTCTAGAAGTACTCCATTCATAAAGCATTCGAGAACAAACAGCTTCAAAATTTAAGGAGTGATTTATGAGTGAACAAGCATCACAAAATTATAGTTTCCAAGCAGAAGTTGCCCAGCTTTTACATTTAGTGACGCATTCTCTCTATTCTAACCCTGAGATTTTCTTACGTGAGCTTATCTCTAATGCATCAGATGCATGTGATAAGTTACGTTTTGAAGGAATTAATCATCCTGAATATTATGAAAATGATCCAGACTTACATGTACGAATCAGCTTAAATAAAGAAGATAAAACCTTAACGATTTCTGATAACGGTATTGGTTTAAGCCAACAAGAAGCAATTGATAACTTAGGTACAATTGCTAAGTCAGGCACTAAAGATTTCATGTCAAAATTGACTGGCGATCAAAAAGCAGATGCTCAGTTGATTGGTCAATTTGGTGTTGGTTTTTATTCAGGTTTTATTGTTGCAGACAAGATTACGGTTGAATCACGCCGTGCGGGTCTAGAGGCATCTGAAGGGGTGCGCTGGATTAGTGGTGGCACAGGCGAGTTTGAAGTTCAGCAAATTGATAAAACTTCACGTGGTACCGACATTATTCTTCACTTACGTGATGATGCGCTTGATTATTTAGAATCTTATAAAGTTAAGCAAATTGTTAATAAATACTCTGACCACATTAGCTTGCCAATTGAAATGCAAAAAGAAGTTTGGCAAGAAGAAGAGGTTGCTGAAGGTGAAGAGCCTAAAGGCGGCCAAATGGTCAAAACTGACGAGTGGGAAGCGATTAACTCGGCAAGTGCTTTATGGACACGTAATAAAAGCGAAGTGACTGAAGAACAATATATTGAGTTCTATAAAAACTTAACTCATGACTTTGAAGCACCATTGGCTTGGGCACATAACCGTGTTGAAGGTAGTACGGAATATACCCAATTACTCTATATTCCAAGTAAAGCACCACATGACATTTTTACTCGTGAAGCAAAAGCGGGAATTAAGCTATATGTAAAACGCGTCTTTATTATGGACGATGCAGATAACTTAATTCCAAACTATTTGCGCTTTGTCCAAGGTGTAGTGGATAGTGCTGATTTACCGCTTAATGTTAGCCGTGAGTTGTTGCAAGAAAGCCGTGATGTCAAAACGATTCGTGAAGGTAATGCACGCCGTGTATTAACTGTACTTGATGGTTTGGCTAAATCGGAAGATGAAAAAGACCAAGAAAAATTCAAAACCTTCTACAGTGAGTTTGGTTCAGTACTTAAAGAAGGCTTGGGCGAAGACTTTGGTAACCGTGAACGTATTTTAAAATTATTACGTTATGCGACTTCAACAAATGATGAAGTAACGACTTCTTTTGCTGACTATAAGGCACGTATGAAAGAGGGCCAAAAAGCCATCTATTATGTGACTGCTGACAGTCTAGCAGCAGCGAAAAACTCGCCGCAGCTTGAGTTGTTTAAGAAAAAAGGCATTGAAGTGTTATTAATGGCAGAGCGTGTTGACGAATGGGCAATGAATTTTGTTCAAGAGTTTGACGGTACGCCATTAAAGAATGTGTCGAAAGGGGCTGTTGATTTAGGCGATTTGCAAGATGCTGAAGAGAAGAAAGCACTTGAGCAAGCAGCTGAACAGTTTAAGCCTGTTGTTGAGAAACTAAGTGACTCATTAAAGGCTAAAACTAAAGAAGTACGTGTAACTACACGTCTAGTTGATTCTCCAGCGTGTTTAGTGACAAGTGAAGGTGAGTTGTCTCCTCAACTTATTCGCATGCTAAAACAAGCTGGACAAGCAGTGCCAGAAATCAAACCGATTTTAGAAATTAACCCTGAGCATCCTTTAGTGAAAAAACTTGAAGGTTCAGAACAGTTTGATGATTTGGCAAACGTGATTTTCGATCAGGCTGTGATTGCTGAAGGAGGTTTACCTGAAGACCCAGCAGCTTATGTGAAACGTATTAATAGTTTATTACTCAAGTAATTTAGCTTTAAAAAAGCCCCTGAACTATCAGGGGCTTTTTTTTGTGGATAAAGAAAGAGTTATCCACAACTTGATGATTTTTGATTAAAAATTAGCTTCTAGATTTATTTGAACGCTGAGTTGGTGTTTCGGATCATCATCAATATGGTTAAAAAAATTAAGATCATTTTGCATAAAAATCCAATCTCTCCATATCGGTTGACGCCATGAAATATAAGGACCCCAGCTATTTAGTCGAATATCATTTTTGGTATATACGCCACCGCTATAAATACCGTAAGTCAGACTATTATCTTTTACAAACTCAAATTGTTGAAAAGTCCAATTGCCCCAGTTGTAATCTTCATTTTCGCTCTTGTTTACATTAAATTTATTAGAAAATAATGTGTTATCTTGCATTTTTTGCGTTAGGTTTAGCGTGGTTTCAGTGTAATTTCGGCTAGTAGATCCGTAGCGAAATATCTGCTCTGTATCAAAGCTAATGTTATGTCTCAAATTCCATTTCTTTTTAGCCAGAAACTGGACATACACATCACTCTCAGAGTTAGAGCCTAAATCAAGGTCATTTTCAAAAGGCATCCAAGTTGAAATGGTGGCCCAGCTTGCACTCAGTGGATTAGTAGCCGAAATCTGTGCCGATGAGGTCTTCTTCTTTTTCTTACCAAATGCTTTATAAGGATGTTCAGGCTGAGTCGCACGTTTCCATAAAGTATCATTTCCGAACACAGCCATAAGTTCTTGAATTAAAGCTGCATCAGATAAAGTATTGTTTGTCTCTACTTCACAAGGAGAGAGTGAAAGCGATTGTCCTTTTACTTGAGCGAAACTCGTAGAAGAGTAGGGATAACGCCGTGACCTTTTATATTTTAGAGAGTGATAAAAAAATTGAGAATGGGGAAGTAAAGCTAATAGACCTAAACTATAAATACAAATGAAGACTGCCGATTTATTTTGAAATGGAGAAGAAGAAAATTGATTCATTTTTAAAGATAAGGAATCAAAAATAAAATTAGAACAGTACTTTAGTAGGCTAATCTTAAAATTTTATTTAAAAATATTTTGTTATTTATCACCTTGGATGAGGTCCAAGGTGACGTTGGCTAGCTTAGAAAAGTGCTTCTAAACGCAAGAAGGTGCTGACAAAATGATTACGGTCTTCGCGGTGGTCATTAAAGTAATTTACATCGCCTTGTACAAAGAACCATTCACGTAAAACGGGCTGGCGCCATGAAACAAACGGTCCCCAACTGTTTAAACGTAAGTCATTGTCGTTGTAATAACCACTTGTATAAATCCCATAATTAAAACGGTTATTTGCAAAGAAACTGTGTTCGCGGAATGTTCGGTTTTCCCAAGCTAGATCATCATCCTGATCATCGGCATAGGTAAGGCTGAACTGATTGGATAAAATCGGTTGATTCGGTCTAGCATGGGTAAGTTCAAGATTAGTACGTAAATAGTTTTCGCTATCTATGCCGTAACGATAAATTTGTTCAGCATAAAACTTAAAATCATTACGAAGTTGCCAATCTCTCGATGCTTTTAAACGAACATAAATATCGTCTCCAGAACGAATACCTAAGTCTGCATCGGTTTCAAAAGGCAGTTTTTTCGAGAAATTTGACCAACGCAAAGCAATTGAGCTGTTGTCATCTCGAGTTTGCTTACCATCTAACTTCTTATTAGAGTCTTGATTTGGGTTTTGGTTAATATTGGCTGGGCTGTTATTAAATTCATTATCTAAAGAGTCATCACCAAATACCACGCTTAAACGTTTTTCTAGCGTAGGGAGCTTAATCTTACCGCGAATTCTGGGCTTAATTTCAAAGTTGTCGTATTCATTCCAATAGTTGTCAACCATAACCCGAATGGTTGCAGTAGCTGGTTTTTGTGGATCAACTTCACCAAACCAATTATCAATTTTTTCAGAAGTACGATCGGCCCAATTACGAATTTTCTTTTGCTTACGATCAACCCAGGTTTGATCTTCGGTTTGTTCGGTAGGCGGAACAATAGGCTCATTAGACTGCTCTGGAAAAATGGTTGGGGTTGCGTCTACCCAACGCGGAATTTGATCTAAGAGATTTTCGTCCGTGGTGACTTCAGTTTGTACTCCAGATGATGTACTTCCTACTTGTTGGTTTGCAGAAGAAGAGGCGGTCTCTGCATGAGCGATGCATACTGAACCAAATCCAATCGTTAAAAGTGCAAAAAGCTGCCGGTACGGCATTACATGAAATGTTTTCATATCTATCTTTATGTTTTGTTGTTGTTTCCACTTTTGTTGATTTTTCTAATAAAATCAAGAGGGGGACACAAAAGTTAAGTAAATTTAACTTTTTTTACATATTTGAAATAAATGAAAAAGTTTAAGCTATTAGCGATTATTTTTAGCCAAAAAAATCCCCCAGTGAAGGGGGATGATAGATCAAGGAAACTTCAAATTCCGATCATTAAACACATAAAAAACAGAACATTACAGCGCGAATATTCTAAGCGGCAATAATAAACTGATTTTTAGCAATTAGATAGTTCTTTTTTTAGAACGCTCTATTGCTAAAATGATGATAAAACATGCGATTTGATCACGTTTTAATTGTGTTCATTTATTTCTTTGGAACATCACAAGTTTCATCGGTACAAACAGCCGCATCATCTTGCTCGACTTCTTCAGTATTTGCTTTGATTTGTGCTTTTTCCAAAACTTGTAAAAAGACTTCACGAGGTTGAGCGCCAGCAAGCGCAATTCTTTGGTCGAATACAAAAAATGGCACGCCAGTTACATTAAGCTGCTCACGTGCAATTTTTTCATCATGGCGGACAAAGTCAGATAGTTCGTTGGTATCTAGTACGTATTCAACTTCAGCATTGTCTAAACCAATACGAGATGCAATTTCTTCTACAACTTCACGTTCGCCAATTGCGAGACCTTCGGTCATATAAGCATGGAAAAAAGCTTCTTTAGCTTCATTACCTAAACCTTTGCTTTGCGCAAGGTGAATAATACGGTGTGCATTGAAACTATTGCCTGAGTTCGCCTTTTGCCATTGGAAATCAATACCTTCAGAAGCAGCCATGGCCGCAATGTTGCGCTCCATTTCTTCCATCTCTTCATAGGTACGGCCATATTTTTTAGCCAGACGCTCAGTATTTGAAGTGTCATGTTTTGCTGGCGCATCAGGATCTAATTCAAAACTATGCCAGTGAATTTCAAGATCAATACCTGCTTCAGCAGCTACATGTTCAAGGCGTTTTTTGCCGATATAACAGAAAGGGCAAACTACATCAGACCAGACATCAACACGCATGGGAGAATCTCATAAATTTTAATTACCCATCATAATAGGGATGATGGATAAGGATTTAAAGCTTTGAGTAGCGAATACAGTGTTGCGTATTGTGAAATAAATGGCATATAAAGAAGAATAAGCTCTATTTTATAACTATAAAGAGCAAAACTATAAGAAGGGAAATAGGAGGTGTGTATGCGCCGAGTTTTGATTGCGATTGCAAGTCTGATTGTTATCACAAGCATTGTTTTTTTCACCTATCAGCACATCAAACAGCAGCAAGCCAAAGACAGTAGTCAAATGTTTGATGTCGTCATGACTGAAAAAATGAATCAGCTTTACGAACAAGCACAAGACTGGTCTAAACCCGTCCAGCTTGATATTCACGATAAGCGTTTGGCAGGACACTATAAGCAAATTTCAGAATTCCTTTTAAGTTATTGGATTCAAAATATTAATGCACGTAATGCATACTTAAGAGAACTCAAAGCAGCCAAATGGGATACTTTCTTAAATGTGGACCGTTTAGATATTGATAAAAAACAGAAGTATGCAGAAACCGAAAAGATGCTAGCCGATGTCCGTAAAGCATCAGATCAGTATCAGAGTGAATATGAAAAGATTCATAAGACTTTCTTAGCAAAGGTTCAAGAACTATCGGTTGATGCAGAGATGAGGCAACTTCTTGAAATGAAATTGGGAACTCAGCAAAAAGCAGATCAAGACCATGCAATTTTTATGATTGAGCTACAAATTTTAGATAAAGCAGAAGAAATGTTTAAACTTTTAAAAAATTATGAATGGCAGAAGAAAGATCAGATGATTCTTTTTCATGAAAATGCTCAGGTCAAAAAGTTTAATGGGCTTTATCAAGATGTTCTAAAGCTAAATGCAAAAATTGAAAAAATTAAGAAAAGGAATGTAGCTTCACTCGAAGGAGATTTAAAAGAATAAGCAGAGTATGAGCATCAAATATTATGATTTGGTGCTCTCGGCTTTTCCTTTGGTTAAAAAAGATTGTAATAAACTTTGAGAAGTTTGCAGTTTGTTTAACTGCTCAGAGACATGCATGAGCTCGGTTTGCAGTTTTTCTCGAACCACTGAACACAGTGTAAATACACGTTCATCTAAATCAAAACAAGGTAGCAAGACCTGAATATCTTTTAAGTGCATCCCTGCATCATTTAATATTTTAATTTTCTTAATATTTTCAATATCTTTTTGCGTATAACTTCGATAATTATTACTCGCTCGAAGAGGCCGTATAAGCCCTAAGCTCTCGTAATAACGCAGCATACGAGGGCTTACTTTTGTGAGCTCGGCAACTTTAGCTAAGTTCATAAAATGGGGTTGACCTTAACAGTGATGTCATAGTTTAGCATGTTTTTATCTTTCAAAATGGTACTTGTTCAATGATCAGAAAACTCATTTTATTGGTGTTATTCGGATTAATGTCATTTGTTGCAAATGCCAAAACACTTGAACTTCAGGAGAAGAACATGCGTCAAATATTTGTGCTTCACGGTTACTCTGCTTCTATAGATGATCATTGGTTTCTAGATTTAAAACATCAAATAGAAGATGATCATACAACGGTTACTTTAATTCCATTTCCAGATTCTGAGAATCCGGACGTAGATGCATGGCAGAAAGTTTTAGATCAACAGATCCCTAAGGTGGATGAGAATACCTATTTTGTTGCGCACAGTTTAGGGGTGATTACGTTACTGCACTTTTTGCAAAGACATGATTATCAAAATATTGGAGGGATGATTTTAGTATCCGGATTTTCTGGTCTAATTTCAGATTCTTCTGTTCTTAATAGTTATATAACGAAGAGTAAGGTCGATACAAATTACTTTAAGGGCATAAAGAAAAAGCTGGTGTATTTGTCCGATAATGATGATTTAGTTCCCCCAAAACTGACTATTGAATTGGCGAAAGAAATTGATGCACCGTACATTACTGTTCCTAATGGTGGGCATTTTTTGGGTAGAGAAGGTTATACGAAATTTCCGCAAGTCGTGAATTCTTTAAAAGAGATGTTAGAGAGCAAATAAAACCAATAAGTTAAATTGCACTCTATAATCTGAACACTTTTCTTTTGTCCAAGTTATAGAGTGTTTTATATAAATTTCATTCTTGAATAAATAAAGTCTTTTACTATTACATTAAAAATTTTAATTATATTTACCGTTTATCTGAGCATTACTGAATCAAATTCGACTTTGTTGTAGCCTATTTATAGATACTTTTAATTTAATCATCATCTTTTAGTTGAAATAAGGTGAGTGATTTTTGGAGCAAGTTATGAACTTTCTAAAACAATCAGCCTTCATTGCTGCATTTGCTTTTATGGGTTTACCGACTGTTCAAGCAGAGGAAGTAGCGACTTTACCAACAATTCGCGTTATGGCTGAATCTGAGCTACGTGAAGAGGTAGGATTTGTACCCTTCCAAGAAGATAAAAAAGTGCGTCAGGCTCTTCAACATCATGAGTATAAAACGCATTATGATATACAAAATGCTTTAGTCCCTGAAGGCATGACGACAGTAGATTATCAGCCAGTTATGGCACAGCCCGATTTGTCCCAGCTTTCTCCATTCTTACAACAATACATTTTAGCGGTAGCGGGTGGAATACAGTCTTCTGATCCAACGAACGGCATTTTTGTAATGTTAAAAGATTTGAATATTAATCGAAGTAATGTCGATGCTTATCGTGAGGGTACGATGAAAGTTAACCTTAGCGACCTCATAAAATTACAACAGCAAATTCAAGATGGTTTAAAAGGACGTTAAAATAAAAATCCCCGCATTGAGCGGGGATTTTTTTATCTTGGTGTTAATTAAACACGTTCGATCACTGTTGCAATACCTTGACCAAGGCCGATACACATGGTCGCAAGACCGATTTGAGTATCTTGTTGTTCCATTACGTTTAACAACGTAGTGGTGATACGCGCACCAGAACAACCTAGTGGGTGACCCAAAGCAATCGCGCCACCATTTAAGTTAATGATGTCTTGCTTGTCATAAATACCTAAGCCTTTCATTACTGATAAGCCTTGAGCAGCAAATGCTTCGTTTAACTCGATAGTTTGAATATCAGCCATCGTTAAACCAGCACGTTTAAGCGCTTTTTGAGTTGCTGGAACTGGACCGTAACCCATGATTGCTGCGTCACAGCCTGCAACTGCCATAGAGCGAATTACAGCGCGTGGTTTTAAACCTAACGCTTGGGCACGTTCAGCAGACATAAGTAACATTGCAGAAGCACCATCAGACAAAGCTGAAGATGTAGCCGCAGTTACAGTACCGCCTTTCGGGTCAAATACAGGACGTAATGCTTTGAACGCTTCAAGGTTTGCATCTGGACGAATTACTTCGTCGATGTCGCAAAGGATTTTAAAGCCATTAGCATCGTGGCCTTCAACACCAACGATTTCATTTTTGAAACGACCTTCTTGAGTTGCAGCCCAAGCACGGCGGTGAGATTCAACACCAAAAGCGTCTTGCTCTTCACGGCTAATGCCATTCATGCGACCTAACATTTCAGCAGTTAAGCCCATCATGTTAGATGCTTTTGCATAGTGTTTAGATGCTTCTGGGTTTAGGTCGATGCCATGCATCATACCTACGTGGCCCATGTGCTCTACACCACCAATAATGAAAATATCACCTTGGTTTGTTGCAATCTGTGCAGCAGCAGTATGAAGCGCTTGCATAGAAGAACCACAAAGACGGTTTACTGTTTGACCAGCAACAGTTTTTGGCAAGTCAGCCAATAAGCCGATGTTACGGCCAATGTTCATACCTTGTTCTAGAGTCTGGTTTACACAGCCCCAGATCAGGTCTTCAACTTCGTTTACATCAAACTGGTTACGGGCAACGAGTGCACGAACCAATTCAGCAGATAAGCTGTCAGCACGTACATTACGGAACATACCGTTTTTGGTTTTACCCATTGCAGAACGTACGCCATCAACGATGACAACGTCACGTGGATTTAAAGTAGCCATTCACGTTGCTCCTTAACCGTAGAATTTTTTGTTGTTAGCAGCCATGTCGCGCAACATTTGTGGCGCTTCATAAGCCTTACCTAAGTGTGCATATTTGTCGCAAAGTGCAACGTATTCAGCAACACCAGTCTGGTCGATATAACGACATGGACCACCACGGAATGGAGGGAAACCTACACCCATAATCATTGCCATGTCTGCTTCAGCAGCAGTTGCAACGATGTTGTCTTCTAAGCAACGAACTGTTTCGTTACAGAAAGCAAGCATCATGCGGTCAATGATTTCTTGGTTATCAAACTCGCGTTTCTCACCCGTTACGAAAGGAGCAATGATTTCATACGCTGTTGGATCAACAGTTTTTGCTTTTTTGCCTTTCTTATCGAGTTCGTATTTGTAGAAACCAACGTCATTCTTTTGACCAAGGCGTTTAGCTTCGTACATTGCTTGGATTGAACCTTTAAAGTCTGGCTTCATACGGTCTGGGAAACCTTCAGCCATGACTTCTGCCCCATGTACACCTGTGTCGATACCAACAACATCGATGAGGTAAGCAGGACCCATTGGCCAGCCAAACTTAGACATTACATTGTCAACTTGTTGGAAGTCTGCGCCATCTTTTACAAGAAGGTCGAACGCACCAAAGTAAGGGAACAATACACGGTTAACCAAGAATCCTGGGCAGTCGTTTACAACGATCGGTGTTTTACCCATTTTTTGAGCAAGAACAACAGTAGTTGCAATCGCTTCTTCAGAAGTCTTTTCACCACGAATAACTTCTACAAGCGGCATCATGTGAACTGGGTTGAAGAAGTGCATACCAACGAAGTTTTCAGGACGTTGTAATGCTTTTGCTAAACGCGTGATTGAAATCGTAGAAGTATTAGAAGCAATAATCGTATTTTCACGAACATTCTTCTCAGTATCCGCAAGTACCATTTCTTTTACTTTTGGATTTTCTGTAACTGCTTCGATCACGATGTCAACTTCTTTAAACTCATCGTAGCTTAAAGTAGGACGGATACGTGCAAGCGTTTCACCCATTTGCGCAGGTTTCATTTTCTTACGTTCAACTTGTTTGGTTAACAAGCTGTTCGCTTCTTTCATACCTAAAGCAAGTTGTGGATTACCAATATCTTTCATGATAATTGGTGTACCTTTGCTTGCCGCTTGGTAAGCAATACCACCACCCATGATACCAGCACCAAGTACAGCTGCTTGGTTTACAGGGTGTGCACCTTTTTCATATTTTTTAGCAGTTTTCTTAACAACTTGGTCATTGAGGAATAAACCAATCAATGCACCAGCTTGTGGCGTAATCGCAGCTTTTGCAAAACCTTCCGCTTCAGCTTTTAATGCTTCGTCACGCGCAAGGCTTGCACCTGCTTGTAATGAATCAAGTAATAATTTTGGAGCAGGGTATTGAGCAGGATTTGCTTTAGCAAGTACTGCACCTTTTGCAGTATTGAACGCCATCATTTGTTCAAGTGGGTTCAATTTTACAGCTTCAAGCTTTTCTTGACGTTTTGCTTTCCAGTTTAAACGACCAGAAATTGCTTGCTTAACTAAGTCAGTTGCAGCTTCAAGTAATTTATCAGCAGCTACAACCGCATCTACCGCACCATCTTTTAGGGCAGCAGCCGGTTTTTTAGGAGCAGCCATCGCCATCCATTCAACCGCGTTGTCGATACCGATCAGACGGCTTAAACGTACGCTACCGCCGAAACCTGGGTAAATACCAAGTTTAATTTCCGGTAAGCCCACTTGTGCAGCTTCTGACATCACACGATAGTCACAAACTAAACACATTTCAAAACCGCCACCTAACGCCATACCGTTAATAGCAACAACTTTTGGAATTTCTAAATCTTCAAAGCTATTGAAGATTTCGTGAACAGGCATAAGCCAGTCAACAATTGCTTTTTCGCCTTGTGCGAAGTTTTCACCAAATTCGGTAATGTCTGCCCCAACAATAAATGTCGATTTGCCCGAGGTAACAACTAAGCCTTTAATATCATTATTTGCTTTTACCGCAGCAATAGCAGCTTGGAAATCTTCAATTGTTGCACGGTTAAATTTATTGACCGACTCACCTTGTAAGTCAAAGCGGAATTCTGCAATTCCGTCCGAAAGCATTTGGACGGTAATGGCATTGCCAGCGTGGATCATGCCTGATCTCCTTAGTTTTGGAGGACTTCTAAGTTGATGTTATGAAGCGTGTGCACATCTTAGGTACACATTTATGCTTCGCTAATCTTACGATAACTATATCTAAAAAAAACCTGACAAGTTGTATCAAGCCGTGACGCAAGGGTCATCTTATTTATTATTCAATTCATCTATATGAAATGCATAAAAGAAATCATAAAGATAGCTAATAACGAAAGACATTTGTTTTAATTTAACTTTTTCTTGATAAAGCATTGGAATTATCAAATTTTTATATAAAAACGAATAAGTTTTAAAAGTTAATTTTTTGTCAAAAATGTCAATTGTTAGTGGGATCATCTGTAAATAACAGTAATAATAGTAATAAATTTTAACTTCCTTAAATTTATGGAAAAATACACTATATTTAAAATTTTTATTACAACAGCGCTGTCTATTATTTGACTTAATTTTTTTACATTCGCTTTTTCTAAGTCAATTTTGTTAAAATTTGCGCCAATTAAATAAACTTCCGGTTTCTCTCTCCTTAAATATAAGGTGAAGTTGCCCCTAATCTTTTGAAAGAGTAGCAATATGATTAAGTGGATCATATTAGCGATTTTTGTGATATCAGCATTGTATATCCAACATCGCGGCAAAGTGCGTCACTCGTTTTATCGTCAATTTTTTGACCATTCAACCTTGCTCGCACCGATTAACTTTTTAATGTACATCTTTTCAAAGGTGCCGAATCAGCCTTATATCGACACACAGCATTTTAAAGATTTAAAAGTGCTGGATGAAAATTGGGAAATGATTCGTGATGAAGCGAAGGCATTATATAACCAAGGCGGAATTAAAGCTTCAAGTACCTATAATGACTTAGGTTTTAACTCATTCTTTAAAACAGGTTGGAAGCGTTTTTACCTTAAATGGTATGAATCGAGTCATCCATCTGCTGCTGAGCTTTGCCCAAAAACTACAGCACTTCTTAAAACATTGCCGACAATTAAAGCAGCAATGTTTACCGAACTTGCACCTGACAGCCGTTTGGTAAGACACCGTGATCCGTATGCAGGTTCATTGCGTTATCACTTAGGTCTAATTACACCAAATGATGATCGTTGTTTTATTGACGTCGATGGCGAAAGATATTCTTGGCGTGATGGTCAAAGTGTTGTGTTTGATGAAACTTATATTCACTATGCTGAAAATAAGACTGATCAAAACCGTATTATTTTCTTTGCAGACGTTGAACGTCCAATGAAAGTAAAATGGATGGAGCGTTTCAACCATTGGTTTGGTCGTAATGTGATGACTGCGGCAAGTTCACCGAATGAAACAGGCGACCAAACAGGTGGCCTAAATAAAGCTTTTGGTTATGTCTATCAAATTCGTATTAAAGCTAAGGCTTTAAAAGCTAAGAACCGTAAGTTGTATTACTTCTTAAAATGGTTCTTGATGCTTGGGATTTTCTTCCTGATTTTTGTTCGACCATATGTATTTTAATTAAAGCGCCCGAAAGGGCGTTTTTTATTTTGAGCTAAAATAGCCTGTTATAAGGAATAGATTCTTAATAAAATGATTAGTCAATAAGTTTACCATTTTTGAAAACTTGAATAAGACTTCCTTACCAACCATAGATGACAACACGATTTATCTCTGATTCAATCATTAAATATCCTTTTTCTATATCGCCTTCAAAAATAATCTCTACTTCAGAATTTGATTCAATATTATATTCTTCTGCCCAAAATTCTAGTATTAATTTGATTTTCTCGTTTTTTGAGTTTTTATAAATAATCTTTTGTTTTTAATCTCATAACTATATTCCCCTTGTTATAATTCCTTATATATCATTGTGATATGTCTCTTTCTGTTATTTGGGTAAGGAATTCATCTTGTAGATCTCCATTTAAAATTACTGTCTTCTCATTTTCTGTATATGTCAGTGTAAAGTCACCAGAGATCTGATTTAAGCTCACAGGACCATCAATAATCCCTAAAATTGTACTTGTAGTATCAATAGTAGTCTGTTTAATGATTTTAAATAAGGTTTCCTTATCTTTTTGAGATAAAGATTGATAAAAAGTGAGAGCATCAAACCAGTAGGGATCTTTTTTAATTTTATTATCGATTAAGGTAGATGAATAAATCTGTTGATAAGTATCGATATATTTATCTGAAACAGTATTTATAATTTCTTTGACAAATTCTTTATTATTCATAGAAATTAACCTTTATTAAATTTTGTGACCTATTTCACAGTGCTGGTAATTTGTTACAACTATTAAGAGCCAATAAGCAATTTTGATTCTACAATGGCGCGGTTTTTTCGAAGACTGGTCAGCGGAAGTAGGTTTTAAAATGGCTCATGCTCATCACGCAGCTCATGCACATGTTCATCATATCGAAGAGAGAAAAGAAGAAAGTTCTCAAGGCGATTTAAAAACAAAAGTGATGTTAAGACAAGCAGCTTCGACAACTGAAAAATCTAAGCGATCTAGAACTAAAAATCATAAAACTGAAGACCAAAATATTAATTTGCATAAGTTCTCCAGTAAGCTTGAAAGTATCTCTGCCAACCATAGTAAAGAGAAATGCGCCAAAAATATTCGCATTGCTCTACAAGCGGCTGGAGCAGATGTGTCAAAGCATCCTGTAGCTGCTTCTGATTGGGGGCAAACGCTAGAAAAGAATGGTTATAAGAAAATTAAACCTGCTTTTAACCGTCCACAAGAAGGTGACATTTACATTATTGAGCGGACTAGTGGTCACACCTATGGTCATATTGCAGGCTATACGGGCAATGGTTGGTTCTCGGATTTTCGTCAAAAAACCTATGCGGTCTACAAAGAAAAAGACGTTAAATATAGTTACTATCGTCTAGATTCTTAAGCGAGTACGACACAATCTGTCGGACCATATTTAAATTGCTTTCCAAATTTATGTTCTAGCACAGTAAAGCACTTGAAAATTAGGGGTGAAAACATCACATTAGGTATTCAGTATTAAGCCATGCATGCCAATAGTGAATCAAAACGCTCGTCCTCATATTGAAAAAATTTTAGCCAACATGACCCAGCTTCCAGGTGTTTATAAAATGCTAGGGAAGGAGGGTGAATTGTTATATGTCGGCAAAGCAAAAAACCTAAAAAATCGGGTGTCGAGTTATTTTGTTAAAACGATTGAGCATCCTAAAACACAAGCTTTAGTTGCACGAATTTATGATATTGAAACTTTGGTTACTCGTTCAGAAACTGAAGCTTTACTCTTAGAACAAAATTTAATTAAACAACATCGTCCGCCGTATAACATTATGCTGCGGGACGATAAGTCTTATGTCTATATTTTTGTTTCGGCTGATAAGCCTTATCCTCGGCTTGCGAGCGGGCGTGGCAAAGGAAAACACCAAATTGGTAAGTTTTTTGGCCCGTACCCAAGTGCCTATAGTGCACGTGATACATTACTGGTTTTACAAAAACTTTTTAATGTGCGTCAGTGTGAAAATAGCTATTTCTCACAGCGTAAACGTCCATGTTTGCAGTATCAAATCAAGCGTTGTTCGGCCCCGTGTGTAGGTTTAATTTCACCCGAAGATTATAAAGAAGACGTTAATAATAGTATTCGCTTTTTGCAAGGTGATACCAAAGAGCTTAATCAAGAGCTCATTGCCAAAATGGAACAAGCAGCGGCTGAGCTTGAATTTGAAAAAGCTGTTTTTTACCGTGATCGTTTATCTTTATTGCGTGAAGTACAAGCCCAACAAGCCGTATTTAAAGTCAAAGGCGAAGCGGATATTCTGGCAATTGCATATCAGGCAGGCGTTACATGCGTGCAAATTATGTATGTACGCAATGGGCGAATGCTGGGTGGAAAAAGTTATTTCCCAGACATGCTCGGTGATGATCTTGGGCAAATGCTTAGTGACTTTATGGCGAACTTTTACTTTCAAGTTGCAGATGAAGTTCCCAATGAGCTTATCGTAAATATTGCTTTGCCTGACTGTAAAGAATTAGAGGAAGCGCTGGCACAGCAGTTTGGCAAAAAAGTTCAGATTAAGAGTAATGTTCGAGAAACTCGTGCCGAGTGGCTAGAGTTAGCTGAAATGAATGTTCAACATGCCATTAAAGGGCAATTGAGTAATCATTTAGAACTTAATGAACGTTTCCATCAATTAGAACAAGTGGTAGGAAGACCTATCGATCGTATTGAGTGTTTTGATATTAGTCACACCATGGGTGAAGCTCCAATTGCTTCATGTGTCGTGTTTGACCAAGGCGGGGCGCGTAAACGTGACTACCGCCAATTTGCCATTCAAGACATTACAGCAGGCGATGATTATGCTGCTATGCGTCAAGCTTTAACACGTCGTTATAAAAAAGCCATATTGCCTGATTTACTGTTGATTGATGGTGGTAAAGGCCAGCTCCATATGGCAATGGAGGTCATGCAAGAGCTTGGGCTAGACGCTTTTATGGTGGGTGTATCTAAAGGTGAAGGGCGTAAACCCGGACTTGAAACCCTGCATTTTACCGACGGCACAAAAATCCAGTTACCAGAAGACCATAAGGCATTGCATTTAATTCAGCAGGTGCGTGATGAGGCCCATCGTTTTGCGATTACCAAGCATCGTGCTAAACGTGATAAACGCCGAAGTACCTCAGTTTTAGAAGCAATTCCAGGGTTAGGGCCAAAGCGCCGTCGAGATTTATTAACCCATTTTGGTGGGATTCAAGGTGTTTTAAAAGCATCTGAAAAAGAGCTTACTCTTGTGCCTGGTTTTGGTGAAATGATGGCAAGAACGATTTATAAAATTCTGCATGAATAAAGATAGGTTTCTATGCCGAGTGACCAAATAGTTGGGATATAAGTACAAGAATGATCATTCACTTTCCCTTTAAAATGATGAAAAATGTTTCATCAAAAGTCAGAGTGCTTTAGGGAAGTGAATGTCATTACTGCAATTATTTGAAGAAATAAAACAAAAGGAATGGATTGAAATACCTGAAGGGTGGTTGCAGGGGCGAACTGTTTTTGGTGGTCTTGTTGCTGGCCTACTCATGCAAAAAGCCTGCTGCAATATTCAAGATCCAAATAAAAGATTATTAAGTTGTAGTGTTACTTTCGTGGGCCCTGTACAGCAGGGAGCTGCCCAATTGACTATTGAAATTTTAAGGGAAGGAAAGTCGGTCACTACGCTTGAAACCCGTTTATGGCAAGATGGTGCGGTACAAACGATTTTGGTTGCGAGCTTTGGTGTGCCGCGTGCGTCGAATATTGAAGTGCGACATGAGCCTATCGTTCCAGTTTATAGGCAACCTGAAGAGTTACAACCTATTCCTTTTGCTAGACAAATGCCAGAATGCTATCAACATTTTGATGTATGCTGGGCAGAAGGTCATTATCCTGTTACAGGAAGTCAGTATGCTGACTTTGGAGGATGGTCAAGGTTTAATCCCGATAAGTATGAAAATCGTCAAATGACTTTGCCAAATTTAATTGTCTTGATGGATATTTGGCCACCTGGTGTATTGCCGATGTTTAAGCAAGTTGCTCCTGCAAGTTCTTTAACTTGGCACATTACCTATGTCCATCCGTTCCAACATCAATTGTGTGATTGGTTTAAATATAAAGTGGTAACTGAATATGCAGGTGAAGGTTATTCCACAGAATATGCCTATCTTTGGGACCAAAATGATCATTTAATTGCAATTTTACGGCAAACTGTTACGGTATTTACCTAAGCAGTCCACTTCCTCGATTCATATATTTCGTATAAAGTGGCTGTTACAGATAGATACAATATTGAAGAAAGTATTTTTGTCTGTTACAAGATGCATGAAGACTTAATTGGCGGTGTTTATGACCACAGGGCGAATCCTGAATATCCCAAATATCCTAACATTAGCGCGTATTGCGCTTATTCCTGTATTTTTGGTGATCGCGTATTGGCCGCCTGCAATGGGTATTGGTGAGCACGAAGGAAGTATGAGTCGTCATATTATCTTGACGGCTATTTTTGTGTTTGCTGCTATTACCGATTGGTTTGATGGCTATTTGGCACGAACTTTAAACCAGACTTCAGCATTTGGCCGTTTTTTAGATCCAGTTGCAGATAAGCTCATGGTGGCGGCTGCACTGATTGTTTTAGTACAGTGGAATCCAACGATCTCAATGGCTTTTGCAGCAATTGTGATTATTTCACGTGAAATTACAGTTTCTGCTTTACGTGAATGGATGGCAGAACTTGGCGCACGAACCAGTGTGGCAGTATCGACTGTAGGTAAATATAAAACAGCCTTTCAGATGATTGCCATTAGTGTGTTCTTACTTAATTGGCAGCCTTTAGAAATGCTTGCCTATGCTTTGTTATATACAGCGGTCATTTTAACTCTATGGTCAATGTTTATTTACCTCAAAGCAGCTTGGCCTTATTTAAAGCAGCCTTAAGTGCATATTGAAAGATTAAGCCTTTCTACAATGAAAGGCTTTTTTATTTTTGAAGAGTGCAAGAATCGGGTCGTCATAGGGCTTTGGCTACTTTAATGTAAGATATAAGTGCTAAGGAGGTGACACATGCAAATGCTTTCTTCTCGGCAATTTGCTGTAATTGCCACTGTGATTGAATATTTATATGAACATCTAGACCAGCAACCCAGTCTGGACGATGTTGCGAGTCATATGAATTTAAGCCCAAGCTATATTCAACGCCAGTTTCAAGAATGGGTAGGGATTAGCCCGAAAAAATTTGTGCAATATATGAGCTTGCAACAGGCCAAATATCATCTGTTGCAACAACGGAGTTTATTGGAAACCGCTTTAAATACGGGTTTATCTGGCACAGGACGTTTACACGATCTGTTTATTCAGCTTGAAGGGATGACGCCTGGGGAATATAAACAAAAAGGCGAAGGCGTTATTCTTAATTATTCGGTTGAGACAAGTCCCTTCGGTGAGTTGTTGGTGGTCAGTAGTGAAAAAGGAATATGTTCTATACGGTTTATCGAAACTCACGACAATATTGAACAACTAATTAAACAGTACTTTCCGAAAGCTCAATTGAAAAATCAGTCACCGATTTGGCATCAACAAATTGCAAAGTGGTTTGAACAGGATTTTTCAGAACACTTACAGCAAAAACTTCCACTTAATTTGGCTGGAACTCCATTTCAGCTACAAGTATGGGAAGCATTACTCACCATTCCAGAAGGCCAATTGCGTACTTATCAAGATATTGCAGAGCAAATTGGGAAGCCTAAAGCAGTTAGAGCCGTTGCTACAGCAATTGGACAAAATCCGATTGCATATCTGATTCCCTGTCATCGAGTGATTCGTGCCACAGGGATGGTCGGAGAATATCATTGGCAAAAAGGGCGTAAATTGGCATTGTTAGCTTGGGAGATGTCAAAGCAACACGGAGAGACCGTATGACCTTGGATTTATTTTCTCCAGAGCCTTGTGAGAATTTATTACCCTATGATGGTGAAGTTCAGGACTATGGTTGTATTTTAAGCCCTGAAGAAGCTGAACAATATTTTCACTACCTTTATCAACACCTCGCATGGAAACATGACGAGGCTAAGTTGTATGGCAAGCACTTTATTACAGCTCGAAAAGTTGCATGGTATGGAGATGACTACTATCAATATAAATATTCGGGTGTCGCACGTGATTCTTTGCCGTGGGACAAAGCACTCGCCAAACTAAAACAACAGGTAGAACAAATACTTTCAGAAAAATTTAATTCTTGTTTGGCAAATCTTTATGAAGATGGAACCCAAGGAATGGCTTGGCACAGTGACTCGGATGTTTCTTTGGCAAGAACGACAACAATCGCTTCTTTAAGCTTTGGTGCTACCCGTAAATTTTCTTTTAGACATATTCAAAGTAAAGAGAAAGTTGAATTGTGGCTACAGCCAGGCCAACTCATTGTGATGCGTGGTGAGACTCAACAATATTGGCAACACCGTTTAAATCGCTCAACAAAGATTTTACAACCACGTATTAATCTTACTTTTCGGCAATTTAAGTTTTTATAACCTTCATTAAAAAGCGGGCAAGAAAAAAGCCCATGATGGCAGCATGAGCTTATTCCTCTGAGGGGGATGCTTCTACTGATGAGCTGCTGATGAAAAGAATCATCAATAGGAGCTAAAATCATAATATGAGAATATTGTGATATATTCAATGTTTTAAAGTGTAAGAAAAGTTTAAATTATCATAAGGTGGAGTTTTAGATTTCACCTTTTTCAGATAATTCCATAAAACGTTGTTCAATAAGTGCTGCATTTTCTTGCAAAATTTCGATGAGCTTTTCAACATTTAAAAAATCAAAACGATTTTTAGAGGCAACTAAAGTCAAAGCTAAAGGTACTTCTTTGTTTGAAAAACGAATAGGAACCGCTAGACCTGAAACATTTGGGTCAATCTCACCTTGTGAGAAATAGAACCCTTGTTTTTTAATTTTACGCATACGTTGAATAAAGCTCGGTTCATCTTCAGCAAAACCTGATTGTTTTAATTCTTGCTGGTAACGGTGGTAGTAGTCTTGCATGCGTTGTTTACTTAAATGCGAAACCATTGTTTTTGGAGATGATCCAACATAAATTGGTCTTGGGCAGCCTCGCCCATATGAAAGTAGCTCAGTGTCTTTAAATATTTCATGATGTATGTCAATGCAATAGTCATCATTTAAATAGGTAAGCAAACAGCACAGTTCAGTGCGCTCTACAATATTTCGCATAAACGGTGTGCTGATTTGAACCAGTGGGTCGGTTGTTCTAGATATATAGTCAAGAACTGCAATTTTTGAGCCTAAGGTATAATCGCCAGAGGTTCCATTAATGCGTTTTAATAGATCAGCTGAGACTAGCTCTTTGAGGTAACGGTAACTCGTTGGTTTGGACAAGCCAAGTTCTTCGCAAATAATATCGACATTAATGATTGGACGCGAAACTGAAAATAGGTCCAGTACGGTTAAAATTTTGCCAAAACTTGAAATTGCCATAATGTCTTGTTCGTATCCTTTAACAACGAGTCATCTTTGAGTTTTTATAACAGAAAAAAAGAAGATTTGTCTCAATTCTAAAATAAATGCCTGATTTGAGTATTTTACTCTGACAAAGAGAAAACTTCTCTGGGCTTATACATCATATACGATAATTAAAAAATATATCAAATTATCAAATAGAGATATTTTAGTTGACTAAATCGCTTTATTTTGAAAAAATTGCCAAACAAAATATCTAATCGAGAAATTGGTCGGTTCCAGATTGATTTCTTGATACCTCTTCTTTCCAAAGCTTGGCCGTTTAAATGGCGCCCAAACTGAAATCATCTCTGCCAATCAGGCGAGATGTGGAAAAATCATTGTATTGAAGGATGCTCCTCATATCATTTGCTTTGAGGCAAATGGCAAAGTTGTGTTGTCTTTAGAAAGACGATCAAATATTGAAGGGCATGCTCATCAGTTCAAATCTGTATTTGAGATGAGTTCATGTTATTAAAGCAAATACTGGCGTTCCGCCCGAGTAGGCTTGATCTGATCTTTGCCTTAAAAACATTTATTGCCGGAATGTTGGCACTATTTGTTTCGTTTGAATTAGATCTGATTAACCCGATGTGGTCGATTGGTACGGTCCTGATTATTGCCAATCCATATTCAGGAATGGTGTCCTCTAAATGTGTCTATCGAGTGGTAGGGACAATGGGCGGAGCTGTGATTGCCTTAACTCTAACACCACATTTAATTAATACACCTTGGATATTTACCGTGGTGTTGTCGTTGTGGGTGGGTTTTGCGCTTTATGTGTCGTTACTAGATCGTACTCCACGTAGTTACGCTTTTATGCTGGCGGGTTACTCGACAGCCATGATTGTCTTCAATGCGATTACGTATATTGATCAATATAATATATTCGATATTGCTTTAGCTCGGGTTATAGAAATCTCGATTGGCGTGATTTCAAGTGCAGTGGTTTCTGCCACGATTCTTCCAATGCATATTGGCTCAGCAATTAAACAGCGGGTGATCAAAACCCTAAAAGATACAGAGAATCTGTTTGCTAATTTATTAAATATAGATTCGCAGCAGAACAATACTCAGCTCTTGGCTGCCATTACTCGCGACACCACAGATATTCATGCTTTGGCAGTACATTTGAGCTATGAAAAGGGTGAGCTGCATGGTATGACCAAACCCTTGCAGGAAATGCTTCATCAAATCTCAATGGTGGTCGCTAATCTAGTCGCTTTATCTGAGCGTATTAAGCAGCTTAAAGAACTTCGATTTATCGAGACTCATGCAGAAAAACTGCAACAGCTTTCAACTCATGTTGTACAGTTTTTAGAGCAAAAAGACCTGATTATTAATGAAAATATTTTGCAGTTGCCTGATGAGTTTGAAAGTGATTTTGCAAGTTTGATGGAGTCGGCTTCTACACACCAACAAGTTTTGGTTGCAGCCATGAAAATGGATGTGCGCCATTTCATTAGCAATGTGTTAGCCGTTAAAGTCTTGTGGCAGCGAATTCAGCAAGGTAATAAAGAAATTCCTGACAACATTACCCCAATGACGACCAAATATCCAAGTTTGCACCGTGACCATGGTGTGGCAATACGAGGCGGTATCAGTGCAGTCCTTATTACATTTATTGTGACTGGGGTCTGGATTATTTCGGGGTGGAAAGCTGGATTTATGATGGCACAGATGGGCGCAGTAACCGCCTGTATTTTAACAGCCTTAGATAACCCGGTTCCAGTTCTGCGTATTTTTATCTGGGGCAGTATAGCTTCAGCAGTTTTAGTCTTTGTTTATGCATTTGGTATTTTCCCGCATGTCACCACTTTTTGGGAACTTGGACTGGTTTTATTACCGATGTTCTTATTCGCAGTGTCTATGATGGCTAACCAGATGCTGATGCCAGTAGGTATGGTGTTGGGTATTAATACCATGATGGGACTAAACCTGCACAATGCTTATAGCATGGATGCAGTGTCTTATCTTGATAGTTCATTTGCCATGATCTTAGGTGTTTTAGTGTCTTTGATTGTCATTGATGTTGTTCGCGCCATGTCACCAGACACGAGTGCAAGCCGTATTTTAGCCTTGCATTACCGTGCCATGCGACAAGCGATCTATCTGCCATATGGTCTTGATTTTAAAGTTCATCTACGCAGTATGCTAGATCGGATTGGGATTCTAAACAGCAAAATGGTGCAATCAGACGAGATTAAAACTTCAATTCATCAGGCCCTGATTGAGTCGAGTAGTATTGTTGATTTAAGCCGATTGCAAGAGTTAGCCAATCAGTTTCCTCAAGCATCTGAACTCACTCAGCATATTGGCGATTTGCAACAAAATCTGGATGAGCTGTTTAGAGCTAAAGAAAACGATGAAAATGATACGACAGCTTTAGTAGAGCGGATCTACCGAGCGTTATTTGAATTAAAACAGCTTGCTTCAAATGTTGAAGATATGACTATGCGACAAAGACTACTCATTTCACTGAACAATATTGCTTATAGCATGTGCCACGTTTCATCAGAGCAAATGAATGAAAATAGCACCCTGAGAGGAGCCACAGCAAATGGGTGAGTTTAATGTTTATGGTATTTATGTGCCTTCTTTGCTCGTTCAAGCACTCTTGGCATATATCTGTTTCCGTGGGTTAAGTCCTTTAACAAATAAGTTGATTGCACAAGGCTGGGTTGCATTACCTAGTATTTTTAATTTGTGTTTTTACCTCTTATTACTTTTGGTAATACATCAAATTTTTGTTGGGGTCGGTGCGTAGAGATGTTTGCGAAATTAAAGATTGAGTTAGGTGAGTGAAATGAATCAGGTGGATTTGAAAAAAGTCATCCGTCCAGTAATTTTGATTGTCGCATTAATGGTGGCGGTCTATACCATTGTGCATTTATGGAATTACTATAATGCAGCGCCGTGGACGCGTGATGGTCGAGTTCGTGGTGACGTTATTCAAGTATCTTCGGATGTCGCGGGGCTTGTGACAGAAGTATTGGTTCAAGATAACCAGACTGTGAAAAAAGGTCAGGTGCTCTTTAAAATTGATGTTTCCCGCCGAGCTTTAGATGTAGAGCAGGCAAAATCTGATTTAGCAAAAGCAAATGCAGCCTTTGCCCAAGCGCAGGCGGGTTTAGCACAAGCAAAAGCGAACCTGATTAAATCGGATACGAATATTAAGTTAGCCGAGAAAAACGCAAGCCGCTACTCAAATCTTATGGATGGCGCTATCTCTAAACAAGAACAAGATCAAGTTTTCGCAACACGTGATCAATCTCATGCTGAACATGAGCAACTCCAAGCTGCTATTCAACAAGCGGAAGCAACTGTTAAGCAACAACAGGCTCTGATTGAGGCGGCAACGAGCAACTTGCATTTGGCCGAGCTTAATATGCATCGTGCTGCGGTGATTGCTCCAGCTGATGGTACTTTATCTAACTTTGATATGCGCCCAGGTAACTATGTTCAAGTTGGGCAGGCTGTTGCAGCATTACTTGACCGTAAACAACTCTATGTTGTGGGCTATTTTGAAGAGACTAAATTAAACCGTATTCATGTCGGCGATCAGGCCAGTGTACAGTTAATGGGTGATAGCCAAAAAATTAAAGGCCATGTACAAGGTATTGCATCAGGTATTGAAGATCGTGAACGCTCAAGCAGCTCTAAACTTCTTGCCAATGTAAATCCAACGTTCAGTTGGGTTCGTTTAGCGCAGCGTGTGCCTGTGAAAATTGTATTGGATGAAACACCAAAGAACCAGCTTGCTTTTGTCTCTGGACGTACGGCAACTGTGCATATTATCGAGAAATAAAACGAGAACTAAAAAAGGAAGGCTTTAGCCTTCCTTTTTTAGTTCTTACGGTGTTAAACCGACTGGATTTCGATACCAACTCTGAATGAGTAAGGCGGCTGCAAAACTATCTGCCGAAAGCTTTTTTGCTCGACCTTGCTCTTGGTAGAAACCGAGTTCTTCTCGTGCTTCACGTGTAGTTAAACGCTCATCTACCATTAATGTTTCAATATTGGTTTGATGGCGTAAACGTCTCGCAAATTTGCGAGCACGTGTAGAAAGTTCTGACTCGCTATCATCCATATTCAAAGGCAAACCAACCAAAAATAGATCAGGTTGCCATTCTTTCACGATTTTTAAGAGCTGATCCCAGTTTGGAATACCATCTTTCATCACAAATAGAGGGAGGGGATTGGCACTTTCAATTGAAGACTGGCCAATCGCCATTCCCATTTTTTGAGTGCCAAAGTCAAAAGCCATAATCGATTTTGTTTGTGTTTCGGTCATTAAGCATGTCCGATTTCAGATGCTAACCAAGCACGATCTACACCGATTTTTTTATAAGCTGCATCCCAACGATCGTCATAAGGCAGGTTAAAAATTAGGTCCATATCGGCATCACAAATGAGCCAGTCACCGCGTGTAATTTCATCTTCTAGCTGGTTTTTACCCCAGCTCGCATAACCTAAAGCAATTTGATATCGACCAACACCTTCATTGTGGGCAATCGCATCAAGAATATCTTTACTGGTGGTAATACAAACATTTTCACCTACAGCGATAGATGAATGCCATGTCGGTTGTCCAGTATGAAGAACGAATCCAGCCTCGGGACGTAATGGCCCACCTTGTAAAACCACATGTGGATTTACATTGTCTGCTTCAATGTCGAGATCATTGAGTAATTCTTTAATTTGAATGCCGGAAGGGCGGTTAATAATAATGCCTTGAGCACCTTCTTCATCATGACGGGCAAGATAAATTACAGTGTTTGCGAAAAAGTCATCTGCCATTTCTGGCGGGGCAATCAGACAACGGTGAGTCAGATATTGTTTGGTCACCTAAGCGGTTCTCCCTCAAAAAATGTCACTAGAGGGTCTCTCGACCCTTTTATCTATATAGGTTCTTTTTATCAACATACAAGAGTTAATCGGATTTCGCCAATCTTTTTCTCTCATTTTTTATTAATTTGAAGAAGCCTGAAATTTAAGTTGGCGTAATTGTTTTGCGTGTTGCAAGGTTGTTTCATTAATTTCAACACCGCCTGACATGCGTGCTAACTCAGAAATAATTTGATTTTCATCAAGTTGTACAATGGTACTGCTTGCTGGATCAGTTTGCTGTTTCTTCACTAATAAATGCTGATCTGACTGAGCAGCAACTTGTGCTTGGTGAGTAATACATAAAAGTTGAACATGTTGGGCTAAGTCAGCAAGTAAACGTCCCACAACTTCTGCTGTACCACCACTAATACCAACATCAATTTCATCAAACACTAACACTTCTGCTTCGGTTTTTTCAGCGTTCATAACTTGCATGACAAGTGCAATACGTGAAAGTTCACCACCTGAAGCTACTCGTGCTAATGGTTGTGGAGGAATACCCTTATTGGCAGTAAATAATAGTTGAATAAAACTCAAGCCTTCAGCGGTAGGTTGCTCTAGTGGTTCAAACTTAAACTCAAAATGTGCCTCTGGCAGCGCTAAAGGTTTAACTTGTTCGGTTAATTGTTTAGCAAGTGGGGCAGCAGCTTCACGGCGAATATGGTCTAAATGCTGAGCTTTCTCTAAGAACTCCTCATGTGACTTTTCAACTTGTTCTGCCAGAGTCTCTGGGTCTTCAAGTTGATGCAATTGCTCAAGCTCGCTTTGCCAAGCTTCGTATTCTTCTTTAAGCGTTTCTGGTTGAGTGCGGTATTTACGTGCTAAACGATGGAAAACTTCAAGTTTAGAGTTGAGCTCTTCCATTCGCTCTGGATCAAAACTTTGACGATCAATAAATTGACGCAAGTTTGCCGTTGCATCATCTATTTCACTTTGAGCATTGAGTAAAGAATTATAAATCTCGGAAAGTTGTTCGCTGCGGCCCGCGTGGGATTCTAATCTACGAATAATCGAAGACATTTCTTGAGTAATGTTTTGCTCAGCTTCATCAAGCACATTTAGGCTATAGCTACAATCTTGCATGATATGTTCATGATGACTAAGGCGATCGAACTCTTGCTCAATTTCTTTATAGTCAGTTTGAATGACCTCTTCGAGCTCTTCAATTTGATGCTCTAAAGTACCAATACGTTGCAGTCGGGTTGCTTGTGCATCTAAGGCTGCTTGATGCAAACGAATAGTACGTTGCCATGTGCTATAGGCTTCACGTACATCATTTGCTTCAGCATAAAAATTGTTATAACGATCTAACCAATGCTTTGGATAAGGTGGTTCAAGCAGCTGCTGCTGGCTGTGCTGACTATAGAGCTGAACGAGCAAACGGCCTAATTCTTTGAGTTCAGATAGACTACTTGGGCGTCCATTGACCCATGCTTTACTACGGCCAGTTGCAAAAATAACACGACGTAAATGAATTTCCCCAGAATCATCATCTAGCTCGTGGTCTTGGAGCCATTTTGCTTCAGGACTATTATTTTGATAGGTAAAAACAGCGGTAATATCCGCTTTGTCCGAACCATAACGGACATAATTTGTATCTGTACGTTCCCCTAGGCAGGCAGAGAGTGCATCCAGTAATAATGATTTTCCGGCACCTGTTTCGCCTGTTAGAACATTAAATCCTTGTTCTATATCAATAGCCAAATGATCAGCTAATGCAAAATTAATTAAAGTTAAATGTGTGAGCATAAACGCATCCAACGCGCCAAATTATGGGTTAAAGATAGAGAAGTTTTGAATTTGCTACAAGTGATCTATTATTCTAACTGAAATTATAGAACAGCAAGATTGCGGATATTTACAATGAAAAAAACATTAAGCTTACCGAAACCACCAATAGGGATGATCAACCGCCATAAAAAAAATAATCCTGCGGAAATGAATAAAATTTTAAATCAGCATTTTAATGCATTTAAACAGGCAGCAGCACAAGGGGATTATGCCAAAGCTTATCAATATGTTAAACAAGCTGTTAATTTGGTTCCCAAGCATGCTGGTGCCTTATCAGATTTAGCTTATACCGAATTACGCTTAGGCCGTTATAACGATGCCTATCAACATTATTTACAAGCGATTCAAGCAAGTGGAGCTAACGTAAATACAAACTTATATGATGGACTCACAGAAGTTTGTCATCACTTAAAGAAAAAAGAAGAAACAATCAAATTTGGGCGTTTGGCAATTGCAACCAAAAAAGAACTAGCGAAGAGCGAACCTGTTTTGGCGATTCCAGATCAGGTACCATCGGCATTTAGTGCAAACCCTCAAGAAAATATTATTGCTTTTTCATTGTTTGGGGCAAATCCTCGCTATTGTGAAACCTCTATTTTAAATATTCAGCTAGCCAAACAAATTTATCCAGAATGGACGTGTCGCTTTTATGTCGATGATACTGTGCCAGTACTGGTGCAACAGCGTTTAAAAGAGAAGGGCGCGCAAGTTATTCAAGTTACAGATTCTCAAAAACAGCTATCTGGTTTGTTTTGGCGCTTTTTTGTAATGGATGATCCGACAATTAAGCGTTTTCTGATACGTGATGCCGACTCCATTGTCTCGCACCGCGAAAAAGTAGCTGTAGATGCTTGGCTCAAGAGTGATAAATGGTTTCACTTAATGCGAGACAATTATTCTCATACCGAGTTAATTTTGGCGGGAATGTGGGGTGGATGTACGGGGATTTTTCATAATATTGAAGCACATATCAGGGATTATGTTGCCACCGGACGTTATCTGGATAATCGGGTGATGGATCAGCATTATTTGCGCTACTGTATTTGGCCGACTTTAAAACAAAGTGTGCTTATACACGATAGCCAGCAATTCGATTCAGATGCTATCGATTTTCCAGCTTATGATCTGGCGTTAATGCAAAACGACAGCGAAAATTTTCATGTAGGAATGAATGACGGTTCACCGGTAGTTGCTACAGCAGTTGCCCATCCAACTGCACAGAGAGTGTGTTGGGTACTTCTAGATGAAAATCAGGTCGAAGTTTGCAGATACGATGCAATTGTGTCGAATAGTCGAAATATTGAGATTAACTTACCTTATGCTTTTGCCAAAAAAATTCAGGCACAGCAGTGGAAATTACAAGTCTATCCGTATGAAAACTGATTGATTAGTTATTTAGGCACAATTAAACTACATTCATCATAATTTATATAAATACGGCATTATCTGGAGAGTGTGCATGAGTTCAACCCAATTTGATCATGTAACGGTCATCAAAAAATCAAACGTTTATTTTGGTGGAGCATGTATCAGCCATACCGTGCAATTTGAAGATGGAACAAAAAAAACACTAGGTGTTATTTTGCCGACTGAGCAAGCTTTAACTTTTGAAACCCATGTTCCTGAGCGTATGGAAATTATTTCAGGTGAATGCCGCGTAACAATTGCGGACAGTAATGAAAGTGAGTTGTTCCGTGCAGGCCAATCATTTTATGTGCCTGGTAATAGTCTTTTTAAAATCGAAACTGATGAAGTGCTCGATTACGTGTGCCATTTAGAAGGCTAAGAAATTCCTATTCAAATCGGGTACACTATGCCCAAAGAAATCCTGTGAAGTTGGCTTTGCAGGATTTTTATTTTTTTGCTCAAACGTTGTTAGAGGTCATGCATGGCAAAACCGGAATATTATTATGGCGTTCATTCAGTGGAGTCATTGTTAGAACTTGAACCGGAACGTGTGCTAACCCTGTTTACTTTAAAAGGACGGGATGACCAGCGTTTGCAAAAGATTTTGCAATTGGCAGAGCCTTTTGGAATTAGTGTACAAAAAGCAAGCCGTGATAGTCTCGAAAAGCTTGCAGGTCTACCGTTTCATCAAGGCGTGGTTGCAGCAGTACGTCCGCATCCGACTTTAAATGAAAAAGATCTAGATCAGATCTTAGCTGAAACCCCAGATGCTTTATTGCTGGCATTAGATCAGGTGACAGATCCGCATAACTTAGGGGCTTGCATCCGTACCGCTGCTGCAATGGGCGTGCAAGCAGTAATTGTACCTCGTGATCGTTCAGCAAGTTTAACCCCAACAGCTCGTAAAGTTGCAGCGGGTGGAGCTGAAAAAGTTAAATTTATTCAAGTCACAAACTTGGCTCGTACATTAGCCCATCTCAAAGAGACGACTCATACACGTGTGATTGGCACTATGCTTGATGAAAGTGCAATGCCAATTCAAAAATGTGATTTCTCTGGCCCAGTCGTGATCGTGATGGGAGCAGAAGATACGGGTTTACGCCCAATTACACAGGCACAGTGTGATCATAAAGTTTATATTCCGATGTCTGGAAATTTACAGAGTCTAAATGTGAGTGTGGCAACAGGTATGGCACTTTATGAGGCTTGCCGTCAGCGTTCTGAGGTATAATCTAGCTGCCTTTCTAGTTTGTAAGCAGTCTTGATATGTCTCCCCGTAAGCAAGGTTATTTTTTTGTATTGGTGACCATGTGCATTTGGGGCGGGTTTACACTTTTTGCCCGTTTAAATGCACAGTGGCACATCAGTGCTTGGGACATCGCTGCACTGCGCTTTGCTATCGCCTTCTTAATTTTAATGCCGATTTTGATCTATAAGAAAGATCTCGCTTTTTTATGGAGTAAGCACGCTGTTATTTTGGCGCTCATTGGCGGAGTCATTTATTGTCTTACCGTCTACACCGCATTTCTCTATGCTCCCGCTGCACATGCTGCCATTTTTTTAAATGGTTGTATTCCTATTTGTACTGCAATTGCAGCATACATTTTATTTAGACAACCATTTGATAAGCATACATGGGTGAGTCTTGCAATTATGATCACTGCCTTGGCTCTCATGAGTGTGTTGATGTTGCAAGGTAATGCTTCTGCTTTTGGCATGGGGGATTTACTTCTTTTTATTAGTGCGATTTGGTGGGGCATTTTCACTGTATTACTTAAACAGTGGAAACTTTCCGCATGGCACTCTATGGCGAGTGTTGCGATTTGGTCTGCAATTATTTACTTACCCATCTATGCTTTATTCTTACCTAAACACTTCATGGAAGTTAGTCCTGTTCATCTAGCGATACAGGGCATTTTCCACGGTGTGTTTGTTGTTATTATCGCAACTTTGACTTATGTAGCAGCGATTCAGCGACTTGGTGCTTTTAAAACAGGAAGTATTGTTACTTTGGCACCGTTTATTGCTGCCATTTTAGCTGTACCTTTACTTGATGAGTCATTAAGTCCATCGATTGTTGTGGGCTTGGTGGGAATGGGAATCGGTGCCTTACAACCTTGGCGCTGGTTTCGACAAGATAGCTTGGCACAAAAGATTCAGCAGCAAAATAAGCAAGATTAGTTAGCGCGCTTCAAATAGCTTTGATGTAAAGGTTCTAATTGCTGATATAAATGTTCGAGTAATCCGTCATTAAACACAATGTCATTGGCAAGTTCACGTTTACGCTCGCGTGGCATTTGTGCTGCAATAATTTTCTGGATTTGTTCTTGGTTTTGCCCATCTCGCTGGCTTGCACGCTGAATTTGAGTTTGTTCACTCGCATCAACTAATAGAGTGTGATTAACCAATTCATGCTGGTTGGTTTCAAAAAGTAGGGGTGAAACTAAAATCACATAAGGACTTTTTGGGTTTTGTAGCTGTTGAATAATAGATTGGCGAATGACTGGATGCGTGATTTTCTCAAGCGTTTGTCTTGCTTCAGGGTTTTGAAAAATATATTCACGTAGTGCACGGCGGTCTAGATTGCCGTCGGGTTGAAGTACCCAATCTCCAAAAGTTTGTTGGATTTTTTGAAGGGCAGGTTGGCCTTTTTCAACCACTTCGCGAGCAACAATATCGGCATCGACGACTTGGATTCCTTGGGATTCAAACCATTGTGTTGCAGCAGATTTTCCACTGCCAATACCACCTGTGACTCCCAGAATAAAAGCCATCTTAACCTCCCAAATAAATTTTCATAATCTGGTCACCCCATAAAAAGGCAACCCAACCCGCAATGGCAATATAGGGCCCAAACGCAAAGGGCTGATTATTATTGCGCAATTTTAGTAAAATGATGCCAATAATTGCACCTAGTAAAGATGACAATAGCACAATTAATGGCAGCATTAATGGCCCCATCCACGCGCCTAATGCGGCAAGCAGTTTAAAGTCGCCGTAACCCATACCTTCTTTACCTGTAATCACTTTAAATAAGTAATACACAATCCAAAGACATAAAAAGCCGATTAAATATCCCCAAATGGCTGAGTTAGGCGAGGTGTAAATACTAAAGGTATTAATACCTAAGCCGAGAGCAGCCAAAGGTAGGGTGAAACGGTCAGGTAGTAGCTGAGTATCAAAGTCTATAAATGTTAAAGCAATCAAAATCCAAGTGAGCACTAGCCCCCAAAGCATTTGTAGGGTTGGACCAAAAACCATGACGACTACTAATGAACATAGCATCGTGAGTAATTCAATCGCTGGATAACGAATGCTAATAGGATGTTGGCAATGGCCACATTTTCCTCTTAACATTAACCAGCTTATAACTGGAATATTTTGATACCAACGGATCGGTTGATGACACTCTGGACATGATGAAGCAGGTTTACTTAATGTCAGCTTTTCATGCTCAATGATGGGTTGTTCGGGATTAAGCAACATTTGACATTCCTGCTGCCAATCTTGTTCCATCATTTTCGGGGTGCGATAAATCACCACATTCAAAAAACTACCAATACATAGGCTCAATAGTGCGACTACAATATAAAGTGCAGTTAAGTTCTGAATAAAATAAGCAATAATTTCTTGCATTATATGACTGAGCCCATTTGGAAAATTGGAAGATACATCGCAATCACTAGACCACCTACGAGCACCCCTAAAATTGCCATGATTAAAGGTTCCATCATTGAAGTTAAACCATCAACGGCATTATCAACTTCATTTTCATAATAAGTGGCAACTTTATCGAGCATGCTGTCTAGTGCACCAGATTCTTCACCAATTGCGACCATTTGTATAGCCATAGATGGAAAACGATTTGAAACACGCATTGCAAATTGGAGTTGTTGACCAGTAGCAACATCTTCACGAATTTTCATGACGGCTTCTTCATAAATGACATTGTTGGTTGCACCAGCCGTTGACTCAAGCGCATCAATGAGCGGAACACCAGCGGCAAACGTGGTGGCTAAAGTACGGCTATAACGGGCAATAATCGCCTTATAAACCAGATCGCCAAAGATAGGTAGTTTCAGTGTAAGTTTATCTAATCCATCACGGAATTTTTTACTGCGCTTCTTGGCTTCCAGAAAGGCAGCAATCACTGCTCCAATCACAATAATCATAATGAACCAGTATTCCTGCATCCATTTCGACATATTTACGACCATTTGGGTGAATGCAGGTAAATCTGCACCAAAAGAAGAAAACAGGTCTTGGAAAACAGGCACTACTTTAACCATCAAAATAATGGTAACAACCACAGCAACTACAATAACCGTTGCTGGATATTTCATAGCCTTCTTAATTTTCTGCTTAAGTAATTCACTTTTTTCTTTGTAAATTGCCACACGGTCCAACATGGTTTCAAGCGCACCAGATTGTTCACCAGACTCTACAAGAGAACAAAACAAGTTATCGAAGTGTTGAGGATACTTCCTTAAAGCTGAAGCAAAGGTACTACCGCCTTCAACTTCACCTTTAATCCCGAGTACCACCTCGCGCATGGCTGGGTTTTCTAGACCCTCCGCTACAATTTCAAAGCCTTGTACCAGTGGGACACCAGCTTTCATCATGGTTGCAAGTTGTCGCGTGAAAATCGTGATATCGAGCGTTGATACTTTCTTTTTGAACAAACCCTCAAGAATATTTTTACGCTTTTCTCGAATATTACGGACAGTTACACCTTGTTTGCGTAGGGTGACTTTGGCTAAGGCCATATTCTTAGCTGGAAGTTCGCCCTTAATTTTTATGCCCTTACGGTCAACCCCTTCATAAGCAAAAGTCGGCATCATTTGTGCCTTTTTGACAGTCATGAATTATCCTTATTTTAAATTGTCTTTTATTCACTGGTCACGCGGTTAACTTCTTGTAAGGAAGTTACACCTTGCATGACTTTCTTTAATCCTGAACGACGCAGATTATTAAACCCCAGTTTTTCAGAAGCAGCAGCGATTTCTAAAGCATTGCCATCTTCCATAATAATCTTGGAAATTTCAGGTGTAACTTTCATTACCTCGTAAATACCGACACGGCCTTTGTAGCCTTCACGACACTCAGTACAACCGACAGGCTGGAAAACTTGAAAATCGGGATGAGTCAGATCTTGTTCGGTAAAGCCCATTTCTAATAGGCTCTGTTTAGGAATGTCAGTAGGTATTTTACACTGCGGGCATAGCCGACGTGCTAAACGCTGTGCAATAACCAAGTTGACTGATGTTGCGATATTAAAGGATGGAACGCCCATATTGCGTAGGCGAGTCAGTGTTTCTGGAGCACTATTGGTATGTAGTGTGGACATGACCATGTGACCAGTTTGCGCAGCTTTAATCGCAATTTCAGCCGTTTCTAAATCACGAATCTCACCGACCATAATAATGTCTGGATCTTGACGTAAAAATGATTTAAGTGCAGCAGAAAAAGTCAGACCTACTTTCGGGTTGACGTTAACCTGATTAATTCCTTCAAGGTTAATTTCAACTGGATCTTCGGCTGTGGAAATATTCGAACTTTCAGTATTTAAAATATTTAAGCCTGTATATAAAGATACCGTTTTACCAGAGCCAGTAGGGCCTGTAATTAGAAGCATACCTTGTGGTTTATCGAGTGCTTCTAAAAAAAGAGCTTTCTGATCTTCTTCATATCCTAAAGCATCAATTCCGAGCATCGCGCTAGATGGATCGAGAATACGCAGAACCAGTTTTTCACCAAATAAGGTCGGAAGAGAGTTCACACGAAAATCAATTGCTTTAGATTTCGATAGCTTGAGCTTAATACGACCATCTTGAGGGACTCGCTTTTCGGAAATATCCATTTGGGACATGACTTTTAAGCGTGAAGCTAAACGGTTAGCCAATTGCAAAGGAGGATTTGCAATCTGACGCAATACACCATCGACTCGATAACGGACCCGATATGATTTTTCATAGGGTTCAAAATGCAAGTCTGAAGCTCCCATACGAATCGCATCGATGAGTAATTTATTAATATATTTAACAATAGGTGCTTCATCGCCTTGAGGTGTTTCTTCCTCATCCTCTTGTGAGGGTGGAGCTTCAAGGTCTACATCAAGATCAAACTCTTCATCACTAAACTCGAAACTGCTTTCTTCGGTAAATTGCTGCGTCAGAATTTTCTCAAGCTTATGGTGCTCGACAATAACTGGCTCAACCATCAGCTTGCTATTAAAGCGAATAGCATCGATCGCTTCAATATTACTTGGATTGCTGGTCGCGACATATAAAATCTGCCCTCTTTGTATAAGAGGTAAGACCCGATGTTTTAAAATCAGTTTCTGATCGACCAAATCTTTGGGAATTTGGCTAGTATCGTAAACATCCAGATCAAAATATGGTTCAGCAAATTCAATAGAAATTGTTTCAGCTAATAAAGAAGGGGAGAGATTAACCTCTTCAATCAGGTACGCAACCGTATCCCGCTTAGCTCTTTTTGCTGCATCTAATGCTGTTTGCATGGTCGCTGCCGACACATGTTTTTCTTCGACTAATCGTCGAAAAAACCCCGAAAATTTTGGAGATGTATGTATGACTGACATCTGCCTACCTGTGGTCATATGTTTATAATTGGTATATAAAAAATTATACTTTTGTTATCGAAAATTACTACCTGAGAAAATGATGCTCTGGTCTTGATCCATTCGCCAAAGCTTGAACTAGTCGAAGTTTTTATTCATTAATTTTTGAAAGATGATTCTTTAGATTCAATAAACTTTTATAACTGTTTTCAATGAGTAGAAAAGATATGGGCAAAGCTGTTAAAGAAAAGTATCTGAAATTTGTATAAATGCGTGTAGAATGTGCTGCATTTTTGATGAAAGGTGAGCCGTATGTCGGGTTCGACGATTACGCCTTGGGTAGTTGGCAACTGGAAAATGAACCCAATGCGTGCCAATGCCAAACAACTTATAGAAGAATTTAAACAACTATTGCAACAAGACCAAATTGCAGATGAAAGCTGTCATGTAGGGGTTGCTCCGGTTTCTATTGCACTTGCAATGGTACAAACACAATTGCAGGATGCTGCAAGAACAGTATATACAGTTGCACAAGACGTATCACGTGTAGCAGGTACTGGCGCTTATACTGGCGAAGTCAGTGCAGAATTATTAAAAGATAGCCAAATTAACTTTGTATTGGTGGGTCATTCTGAACGCCGTGATATTTTTGGTGACAACGTTGAAATTTTGAAAGCTAAACTCCAAAATGCTTTAAATGCAGGCTTGACTGCCATTTATTGTGTTGGTGAAAGCCTCGAACAACGTGAACAAGGTTTGGCAGAGCAAGTTGTATTGCAACAAATTTGTGATATTGCTCCTGTAGTTACTGCTGAGCAGTGGCAAAAGCAAATTGTAATTGCCTATGAGCCAATCTGGGCAATTGGGACAGGTAAAACTGCTTCTCCACAAGATGCACAGGCAATGCATGCTAAGATTCGTGAAGGTTTAAGTCAGATTACCTCAGCGGGTTCAGACATTGCGATTTTATATGGCGGTAGTGTAAAAGCTGAAAATGCAGTCGAATTGGCAGCATGTCCAGATATTAATGGTGCGTTGGTAGGTGGCGCTTCACTAAATGCAGCATCTTTTTATCAAATTGTACAAGCCTTTGCACAAAGTAAATAACGAGGATAGGGTATGCACTCTTTTGTACTGATCGTACATATTATTTTAGCGGTACTGATGATTGCCTTGATTCTAGTGCAACACGGTAAAGGTGCTGATGCTGGTGCTTCTTTCGGCGGTGGCGGAGCAGCAACTGTATTCGGTGCATCGGGTTCAGGTAACTTCCTTACTCGCCTTACTGCAGTTTTAACAGCCTTGTTTTTTGTGACGAGTTTAACTCTAGCTGTTTTTGCAAAAAAACAGACTACGGATGCATATAGCTTGAAAACTGTACAAACTACAGCACCTGTTCAAACGACATCGCCTGAAACTTCACCAAATGCACCAAAATCGAGTCAATAATTCGAAATAAGGCTTTCCTTTTGCAGTTGGAAGGACTAGAATGCGTCCCACAAGCTGCGGTGGTGGTGGAATTGGTAGACACGCTACCTTGAGGTGGTAGTGCCTTCGGGCGTGGGGGTTCAAGTCCCCCCTTCCGCACCAACTTTGAACCAGAAAGTTGAGTGCAAGCAGTTTATTGATGCGGGATGGAGCAGTCTGGTAGCTCGTCGGGCTCATAACCCGAAGGTCGTTGGTTCAAATCCAGCTCCCGCT
>NZ_JAVQNP010000012.1:0-87076 GCF_031798995.1 Acinetobacter sp. V104_13 | reverse complement strand
CACCAACACCAACACCAACACCAACACCAACACCAACACCAACACCAACACCAACACCAACACCAACACCAACAAGTGTAGCGGATCGCTTTGTTGGAAGTTGGTTAGCAGGCAAAGGAGGTTGTATTAACGGCTCTGCTCTAAAAATGAATGTCATTAAGGTTTCTGATAACAGCGTGCGATTTGCCAGTGAAACAGTACGTTATGAGAATGAATCGAACTGTACAGGTAACATTGTTGCAAGTTACCGCCAAGCTGAAGATTTTAGTCTGGTTTCAAATATTGGAGCACCTCAGACAGTACAAACCTCAAGCTATAACAAAGTAGATTGGCAGCTTGTAGTAGCAGGAAAGCTAACGCAGAAACAGCCAGCTATTCTAGGGTTTAAAAATGCAAACCAATTCTGTCTAGTTCCTACAGATGAACCAAATGCGATACATAATTATTTGCAGCAAGCAAACTTTGATCTCACAAATACCTGCTTCACAAAAACAACTCCACCAGCAAGCATGCAAAAGCCAACTCAAGTATTGGCAACAGCAAGTTTTAGACTAGGAAATAATAAGGAATCTTGGGCAGACGTATTAAGTCAACTTAATGATCAAGGACGCCAAGGCTACGCCCTTCTCACGCCCTCAGTCAGTTTAGATAATCCAGATGGAAGCTTTACGCTGTATAAAAATCTGTATGTCAAAAATAATAAATCAACTGATACATATACCTATAAAACAGTTGATGTTAAAACTAATTCAGTAGCAAATCGTTATTTACTATGGGTGAATGAGTTAAATAAACAAGGTAGCTTAGGCTATATATATAAGCTTTCATTTGGTGAGGTTACATCTGATACAGATAAATATTTATTTGTGAAAAATGATAAGAAACCAGCAACATATTCTTATTCTAATCGCTTCTTAACCAACACTTCTCGCACAAGTATTCTAAATGCCTTCAATGAACTTGGTGCACAAGGTTGTAAGCTAATTTACGCAAACTCAGAATTCACTAATAATGGCACAACGAATGGAACCTTCTATGTACCTACTTGCGTAAATAGCAGTACCCATAACGGAACCTATGCATATCGTTATTTTGAAGTTCCACAACATATTCCTTTCAACAAGGATGATGCAATTAAACTTGAAAAACTTCTTAAAGAACAAGCGGCTGAAGGTTATAGATTAGTTGACGCGAACAATAACCTAGGCTTCTTTAATATTGATGGTTATCTATTTGAGCGCGACAGTGAAAATACAGGACCTATTGAATATAAAGTATTTATTGAAGATGCTGCATCCGAAACAGATGAGCCTTATATCTTTGAAAATCGGATTCAAGACCAAGGTACATTAGGCTGGTTCTTTGCAGTTCGACTTGGATCGGTCTATACCAACTCACCAACAAATTATGATTTAGCAAGTGGTGTTGTTTTCCCTAAATAAGACATCTAAAAACAAATAAGGCCACAACTGTGGCCTTATTTTTATTTAAAAACTATTAACTTATCCTAAGTCTTTAAAACCCTGCTGACGCCATGCTTCATAAACAATCACAGCCGTTGCATTAGATAAATTTAAACTTCTTGAGTTTTCAGCCATTGGCAAACGAATCCACTGTTCTTGTGGAAACATCAAGCGAACATGCTCAGGCAAACCGCGTGTTTCCGGCCCCATCAGTAAAGCCACAGGTCGATTCAAATCAACTGTATGCGGAGTTGCAGAACCTTTAGTGGTGAGTGGAAAAACATGCTCAACCCCTTTAGCTTTCAAGTCGGCAAGGCAAAGTTCTATGTTGTCCCAAATTTGCATACGTGCCCATTCATGATAATCAAGACCTGCTCGTTTGAGCTTTTTATCATCCAATTCAAAACCTAAAGGTTTGACTAAATGTAACTGTGCACCAGTATTAGCACATAAACGAATGATATTGCCTGTATTGGCAGGAATTTCAGGCTCGTATAGGACAACATGAATCACAAATTTTCTCGACTTTAATAACCAGCAATAAACTCAAATGAACTTATTGCCATTTTAACTGTTCACGTAAATTCACCACTTCACCAATAATGGTTAAAGTCGGTGCTACGATATGATGTTCAGACACTTTTGTTGCGATATCAGCTAATGTTCCAACTACAACTTTCTGGTCTGGTGTGGTTCCCTTAGAGATTAAAGCTACCGGCATATCAGCACGTTGACCATGAGCAATAAGTTGCTCACAAATGCGTTCTAAACCAACTAGCCCCATATATAAAACCAAAGTTTGATTTTCATAAACCAACTCATTCCAAGGAAGTTCAGGTGAACCTTCCTTTAAATGCCCAGTCAAGAAACGAACACTTTGTGCATAATCACGATGTGTTAATGGGATACCCGCATAAGCTGAACAGCCTGATGCTGCTGTTATACCTGGTACAACTTGGAAAGTGACATTCGCCTCAACGAGCTCTTGAATCTCTTCACCACCACGTCCAAAGATAAATGGATCACCACCCTTTAAACGACAAACACGCTTTCCTTTTTGAGCATATTCAACTAGTAAAGCATTAATACCATCTTGGGGAACGGAGTGATTTGAACGGGCTTTACCGACATAAATTTTAGTCGCATCACGACGGCAAAGCTCTAAAATGGGTGCAGAAACAAGACGATCATAAATCACAACATCAGCTTGCTGCATAAGACGTAATGCTTTTAGTGTCAGTAACTCTGGATCACCCGGTCCAGCGCCTACCAAATAAACTTCACCTTTAGGTGCAGTCCATTCTGTTAAGGCTTGCTGAATCAAACCATTTGCAACTTCTAAATTGTCATTGAAAACTTGTTCTTTAAATGGGCTAGCATAGAGGTTTTCCCAAAAAATCCGACGCTCATCTGGATTGGGAATTTTTTCTTTTACCTGCTTACGCCACTGACCAGAAAACTCAGCCAACTTACCCATGCCATGCGGCACAATTGTTTCTATTTGAGTACGAAGTTGTCTTGATAAAACTGGTGATGCACCATTTGAAGCGACAGAAATAATTAACGGAGAACGATCAATAATAGCTGGAACCATAAAGCGGCAATGTGGAATATCATCAACACTATTGACCAATAAATTACGCGCTTCACATTGTTCAAAAACAGCTTTATTCACTTGTGCATCATTAGTTGCAGCAATCACTAATCGATATGGTGTATTTAATATTTTTTCAGCAAAGGACTCGGCAAAATACTCTCCGCCTGTCGTTTTGACTAACTGTAAAAGCTGCTCTTCAATTGCAGGAGCAATAATATCGATTACTGCTCCCGCTTTGGCTAAAAGGTTTGCTTTGCGCAATGCAATATGCCCACCACCTACAATCAGACAATGTTGCTGTTGCAACTTTAAAGAGATTGGAAAAATATCCACCTTAAACCTCTACATTAATCATCTGATTTGGATTAAGCAAAAACCGTGCACAATTTAGATGCAAAGCTTAGTCAATAAACGTTGCACCACCCATATATGGGCGTAATACTTCTGGAATCTCGATAGAACCGTCTTCACGTTGGTAATTTTCCATTACAGCAAGCAAAGTACGTCCAACTGCCAGACCAGAACCATTTAGTGTGTGCACCAATTCGGTCTTCTTTTGATCCATTCTGTAGCGTGCTTTCATGCGGCGTGCCTGAAAATCACCCATATTAGAGCAACTAGAGATTTCACGATAAGTATTTTGGCTTGGAACCCAAACTTCTAAGTCGTAAGTCTTAGTTGCACCAAAGCCCATGTCACCACCACAAAGCAAAATCTTGCGGTATGGCAAACCTAGTGCCTGCAAAATGCCCTCAGCATGTGCAGTAAGCTCTTCAAGTGCTTGCATAGATGTTTCAGGTTTAACGATTTGCACCATCTCAACTTTATCAAATTGATGCTGACGAATTAAACCACGGGTATCACGACCATAAGAACCAGCTTCACTACGGAAACATGGCGTATGCGCTGCATATTTTAAAGGCAAACGTTCGGTATCAATAATCTCATCACGAACGAAGTTAGTAACTGGAACTTCTGCTGTAGGGATGAGGTAATATTCTTTTTCACCTTGAAGTTTGAATAAATCTTCTTCAAATTTTGGCAACTGACCAGTACCACGAAGTGAATCAGCATTGACCAAATAAGGCACGTAAGCTTCTGTATAGCCATTCTTTAAAGTATGGGTATCAAGCATGAACTGTGTTAATGCACGTTGTAGGCGTGCTAAAGAACCTTTCAATACGCTAAAACGTGAACCAGTCAATTTAGTAGCGGTTTCAAACTCTAAACCACCCATCCACTCACCTAAATCAGTATGATCTTTGATTTCAAAATCAAACTGACGAGGCGTACCCCATTTTGAGATTTCAACGTTATCATCTTCATCTTTACCAGCAGGAACAGACTCATCTGGTAAGTTAGGAATACTCAACGCTTTTTGTTCAATCTCGTTTTGTAACTCTGACAAAGCAACTTCAGCAGCTTTAATTTCGTCGCCAATGGCTTGCATACGCGCCATGATTTCAGAAGCATCACCACCGGATTTTTTAATCTGACCCACTTGTTTTGCACCGGCATTACGTTCTGCCTGCAATTTTTCAGTTTTTGATTGCAAATCTTTACGGCGAGTTTCTAAAGAAGCCCATTCTTGAACATCTAATTGAACACCGCGTTTTGCCAAAGCCGCATTAACGGCTTCAATATTATTTCTGAGTAACTTAGGGTCGATCATAATCAATCATAATATGGGTAAAAAACTGGCTATAGTGTAAGGCCTTAACACTAAAAAATATAGTGATCATCTTCATAACGAATAGCTTTCACACAATTCTTAGAATAGATCACTTATTTTAAAAGTTATAGTTTGGCACACTTGGCAAATACTCAGGTTTAATGAACTTACCCGCTTCAAAATATGGCAGCGTTAATTCAGACATTCCCTCTGCATATGAAGCCAGCTCATAAATTGGATAGACAAATACAATGCCATTAGCACCATAGTAGAAATTATCGCTTAGCTGAAGTTTTTCACGGCTAATATTGTGTGCTTGAAGCCAATTTGTATTTGCTTCAAAAAGAGCATCAACCAATTGTTTTTCAACATCTGGCTGAATAAGTTCAGCAACAGTAATGTGCTTTTTATTTAATAAATCAAAATTTACAAATTCTTGATGAGACATGCCGTGTGCGGCACCAGCTGAGTACGAATAAGTCTGTAATGCAAAGGTGGCAAGGTTATAGTTTTGCCCTAAATAGCGAACATAAATTGCACTCTGACTTGAACTTGGTTCACCTTCAGGTACTTCAACTGGTTGATCGGCTAAATTTGCAAAAGCATTCGGATCTGCTTTCTTTATACGATTGGTGAAGTAATCATTAATCCATTTTTGATTGGTCTGTACTGTTTGAAAATCATACTCAGTACAACCATCTTCTAAGCAAACTTTTGATTTTGGCAATTTTACTGGGATTACTTTTGCTTGAATTACAGGAACACCAGCCTCTTTCGTTTCTTTAACTTTTGCAGTCGAAGCAGCCTGCTCCTCTTTGGCTGCTGACTTTGGTTGGCAACCAGTCACAATTGCCATTGCAGCCATTAATGGAAGAATACAAATAATTTTCTTATCGTAAAGTCGCATAATAATCCCCATGAATATACCTCTAACACTATACAAAGCGTAAGAATAAGACGGGGTTAAAAAATGTATCTGTTTCTCTTATATAAAAAAAGCTACCTTTTACGGTAGCTTTTTTGAAGAGGCTTTAATTATTGGTCAATAACATCTGTACCTTTTGGAGGTGTAAAGTTAAAGACTGATGCCGGAATTGAAGCATTTACTTTAACGTTCTTAAAGCGTACATAGGTGGTTTGACCTAATGAGTCTTGTAATACCATAAGTGTAGGTGCTTTATTTGCTCCGAAGCTAATCGTTAAGCTTTGGAATGCCCCATCTTCTTTTTTAGGGAATAATGTGAAATAAAGTTTAGATTTATCGGGTTGTGTTACACGATAAGACTTCATGATTTGGTTGGTATTACCAGAGAGTAATAATGCTGGTGTATCTGCAACCTGATCATCTAAGCTTTGGCGGACCGCTTGTTGTAAATCTGGATCATAGATCCAAACTGTTTTTCCGCTCGTTACAATAGTTTGTTTAGCAGGACTTACTGTTTCCCAATAAAATTTCCCCGGACGCTCAACTTTCATTGAGCCTTTAAATGTCTGGTTCATATGCTGTGCACTTAAACTCTTTTTCTGTGCCACAGTTTTTGTATTGGCTTTAGTTGTTTGTTCAAAGTCGGCAGTCAAACGCTGTAAACCTGATAACTGATTAACCAGGTTCCCAATTGCCTGTTGCTCCGGTGCTGCTACAGGCGCAGCAAACACTGTAGTACTCATTACAGGAGCAAGCACTGACGCGCTAAGTGTAATAGCACACATAGTTTTACGAAGCATATTCATGTCATCACCTTTTTAGTTGCTGTAAGACAACTTACTCTCTTTCAAAGTTATGAAACTGAGTAAGCTCTTAATTCAAGACTCATATTAACCGACAAACTCTGTGCTAATCATTGAGAAAATAAGATATTTTGTTATGTTATTCATGTTGTTTGTAGAATTTCATTCATCATGATGAAGATGAATAAAAATAAATGCCATAAAAAAAGCCCACAAAATGTGGGCTTTTTTCGAGCTAAAACTTATACAGTTTCAACTTTTACGTAGCGACGGCCAAATTGACCTTTCACTTCGAATTTTACTACGCCGTCAGCAGTAGCAAATAAAGTATGGTCACGGCCCATACCAACATTTGCACCAGCGTGGAACTCTGTACCACGTTGACGAACGATGATGTTACCAGCAGTTACAGCTTGACCGCCGTAAACTTTAACACCTAACATTTTTGGGTTTGAATCACGACCGTTCTTCGTCGATCCACCGGCTTTTTTAGTTGCCATGTCTCTTACTCCTCGTGATTAGCCTGAAATACCAGTAATTTTCAACTCAGTGAACCATTGACGGTGACCTTGTTGTTTACGGTAGTGTTTACGACGACGCATTTTGATGATGCGGATTTTGTCGTGACGACCATGACCAATCACTTCTGCAGTTACTTTAGCGCCAGCTACAACTGGAGCACCGATTTGAATGTTGTCACCGTTTACAACCATTAATACATCATCAAATGTAATAGTCGCACCAGATTCAGCTTTCAATAATTCAACTTTAAGGGTTTCACCCTCAACTACACGGTGCTGTTTACCACCGCTTTGGATTACTGCGTACATAATGTACTCCAATCAGCCCGTGTCGTCGTGTCGATAAAGGGATATATCGATCTTAAAACGATCGCCACTGGGGTTATACAAGGCGACAGATTTTAAGTGAAATTTGATCAAACGACAAGTATTTTCTATCTATCAGTAAAGCATGATCCCCTATTCTTACAAAATCAAACAGCTTGGACTGGAATTTAGCAGTTTTCATTGATTCTGAATGAAAATTAAAATACAGTTCCAAACACAAATTGCGTCAAGAACAAGTTGTATTAATGCTGATGTCATTAAATTTATTGTTTTGTCGAAAACATCGTATTTTGCTTAAATAAAGAACAAAAAACGCTTAAAAACAATAGAAATGATTAATATCAGCCACTTGTTAAGCTATGCAACACATCTTTAATTGATACACTAATGCCACTTATCTACCAATACGGGGTTTTTCTTCATATGGTCATCGATTTCAAGCAAGACATTCTTGCGCCTGTTGCTTCAGACTTCGCTGCGATGGATCACTTGATTAATGAAGGAATTAGCTCAAAAGTCGGTTTAGTCATGTCTGTCAGCAAACATGTCGTTGAAGCTGGCGGAAAGCGTATGCGCCCAATCATGTGTTTACTTGCAGCACGTGCTTGTGGTTTAGATAACATGGCAAATGCACAGCGTTTAGCTGCAATCATTGAAATGTTGCATACCGCGACACTGGTCCATGATGATGTGGTAGATGAATCTGGGCTTCGTCGTGGTCGCCCTACAGCCAATGCAACATGGAACAATCAAACAGCCGTTTTAGTTGGCGACTTCCTGATTGCTCGTGCTTTCGATTTACTGGTCGATTTAAACAACATGACTTTATTGAAAGACTTTTCAACAGGTACATGTGAAATTGCTGAAGGTGAAGTATTACAACTTCAATCACAGCATCAACCAGATACAACTGAAGAAACTTATTTAAAAATTATTCATGGTAAAACGTCTCGCCTGTTTGAGCTGGCTACAGAAGGCGCTGCTATTTTGGCAGGGCAAGAAGCGTACCGTGAACCATTAAGGTTGTTTGCCGGTCATTTTGGTAATGCATTCCAAATCATTGATGATATTTTAGACTACACCTCTGATGCTGAAACATTAGGTAAAAATATTGGTGATGATTTAATGGAAGGTAAGCCAACTTTACCGTTAATTTCTGCATTAGCACGCTCAACAGGTGAAGAGCATGCGATTATTCGTCGCAGTATCGCAACTGGTGGAGTAGACCAACTATCTCAGGTCATCGAAATTGTACAGAAGTCTGGTGCTTTAGATTATTGCAACCAACGTGCCCAAGAAGAAACAGAAGCAGCACTGCAAGCTTTATCAAACCTACCCGATACACCGTATCGTCAGGCTTTGATTAACTTAACTCAGCTTGCGTTACATCGAATACAATAGATATTATTTTGCCTATGCATATAAATTTTTCAGATCTTTTTTTAAAAATAGAGAAGCAGCTTGAGGATCCTCAAGCTGTCATTGATGAAAATCTATTGATTGAACTCGTCAATGTCATCCGACCATCCAACCCACAAGATACGGATGAAATTAAGAAAAAAATACAGGCTTTTATTGGAAGTCTTTTGCGCACACCTACAGCGCCCTTTTTACTACAAACTTTTTTATTACGTTTAATTAATCGCTATAAGCAAGTTAGTTTATATGCTGATAGTGGAATTTTGTCTTTAGATGGTTTCTGGAACCAACTTGGGCAAAGACTCGGAGCACATTTTTTACCTTTAATAGAAGATGCAAGCCAACTCAAAATATTAATTGGTAAAATTTTCTATTTAGAAAGTGACAAAATTTGGCTCAATAATATTGATGATGAAGATTGGGCAAATTTATTTAGCCTTATTGGGCAAAGCCAAAGTAATGTCGATGAGAAGTTAGTCATCCAAAGTGAAATGATTAAAGCCATTACAGTCTTATCTTATCGAATTAGTGGAATTGGTCTTTATCCCGAATTTATTAATGCTCAACCAGAATTAACAGAATATGAGTCACCGTTTTTAGTTCAGAACCGTGAAATTATTGAGTTTATTGAAAAGTATAAAAAGCAAGAAGTTTCTGAACATGAGATTGCAGTTATTTCCCCGCCCGATGCATCACAAGCATTTGTTATGTTGGAACAATGCCGAGATGTGGTTTTAAAAATTCGCCGTGCGACCAAAAGAATTGGTGTCAGCTTAAGTTTGACTTACTTACTATCATTACTTGAGCAATGTCTTGATCGAATTGAGTTATTACTTTATCTGGTCGTAGATAACACTAAAGGAAAATATATTTCTTTAGGACATCTGATTTCCGATTTAACCAAGGCACATTACAGCGAAAAAAGTGTTCGCTCATTACTCAGTACGACCAGTGAACTCATTGCCTTTCAGGTAACAGAAAATGCTAGCCGAACAGGTGAACATTACGTAAGTACAGATACCAAAGGCTTTTGGGGAATGTATAAAGCTGCCGCTGGTGCAGGTGTCATTATTGCCTTTATGGCATCTTTAAAAATTCTTGCTGCAAGAATGACAATGGCCCCGCTCATGCAAGCCTTTACTTTCAGTATGAATTATTCCCTAGGTTTCATTCTGATTCATGTTCTGCATTTTACAGTTGCGACCAAGCAACCCGCTATGACGGCAGCGGCTCTTGCTGCAACAGTGCAGCAACGTAAAGGCTCTAAAACGGCTCAAATTGCAGAGTTAGCGGCTCTTATTATTAATATTATCCGAACGCAATTTATTGCTATTTTGGGCAATATTTCAATTGCGATTCCTACTGCGGCACTCATCACTTTTGCATGGCAATTTTATCTTGATGAACCGTTATTAACCCATACTAAAGCAACTTATCTTCTACACAGCTTAAACCCCTTTACTTCATTAGCAGTTCCACATGCGGCAATTGCTGGAGTATGTCTGTTTTTGTCAGGTCTCATTGCAGGATACTTTGACAACATGGCTGTTTACCGAAAAGTCGGCCCGCGTCTAAGAGCACATCGCCGTTTAGCTAGCTGGTTTGGGCAAGATCGCCTTAACCGTTTTGCTGAATATATTGAACGTAATTTAGGTGCGTTAGCCGGTAACTTCTTATTCGGTATTATGCTAGGAAGTATGGGGACCATAGGCTTTATCCTAGGTCTACCTTTAGATATCCGCCATATTGCCTTTGCATCTGCTAACTTTATTCAAGGTTTAATGACTATTAACGGCAGCCCAGATATCGGACTGATTATCGTGTCCTTTCTTGGTGTGTTATGTATTGGTCTCACCAACTTATTTGTGAGTTTCACCTTAACGATTATTGTGGCATTACGAGCGCGTCGAGTCCGCTTTGAACAATGGAAACCTTTAGCCAAATTGGTCATGACCCATTTTTTAACTCGTCCAAGCGATTTTTTCTGGCCACCAAAACAACCATTAGAACTTGAAGAAAACACCTCAACAAATAACGGGAAAAAAGCAGACCACTAAGAATTTTGCTTTGTACACAAAATGTGATTTTCGTCAATTTTGTTGTGATTGTTTTTCCAAATGTTAAAAAATTTTCAAAATGAATTTACGATGATCTATCAGGCTTGAAAAAAAGTGTACTGGCAAGTACACTTTTAACAGCTTTCAGTAGTAGACACTGCTTGAACAAGCAAAGGTATATACATGCCCTATTTATTGCTTTTTATTGGTTGTATTTTTTTAGGATTAGGTGTTCTTGGTCTTTTTGTACCAAGACTTCAATCTTTGGATCTTCTCACCGTTCAAATATTGAGTGAAAATCGATCAGATTATCTTAACTCTATTACGACCTTTCTAGCACGTGTAGGTGGTATGCCTTTTGTATGTTTTTTATCCTTATTGGTGTGTATATATCAAGCATGGTATAAAAAATATATTACTGTTATTTTCATTAGCGTGGGTGTTCTTGGCAGTATCATCACGGGTTGGCTGCTCAAGTGGTGTGTTGACCGTCCAAGACCTCCACAGGTATATCATATTGTCGAAAGTTATGGTGCATCGTTCCCAAGTGCACATAGTGTTTATGCATCAACACTGGCTTGTATGGCAATGATAATGTTATGCCATAAGCCCAACACTAACTCTCCTTATATCATTTTGATTTCCTGTCTTTGGTTTATCTGCATGGGGCTTTCAAGAATATATGCTGGAGTTCATTTTCCAACAGATGTACTCGCCGGTTGGGGCATAGGTTTTATTTGGATTGCACTGCTTTGGCTCTGGTTATTACAAACACAAAGTAGGTTAAGTAGAAAACAAATATATTTTTAGATTTTATCTAAACGAGGTGGAACAATGATGTCGGCTAAGCTTTGGGCTCCTGCCCTTACTGCTTGCGCATTAGCAACAAGTATCGCACTTGTTGGTTGTAGCAAAGGCTCCGATGAGAAACAGCAAGCTGCTGCTGCTCAGAAAATGCCGCCTGCAGAAGTAGGTGTTATTGTTGCTCAACCACAAAGTGTTGAACAAAGCGTTGAACTCTCCGGCCGTACTTCAGCATATCAAATTTCTGAAGTTCGCCCTCAAACAAGTGGTGTGATTTTAAAACGCTTGTTTGCTGAAGGAAGTTACGTTCGTGAAGGACAGGCTCTATATGAACTGGATTCTCGAACGAACCGTGCAACGCTTGAAAATGCAAAGGCTACCCTTTTACAACAACAGGCAAATTTAGCTTCACTACGTACTAAGTTAAACCGTTATAAGCAACTTGTTTCAAGTAATGCTGTATCTAAACAAGAATATGACGACTTACTTGGTCAGGTTAATGTTGCCGAAGCACAAGTTTCTGCTGCAAAAGCTCAAGTAACTAATGCAAATGTTGATCTTGGCTACTCTACAATTCGCTCACCAATTTCTGGTCAGTCTGGACGTTCTTCTGTAACAGCAGGTGCTTTAGTCACTGCTAACCAAACTGAACCGTTAGTGACGATTCAACAGTTAGATCCGATCTATGTTGACATTAACCAGTCTAGTGCCGAGTTATTACGTTTACGTCAACAACTTAGCAAAGGTAGTTTGAACAATAGTAACAACACGAAAGTGAAATTGAAGCTCGAAGATGGTTCAACTTACCCAATCGAAGGACAACTTGCTTTCTCTGATGCCTCTGTAAATCAGGATACAGGAACAATTACTTTACGTGCCGTATTCTCGAACCCGAATCATCTGTTACTTCCAGGCATGTATACCACTGCACAGATTGTTCAAGGTGTAGTTCCTAATGCTTACCTGATTCCTCAAGCTGCAATTACACGTTTACCTACAGGTCAAGCTGTAGCAATGCTTGTTAATGCCAAAGGTGCTGTTGAGAGTCGTCCTGTTGAAACCTCTGGTGTTCAAGGACAAAACTGGATTGTGACTAACGGTCTTAAAGCTGGTGATAAAGTGATTGTTGACGGTGTTGCCAAAGTTAAAGAAGGGCAAGAAGTTTCAGCAAAACCTTACCAAGCTCAACCAGCGAATCCACAAGGTGCAGCTCCAAATGCGACAAAACCGGCTCAATCAGGTAAACCTCAAGCAGAACAGAAAGCATCTAATGCATAAGGGGTAGATTGAATGGCACAATTTTTTATTCATCGCCCCATTTTTGCGTGGGTGATTGCATTAGTCATTATGTTGGCGGGTATTCTCACGCTAACAAAAATGCCTATTGCACAGTATCCGACGATTGCACCACCGACAGTTACAATTGCTGCAACTTATCCTGGTGCATCTGCTGAGACTGTTGAAAACACTGTAACCCAAATCATTGAACAACAAATGAATGGTCTAGATGGTTTACGTTACATTTCATCTAACAGTGCTGGTAACGGTCAGGCTTCTATTCAATTAAACTTTGAACAAGGTATTGATCCAGATATTGCACAGGTTCAGGTTCAAAACAAACTGCAATCTGCAACTGCGCTTTTACCTGAAGATGTACAGCGTCAAGGTGTAACAGTAACTAAATCTGGCGCAAGCTTCTTGCAAGTTATTGCATTTTACTCACCAGATAACAGCCTTTCTGATTCAGACATTAAAGACTATGTAAACTCATCAATTAAAGAACCACTTAGCCGTGTTGCTGGTGTGGGTGAGGTACAGGTCTTTGGTGGTTCATACGCAATGCGTATTTGGCTTGATCCAGCTAAGTTAACCAGTTATCAACTTACTCCTAGTGATATTGCGACAGCTTTACAAGCGCAAAACTCACAAGTAGCAGTAGGTCAATTAGGTGGTGCGCCAGCTGTACAAGGTCAAGTGCTTAACGCAACAGTGAATGCACAAAGTTTGCTGCAAACACCTGAACAGTTTAAAAATATCTTCTTGAAGAACACAGCATCTGGTGCTGAGGTTCGTTTAAAAGATGTTGCGCGTGTAGAGTTAGGTTCTGATAACTATCAGTTTGACTCGAAGTTTAACGGTAAACCTGCTGGTGGTCTTGCAATTAAAATTGCAACTGGTGCTAACGCACTTGATACCGCAGAAGCTGTTGAACATCGTTTATCTGAATTACGTAAGAACTATCCAACAGGTCTTGCAGATAAACTAGCTTATGACACGACTCCATTTATTCGTCTTTCAATTGAAAGTGTTGTACACACATTAATTGAAGCGGTAGTTTTAGTATTCATTGTGATGTTCTTGTTCTTACAGAACTGGCGCGCAACGATTATTCCAACACTTGCTGTACCTGTTGTTGTGTTAGGTACATTCGCTGTTATTAATATCTTTGGCTTCTCAATTAACACCTTAACCATGTTCGCCATGGTATTGGCAATTGGTCTTCTGGTCGATGACGCCATCGTTGTGGTCGAAAACGTCGAACGTGTTATGAGTGAAGAGCATACCGATCCGGTCACGGCAACGTCACGATCAATGCAACAGATTTCTGGCGCGTTAATTGGTATTACAAGCGTATTAACAGCGGTATTCGTACCAATGGCATTCTTTGGTGGTACAACTGGTGTAATTTACCGTCAGTTCTCGATTACCCTTGTAACAGCAATGGTCCTATCGTTAATTGTAGCGTTAACATTTACACCGGCACTTTGTGCAACCATTTTAAAACAGCATGACCCTAACAAAGCACCAAGCAATAATATTTTTGCTCGTTTCTTTAGAGGCTTTAACAATGGTTTTGACCGCATGTCGCATAGCTACCAAAATGGTGTTAACCGCATGCTTAAGGGCAAAATCTTCTCTGGCGTGCTTTACGCTGTAGTTATTGCTTTATTAGTGTTTTTGTTCCAAAAACTCCCATCTTCATTCTTACCAGAAGAAGATCAGGGTGTGGTAATGACGCTTGTTCAATTACCGCCAAATGCGACGCTTGACCGTACAGGTAAAGTGATTGACACCATGACAAACTTCTTTATGAATGAAAAAGATACAGTGGAATCTATTTTCACCGTTTCGGGCTTCTCATTCACAGGTGTTGGTCAAAATGCTGGTATTGGCTTCGTTAAATTGAAAGACTGGAGTGAACGTACTTCACCAGAAACTCAAATTGGCGCATTGATTCAGCGTGGTATGGCATTGAATATGATCGTTAAAGACGCATCTTACATCATGCCATTACAGCTTCCAGCAATGCCTGAACTCGGTGTAACAGCCGGATTCAACTTGCAACTTAAAGATTCAAGTGGTCAAGGTCATGAGAAACTTATTGCTGCACGTAATACGATCTTAGGTTTGGCTGCACAAGATAAACGTCTTGTGGGTGTTCGCCCTAATGGTCAAGAAGATACACCTCAGTATCAAATTAATGTAGACCAAGCTCAAGCTGGTGCCATGGGTGTGAGTATTGCCGAAATTAACAATACAATGCGTATTGCATGGGGTGGCTCATACATTAACGACTTCGTTGACCGTGGACGTGTGAAGAAAGTTTATGTTCAAGGTGATGCGGGTAGCCGTATGATGCCTGAAGACTTAAATAAGTGGTATGTACGTAATAACAAAGGCGAAATGGTTCCATTCTCTGCATTTGCTACTGGCGAATGGACATATGGTTCTCCACGTCTTGAACGTTATAACGGCGTGTCATCGGTTAACATTCAAGGTACACCTGCACCTGGCGTGAGCTCTGGTGACTCGATGAAAGCGATGGAAGAAATTATTGCTAAGTTACCATCTATGGGTTTACAAGGTTTCGACTATGAATGGACAGGTTTATCACTTGAAGAACGTGAGTCTGGTGCTCAAGCTCCATTCTTATATGCGCTTTCATTGTTAATCGTTTTCCTTTGCTTGGCTGCATTGTATGAAAGCTGGTCTATTCCGTTCTCGGTTTTACTTGTAGTACCACTCGGTATTATTGGTGCAATCGTATTAACTTACTTGGGTATGATTATTAAAGGAGATCCAAATCTCTCAAATAACATTTACTTCCAGGTAGCGATGATCGCGGTAATCGGTCTTTCTGCAAAAAATGCGATCTTGATTGTTGAGTTCGCAAAAGAGCTGCAGGAAAAAGGTGAAGACCTGATTGAAGCAACTTTACATGCTGCAAAAATGCGTTTACGTCCAATCATCATGACTACCCTTGCCTTCGGTTTCGGTGTACTTCCGCTTGCCCTTTCAACAGGCGCAGGTGCAGGAAGTCAGCACTCTGTTGGTTACGGTGTACTCGGTGGCGTACTCAGTGCAACGTTCTTAGGTATCTTCTTTATCCCTGTATTCTATGTGTGGATTCGTAGTATCTTTAAGTACAAACCAAAAACCATAAACACTCAGGAGCATAAATCGTGATGCAAAACGTATGGTCTATTTCAGGTCGTAGCATTGCGGTATCTGCACTTGCGCTTGCTTTGGCAGCTTGTCAAAGCATGCGCGGCCCAGAACCAGTCGTGAAAACCGATATTCCACAAAGCTATGCATATAGCGCTTCTGGTACGTCTATTGCTGAACAGGGTTACAAACAGTTCTTTGCTGACCCTCGTTTGCTCGGAGTGATTGATTTGGCACTTGCCAACAACCGCGACTTACGTACAGCAACGCTCAATATCGAACGTGCTCAACAGCAATATCGAATTACACAGAACAATCAGCTTCCAACAATCGGAGCAAGTGGTAGTGCAATTCGTCAGGTTTCTCAAAGCCGTGATCCGAATAACCCCTACTCTACTTATCAAGTAGGTCTGGGTGTAACTGCCTATGAGCTTGATTTTTGGGGCCGCGTACGTAGCTTAAAAGATGCTGCGTTAGATAGTTATCTTTCAACGCAAAGCGCACGTGATTCGACTCAAATCAGTCTAATCAGTCAAGTGGCTCAAGCGTGGTTGAACTATTCTTTTGCAACTGCCAACTTACGACTTGCAGAGCAAACGCTTAAAGCACAGCAAGATTCTTACAATCTCAACAAAAAACGTTTTGATGTGGGCATCGATAGTGAAGTTCCACTACGTCAGGCACAGATTTCTGTAGAAACTGCACGTAATGATGTAGCGAACTACAAAACACAGATTGCTCAAGCGCAAAACTTGTTGAACTTGTTAGTTGGCCAATCAGTTCCACAAAACTTGTTACCAACCCAACCTGTAAAACGCATTACGCAACAAAATGTATTTACAGCGGGTTTACCAAGCGACTTACTTAACAACCGTCCAGATGTAAAAGCTGCTGAATATAACTTAAGCGCTGCTGGTGCGAATATCGGTGCTGCAAAAGCACGTTTATTCCCAACCATTAGCTTAACGGGTTCTGCAGGTTATGCATCAACTGACTTAAGTGATCTATTTAAGTCTGGTGGTTTTGTATGGTCAATTGGTCCAAGCTTAGACTTACCAATCTTTGACTGGGGCACTCGTCGTGCCAATGTGAAAATTTCTGAAACTGATCAGAAAATTGCATTGTCTGATTATGAAAAATCAGTTCAGTCTGCGTTCCGCGAAGTTAATGACGCGCTTGCAACTCGTGCCAACATTGGTGAGCGTTTAACAGCTCAACAACGTCTAGTAGAAGCAACTAACCGCAACTACACACTTTCAAATGCCCGCTTCCGTGCTGGTATTGATAGTTACTTGACAGTTCTTGATGCACAGCGTTCATCTTATTCAGCAGAACAAGGTTTGTTATTGCTTCAACAAGCAAACTTAAACAACCAAATCGAGTTATACAAAACTTTAGGTGGTGGTTTAAAAGCAAATACTTCAGATACAGTGGTTAATCAACCATCTAGTGCTGAACTTAAAAAGCAATAAGTTTTAAATAACTTATTCACAAAAGCTCACTTCGGTGGGCTTTTTTATTGCAACTCATCTGAATATTTTTTATCTTGAAACCTTAAGAATTTAGATTGATAAAAAACAATGTTATTGAGTAATTTAGAAAGTGTTCCAGGCCACCAAATTTTAAAGCAGCTGGATGTTGTTTACGGAAGTACCGTTCGTAGTAAGCATGTTGGCCGTGACCTGATGGCGAGTTTAAAAAATATTGTGGGTGGTGAACTTACGGGTTATACCGAATTATTAGAAGAATCTCGCCAAGAAGCCATGCAGCGTATGATTGTAAAAGCCCAACAGCTTGGTGCGAATGCAATTGTGGGTATTCGCTTTTCAACTTCCAATATTGCACAAGGTGCTTCTGAGTTATTTGTGTATGGCACAGCAGTGGTTGTGCAGCCTCAAGCACCTCATCTACCCGATCCATTTAATGCATAGGTAGAAAATGGATAATCTTATTTTTCAGCTTGTTATTTTTCTCATTCTTTTCAGTATTGGTTGGGCTTTTGGCCGCCATATTGAACGAAAACATTTGAATGAACTTCTAGAAAAAGAGCAACAATTTGCCCATATCAGAATTGATACCAATCGTTTTGCAACAAGTGATCAACTAGGCCACTTTATTAGCAGTAATGTTGTGATTTCTCATGATTACTTTAAATATGTATTGGCATCTATAAAAAATGTTTTAGGTGGAAGACTAACCAGTTATGAAAGTATTGTTGAACGCGCTCGCCGAGAGGCAATTGTACGTTTAAAACAACAAGCTCAAAGTGTCGGTGCTACTCATATTATGGGAGTTCGGTTGAGTACAACCGAACTTGGTATGCAAGGCGGAATGGTCGAAGTTTTTGCTTATGGAACAGCAGTTAAAGATTAATACTGCCCAACCTCAGAAAAATGAATGCGCGGATTGCCAATATTTTTAGTTAAGTGTTGGCAAATTCGGGTAATTTTCCATTGGTCTTGTTGTTTTGCCAAAGTAAAATAATAATGACCAAAAGAATGAAAATAATCATTTTCTGAAAAACGATAAATTTGATAATTACATTCTAGCCATGCTTGATCTTGTTCAATTCGAACCAGAGGATTGCTCAAATTGTGCTGTAGTCGTAAATGGGATAAGGCTTGCTGCCGAGAGCCTTTATATTCATGACAAGACACGACACACAAAGGCTCTCCTCTAAATTGGAAATAGTCCACCTCAAGTTGATCTGCCAACAACTCATCAAAAGCGTCCCAATTTTTCTGGTCAAAGACCAATTGAAAACGCGTGACGACTTCTAAAATACGGTGATAATCCTGATCCATGGTGAACCTTCTATGCGGGTTTTTCACCAATTTAGCACGGCAAAATCACTTTTTTATTTTACTTTTGTTTTCCGAATCATTTTATAAAGAAGTTTTGGTGACATCCGAGAAACCATCACACCTAATTTTTCTTTGGCCCCACCCACAACAATATATTCTTGACCCTGTACTAACGCTTTTACAGCCTGCTCTGCAAAAACATCTGCCTCTAAACCATTTTCAATTGCTTCATCTTGGTGGCCTTGAGGTTCCCCTGCACCATTGAGTGCATTAAAAGAAACATTAGTTTTTACAAAACCAGGGAAAATAACTGAAACTTCGACACCTTGATCTGAGACCTCAGCCCGTAAACTATTTGCCCACATGTGAATTGCCGCTTTAGCAGCCGAGTAGCTTGCACGGTACTGTGTTCCCAATAAACCCGCCACACTCGACACAAATACAACTCGGCCAGACTTTTGTTTTAGCATGGTCGGTAATACGGTTTTAGTTAACGCGACTTGTGAGAAATAATCGACTTCCATAATGGCGCGTTCGGTTGCCATTGTCGTATCTTTAATTAAAGCGCGTTGGCTTAAACCTGCATTATTGATGAGCCAGTCAATACGGCCTTTCGCCTTTAAAATCTGCTTGTAAGCCTCTTGAACCTGCTTTTCATCAGTAATATCTGCAACGACAGACAAATGATGATCGGGATTTAATAAACCAACCCGAACTTCTTCTAATTCTTCAAAACGACGTGAGGTTAAAATCAACTTTGCGCCTTGTAAAGCCAACTCTCCTGCTAAAGCCTTACCTAAACCAGAAGATGCGCCCGTAATCCATACCACTTTATTTTGCAAAGTATCAAGTTTGGCCATGTGATGTTCCTATTATCTTTTTAAATTATGCTGCTTGATGCATGAAGGCCAAAAAGTGGTTGATATAATGAGTTGCTGTGGTCTGATCGACCTGTGTCCCTAATTTTTCCAAACGTTTATAGCCCAAATGCGTCGTCATGTTGATGACTCCGTTAAGAGTTTTATCGACAACCAAATTAAATTTTAAACGCTTTTTAGGTTCACGTACTAGGCTTGTTACGCCTAAATCCACAATTTGTATGAGTGTTTCAAATGCAGCCGTAATGCTTTGCATATTACCGTCACGAATTTGCTGGGTAAGGGTTTGGGCTTGTTGCACCAGTTGAAGCGTGACCGGATAGGTAATATAAACTTGCTGCCCTTGCTCTTTCATGAGAGAGGTCATGTAGTCAACTAAGGGTAAAAGACGTTCATTTCCAAAGAATGAAACCGACCAAGGCATGTATTTTCGAAAAGTCTCTAAAACTTGCTGAATAACTTTTTCAGTCTCAGCCTGTTGTTTTGGAGACATGCTTGCATTTCCTGACTGTAAAAGCACAGAAAAAACCTGCTCAATAATTTCACAAGAAAGATCAGACAATACATCCCCCAAAACTTTTGCCTGACTTTGGCTTACCCCATCATGCAGTTTTTGCCGAATAGCCTCGAATTGGGTATAAGTTGAATCGGAAATTTTCAAAAAAACTTCATAACTCATCAGCAGCATCCTTTTTCAATTCTTTTGTAATTTTTGTGCCGTGTCGCCACACGATTAAATTGTGATCCATCTTTCATAAATCTACCGTTTTTTGAAAAAAATACAAAACCGTTTATCTGTTTTCAGCACATTAATTTCGAGGCATTTTTTTGCTACAATAGATGCAATTTTTTATGCATATTCGATCTAAGCTACTATGACTGACGCTCAAACCGCTCAAAATATTGCAACCACATACGATCCGACCGAGATCGAAAAGAAGTGGTACAAAACGTGGGAAGAACAAGGTTACTTCAAACCTTCTGGTCACGGTGAATCATTCTGTATCATGATTCCGCCACCAAACGTCACTGGTAGTTTGCACATGGGCCATGGTTTTAACAATGCCATTATGGATGCCCTCACCCGTTATAACCGCATGATGGGTAAAAACACTTTGTGGCAACCAGGTACAGACCATGCTGGTATTGCCACTCAAATGGTTGTTGAGCGTCAACTTGGCTTACAAGGTGTAACTCGTCACGACTTAGGCCGTGAAAAGTTCATTGAAAAAGTTTGGGAATGGAAAGAACAATCTGGCGGCACAATCACTAAACAAATTCGTCGCTTAGGTTCTTCGGTAGACTGGTCACGTGAACGCTTCACGATGGACGAAGGTTTATCAAACGCAGTTAAAGAAGTATTCGTTCGTTTGCACGAAGACGGTTTAATTTACCGTGGTAAGCGCCTAGTAAACTGGGACCCTAAACTTCAAACAGCACTTTCTGACCTTGAAGTAGAAAGCAAAGAAGAAAAAGGCTCACTTTGGCACTTTAAATATTTCTTTGAAGACAAATCAGTTAAAACTCAAGACGGCAAAGACTATTTAGTCGTTGCAACAACTCGTCCTGAAACTTTACTTGGTGATACTGCTGTTGCTGTTCACCCTGAAGATGAGCGTTATGCGCACCTTGTTGGTAAAAACATCGTATTGCCAATTACGGGTCGTTTAATTCCAATCGTTGCCGACGACTACGTTGAAAAAGACTTCGGTACTGGCTGTGTAAAAATTACCCCTGCTCATGACTTCAATGACTATGACCTAGGTAAACGTAATAGCTTACCAATTATCAATATCTTCAACAAAAACGCCGAAGTTTTAGGTGAGTTTGAATATATTGCAAAAGCTGGCGAACAGATTTCTAAAACCATTACTGCACCTGCGGAATATGCTGGTTTAGAGCGTTTTGAAGCACGTAAAAAACTAGTTGCCCAAGCTGAAGCTGAAGGCTGGTTAGATCAAATCCAACCATATGACTTAAAAGCGCCACGCGGTGACCGTTCAGGTGTGATCATTGAGCCATTACTTACTGACCAATGGTACGTAAAAATTGCACCTCTTGCTGAGCCTGCAATTGAAGCAGTTCAAGATGGCCGTATTAAGTTTGTTCCAGAGCAGTACAGCAACATGTACATGGCGTGGATGCGTGACATTCAAGACTGGTGTATTTCACGTCAGCTTTGGTGGGGTCATCGTATTCCAGCTTGGTACGATGCAAATGGCAACATCTATGTAGGCCGTAACGAAGAAGAAGTACGTGCGAAAAACAACATCGCTGCTGACGTTGAACTTAAACAAGACGAAGACGTACTTGATACATGGTTCTCATCTGCACTTTGGACATTCTCAACTTTAGGTTGGACTGGCGACGCACAAAAAGACGCAGCAAATGATTTCTTAAAAACTTTCCACCCAACAGATGTGTTGGTGACTGGTTTTGACATCATTTTCTTCTGGGTTGCCCGCATGATCATGATGACCTTGCACTTCATGAAAAATGAGGATGGTTCATCGCAAGTTCCATTTAAGACTGTTTACGTTCACGGCTTGGTACGTGATGGTGAAGGTCAAAAAATGTCGAAGTCTAAAGGTAACGTACTTGATCCATTAGACTTGATTGACGGTATTGATTTAGAAAGCTTAGTTGCTAAACGTACAACAGGCCTAATGAACCCGAAAGATGCTGCGAAGATTGAAAAATCAACGCGCAAAGAGTTCCCAGAAGGCATTAATGCTTACGGCACTGACGCAGTTCGTTTCACATTCTGTGCGCTTGCAAATACTGGTCGTGACATTAAGTTCGACTTAAAACGTGTTGAAGGCTACCGTAACTTCTGTAACAAAATCTGGAACGCGACTCGTTTCGTTCTCATGAATGTTGAAGGTCAAACTGTTGGTCAACAAGCTCGCCCTGATCTATGGGAACTTCCAGAACAATGGATCATCAGCCGTCTACAAAAAGCTGAAGCTGCTGTACACCAAGCATTTGCAACTTACCGTTTAGACCTTGCTGCTCAAGCGATTTACGACTTTATCTGGAATGAATATTGTGACTGGTATGTTGAGTTAACTAAACCGGTTCTAAACGATGCAGAAGTTTCAGAAGAACGTAAAGCTGAAGTACGCCGTGTATTGCTTGCAGTCATGGAAGCTTCATTGCGTTTGGCTCATCCACTTATGCCATATTTGACAGAAGAAATCTGGCAGACTCTTGCACCAATGCTTGGTCAAGGCGGCCCAACGATTATGACTGCTCAATACCCTATTCCTGAGCAAGCGAAAATCAATGAACAAGCTGAAGCAGATATGCAATGGCTTCAAGGTTTGATTGGTGCAGTACGTAACATTCGTGGTGAGTTAGGCTTAGGTAATGCGCGCTTGTTGCCAGTATTACTTCAAAATACATCGGACGCTGAACGTGAACAAATCATTCGTATTGAAGCATTGTTCAAAGCATTGGCTAAAGTTGAGAGCATTGAGTTCTTGAATAAAGACCAAGAGCCACCTTTGTCTTGCTCTAGCGTTGTTAGCCATGCATCGGTATTTGTACCAATGAAAGGTTTAATTGACCCTAAAGCTGAGCTTGCTCGTTTGCAAAAAGATTTAGATAAAATCCAAAAGCAACACGACCAAATCGCGGGCAAACTTGCAAATGAAGGCTTTGTTTCTAAAGCACCGGCAGCAGTAGTTGAAGGTGAAAAAGCGAAGCTTGCTGAGTTTGCTGCTCAGTTAGAGAAAGTTAAAGCGAACATGGAGCAAATTGCTGCGCTTTAAGCTTTAAAGTTCACAATTTCATCTGTAATATAAAGGGCTGATTATTCAGCCCTTTATAATTTTTAAATATGAAATACTTAATGAGTATAAGTGGAAATATTCCACATGCAGGAATTAGTAATATAAATATTCCATTAAATAAAAGAAATTTAATTATTACTGGAAAAAATGGAAGTGGTAAAACGAGTTTCTTAAAAAAGCTAAATGAAAAACTTGATCTTCACTTCTCTAAACAAATACAACAAAATCAATCTGATCAAAATGCTGTAAAACTCTATTTAACACAACTTCAAAGTTATCCTGAAGGAAGCTATGAACATAGCAATGCTAAACAACAGCTTTCTTTTTTCCAAGCCAGAATAGATCAAGCTAATGATGCCTTAACTTTAAATATTGATAATGAATTAGAACTAATACAACTATACGACAATAATAAAGCTATTTATAAATCATTTGAAGCCATGAGAACTTCATCTATTTTATCAGTAACAAGTTCAACTTCAATTGAACAAGAAAAGAGTTCAGCCAAGCAAAATAAATCCCTTAATTTAGGACAAAAATTAGAACAACATTTAATTAATATTAGAATTTCTAAAGCCTTCTCATTTGAAAGAAATGACAGTACTCAACTAAAAAAGCTAGATTCATGGTTTGAAAAATTTGATAATAATTTAAAATTATTATTTGAAAACGATTCAACAACATTAATATTTAAAGAACAGAGTTTGAAGTTTAAAATTAAATTAGATGATAGAGAATTTGATTTCCAAAATTTATCCTCCGGATATCAAGCCATCTTTGATATTTTCGCAGACTTATTAGTACGTACTGAATTTTTTGATATTTCTCCAGAAGAATTACGAGGAATTGTATTAATAGATGAAATTGATGCACATTTACATATCTCATTGCAAAAAAAAATACTGCCTTTCTTTACTAATTTATTTCCATCTGTTCAATTTATAGTTAGTACACACTCACCATTTGTTATTACATCAACAGATGAAAGTACTATAGTTTATGATATTTCAAGTAATGAGCTTTTTGAAAATGATTTAAGTCTTTATTCTTACGAATCTGTAATCAAAGGTCTATTTCATGTAGACACCCAATCAGATCAATTGAAAACAGAAGTTCAAACTATTTCCACTATTTTAAATAGTGAACCTAATAACTATGAAAAACTTCGGGAAATTCTACGAAATATTACACCATATGCGAAACAGCTTGATGTCGAGTCAAAATCTTTCTATTTCAAAGCACTAAATCATTTATTAGATAATCAAGAATTAGGAGATCTTGATGTTTAATGTTATTCGTTCAGAAAGACCTCAAACTTGGACTAACAGTAACTATAAAGATCCAATAGTTGTTCAGCAATTAAAAAAAGATTTTTTCTCAAAATGTTATCTATGTGAACAAACTGACTTTGGTAATGTCAACGTTGAACATTTTTTACCTCATCTGAATCAATCAGAAGAATTAAGAATAGATTGGGAAAATCTTTATTATGCTTGTTCTCATTGTAATGGGATTAAGGGTCATCGACATAATGAACTGCTTAACTGTTGTGATCAAAGCCATAACGTTGATACAGCTATTTCTTTACAAGCTCCTACTGTACCTAATGGTCAAATTGTTCTAAAAAACACATTAGAAAATAATTCAGCTTTATTCGAACTAACAAATAGAACAATCGAATTGTTAGACCAATGTTATAACAATGCGAACAGTGGTATACAGCAAATTAGTCATCAACATTTGAAAGAAAAAATTCTTGAAGAACATGCATATTTACAAAATTTACGGTTTCAACTGAAAAATGGCCTAAATCGCATGTTGCAAAAAGAAAAAGATGAGTTAATAGAAAGAATAAATAATATGCTTAAACCTAGCTATCCATTTTCAGCATTTTGGAAAACTTATGTTAAAAATGATCCTTTTTTATCCGAAGTTTTAAACTAACTTTTTATTCATTTACCTCTCCTTATATAAGGATGAAAATATGTAATATATACATAAATTTCCCTCTTTTTTAGGAGAGGGATTTTTAAACTAAAAAACTATGCCCCAACAACATCTCCACCCCACTCACTTTTTTCATATGCTTTAAACGTTCCTTTTCCCATTTCACCTGCTGCTTTAGCTCAGCACAATCAACATCTACAGCTTTATACACATCACTAATATGTAAATGTTCTACTTTTACACTCTTTGCTAACTGAAAAGAATCCAAAATCTCAGCAATTTGGCTTTCAAGCTGCTGACTTTGTGCATCTAAAGCAAGTTTATAAAACCGCAACTGCTCGGCAGGTAGTTCTTTAGCGCCTACCCCTTTATTCTGTTCAAGCTGTAACTGGAGTTTGAGTAAATAGAACAAGTCCTGCTTTTCATAGGCCTGACTTGCCTGTTGGAACAACTCAGTTTTTTCTTCTTTTTTGGTTTCATCTTGCTCACGGTCTGGGTGAATCATCGCGGCAATTTTTAAATAAACTGTTTTTAACGACTGAGCTGCCATCTGCTCAGCTTGTTCGCGTTTTTGTTGCTGCCTTTGCTGTTTGGCTTGTTCTCGCGCTTGTTGTTGCTCAGCCGCATACTGTTCAAAGTCTTCATCAAATTCTGCACTTTGCTCAGCACTCTCATGGTATTCAAATTTTATTGACTGAGCTTTCTTATTCTTTTTTACCGACTCCCCTGCATGTTGCTGATAAAAGGTATCGATCTGCTTCACTAGCTCTAATTGTTCAGCAGACAACATTTTGGAGCGCTTCAACATTTGTGCAAGCTGGGCAATTTTTTCGTCTAGTTGTTGCATGTCTGCTTTGGAAAAATCATGGCTATGCAACATATTCCAGAGTTGATCCAACTGCTGAAAGAGCACAACATGCAAATCGCTGTACACAGGCATCAGTTTTTGCCGAATGTGCTGTTGAATCTCGGCTTGCGCATTTTGCCATGTGCTTAGGCTAACTTTTTGCTGTTCTATTTTATTAATCAGGCGATTCAGTTTTTTCTGCTGTGCAGACGGTTCAGACCTTTGCTGCAAGCTCACTTTGAGATCAAAGGACATACTCATCCACCTGAAAAAGAAAAAGTGTATCAATAATCAGATGAGGAAGGTAGCCAAGCATTCTTTAAGTGTTAAGAGGCCTAAAATTTATATCTTAAGAAATCCACCAAATCACCAGTGGCAAAGTCACGGCAGCACATAGAGTTTGAAAGCTAATCACAGCTGCCATAAGCTGACTATCGCCACCCAAAACTTTGGTTAAAATGTATGAAGCTGAAGCAGTCGGTAGCGCAAAGAAAATAACTAGAATTTGAGTTTGTAAGCTTGGCAAACCAAACCACATGCAGACCGCGTAAGCCAAAGCAGGTACTGCTAAAAGTCGTGCAAACGTGTCTGCCGCCAATACCACAATGTCTTTTTTAATTTGCATAAACTGTAAAGCTGCGCCAACACATAACAAACCTAACGGCAAACTCGACACTGAAAAAAGCTTAATAAACTGAGTAAATCCTTCCCAAATCGGGATATGCAATGCATTGACTGCCGCCCCAACTACACACGATGCAATTAAAGGGTTTTTAAGGAGTGCAATCAAAACAGGTTTAATTGCCATGTGTTCTTTAGAAGTTAAAGCAAGCACCGAAATAACGTTCACAAGCGGAATGCAAAGCGCCAATAAAATTGCCAGTATTGCCATTCCTTCACTTTTAAAAAGCGAAGTGACTAAAGCCAAACCAATATAGGTATTAAAGCGAACCATACTTTGTACGTGCACACCAAAACGTGCAGGTGGTATCTGCCAAAACATTCGGAGGATATATAAAAAGGCGGTCACAGCTAAGACCACAATCACCATCGCAATAATGGCTGTACTCAAGCTTTGTAAATCAATTTTCGCGGTCGATAGCGTACTAAAAAGCAAAGCTGGAAATAAAATATAGTAATTAAGCTTCTCTGCCCCAGCCCAAAACTCATCGCTAAAAAAGCGATATTTTTTAAATAAGTATCCCGATGCAATTAATGCAACTAAAGGAAAAAGAGATAAAACAATACTATTCATTTCTTTACTCGAGTTTTGTGGAGGTTTGCTGTTTGGCAATAACCTTGACTTACTCATATATTAAAGATAATGAAAACTCATGATAAAATGAGTTTTTACTCATAACAAATACAACATGACATTTACCCAACTTGAAATTTTCGCACTCATTGCAGAACTAAAAAGCTTTACGGCTACAGCAGAAAAGTTGGGAATTTCTCAGTCAGCAGTTTCCCATGCGCTTAAATCATTAGAACAACAATGGGGTATTAACCTGATTTCAAGATCCCAGAGTGATATTGAGCTCACCACGACAGGACAGCAGCTTCTTACGCATGTAAAAGAGCTATTGAGTATTTCCGATACCTTAGAAAAAGAAGTGGCTGCCATCCATGGTTTAAACGAAGGAACATTACGTATTGGCTCTTTTGGTGCTTCATCATCTATTTATCTATTGCCTGAAATTTTAGAAACCTTTCGGCAGCGCTACCCTAAAATCGAAATTTATATTGATGAAGGCGAAGATAAAGAAGTTGCTCAGTGGTTATTGGAACGGCGCATAGAAGTCGGTTTTTTGATTATGCCAGATGAGCGTTTTGATACATTTCCATTAATTGAAGATCGTTTTGTTGCCTTAATTCCCAATCAATTTCCACTCGCACAACAACTCTATATTGATCCAGCCCAGCTAGAAAATTGCCCTTTTATTATGACAATGGCGGGTAGTCGGCATCAGGTCGAATTAATTTTAAAAAACTTTAATGTGAAACCAGACATCAAATTTTATGTTTCACAAATTCTAAGTATCGTTAGCATGGTTCACAATCAATTAGGGATTTCGATTGTCTCTGATATGGTGCTCACCAAAGAGTTACTCTCACTCTATCCAAATGTAGTTAAACGTCCTTTTAAACCGAACCTTAAACGTTCTATTGGCCTCGCAGTCAAAAATAAAAAGCACATGAGCCCCGCTGCGAAAGCTTTTATTGAAGTCGCGCAATCGGTTTGGTCTGATCATTAATTGAATATAGATAATTTTTAAAAAATTTAATAACGATCTCTTTCAGGACAATTTACAAGCGTATTAGATGACTTGTAACGTAAAAAGCGCTAAAACTGCCCCCTTTAACCAAATCAACGCACCATTTATCGCCAAAAACTCTTTATTTAATCCAAATTGGTGCGCTTATTGCATATTCACTTTTATGCAATTGAGTTTGTTTCGACAAACTTAGGTTTTTAGATTCCTTAAATCTATTTTGGTGCAATTTACAGACCCAGATTTGTTCCAAAATGGAATTTAGCACTTTTTTCGAGCATGCTATGCAAAATGTAGATCTATTTTTCTTATTACTTGGTGCAGTTTTGGTTCTTGCCATGCACGCAGGTTTTGCATTCTTGGAACTTGGTACGGTTCGCCATAAAAATCAGGTGAACGCACTTAGTAAAATTCTGACTGACTTTGCCCTTTCTGCAATCGCATATTTCTTTGTTGGCTACTACATCTCTTATGGCCAGCACTTCTTCCATGATGGTACGGTTTTATCAAGTGATCATGGCTATAACCTTATGCGTTGCTTCTTTTTACTCACTTTTGCTGCGGCAATTCCTGCCATTATTTCGGGTGGTATTGCTGAACGTGCAAAAATGCGTTCACAAGCAATTGCCACACTCGCTTTAGTTGCGTTGGTATATCCATTTTTCGAAGGTATGGTCTGGAATGGCAACTACGGTCTGCAAAAGTGGTTAGAAACAACCTTTGGCGCAATGTTTCACGACTTTGCGGGTTCAGTCGTAGTTCATGCCATGGGCGGTTGGATTGCACTTGCTGCTGTGATTTTATTGGGTGCACGTTCTGGTCGTTATAAGAAAGATGGTCGTGTAAGTGCTCATCCCCCTTCTTCTATTCCATTTTTAGCGCTTGGCTCATGGATTTTAATTGTTGGCTGGTTTGGCTTTAATGTGATGAGTGCGCAGCGTGTTGATGCTATTTCTGGGTTAGTTGCTATTAACTCGCTCATGGCAATGGTTGGCGGTACAATTACAGCCAATGCGATTGGGAAAAATGACCCTGGTTTCTTACACAATGGGCCACTTGCTGGTTTAGTCGCAATTTGTGCAGGCTCTGATATTGTTCATCCAATCAGTGCACTTGTTATTGGTGGTGCAGCTGGGGCTATGTTTGTTTATCTATTCACCTATACTCAAAACAAACTCAAAGTTGATGATGTATTAGGTGTATGGCCTTTACACGGCGTATGCGGCGCATTTGGTGGTATTGCAGTAGGTTTATTTGGTCAACAATGGCTGGGTGGTTTGGGAGGTGTCTCATTCATCTCACAGCTCATCGGAACAGCACTCGCAATAGCCATTGCGCTTGCTGGCGGCTTTATTGTTTATGGAATTCTTAAAGCGACCATTGGCATTCGCTTATCTCAAGAAGACGAGTTTCGTGGTGCAGATTTGTCTATTCATAAAATTTCGGCAAACTCTGAAGAGGGTATGTTTTAATACTTTCTAAAGTGCTCAAAGCGACGATACTTCTCGTCGCTTTTTTATTTTTTAAAGAAGATTGAACCTCTTTCTTCAGTATAGTTTAAGAGCAATTTAAGTTTTATTTTATGTAATGCCTTTACCCATAATCTAATTGATGTTACATGGCATGAATCAACAAAAACAATTTTTCCAAATTAATATCATTTTTCTGTTTTTCAGTTTTTTCCTGCTTTTAATCGTTTTTCCAGTGGGTGGGAAAATTGATATGTACCTCATCCAGCCTTGGATTGATTCAACAGGTCATTTTTTCAATCGAGACAATTGGTATCTGGAAAGACTTAATCATGAAATTGTAAAACAGATCATTACTGGTATTTATGTCATCTTTTTTGGCCTATGGCTTGCGTCATTTAAAATTGAGAAATTAAAGCTTTATCGCTGGCAATATGGTTATATGTTTTTTGTGAGCATGATTGGTAGCGGTATAGTTGGCTTATTAAAATCACAATCAGCTCATGCCTGCCCTTGGAATATGGTTCATCCGACTGCTTTAAGTTATGTATGGGATTTTACTGCGAAACATGGGCATTGTTTTCCGGGCGGCCATGCAAGCGCTGGCTTTATTTTAATGACAGGTTATTTTGTTTATCGTCTTGAACAACCGAAACGTGCCTATTTTTATCTCATTGCAGGCATTCTATTAGGCTTTATGATGGGATGGGCACAAATGATGCGTGGAGCACATTTCCTAAGTCATAATTTATGGACAGGTTGGGTCGTTTGGGCGGTAAATATTTTATTTTACGCCGTTTGTATTCACCGCTTTGAATTTGAGAAACAAATCAAACAAGAACTTGCATAAATCAAGTTCTTGTTTCGTAAACATGTAAAATCTTTGGAAGTTTAACCAAGACCGAAAGTCCACCAAGCTCTAAACTTCGGTCTAGTGTCAGAGTCCCACCTAAACGTTGAGTTGCTCGGTCAACAATGGATAGACCTAAACCACTGCCCACTTCAAGGTGGTGGTGTACACGATAAAAACGTTTTAAAACTTTATCATAATGTTCTGGGTCGATCCCCGCGCCGCTATCTTCAATTTGTATACAGGCATCTCCATCTGTAGCTGTGAAAACTGAAATATTAATCATCCCTTCATGAGGCGTATATTTGATTGCGTTATCAATTAAGTTAAAAATAATTGAATGAACAGTTGGCTCAACACTGTGCATTTCAATTGGTTCATTCCGAACAAAGCCCAAGTCGATCTCTTTTTGCATAGCTAAATTAACAAGCTGTTCAACACAATTCAAAGCGACATCATTAAGCTGAAAAGCCCTCGTTGGCTCAATCACACTTAAAGAAACATCCTGCTTAGCTAGCGCTAAAAGCTGTGTCACCAAATGCTGAATACGCGCTAATCCTTTACTCAAATTTTGCAGCGATTCATGCTCAGGAAGCTGACTAATTAAAATCTTGGTTTGTAAATTTAGAGCAGTCACAGGAGTTCTGAGTTCATGGGCTGCATCTGCAATAAACTGTTTCTGCTCATTTTGTGCTTTAGAAATGCGCTCAAAAAGACGATTCATTTCATCAATTGTAGGTAGCAGTTCTTGAGGATAATCTGAGACTTCAATAGGCGTCAGCTCTTCTGAGTCACGATGAGTCAGTTCATTTTTAAAGTCATCTATCGGCTTTAAACCTCGGCGAATAATTGCAGCTAAAGCAAAAATAGCAAATGGTAAGATAATCAAATATGGAATGAACATGCTACCTGCAAGTTCCCAAGCAAAAGCCTCACGAACCTTTTCTTGCTGGCTAATCTGAATCTGGTAATCCTTTAATGGCAAAACATAGGTACGGATTAAGCCATTACTGGTTTTATGTGAGTAAAAGCCAGCTTGTGTAACAGGTGGAACCAATAAATGGAGATGGTGTGATAAATGGGCTTGGTCTTTATAAGCCCAAATATCTACAAACAGGTCTTCTTCATGATAAGTTTTATGAAAATCAAACTCACTGCTTACCGTTTTCAATGGATATTCAGCTGTTCGTTCAGCCAAGTAACGCATTTGCGTATCTAAAATTTCATCAACTTCTTGCAGTGCAACTTTATAAGCAGTAAAAATTAATATACAACCTAAAATGACACTGAAAATTGAGGTGCCCCAAATCAGTCGTTTTTTTAATGAATAATGCACTGTTAAGAAGTTCCAAAATTAAGTTACGATTGCCCTAAACGGTAACCCAATCCTCGAATAGTTCGGATAAAGTCTTTCCCGAGTTTAGCTCTCAGGTGATGCACATATACTTCAATCGTATTACTGGTCACATCACTATCGAAATCATATAACTTATCTTCAAGATTTGCTTTAGAAAAGATTTTATTTGGGTGGCTCATTAAAGGAATCAGAATTGCCCACTCACGATTAGACAAATCAATACGCTGTCCTTTAAAGGTAGCAATGTGCTGTTCAACATTTAAAACCAGATCACCACTTTGTAAAAGCTGCTCATGATTTGCAAGCTGAGCCTCTACCCCACTACGGCGTAATAGCGCATGAATACGAGCGAGTAACTCATCAAACTCGTATGGTTTGATCAAGTAATCATCTGCACCATGGTTTAAGCCATCAACACGGTTCTGTAACTGATCTCGTGCTGAAATAATTAAAACAGGAGTCGCAGCTCTTTGGCGGATTTGCTTTAAGACCTGCATGCCATCCATCATCGGTAGCCCTAAGTCCAAAAGAATTAAATCGAATTTATTTTTAGCCAACTGGGCTAGGCCATCTAAGCCATTATTAACCCACTCCACTTCAAATTGATGATATTGCAGCAACGTTATTGTTGACTCTGCAATCATAAAATCATCTTCAATCATCAAGATTTTTGTCATGTTTTAGGCTCGCTTTAATTCACATGAGCACAAGAGTGCAACATATCCAGTTGAGGGTTGATGACCTGAGTTTTTACATCTAACAAACTTAATAAGCTTGGGAATAAATTATCCTGACTTAACTTTTCTTTAGTTTGTTGGCTTAAACAACTTACTTGTGCAAGATTATGTTGTTTCCATTTATCAGAAAACCACATCATCATTGGTACATGCGTTTGTTGACTCGGTGCAATTGCATACGGTGAGCCATGTAAATATAAACCATGTTCACCAGTTGATTCACCATGATCAGATAAATACCATAAACCTGTTTGATATTTCGATAGATCTTTTAAATTATTAATGATCTGACTTAATACATGGTCTGTATATACAATCGTGTCATCATAACTATTTAATAACTCCGTTTGAGAGCAACCCTGTATCGCATTAGTGTCACAAGTCGGTTTAAACGGTTGATATTGGGCAGGCGCACGCTTGTAATAGGCTGGACCATGACTTCCGACTTGATGTAAAACAATGAGTCGCGGACGGATGTCTTCTTTAGGAATAGTCGCTAAATACTCATTTAAGCTATCAATTAAAATATCATCGTAGCATTCGCCATCTTTACACCATTTTTGCTTTAACTTTTCTGGTATTTGGTATTCCTCCACACGATCACAAGCCCCTTTACACCCAGAGTTATTATCAATCCAAGTCACTTGATAGCCCGCACGCTTGGCAATGTCTAATAAACCTTCACGATGACTTGCAAGTTGTTCATCATAGTCAACACGTGGCATGCCAGAGAACATACATGGAACCGATACAGCTGTTGCTGTACCACATGAGCTAACTTGCGAGAAATTCAAAACCTCCTGTTTAGAAAGCTCCGGATTCGTATTTTTCGAATAACCATTTAATGCAAAACTTTCTGCACGTGCAGTCTCGCCTACAACTAAAACCATTAATTTAGGCAAGTTGCTTTGTACTTGCTGAATTTGATGAGCATCTTCACCATAGTGTATTAATGGCAAGTTCTTCTTAGGTGCCTTTTTATGATAATAAGACATTAAAGATGAAATACTATTTTGAGGTGAAATCATACCTTTTAGATCACGATGCTCACGAAAGATCGCTGCGAAATCAACATAATAAACAAATAGCAAAAGACCAACGATTGCGAAAGAAGCAATGATTGAACTAATTTTTTTCAACAATAAATGAGATGTTTTTTCTCTTTTAAGTTTTACCTGAGTAATTAAAATAATAGGTAAAACAACAAAGAAAACTGTCCAGAGTCCAAAACGTAATGAAATTAGATCAGAAACTTCAGATACATCGGTTTGTATCATATTTTGAATCTGATCGGGCGAGATAATTACGCCTAAGGTATTCACGAAATAAGAGCTAAAACCACCAATCACGACCAGTAAAATTGCAAAAATTTTAGCGGTCCATTTCCAGTTTAAAATCTGTAAAACCGCATAATAAGCAGCAACCACAATAAGTACAGTAGCAGCTAAAAATAGAATAGCCTTTATTCCAAAATATGGAGTTAAAAGATGGACTTGGCGATAAAAACCAATATTTAGAATTGCCCCTAACCAACTGGCTATAATAAAGTTAAACATAAACAGTGAAATCTGTTTATTTTTTAAAGTGGAAAAAAAATTCAGCATCTTGGGTGACTACAATCTTTTTATGATGCTTTACTGTAGAAATGGAAACTTAAAAATGACTTAAATAAAAAATGATCTAATTCAAAGACGTTAATACATGCTACTTTTTTAAATTTTGTATAATAAAAAGACGAGGTTAAATTTAACCTCGTCTTGTGAGCTTTTAACTAAATATTGTTTTTAGAAACTATATTTAGCCATTAAACCAACACGGTTATCTTTGTAAGACTTACCATCAAATGTATCACGTTTACCGTTTACGTATTCAACACCTAAATCAATTGGTTTAACTGGTGTATAGATAAAGTTAATCCATGCTTGCTGAACTTTTTCATTCCCTGCTGCATATGCTTTAGCATAATCAGTACCATCATCAGAGAACTGAGCACCGTACGCTAATGTAGAACGTAAGTTAGGCAAAATCTTATACGTTCCACCCACTTGTACAGCTACAAATTCATTTTGCTCAATATCACCATCTACAATTGTATAGGCCTTATTACTACCGTATAGATAGTTACTATTACCTACCACATAAGATGCATCAGCAAAGAGTTTTAAAGGATCAGATACTTTAAAGTCGGTACCAACAGCAACACCCCAACCAGTTTGGTTGTCACCACCAGCTTTTGATTTATAGTTTTCAACTAATGCACGAGCTGAAGCATTACCTTTTCCATCAGCATAACCTTGAGTTACTTTGGCAGTTAAGACTGGTAAGCTATATTTAATACTGTCATTTACCCAAGCACCATCTGCATCTTTTGTACCAGAAAGACCAGTGCTATCACCTTCTTCAGCAGCTACAAACAATTGAGTTGTTGGCCCAAGTTTATAGTTATAACGTACTTGTGGAACACGCGTTGTACCACCACCAATGTTTGTCGAGAAATCGATCATTTCTGGTGCATGGTTAGACAAGAAGTTTGAAGTTGTTTGACCGAATAACCAGTTGTTATACGTTAAGTAAGCATGACGAATACGTAATCCATCATTCGTACCCGCAAAGTCAACCTCGATTTTACCACCTACTTTGGCATTACTTACTGGAGCAGTAAAATCTAAACCAAGGCGAGTCGTTTTCGCTGTAGCACGAATTTTATCAGTCGCTTCACCTTTTGACTCAGCTACTTTATTGAAGTCATTATCTGCACCTTCAATAATATAGTTAGCATCTCCACGAACAAAACCATATAGGTTCACATCAGCACCTGCTTTAGACTTTAATGATGCTAAAGGTGAAACTGGCGCAGCAGCTTGAGGTTGTGCCTTAACTTCTGCTAACTGTACTTGCTGTTGCTGCTGTACTTGCTGTTGTTGTTGCTGAACTTGACGTTGTTCTTGAATTAAAGCTTTAAGCGCTTCAACTTCTTTACGAAGCTGTTGAATTTCCGCTTTGTCGGAAGTCGCAGCATGTGCCCCACTCATCATTAAAGCTGTTACTGTAAGAGCTAAACTTTTAATAACGAAAGATTTACGATTAAGGAATAGATCCATCAAAAACTCCTAAAAATATATTTTATGTTGCCTATCCATGCCAAGTTGATTTACGCCATTAAATTAGGGGCTAAAAAATCAACTCTCCTCCACATTGGTTACATTAATTTTATTACCGCAACCAAAACCAATTTCAACGTTGTGTAAGACTAAAAACCGATAACCAAAGACATAAAAAACATACTTTGTCTTACAGATTTTTACCTTAACTTCATGTTGTAACGAATCCTACACAACTCTCTTATCTTATAGAATGATTAAATCGTTATTTCATTATTCTTTTTTAGACTTTAGGCTAATAACCAATCTAATTGAACATTTTTCTGTCCATTTTGATTGATTCACATGATTTTTATTGTTATCCAAATCCATTTTTTCTCCTTTTAGCTTCCATTTGCTACTCAAACAAGATGGCACAATTAATTGAGCATTAAAATAGCTAAAAATATACATTTTAAGAAACATAGACAAATGTATTAGAGCACACTTAGATTAATACTTAATCGACATTAAGTTTCTTTATTTCATTTAGTTAACTTTATTTTTCCTGTAGTTTCGCATGTTTCCAGAAGTAAATAGGCAGTAAACTGAGCACTCCAATAATGACAATAGCTATCAAATAATGGAAATAACCGAGCACATCTCCAATCACCCCACTAAAACTATAAAGAAGACCACTCACAGTCGCCATGACTGAAACCTGAAACGTAAAATCTGTCCCCGCATATTCTTTTCGACTGTAATACATGACTAGAGTCAACATAACCACTAACAGCATTGCCGAGAATGCATCTTCTAAAGCATTGACTGTATAGATAACCCAGACATTCAACTGATTTTTTTGTTCATAGGCATAGGCTAAATAAGCATAGGCTCCTAGACTCATAATTTTAAAAACTGAAAAAACAATTAATGCTGTTGGTCTTGAAAAGTACTTAAGTACTCCCCCTGCCATTGCCGCTCCAGCGAGTGCGGCTACTGCACCTAGCATCGTGATATAAACACCAATTCGGGTAAAACTTAGCCCCATATCCACCATTAAAGGTTTGAGTAATGGCCCAGCTAAGCCGTCTGCTACTTTAAAAGTGATCAGCACCACTAACCAAGAACGGAGTTCTTTATTTTGAGAAAAGTAACTCAAATAAGCCTTAATTTTTGTGGTTAGATTTAGTTGATTAAGTTTGAGCTCGCGCTTTGAACGAAAAGTATGTTGAGGTTCTTTAAATAACCAAATAGGTAAAGTATTTAAAAATACTAAAGTTGCTAATAGCAAAAAAGTGGGTTGCCATGTTAACCAGTCTAAGCACCAAAGTACGGCGCCTCCCCCCACAATAAACCCTAAGCGCGAACCAATCACCTGAAATGTGTTACCCCAATGCTGCTGGTCATGTTTCAACAAATTGACTGCTAAAGCATCGGTAGCAATGTCTTGTGTTGCTCCTGTTAAATTCATAAAAAGAAGTGAAATAAAAAAGGCGAATAAATAAATAGGTTGATCTAAAGCTTGAACGGGGAAAAAAGACAAAATGCACAGCACACCCACAGTCAGAAACTGGGTAGGTAAAATCCAACTACGGTAGTGCCCTAGACGGGAAAGTGCATGTCGGTCGACCCACGGCGCCCAAAAAATCTTGATTGACCACGGCAACATTAATAAGCCAAAGCCACCAATATGGGCGAGGGATACTCCTTCTGCCCTTAAGATCACGGGTAAAGCATGCGTCATGAACCCAACAGGCAGTCCTTGTGCCCAATATAAGGAAAATAGCAGAAGATAAAGATTTTGCTGCCGTACCATAGAAACCTACTTTTTATTTGTTTAATGAGGAATAACATCAAATGTCATTTTGTTCTTACATTTTGCCAATGAAGCATATATTTCAAAAGATTAAGATAAAACTAGGACAAGTTAAAATTTAAAAAAATATGGATCAACATTTCCCTAATTTACCTGATTTGGTGCCTCAACGCGGTACTGCTTTAAGCCGAGCACTATTTAAAAAACTTTTTTTAGCGCAAGGCTGGACAATTGAAGGCGAAGTTCCTAATTTTCCAAAAGCAGTGGCAATTATTTCCCCCCATACTTCCAATATTGATGGATGGTATGGCTTTCTTGCAATTTTTGGATTAGGTATTCAAATTACGGTATTAGGTAAAGATGCCCTTTTTAAACCACCGTTTAAACGAGCTTTAGATTGGGCTGGAGTCATTCCTGTTAAACGTGACACTGCCAATGGACTTACGGAGCAAGTCGTTGCAACCATTCAAAACTATGACAAGATCTGGATTGGAATGGCGCCCGAAGGCACACGTAAGAAAGCAAAAAAAATGAAAAGTGGTTTTTACCATATTGCTGCAAAAGCTCATATTCCCATTGTCATGTTTTCTTTTGATTATGATCATAAGACTATTCACTGTTTAGGGCACTTAAATCCAAGCGGCAACTATGAAGAAGATTTAGAAAAGATTTTTGAGCGTTATGAAGGAAAAATTTCACCGAAAAATCGTAATTGGCTTGCTGAACCTTTACAAAATCTAGTGAAAAAAACCTAGCAAAAAATGAACAAATCTGGTCTTATGAGCCCTCTTCATTTATCTCGATGTAGATTATTTTTTAAAGATGAAAATTGCTCAATTTGCCAGTATTGGATTTATCTCTCTAGCACTCTTTGGCTGTGATAAATTTAGCAAAACACCAACACCGACAACCTCAATGAAAGCCCGTGAACCTGTGATTGCACTTGCTTTAGGTGGCGGTGGAGCAAAAGGATTTTCACATATTGGTGTAATCAAGGTTTTAGAGTCTCACGGAATTAAACCTAAAATTGTCACAGGTACCAGTGCCGGTAGCTTTGTTGGAAGTATCTACGCAAGTGGACAAACGCCTTATCAATTGCAAAGTCTGGCTTTGAAATTACAAGAGTCAGATATCCGTGATTTAACCCTGAATCGTCAGGGTATTATTCTCGGACAAAAGTTACAGGACTACGTGAACCGTAACGTGGGTAACAAACCAATTGAGAAATTCCCCATTCGTTTTGCAGCGGTTGCAACACGCCTTGATAATGGTCAAAAAGCTGACTTTATTAAAGGTAATGCAGGGCAAGCAGTTCGTGCATCGTGCAGTATTCCCAACGTGTTCGTTCCTGCAACTATTGGCAAACAGAAATATGTAGATGGTGGATTAGTTAGCCCTATTCCCGTTAAAACAGCTCGTGATATGGGTGCAGATATTGTGATTGCGGTTGATATTTCTGCACGTCCAGCAGGGAATCGCCCAGCCAATATGTGGGGACTACTTGATCAAACCATTAATATCATGGGTCAACAAAGTATTAATGAAGAACTCAAGCAAGCTAATGTAGTGATTCAACCTAAAGTTGGTCATCTAGGTACTCTTGACCTCAAATCAAGTAATCAGGCAATTTTGGAAGGTGAAAAAGCTGCTCAAGCGCAAATACGCCAAGTTGAAACTGCAATTGCAAACTTCAAAAAATCTCCAGCTGCATTTAAGCCTGCACCACGCCCTAAATTCTAATTGAGGTGGTTTTTTTCTATCCACACTCCCCATCATCTGCTACAGTGGTAAAAGTGATATTAAGTCACTTTTACCCATCATAAAGATATATAAAAGAGCAGATCTATGGAGTTTGTTATACAACCTTGGCACTGGTTTGTATTGGGTATATTACTTATTCTTTCCGAGCTGATTCTACCCGCCTTTGCCGCGCTTTGGTTTGGTATTGCCGCCATTATGGTGTGCTTTCTCTACTGGTTATTTCCAGATATTAGCCTCACAACGCAAATTGTATTATGGATAGTTCTGTCAGTGCTATGCACCATTCTTTGGTTCAAATTTATTAAACCATTATCAATTGATAAAACTAAAGCGGGATTACCCCGTGAAGCGACTATTGGTCAAATTGGTATGGTGATTCAAACCGGTCTTGATCATGATCAAATTATTGTTCGCTTTCCAATGCCTATTTTAGGGGCTGATGAATGGAACTGTCGAAGCACTAATCCGGTCAAAGTCGGTGATCGAGTGAGAGTTATTGATATTTCGGGTAATGACTTAATTGTCCAGTCCCACGGTACTTCATAAACATTAAAGATAAAGAGAGGGTATTTTCATGCCAGTCGGTACTATTATTGTTTTAGCTTTTTTGGCTTTTGTGGCTGTCACCATTTTTAAAGGGGTACGTATTGTTCCTCAGGGTTATAAGTGGATTGTTCAACGTTTAGGTAAATACCATTCGACACTTAATCCTGGGCTTAATTTTGTGATTCCCTATGTAGATGAAGTGGCATATAAAATTACCACGAAAGATATTGTGCTTGATATTCCATCTCAAGAAGTAATTACACGTGATAACGCCGTATTACTAATGAATGCAGTGGCCTACATTAATTTAACCACACCAGAAAAAGCGGTCTATGGTATTGAAAACTATACATGGGCGATTCAAAACCTTGTACAAACTTCGTTACGTTCTATTGTAGGTGAAATGGATCTAGATGATGCATTGTCTTCACGAGATCATATTAAAGCCAAGCTCAAAGCTGCGATTTCTGATGATATTTCAGATTGGGGTATTACTTTAAAAACTGTTGAAATTCAAGATATTCAACCTTCTCATACCATGCAAGCCGCTATGGAAGAGCAAGCTGCGGCAGAGCGTCAACGTCGTGCTGCCGTTACTAAAGCCGATGGTGAAAAACAGGCTGCTATTTTAAGTGCAGAAGGTCGTTTAGAAGCATCTCGACGTGATGCTGAAGCTCAAGTGGTCTTAGCAGAAGCATCTCAAAAAGCAATTGAAATGGTAACCAGTGCGGTTGGTGATAAAGAGATTCCTGTTGCTTACCTTTTAGGTGAACAATATGTGAAAGCGATGCAAGATATGGCGAAATCAAGCAATGCTAAAACTGTGGTTTTACCTGCCGATGTTTTAAATACAATTCGCGGTATTATGGGAAAACATAATTAATGTGTTTACTTTAAATAAGTATTTGAAAACAAAACGGCGACTACTATGTCGCCGTTTTTTATCTTTTATATTATTGGTTTTTTAATCTTTTCTGATCTTTCAAAGGGAGTTTTTTTACAACCAAATCATAAGAGTCGCGAATTAAATCTTGAAGTAAATCTCTTGTTAAGTTCTTATGCGGTGTAATCGAAATCCAGTGCTTTTTATTCATGTGATATCCCGGAATAATAAATGAATAGAGTTCCTGATATTCCTGACTTTTATAGGGATCACATTTAACATTAACCATTTTGACGCCAGCGACTTCTGCGGTCAACATGAACATTTTCTCTAAAATTTTAAAAACTTCATAGTCTGGCCCAAATGGATGGGTCTGTTGACTAAAGGGAAGATTACGCGCGATTTCAATTGCAGTTTGATGAAGCTGAGCACCATTCATTCTTTTCTCCCTTATTCATTGAATATGAATAGAAGCACGAATATTGATTTAATATTATTAATTGGTACGTGCTAAAAGAAATTGTGAGATATCTACTAATTCTTTTGCATCGTCACCAAAATGAGCTAAGGCTTCAAAAGCGTGATCATGCAATTCTTTTGCATAGGCCTTTGCTTGTTCGAGCCCCATTAAGGCTGGGTACGTCGACTTTTGTACTTGCTCATCCTTACCAGCAGTTTTACCCAAGGTTTCAGTACTCGAAGTAATATCGAGAATATCGTCTAATACCTGAAAAGCCAAACCAATCGTCTGCCCATATTGACGCAACTTTGGAATTGCTTGATCTGTTCCAGAGAAGATAGTCACTGCACCCATCATAATGGCCGCCTGAATGAGCGCACCAGTTTTATTGCGATGGATATTTTCAAGTTCGTCTTGAGTAATTTGCTTACCTTCAGCTTGCAAATCTAATACCTGTCCACAGACCATTTTGGAGCTGGCAGTTGCTAAAATCTGCATTTGTTTTAATACAATCGCGGCATCGGTGCCCTGGCCTTGTTCATCGAACAAACGGCTTCCTAAAACCTCAAAAGCCATTGATTGTAAAATGTCGCCTGCAAGCAAAGCAGTATCTTCACCAAACGCAACATGGCAAGTCGGCTGACCACGACGCAGTAAATCATTGTCCATACAAGGCAAGTCATCATGCGCTAGTGAGTAGCAATGAATAAGTTCAACTGCAACAGCAGCACGGCGAGCCGCAGCAAAATTCGGATTTGGCTGTAAAGAGGCCGTGGCATAACACAAAGCTGGACGCACACGCTTTCCACCAAGCATGACTGCATGGTGTACTGCACTTTTTAAAGGCTCTGGAATTGAAAATGCGGCCAATGTCGTCAATAAATCTTGTTGAATACGTTGTTGAGCTTGTTTTAAAACATCCGCATTAACTTGAGAGAGTGATGACACAGTCGCCTCGATAAAATCAGTAGAGAAATTTTATTGAATGTCTTGAAGCATTCATGCGCTACATCATACACGATTCACTGTGAAAAGTGCGTGATGAGTTTTCGAAGGCCCATGTAAAAAAGCCTCTACAAAGTGGAGAGGCTTTTTTGATTCTTAAGTGACTTTTAGAAACTGTCACCCGGAACGCGTACCCAACCTTCCATTAACACGCGTGCACTACGACTCATAATTGCCTTTTTAACAACCCACTGGCCATTAGTAAGTTCTGCTTGAGCACCAACACGTAATGTCCCAGATGGATGACCAAAGCGTACTGCTTCACGTTCACCACCGCCAGCTGCTAAATTTACTAATGTACCCGGAATGGCAGCTGCCGTACCAATTGCTACTGCTGCTGTGCCCATCATGGCATGGTGAAGTTTACCCATCGACAAAGCACGAACCAGTAAATCAACATCACTCTCTGAAACGTTTTTACCGCTTGATGCCGTATAGCTCTTCGGTTTAGAAACAAAAGCAATTTTGGGTGTGTGCTGACGCGCAGCCGCTTCTGAAATATCTTTAATCAAACCCATCTGTACCGCACCATAGGCACGGATTTTTTCAAAACGTGCTAGTGCTGCTGCATCACTATTAATATGATCTTGTAGCTCTGTACCTTGGTAACCCAAATCTTCTGCATTTAAGAAAATAGTTGGAATACCTGCATTAATGAATGTCGCTTGGAAACGGCCAATATCAGGAACATCTAATTGGTCAACAACATTCCCTGTTGGGAACATATCACCGCCGTCTTCACCGTCATCGGCTGGGTCTAAAAACTCAATTTGAACTTCAGCGGCAGGAAACGTCACCCCATCCAGTTCGAAGTCTCCAGTTTCTTGAACCTGTCCATTGGTAATAGGCACATGCGCAATAATGGTTTTTTGAATATTTTTTTGCCAGATTCGAACGGTACAGAGGCCATTTTCCGGAATACGATCGGCATCAACTAAACCATTTGAAATCGAAAAAGAACCAACAGCCGCAGTCAAATTACCGCAGTTACCACTCCAATCTACAAAAGCTTGATCAATTGAAACCTGACCAAACAAATAATCAACATCATGATCTGGCTGAGAACTTTTCGCGAGAATAACGGTTTTACTCGTACTCGAAGTAGCACCACCCATTCCATCAATTTGTTTTCCATAAGGATCCGGACTACCAATGACACGTAGTAACAGCTGATCTCTTGCTTGACCTGCAACTTGAGCTCTTTCTGGCAAATCATCAAGTTTAAAAAAGACACCTTTACTAGTTCCACCACGCATATAAGTTGCTGGAATTTTAATTTGCGGTACTGAGCTCATATCAACTGTTATCCTTACTATTATGTTCTTCTATATCAAAACAAGCATTCTTGTTTACCCTTCTCTTCATCTTAAATTGTTTTAAGGCCAAGAGATAGCGATCTGCTTTATACATCAATCGTATTGACGCGAGCATATTTTGTGAATTTAACAATGCTCTTGCAATGACTTAATCTAAGCAAAATCTAAGAAAAAAAGTCTATCTGAAATTATATTTTTTAGAGTACTTTTCACTCGAAATAGAAATATTAAAAGCAAGATTATGATTTTAAATTGTTTTTATAATTACTTTTCAGTCACTGCTTATTAATTTGTAGTCTAGGCTAAAATAACTCCATCTATTAGAATAATTTACTTATTCATAGTGAGTGAAGACCTTTGACCAACGAATCTTCTACACTTCAACGAGGACTAAAAAATCGACATATCCAATTAATTGCTATGGGTGGAGCAATTGGTACCGGATTATTTTTAGGCTCGGCGCAAGTGATTCAATCTGCGGGACCATCCATTATTTTAGGATATGCCATTGGTGGCTTAATTGCTTTTTTAATTATGCGCCACCTGGGAGAAATGATTGTTGAAGAACCTGTTGCAGGATCGTTCAGCCATTTTGCGTATAAATACTGGGGGAAATTTCCCGGATTTTTAACTGGATGGAATTATTGGATACTCTACGTTCTGGTTGCGATGAGCGAACTCACCGCAGTGGCCAAATATATTAATTATTGGTGGCCTCATATTCCAGCGTGGACGTCTGTCTTATTTTTCTTTGTCGTGATTACGGCAATTAACCTAACAAACGTCAAATTTTATGGTGAGTCCGAATTCTGGCTCGCTATTATCAAAGTTGCTGCGGTCATCTCTATGATTGTTTTTGGACTCTATTTGCTATTTACAGCAGATGTAGGCTCAAATATTTCATTTAGTAACCTTTGGTCTCATGGTGGATTTTTTCCAAATGGCTTTAGCGGCCTCTTCTATATGTTGGCTTTCTTGATGTTCGCCTTTGGTGGTATTGAATTGATTGGTATGGCCGCAGCAGAAGCAAAAGATCCGAAAAAAACCATTCCAAAAGCAATTAACCAAGTCGTTTTCCGTATCTTGATTTTCTATATCGGTTCATTGGCAATCTTACTTTCATTAGTGCCATGGAACCAATTAGATCTTGGCGGTCTCGACAAAAGTCCATTTGTTATGATTTTTAGCCAAATGGGAATTGGTTGGGCTGCACACTTACTTAACTTTATTATCTTAACTGCTGCGCTATCTGTTTATAACAGTGGGATGTTTGCAAATAGCCGTATGCTCTACAGTCTCGCTCAACAAGGGAATGCACCAAAAGTTTTTGCAAAAACCAATAAACAGGGTGTTCCTATTCCCGCTGTTCTGCTTTCTGCTTTATTAATCTTTGGTTGCGTTCTTTTAAATTACTTTGTACCTGAAGATGCCCTTGGACATCTCATGTATGTTGTAGTTGGTGCACTTGTTCTAAACTGGGCAATGATATCAATTACTCATTTGAAGTATAGACGCTTTGTTAAGCACGCGAATATTAAGACATCTTTTCCAGCGTTATGGTCACCTTTTAGTAATTACTTAGTTTTAGCGTTTATTGCTGTGGTTCTCTATATTATGTGGACTCAAGGCTTCAAAGAGTCAGTAATGATGATCCCTATTTGGATTACGGCAATGCTTGTACTTTTTGACTATTTAAATCCTAAAAAACTGGATTCCATTGAGAATCCTGAAGAATAAATAAATCTAAAAAGCCATTGTCTAGACAATGGCTTTTTTTATTCATCATTAGAAAATTACGCGTTGTAAGTATTAAAATTTCATCGACAATAAAATTAGAAGTTATGCATATTTATACTGACGAGAACAGTAAGCTCGTTCAACCTCTGGTGAACGTAATTGCTGATGCTTAGTTTTACGCCCTGCCATACGTTTACGCCAAAGTTTAAAACTATTGGTTTTTAGGTTGTATCTCATTAAACGAATAACTTCGCTTTCGCTTAAGCCATACTCTCGCTCAATCGCTTCAAATGGAGTGCGATCTTCCCATGCCATTTCAATAATTCTAGATAAGTCCTGTTCATCAATTTTTTTCATGTTATGCCCTTTTGAATTATACGATAGCCAAATCTGATTTTTAACAAACAACCTTCTAGGAATAACTTCACCTACTCGATTGCTTGTCTTAAACCTTTTCGTGTTTTGCTTCAGATCATAGAAAGATCAACATGAATTTTTTGTGATTTTTTAGCTTTCTAAACTGTTTTTCTACAAGACATAAGTGTTCAAAACCATTGAATGGTTCAACTTTATCTTTATTGCCCACTATGGCAAAAGTTTTAATACCTAAAACGTAAAAAAGCCATTGCCTTCGCAATAGCTTTTTTGTTTATAATCATAAAATTATGCGCCCTTAGCTTAACTGGATAGAGCAGTTGCCTCCTAAGCGACCGACGTGGGTTCGAGTCCCGCAGGGCGCACATACTTAATACGTTAATCCTTCACTTCAGCCAACAATGTTTCAGCTGCAAGTTTTCCTAAATTATTAGAAGCAAGCGGACTATCGCCAGTTAGCAATTTACGGTCTCTATGACATTGGCCTGTAATGCCCTTATTTAAAATTTTGACACCGAGCTTTTCAAGGTTTTCTCCCACTAGCCAAGGCAAACCCCCCGGCATATAACCAATATCAATATTTGCTCCCTTATCTAATGAATCAGGGAATACACAAATTTGATAGCCTTTAAAAATATAGTTTTCTGGCTGTTCATCTACTGCCGCAGCCAGTAATGAAGCTGGACCATGACATAACGTAATAATAAATTTATCTTGTTCAACCGCCCATTTAAGGACGTTCTTTACCTCAAGACTATGTGGAATTTTAGCTAATACGCCATGCCCACCCGGAATAAATACAGCCGCATATGGCGAGTTTTCGCCGACTACGTTTTCTAAAATATCAGCTAGCTTTAATGGATTTTTTAATTTATCTGCATATTTCTGAAAGGTGTCTAACACCACTTGTTCTTGCTTTGGCATTGCCCACATTTCAAGTTTGGCCGGATTTCCTGAAAGTGTCGCAATATCAATTTCGAAGCCAGCATTATCTAAATGAAACATCGGTAAAAGCATTTCTACAGGATGGTTACCTGTTGAGAAGAACTTACCGTTTTGCATCTGGATATAACGCTCATCAGTTGCAATCATTAAAACTTTTTTATTGCCTGCATAGGGAGTTGAATAAGTCGTGCCATCGTAATCTGTTTTAGGAGCAGTATATTGGCTTAGAGAATAAGGTGATGGGAAAAAGGCATTATCTTCAGCCAAATCTGGAGTAGGATTTTTATCATCAATATTTGCGGTATTCATTGTTACTATCCTTTTTCATCAGTATGGAAAGAAATAATAAGGTAAGAACCAATTGTTATTTCTTACTCAATTTATAGGTGAAGTTATAGAACTGGTGCAATCTGACAATAGAATTTGGCAATTTTTATAGAGAAATAGGCAGAATCTAGAATTATAAAATTCAGTTTAGGCGAACCTGTCGTTCACCTAAACTTCAATGATTATAGCGTTATGCATTCATTTCTAAAACAATCTTTCCAATATGATTACCTTGCTCCATACATGCATGAGCACTTTGTACATCTGAAAAAGCATACGTCTTATAGATTTGCGGTAAACACTTACCTTGTGCCAATAATGGCCACATATGCTCATGCAAAGATTGGGCAATTTGTGCTTTTTCTTGGCTATTACGTGCTCGCATCGTTGAACCCGTAATTGTGGCACGTTTTAAAATCAGTTTTTGTAAATCAAATTCTTTTGCGATTCGTCCACCCATAAAACCAATAATGACAAGTCGGCCATCACGTTTTAATAGATTTAAATTTTTTGTGAAATAAGAACCACCCACAATATCCAAAATAACATCAACACCTTGATCTTGAGTATGTTTCAAAACTTCTTGCTCAAAATCTTGGGTTTTATAGTTAATTGCTGTAGTTAAATTTGAGAGTACTTCAACTTTATCTTCACTACCAACCGTAGCAAAAGTTTTAATCCCTAAAGCGTGGCAAATCGCTAAAGCTGTGGTTCCAATACCACTTGCCCCACCATGAATCAGTGCGGTTTCATCTTTCTTTAAACGGCCAATATCAAAAAGATTTGCCCAAACCGTAAAAAATGTTTCCGGAATCGCAGCAGCTTGAGTAAATGATAAATTTTCAGGTATTGGTAATACTTGAGTTGCAGTTACCGCACAATATTCTGCATAACCGCCGCCATTTGTTAGGGCGCAAACTTTATCGCCAACCTTGAATTGATCTACTTCGTCACCTACAGCAACCACAACACCAGCGACTTCAAGTCCGGGTATTTGAGTAACACCTTTAGGCATTGGATATAAACCCATGCGCTGCAATACATCAGGGCGATTAATTCCAGCAGCCTTTACCTCAATTAAGACTTCATCTGCTTGAGGTTCTGGAATATTAGCATCTTGAACTTTTAGAACCTCAGGTCCACCAGGAGCCGTAATTTCAATAATTTTCATGGTTGTTGGAAGGGTCATAAAATGCTCCATGTTTGATTTATATTTCAAATACTAATCTATGTTAAATAATTGAGGACTTGGGTGGAACGCCAAACAGTCGTTTAAATTCTCGGCTAAATTGTGAAGCACTAACATATCCAACTTCATAGGCGGCTTCTGCGACTCCCATTTTATTGTTCATAATTAACTCACGTGCCTTATGTAACCGAGTAATTTTGATGTACTGTAAGGGCGAATAATTCGTCACCTTTTTAAAAGTTTGATGAAAAAGCGAGATGCTCATGCCCGCTTGTTTCGCCAATTCTTGAACCGTTAAGTTATGATAATAATCACGTTGAATAATTTCACAAATGGTATAAATCACGCCATTTCGACTTGCCATAGCAGATAAGCTCTCGACTAGATTGCCACCTGAAGCCTGCACCACACGATAAACCAATTCTCTTTTAACTTGATCACCCAATATAAAAGTATCTTGTTTAGAGCGAAGTAAATTGAGCAATCTGAGAGCAACCTCAGAAATGGTGGTATTCATGTCAATCACTCTAAGCCCACAGCTTAATTTTAAATCTTCTGAATGAGCATCTTCAGTAACCACTTGTTGCTGTTTATCCATTTTAGTAATGAGATCAGTCATCATTTGTGGTTCAAATTTTATGGCTATCGCTAGCATTGGTTCATTATTTTCAACAACAGTATCGCAATCAAACGGTATTGCAATTGAGATGAATAAGCACTGCCCTTGTTGAAACTGAAAGATTTCTTTACCAATATATCCGCGCTTTACCCCCTGTATCACTAAAACAATTGAGGGTTCTTGCAGCACGGCAATAGGTGGTGTGGAATGATCTACCCGCATTAAGGTGATGTTAGAGATAAAAGTAGGATAGAGACCTTCTGCTGGAGCCAAGTGCAAAAATGCATCGACCAAATGTTCTGTAAGATGATTTTGCGGCATAGTTTTATTGTGAGAGGTAATCTAATAATCAATATAACAATGAACCTAAAATGAAAACATCTGTCTTACGTTTACTTTGTATAAATAGGCAATTCAAATCAATTTTTAGGCATAAAAAAACCTAGAGCATTCTAGGTTTTTTCACTTTATCAGGCTATTTAAGCCGATAAATTAAAGAACATTGCTGCAATCAAAATAATTACACCAAGTACAATTCGGTACCAAGCAAATACACGTAACGTATGACGTTCTACAAACAGTACTAATGCTTTTACAACAAACAATGCGGCAATAAAAGCAGCAACGAAACCTACCCCAATATTAATCATATTATCGGCAGTCAGTACGTCAGCATTTTTAACTAAGTCAAAAGTTGCGGCACCCAACATGGTTGGCATAGCAAGGAAGAAAGAGAATTCTGTAGCAGCTTTACGTGATAAGCCCGCAAACATTCCGCCTACAATTGTTGCGCCTGAACGTGAAGTTCCTGGAATCATCGCCACACACTGAGCAAGACCCACTAAAAGCGCTTGCTTAAAAGTAATTTTAGTTGCATCAAGTGTCTTATGTTCAAACTGTCTAGATTCAACCCAGAAAATGATCAGGCCACCGACAATTAAGGCAATCGCAACCACAATTGGGCTAAATAGAACACTTTTAATAAAGTCGACAGCTAAAACGCCAATAATGACTGCTGGAAAGAATGCAATAAGCACACTAATCGCAAAATGACGTGACTCCACATCACCGCTAAAAAATCCCTTAATCAAGTTAATAATTTTTTGTCGGTATAACCAGCACACTGCCAAAATAGCACCTAACTGGATTACGACCTCAAATACACGACCGCCGTCTGAGTGGAAATCGATAATATGACCAAATAAAATTAAATGGCCTGTACTCGAGATGGGTAAAAATTCAGTTAAGCCTTCGACAAAGCCTAAAAACAGTGCTTTTATAACTTCAAAATTTTCCATAACTTGCTCAAAGAAAGTTAATCATTAGAACGACCTAAAATTTGTTTTATCGCAATTGGTAAGTCTCAAATTAGACTTAACACATGTTCAATATCAGATCATTTCTAACGTTTGTGGTTATTGCCCCTAGTTAAAGGCAGTTTATTTAAAGTGCGATAATGTATCACATCATGATGACAAACTTGGGTTAACTATCGTAAAAAGATAAAACTTGGTTAAGAACTGCTAAAGTTTTTCTTGTTATAGACAAAGCTTTTTACCTTTACTTACTCTACAAAATGATCTTAAAAAGTCCTTAAAAAAACATGATATTATTCTGATCAAATGCAACCCATATCAAAAATTCAATCTGAATGAAAAATACCAAAATTAATGCACGCCATCTCATTATCGATTTATTTCTTTCCTCGGCCTACCCTCAGCTAACCATTAAACAAATATTGATTGCCGCTAAACTTTTTAATATGAGTGACAATGGTATTCGTGTGGCTACAACGCGGCTATTAAATGAAGGCATGATAGAAAGTGTAGAACGCGGTATTTATCAACTTTCGCCATCCACCAAAGACTGGGCAAAAGTTATTTTGAATCGTAAAAATGGCATTAAGCAGACTAAAGAATGGCAACATCAATATCTGGCAGTCTTTACTGGAACTTTAGGTCGTATTGATCGGACCGCTTTAAAAAAGAGAGAACGCGCTTTAAGTCAATTTGGTTTTAGAGAACTCGAAACTGGAATTTATATACGTCCAGATAATTTAGCGTATAGCTTTGAAAAAACATGTGAAGAGCTCATTTTAGCGGGTCTTGAAAATGAAGCTAAAATTTCTATTATTCAAAAATTTGACGCAAAAACAGCTTCGTTAATTCCTTCTTTGTGGGATACCAAACAGCTTGAAAAGAACTATGAAATGTATAGTCAAGATATTCAAGAATGGCTTTTGAACTATAAAAATTTATCCTTAAATGAGGCCGCTACCCAAGCTTTGTTATTAGGACGTGAAACAATTACCTTACTCATGAATGATCCTCTACTGCCCTCTCCATTTGTTGATGAACATGCCCGCAATCAGTTTGCTCAAAATGTACAGCAGCTCGATTCGATTGGACAAAAGCTATGGCAAAAACTTTATGAAAATGAATTAGCCCACTAACAGGCGATTTATTTTTTTACAAACAAATATTTCACTTTTTAAAATTTTATGATTATATTTGTAATATAAAATATGAATGCCAAAATCTGATTTGGGAGAATAAAAATGAATGCACAAGTGAGTGTGACGGATCTATTTAGCAGAGAAGAAATACAGGAACTCACACAACCCTCAGATATATACGGTGCTTGGGCGGTTGCAAGTACGTGGGCTGTTATTGGCGGAACATTTGCTAGCTTAATCATGATGTGGGATTACTTACCTAGCTGGGGCAAATTACTTGCTTGTATGCTAGCTTTAGCTATATTGGCAGGTCGCCAGTTATGCCTAGCAATTTTGATGCATGATGCATCTCATAAGAGCTTATTCAAAAATAAAAAAATAAATGACTTTGTAGGTGAATGGCTATGTGCCCGTCCAATCTGGAATGATCTAAAAAAATATCGCGTACATCATGTCCGTCATCATGCAAAAACCTCTACTCCAGATGATCCAGATCTTTCGTTAGTTTCTGGTTTTCCTGTAAGCAAGAAATCGCTTACTCGTAAATTCTTACGCGACTTAACGGGTATGACGGGATTAAAGTTTAGCTTTGGTCGAGTGTTAATGGATCTCGATTTAATGAAATGGACCGTTGCAAATGATCAAGCCTGGCTAGACCGAAGTAATAAAGACTTCGTTGACTATGCTAAAAGTATTATAAAAAACAGTAGCGGAGCCATTGCGACCAATGTAGCTCTTTATGGTGTCTTAAAAGCTTTTGGTCAACAACGGTTTTATTGGTTATGGCCTTTAGCGTATTTAACACCATTTCCATTATTTTTAAGAATTCGCTCCATGGCCGAACATGCAGGGATGCAAACGACTAATACAGCTTTAACTAATACCCGTACAACACGTGCAGGTTGGATTGCTAGAAGCTTTGTGGCCCCTATTCATGTCAATTACCACATGGAACATCATTTAATGGCTTCGGTGCCCTACTTCAAATTGCCGCGTATGCACCGTCTATTGAGAGACCGAGGACATGTTCCGGCACCACCTAGCTATTTTGAAGTAATTGAATCACTCTCATCTAAGCCAGAACAATCTACTTAATTGACTCAAATAATAAATGAAAGGCCATGAATTTAAATTTGTGGCCCTTTAATTTGAATCCGCCATTTTATGCTGGGTTTGGAAATATTTAGGCGTCATCCCCATCCAGCGCTTAAACGCACGAGTGAAGTGAGAAGTCTCGGCATAACCTAGCATTAAAGCGACTTTTTCGATCGACATGTTATTTTGAGCTAAAAGTTTCTGGGCATGCTCCTTTTTCAGTGAATCTACCAAGAGGGTAAAACTAGTATGATCAAGAGCTAAATAGCGTTGCAAAGTTCGCTCAGACATATTCATGATATGAGCCACTTGCCCAACTTTTAATGCGTCAATATTCCCATTTAAAAGCAATTTTTCGGCAACTTGTTTGACTTGGCCTTTCCAACCACTTTTTAAGTTTAATTTCTCTATATCCCGCTTACATTGTGCATTTAACAACGGCGCTAGCATTGGGTCTGCCGTTAATACAGGTTGTGCTAAATACTCTTTTGGAAATATCCAACGATTACGCTTTTGGTTAAATAAATAAGTGACAGCCAGTTGATGACCTATTTGTGAAAAACCTATCGGCTCTGGCATTTGTAATTCAACTTTTCCCAAATGAGAAAGCCCTGTTAATTTTTTTGCAATTTGAACAAAACCGACTAACAAAAAAATATTGGCATTTGAACTCAATTGAAATTGATTAACAGGCTGATGAATTGACCAACATGCATCATTATTTTCTTGTTTTAATTCCGGTTTAAAAACCTTACAACGTGAACCAATGAATTGTTCAAGTATTTTCAGCGCCTCTTCTAAATTTGGAGAAACTATGGCAGCCATTCCGACTGAACCATAACATGAAGCCGTCATGCTTAAAGCTAAATATCCAGCTAATGCTGGCTCTTTGCATAACTCGATCGCCCGCTCAATAAGCTGATTTAAAATGTTGAATTCAACGTACCAGTAAGGCTGTTCTAATTGGTCTAAAGTTATTCCACTTCCATTTAAAAGCTGCTCACCAAAGACCCCCCACCGCTTAACAGTCTCGACGATTAAATTAATATAAGTTCCGGGTAATTCTGGATTCATAAATAACCCAATCAGCAAAATAAAATGGCGCGAAATGGTAAAAACTGTCAGTTCATGAACTATGCCATGCTTTTAAATTGATGCATAGTTATTCAAAACAAAATCCGCTGAATTGCACTAGACAGCACAATTTCTGAAAAGAATACAGGTCCTCCCCTATGAACATTCTGATTGTCCATGCTCATCCAGAACCCCAGTCTTTCACCACTGCTCTAAAAAGTACAGCTAAGCAAACCTTAGAAGAATTGGGGCACAGCGTAGAAATTTCAGATTTATATGCGATGCAATTTAACCCGGTTGCATCCAAAGAAGATTTTTTAGAGCTTAACCAACCTGATTATTTTAACTATGCACTTGAACAAAGAAATGCCAGCAAAAATCAGCTTCTAGCTCCAGATATTCAAGCAGAAATTGAAAAGATAAAAAAAGCTGATCTCGTCATTTTAAATTTCCCACTTTATTGGACATCTGTTCCAGCAATTTTAAAGGGCTGGATTGATCGTGTGTTTGTCTCTGGACTTTTTTATGGGGGCAAGCGGTTTTACAACCATGGTGGCATGGCAGGAAAAAAAGCGATGTTGTGTTTAACACTCGGTGGTAGAACACACATGTTTGGAGAAAACTCGATTCACGGCCCAATCGAAAATTATTTATCGCCGCTTCAACGTGGTACTTTGGCATATGCTGGTTTTGAAGTCCTACCTCCATTTATTGCTTACCATGTACCGTATATTAGCCAAGAAGCACGACAAACCCTTCTTGAAGACTATGTAATCTACCTTACTCATCTGGACCAGCTCGAGTCATTAAAATTTCCCAAACTTGAGCAATTTGATGAAAAGTTATACCCACTCTAATGCTGTGTTTTAGCTCTAAAAATAGAATAGCCGAATTTAGATCATTATTTTCGGTTTTTTATTACACATAACTTTCAAATATAGAATCCAAATTCGCTCAAAAAATAGATCAATTGGTAAAAAAATTAAGGTAAACTTTTTCATAAAATGAATAATATAAAATTTAATCAATAATATACAGATGTAGAGAAACTGGACTTATCAACTAAAAATGACAACTAATACTCATTTCATAATCACTTAATTCATATTTTTACAAAAAAATCTTTGACCATTTTTCTTGAATTTGTGACAAAAATGTCATAAAAACAAAGGTCACCACTAATAGATAAAAAATATAAATATCAATTAATTAAATTAATTTAACAATACAAATATTCCTTCATATTTCACCCATTATTGGCATTATTTGTATAAAAAGTGAGTACTCCTCAGTTCATATAACAGATTTACTCTTATTGTAATTATGCTATTTTTGTTACATGGAGTTATCAAAGCTTCTATTACTTGTAATTAGGAGCTTTGAAGGCAACACAGTTTAAACGGTTTAACTCTGTTACTTTTAAAAAAATGTCTTGAAGTTCAAGGAAAGATTAAAATGAAATTAAAACATCTGAGCACTGCAATGATTTTAGCAACGCTGCCTGCAACTGGGGTTTTTGCAGCAGCATTGGATCGCTCTGGACAGTCAATGTCTGCATTCTTACAACCTGGTAACTACTTTGAAGCTGGTATTTCTATTCTAGACCCAGATGTAGCAGGTAAAGAAGCAGGATCAAGCACAACAAGTCGTAATATTGGCGATATGGCTGATGATTATTTTTTCCCAAGTGCAGCCTTAAAATTACAACTTAACGATAAATTCTCTTTTGGTTTACTTTATGACCAACCATTTGGTTCAGATGCAGAATACACAGGTAATAACGCATTCGTTTCAAATCCAGGTTCTGACTCAGTTTTATCAGCTGCTGCAATTGATGGGATTGTTACTAAAAAAGCAATTCAATTATTAGAATCAAGAGGTATACCTGTTAATGAACAAACATTAACTGGTGCAAAGGGCCAAATTCTAGCAAGTGACAGTTTTAAAGCATTAGCTGGTGCTTTGACAGCGGCTAATGGATATTTAGGTACTGGTGGAACTAAAGTAGAGGTAGATACACAAAACTTATCTTTTGTTTTTGGCTTCCAACCAAACCAAAACTTTAACTTCTATGCAGGTCCAGTATTACAAACAGTTAAAGGTAATGTAAGTCTTCGAGGTCAAGCTTATAGCCTTTACAATGGTTATGATGCGAATATTAAAGAAACTACTGGTGTAGGTTGGTTAGCAGGTGCAGCTTATCAAATTCCAGAAATTGCACTTAAAGCATCTTTAACTTATCGTTCTGAAATCGACCATAAAACCAATATTAATGAAGACTTATCTTTATTAAATTTTCCTGGTCTTACTTCTGTGCTCGCTGGTTTAGATGTTCCTGCATCTAAGCTTCAAGCTATTAATTCAGAAGGCAAAACTACAATTACTACCCCTCAATCTGTAAACCTTGATTTCCAAACAGGTATCATGGCAAATACAGTGGCATTCGCGAATGTACGATGGGTAAACTGGAAAGACTTCTCTATCCAACCATATAAATTCGGCAAAGTATCGGAAGCTGTAGGTGGGCTTGTTGGACGTCCAAATGGTTTTAACTTAGTTGAATACTCTGATGACCAATGGTCTGTTAATGCCGGTGTTGGCCGTAAACTTAGTGACAAGTGGGCGGGTAACGTTTCTGTGGGCTGGGACTCTGGCGCGGGTAATCCTGTAACAACCTTAGGCCCAACTGAAGGTTACTGGAACGTAGGCTTAGGTCTTCAATATAGTCCTACTCCACAAACTTTCCTTGCTGGCGGTGTAAAATACTTCTGGTTGGGTGATGCTAAAGCTCAAACTGGCGCACAAGCTGGTAGTGATCAATATGTTGCAGACTTTTCTGACAACAATGCCATCGCTTATGGTTTAAAACTTGGTTATAAATTCTAAGTTTAAAAAATTATGCATATAAAAAAGGCGCTTTAAGCGCCTTTTTTATTCTTTATTCTTAAGCTGGGATTGTACGCTGTGAAACTGAACGGATTGCTTCTTTTAATGCATCGTACCCGTGAATAGCTGGAAACTGTGGAAACTCAGCAATCACATTTGCAGGCGCATCAAATAAGAAACCATGGTCCGCTTCACCAAGCATGGTTGTATCGTTATACGAATCACCTGCAGCGATTACACGGAAATTCAAGCCATGCAGTGCTTTAACAGACTCACGTTTTTGATCGGGTTGACGTAGTTTATAAGCGGTAATCATGCCTTCTTCATCTGTCTCTAACTTATGACAGAAAATCGTTGGCCACCCTAATTGCTTCATTAAAGGATGTGCAAATTCATAGAAGGTATCTGATAAGATCACGAGTTGGAAATGCGTACTCACCCATTCAACAAACTCTTTTGCCCCCGGTAATGGCCCCATCTCAGCAATGACTTCTTGAATGTCATTTAAGCCTAAACCGTGTTGTTTTAAAATATTAAGACGCTGAGTCATTAAAACATCATAATCCGGAATATCACGAGTTGTTGCTTCGAGTTCTTTAATCCCTGTTTTTTTAGCGAAATTGATCCAGATTTCAGGAACTAAAACCCCTTCAAGATCTAGGCATACGATTTCCATGAATGCTTCCAACGTTGGTTAAAAATTGCTGTATCATACCATTAAGATTTTCAGTTTTGCGTTGTTATTGATCAAATCAATTTTATTCATAAGGATCGAAATTAAAGTGCTAAGCACTTTATCAACTATCCTTTAGAATATTTTTCATAACTCAATGCGCCCAAGCCTTTTGCCAGGAACACACATGACCGTTATTCCGACTATTGATATCGTAGATGCTCTTGCTGCTGAATATGCAACCAAAAGCCCTCGAGAAATTTTAGAACTTGCCTTAAGCCAACAAGGTGAAATTGCAATTTCATTTTCGGGAGCAGAAGATGTTGTGTTAATCGATATTGCTTCACGCTTAGGTAAACCTTTCCGTGTATTTAGTCTCGACACGGGCCGCCTGCATGCCGAAACTTATCAATTTATTGAAACTGTTCGTAAACATTACAATATCAATATCGAAATTTGTTTCCCTGAATCTGAAGCTGTTCAAAACATGGTAAACGAAAAAGGTTTATTCAGCTTTTTTACAGATGGGCATCAAGAATGTTGCGGTATTCGAAAAGTTCAGCCTTTACGTAAAAAACTTGCGACTTTAGATGGCTGGATTACGGGTCAACGTAAAGATCAAAGCCCAGGTACGCGTACAGAAATTCCTGTAGTACAAGCTGATGCAGGTTTCTCTGGCCCAGGTAAGCAACTCATTAAATATAACCCTCTAGCGAACTGGACAAGTGCTGAGGTATGGAGCTACATCCGTATGATGGAAATTCCATATAACCCTCTTCATGAGCGTGGTTTTGTTTCTATTGGATGTGAACCATGTACGCGACCTGTATTACCAAATCAACATGAGCGTGAAGGACGTTGGTGGTGGGAAGAAGCCACTCAAAAAGAGTGTGGCTTACATGCTGGTAATATGAAAAAGTAATTGGATATCAAAAAACCACTGGCAAATCAGTGGTTTTTTTTATGTCATGTTCCGTACACAAAGTCATATTTTCTCTACTCTAAACGCTATATACTTAATTCTACGGTTCTATAATTCTAATAAGAGCTCATATAAGGGCTTCTTAGAAAAATGCATGAGGCACAATGATTTATGCGTCCATTACACCCAATTGATTTCATTTTTTTGTCACTTGAAAAAAGACAGCAACCCATGCATGTCGGTGGATTATTTTTATTTGAAATTCCTGAAAATGCACCAGAAACCTTTGTACATGATTTAGTAGAAGATATTAAACGCTCAAAGAGCATTCCTATTCCACCCTTCAATAATCGTTTAAGTGGTCTATTTTGGGATGAAGATGAAGAGTTCGATATCGATCATCACTTTCGCCACATTGCTTTGCCTCATCCTGGCCGTATTCGTGAACTTCTGGTGTATATTTCACAGCAGCATAGCTCACTAATTGATCGCGCAAAGCCACTTTGGACTTGTGACATTATTGAAGGAATCGAGGGCAATCGTTTTGCCATGTATTTTAAAATCCATCATGCAATGGTAGATGGTGTTGCTGGTATGCGTTTGATCGAGAAATCTCTGTCAAAAACGCCGGAAGAGAAACATGTTGTTCCCTTATGGTGTGTTGAGAGTAAAAGAGCTAAGCGTCTAAAAGTACCAACTCCAAGTACTAGTAAAATTAAGAGTATTTTAGGCGGCATTAAGTCTCAACTCGATATAGCTCCTAAAGTTATGCAAGAGCTATCTCAGACTATATTTAAAGAAATGGGCAAAAATCCTGATTATGTTTCTACTTTTCAGGCGCCAGTGTCGATTTTGAACCAAAGAGTGAGTGCTTCACGTCGTTTTGCGGCCCAATCATTTGAATTAAGCCGCCTTAGAAAAATTTCAAAAGCATTAGGCGTAACGATTAATGATGTTGTGCTGGCTGTATGTTCAGGTGCTTTACGTGAATATTTGATTAGCCAAAACAGCTTACCAAAAAAGCCACTGATTGCCATGGTTCCAGCTTCATTACGTACAGATGATTCTGACATGAGTAACCGGATTACCATGATTTTGGCAAATTTAGGGACGCACAAAGATCAACCGTTAGAACGTCTAGAAATCATTCGCCGTAGCATGCAAAATTCAAAGCAACGCTTTAGCCGCATGACTGCGAATGAAATTTTAAACTATAGTGCAGTTGTTTATGGTCCGGCAGGATTAAACATCATGTCAGGAATGCTTCCTAAGCGTCAGGCGTTCAATTTAGTGATTTCCAATGTACCAGGACCACGTGAGCCGCTTTATTGGAATGGCGCGAAATTAGATGCACTCTACCCTGCTTCGATTGTCATGGATGGACAAGCTCTAAATATTACCATGACTAGTTATTTAGATAAGCTTGAAGTTGGATTAACAGCTTGTCGAAATGCTTTGCCGAAAATGCAAAACCTTTTGACTCATTTAGAAGATGAGATTCAACGTTTTGAAGAAATTATTGCAGAGAAACAGCTGAAACATCATTCAGCAAGTTAGAAAAAGTTAAGGGGCTTTGAATTGGCCCCTTATTTTTTGATTGTGCGGCACTGGTTAAGCAACTGATGACATACTGAACGAATCATTGCAGTTGTGATTGGTACTTCTTTACCTTGGTCATTCAACATATAGCAGCTATTTACTGGCGTGCTTTCTAAAACATGTTTAAGACCGTTGCTAATTAAGTTTTCACTTACATTCATGGGTTATACCTCTTATTGTTTGCTAAGACGTTTAATAGGGAGAACGTCTAGGGCTACTGTATGTAAGTAGTATTTAAAATTCATGAATGAAAGTAAAATTTCAGTTGTAACAAGGATTAAGCGATATCTTGTTACAACTTTAACTTAAAATGATATCGTATTGCTCTTGCGTATATAAATTTTCGACCTGAAATTTAATAACACGGTTAATAAAATGCTCTAAATCGGCTACTGCTGGTGCTTCTGCTGTTAATAATCGGTCAATCACAGAAGGATGGGCAACAACAGTAAAGCCACTCGTTGACTCAAATGCGCGGGTATATCGTAATATCTCACGAAATATTTCGTAACACACTGTCTCCGCTGTTTTGACAAAACCCCGCCCTTGGCATGTTGGACATGATTCACATAACAAGTGTTCTAATGATTCACGAGTTCGTTTACGCGTCATTTCGACCAGACCAAGTTCTGACACTTGAGTAATTTTGGTCTTCGCGTGATCTCGCTCAAGCATTTTCTCAAACTGACGCATCACCTCTTCACGGTGAGTTGCTTCTTGCATGTCAATAAAATCAATAATGAGAATCCCCCCCAAATTACGCAGTCTAAGTTGACGCGCGATAACTTGAGTCGCCTCCATATTGGTTTTAAAAACAGTGTCTTCAAGACTACGACCACCTACATATGAACCTGTATTAACGTCAATCGTTGTCATGGCTTCAGTCTGGTCGATCATCAGATAACCACCCGACTTCAAAGCTACGCGAGTTTGTAAGGCTTTTTGAATATCTTCTTCAACATTATAAAGATCAAATAGTGGTCGCTCACCCGGATAATGGATGAGGCGACTCTTCATATTCGGGACAAACTCATCCACAAACTCAAGCAGTTTTGCGTGAATCTCTCGCGAATCTACATAAATCTTTGCAGTTTCTTCGCTTGCTAAGTCACGAATAATACGTTGAGGTAATGGAAGTTCTTCAAAAATTAAAGAAGGAACAGCAACGTCAGTCTGCTTACGCTGTATGTACTCCCACAATTTGCTCAGATAGCACATGTCCTGAGCAATTTCTGCCTCATCCACACCTTCTGCAGCCGTACGGACAATCACGCTACCGGGTAAATTATGCTCAGATTGAATACCTTCAATAATATTACGCAGTCGATCTCGCTCTTCTTCAGACTCAATACGCTGCGAAACACCAATATGGTTACCATACGGCATTAAAACCAAATAGCGAGAAGGGATTGAAAGATCTGTACTTAGCCGTGCACCTTTTGTGCCCAACATATCTTTCATTACTTGGACAGTAAGGGTTTGCCCAGGATGTAATAGCTCAAAGACATTTGGGGTAGGCTGCGAACGAGGCCAAACCATATCATTGATATGTAAAAAGGCTGTTCGAGACAAACCAATATCCACAAAGGCAGCTTGCATGCCCGGAAGCACTCGTACAACTTTACCCTTGTAGATATTGCCGACTAGACCGCGTTTAACTGTACGCTCGACATACAGTTCATTAACAGTTCCATTTTCGATTAATGCCACCCGACACTCCATAGGCGTGACATTAATAAGTAGTTCTTCTGACATACATAAACTCAAAGCATTATAAAATTTTTTATTAAAGAGTCAGAGAAGCTGTTAACTTTAACGTTGTCTGGTGTTCATCGACAATGCTATTCAATGAAGAATGATAACAACCCCTTATGTCTTTACTCTTTTGAATAACTGTGCAAATTCGTATAAAGGAAGTCCTACCACATTACTATAACTTCCTTGAATTTGGGGAATATATTGCGAGGCAATTCCTTGAATTGCATATCCACCCGCTTTTCCAACAGGCTCACCCGTGGTCCAATAATCTTCCATATCCTGTGTAGTCAGGCGCTGAAACTCAACTTGTGTTTGCACTACCTGACTTAACATCTGTTGTTGAGTCGCAACGCACAGTCCAGAAAACACATCATGCCAACGTCCAGATAATTGTTTCCAGATTTCAAAGGCATGATTTTTCGATTCAGGCTTACCAATAATTTGACCATCAAGTCCCAGACTTGTATCGGCAGCAATAACAATTGCTTCTGGAAAAAGCTTCAATACAGTCTGAGCTTTTTCTCTAGCCAACCGTTCAACATAATGATGAACCAGCTCATTTTCATGAACAGACTCATCAATGTCAGGACTATAGATTTCAAAATCTAAGCCTAGCTGTTGCAACAGCTCCTTCCGACGAGGAGAGCTAGATGCTAAAACTATATGCGCCATTTTGCCAAACAATAATAGACGACTGGCCACGTGATGATACTTGTCATCAAAGGTTGCCAATGTCTAGCAATCGAAAAATGAATTCCACCCATCGTCTGTGTTACCCACATAAATGCTAAATGGGCAATAATGACCAGCGTTGCTATCGTCCATAAATTAACAAAAGTTAAAATACGGCGTTCCCGAATTAAAAAACGGGTAAGAAAAGTCACAATTACAAAACTTAAGGCATTGAGCCCTAAAGGCGCATCAAGCAGTAAGTCTGTAAAAATCCCCATCCCAAATGCAAACCAGACCCCACACCATGTTGGCTGACATACTACCCAAAATAGCATAATCATTAACATGAATAGTGGCCGCCATCCTGAAATATCATAAGATAGCGGATAAACCATAAGTACAGAACCCACAATAACGGAGAGAATAATTCCCCATAATGGATCTTTACGCTTTTCTCGTTTTAGTTTAGCGATCGGCATACGGCTGCTCCTTCGCTAATGATTCAGAGAAAAGTACAACTACATGATGGCCTGTTGCTAATTGTGCTGATGGTGTTACATCAATTTCAGCAAACTCACCTGAATTATGGCGTTTTATTTTGGCAACTGTACCCACTGCGTAACCTGCTGGGAAATGTTCACCCAAGCCTGAGCTAAACACTTTATCACCCACCTGAATATTCGCACTGGTCGGGACATATTCCATTTTTAAACGGCCCAAATCACCTGTACCAGAAACAATCGCCCGCATTCCTGTACGTTCAAGACGTACCGACAGTGAATGTTCTTTATCTGATAACAACATCACACGTGAGCTATGAGGATATACATTAATAATCTGCCCCATAATCCCCTTATCATCCAGAACCGTTTGACCGACCTTTAGATGGTCCGTAGACCCTCGGTTAATAATGATGATATGACGTAATGGATCTGCATCTGTCCCAATCACTTCGGCAATTTCCATACGACCATCAATAATTAATGGTGTATCAAGAAGTCCTCGTAAACGGGTATTTTCAGCTGACAGTTCAGAAAGTTTCTGTAAGCGGACTTGAGCTTGTAAAAGCTCAGCCTGCATCGCGGTATTTTCACGACGCAGTTGTGCTTCAGATTTTGTTTGTTGATTCAGCCATTCTCTCGACAGTACCGGATAACTAGCCAATGCATAAATTGGGTTATATGCAGCGTACAAGACATCCCTTGCTGGCTGAATTACATAAGGCATGCGCCAATCAAAGAACAGCACAACCAAACATGTAATAACCGCAATAATGAACGAGCGGAAAGATGGCGGCTGTCTTGAAAAAATATTCGGTTGCACCGCCTAATCCTTAAACTTAACCGACGAAAAGCATGTCATGGTTCGGGTTGTCGAAGAATTCTAATACTTTACCACCACCACGGGTTACGCAAGTAAGAGGATCTTCAGCAACAACAACTGGTAAACCAGTTTCTTGAGCCAATAACTTGTCAAGGTTACGAAGTAGCGCACCACCACCTGTCAACACAATACCGCGCTCAGCAATATCAGAAGAAAGTTCAGGAGGAGTTTGCTCAAGAGCAGATTTCACAGCGCTTACAATGCTTTGTAATGGATCAGAAATGGCTTGAGTAATTTCGTCAGAAGTTACGGTAATTGCACGAGGCACACCTTCTGCAAGGTTACGGCCACGTACTTCGATTTCTAATGTTGTACCATCAGAAACAGCCATGCCTACTTCTTTTTTAATAATTTCAGCAGTGGTTTCACCAATCACACAACCGTGAGCTTTACGAACATAATTGATGATTTGCTCATCAAAAACATCGCCGCCGATGCGTAAAGAGTCAGCATAGACACAACCTTGCAATGAAATAATTGCAATTTCTGTTGTACCGCCACCAACATCCACAACCATAGAACCACATGCTTGTTCAACTGGCATACCTGCGCCAATTGCTGCCGCCATAGGCTCTTCAATCAAACGAACATCACGGGCACCAGCATTAAATACTGCTTCGCGAATCGCACGACGCTCGACCAAAGTTGATTTACATGGTACACATACAACTACACGAGGTGCAGGTGGGAACAAACGTTTTTCGTGAACTTTACCAATAAACTGATTCAACATGGTTTCAGTCACTTCAAAATCCGCAATTACACCGTCTTTCATTGGACGAATTGCAGAAATATTCGCAGGCGTACGGCCCAGCATTTGCTTAGCATCTAGACCTACAGCAGCAACAATTTTTTGTGAACCACTGTGACGAATTGCCACAACTGTTGGTTCATTTAATATAATGCCGCGGCCTGGTGCATAAATAAGTGTATTTGCTGTACCTAAATCAATGGCTAGATCCGGCGAAAACAAGCCAATTAGTCGTTTTAGAATCACGGTTCGTTCTCAGTTAAACTTTCATGTGGATGCAAGGTGGCAACTTTAAACTAAATGTGATGATTTGAACAAGTCAATCGCTTATTATAACGCACGATATTTTGAAAATTTTTAATACTGATTAGGTGATGTTATGTCTACATCGGATGCACAGCATTCAGCAGATTTAAATGCACAAACAGTTTCAGCAATCGCCAATCTTGCTCGATTGTCGCTCAATGATACGCAATCTGCTGAATATGCTCAAAGTCTAAATAAAATTTTAGGCATGATGGAAACCTTAAAAGGCATTGATACGGAAGGCGTAGAACCTTTGAAAAGTCCTTTTGACAATCCTCAACCTTTACGTGCTGATGTGGTAACTGAAAGCAATCATCGAGATGAATACCAAGCAGTTGCGCCTGCAACTCAAGATGGTTTGTATCTTGTTCCTCGCGTGATTGAATAACTTTTACTCAATTAACCCATCTTCCCTATTTTGAATGTAAAGAAATTTTACTCATGACTGATTTACATCGCTTATCAATTCGTGAACTTGCTGAGGGCTTAAGCCAAGCGAAGTTTTCATCTCGCGAACTGACTGAACACTATTTAAAACGTATTGCTAAAATTGACCCACTGGTAAAAAGCTACGTGACGGTTACGCCTGAACAAGCGCTTGCTGAAGCCGACGCTGCCGATGCTGCATTAAAAGCAGGTAATGCAACCGCTTTAACGGGTATTCCTCTTGCGCATAAAGATATCTTTTGTACCAAAGGCATTAAAACAACTGCCGGTTCAAAAATACTAGACAACTTCATCTCTCCTTACGATGCAACTGTTGTTGAAAAAACTAAAGCAGCTGGTCTTGTCACTTTAGGTAAAGTGAACATGGACGAGTTTGCAATGGGTTCAACTTCTGAAAGCTCATATGTTGGCGCAACAAGCAACCCATGGGCGCTTGACCACGTTCCTGGTGGCTCATCAGGTGGTTCTGCTGCGGCTGTAGCGGCTGATCTTGCCCCTTTTGCAACAGGCACTGATACAGGTGGCTCAATCCGTCAACCTGCCTCTTTCTGCGGTTTAACAGGCTTAAAACCAACCTATGGTCGTGTATCTCGTTTCGGGATCATTGCTTATGCATCATCTTTAGACCAAGCGGGGCCAATGGCACGCTCTGCTGAAGACTGTGCTTACTTAATGAATGTAATTGCAGGTCACGATGCAAAAGACTCGACTTCGGTTAAAAAAGAAGTTGATGACTACGTTGCAAACTTAAACAACACATCTGTAAAAGGTCTACGCATTGGTATTCCTAAACAGTACTTTAACGTTGCAGGTTTAGATGCAGACGTAAAAGCTCGTGTTGAAGAATCATTGAAAAAGCTTGAAGAAATGGGTGCAACGCTTGTTGAGATCGACCTCAACATGACTGAAGCGTATGTCCCAACGTATTATCTCATTGCACCAGCTGAAGCATCTTCTAACTTGTCACGTTATGATGGCGTTCGTTACGGCTACCGCTGTGAAAACCCAGCTGATTTGATGGATCTTTACAAACGCTCTCGCTCAGAAGGTTTTGGTCCAGAAGTTCAACGTCGTATTCTCATTGGTACTTATGCGCTTTCTGCGGGTTATTACGATGCTTACTATGTGAAAGCACAAAAAGTACGTCGTTTAATTCAACAAGACTTCTTAAAGGCATTTGAAAATGTAGATGTGATTGCTGCTCCTGCTGCTCCAACAACTGCATATAAAATTGGTGCGAACTTAAGTCCAACTGAAATGTATTTAGGCGATATCTATACACTTGCAGTGAACTTGGCAGGCTTACCAGCGATTAATGCTCCTGTTGGTTTTGATAAAGACAGCTTACCTGTAGGCTTACAATTAATTGGTAACTACTGGTCAGAATCACAATTGTTGTCGATTGTTTATCAATACCAACAAAACACCGATTTCCATACTCAACGTGCGGCAATTGCTGAGGAGAATGCATAATGGCTGAAGCTCAAAAGTTGAAATTGATTGACGGTTGGGAAGTCGTTATTGGTATCGAGATTCACACTCAGCTTGCAACCAATTCTAAAATTTTCTCAGGTTCATCGACTGAATTTGGTCAAGACCCAAATACACAAGCCAGCCTTGTAGACTTGGCAATGCCGGGTGTATTGCCTGTTTTAAATGAAAAAGTAGTTGATCTTGCAATTCGCTTTGGTCTTGGAATTGATGCATACATCGACCAAGCATCTGTGTTTGCACGTAAAAACTACTTCTACCCAGACTCTCCAAAAGGCTACCAAATTAGCCAAATGGATAACCCAATTGTGGGCTTGGGTCACATCGACATTCAACTTGAAGATGGTACGACTAAACGTATTGGTGTAACTCGTGCTCACCTTGAAGAAGATGCGGGTAAATCTGTACATGACCAATTTGAAGGTATGTCTGGCATTGACTTAAACCGTGCTGGTACACCTTTACTTGAAATCGTTTCTGAGCCCGACATGCGTTCGGTTGAAGAAGCTATTGCTTATATCAAAGCAATTCACACATTAGTACGTTGGTTAGGTATTTCTGACGGTAACATGGCTGAAGGTTCATTCCGTGCGGACTGTAACGTATCTTTACGCCGTCCGGGCCAACCGTTTGGTACACGTTGCGAGCTTAAAAACCTCAACTCATTCCGTTTCATTGAGCAAGCGATCAATGTTGAAATTGAACGCCAAATGGAAATTTTGGAATACGGCGGAAGTATCGACCAAGAAACTCGTTTGTTCGATCCAAACAAAATGGAAACACGCTCTATGCGTTCTAAAGAAGAAGCGAACGACTATCGCTACTTCCCAGATCCAGATTTGTTACCTGTGATTATTGCAGATGAGCAAATCGAAGCTGCTCGCGCTGCACTTCCAGAGCTCCCTGCTGCTCGCCGTGCGCGCTTTATCGCAGACTTTGGTGTAACTGAGTACGATGCACATGTACTTACGCTCTCACGCGAAATGGCGGACTTCTATGAAGCTGTTGTGGCTGCTGCTGGTGGTGCGAAGCAAGGTAAAGTATCTGCAAACTGGGTAATGGGTGAGTTCTCTGGTGCTTTAAACAAAGCAGGCCTAGACTTAGCAGACTCTCCTGTTTCTGCTGAACAACTTGGCGGCATGATTGCACGCATTGTTGATAACACCATTAGCGGTAAGATTGCTAAACAAGTCTTTGGCTTTATGTGGGAATCGGAAGGTAAATCTGCCGATGACATTATTGCGGAAAAAGGCTTAAAGCAAGAAACCGACACTGGTGCAATTGAAGCAATTATTAAAGAAGTGCTTGCAGCCAATGAAAAAATGGTTGAAGAGTACAAGTCTGGTAAAGAAAAAGCCTTTAACGGTCTTGTTGGTCAAGTCATGAAAGCTTCTAAGGGTAAAGCTAACCCTGCTCAAGTAAATGAATTAATGAAAAAATTGATTGGTTAATTTCATTAGCTAACTCAACAAAAAAGCCTCGATTTATCGGGGCTTTTTTATATCCTTTTAAAGCACCTTTCGACTAAAGAATGCGCTTTTTTCTGAAAAATGACATACCGACTATGCTAATTTAAATTAAGAATTTAGATAAATTACATTTTAAAAAGAGAGATAAATCATGTCTAAAAAGATTCTAATGTTGGTCGGTGACTATGCCGAAGACTATGAAACTATGGTTCCTTTTCAGTTCTTAACAGGTTTAGGCTATACCGTGCATGCTGTTTGCCCAAATAAAAAGAACGGTGATCATATTGCGACGGCTATTCATGATTTTGAAGGCGAACAAACTTATAGTGAAAAACGTGGCCACAACTTTGCCATTAATTATGATTTTGATGCCATTAATACCGAAGACTATGGAGGTCTAGTGATTCCTGGTGGCCGTGCACCAGAGTATTTACGCATGAATGAACGTGTTATCGAAATTGTACGTGAGTTTGATAGAGTGAAAAAACCAATTGCAGCTGTATGCCACGGTGCTCAGTTACTCGCTGCGGCAGATGTGTTAAAAGACCGCCTCTGCTCGGCTTATCCAGCATGTGCGGCCGAAGTAAAATTGGCAGGTGGACAATACGCAGATATTGCTGTGACTGAAGCAGTTACAGATGGACATTTAGTGACAGCACCAGCTTGGCCTGCACATCCAGCTTGGTTAGCACAATTTGTGAAAGTTTTAGGCGCTAAGATTAGTATCTAATAAGACTCTTCATCCCAAATACAATAAAGCCTGCATTTAGATAGCAGGCTTTATTACTAAAATAGGAAACTAGATTTTTATCTTGTAATTCCTAATTTATTCCAAATTTCTGGTGTTAAAAACGTTGTAACCAATTTATTTAAATCGATATAGCGTAATGTGCCCTGCAACTGCTGTTTAACGGCTGGGTCTTTAACAATATCTTCACCCGCACTTTGGCCTAACTGCTGGAAAGCCTCCCCAACTGCCTTCACACCTTCAGCCTGAATTACAGCTTTGGTCTGAACAGAACATTGCTCAACAATCACACGCTGTAAAACCTGAGCCAGTTTTTGATCTAACTGATCTTTTTGCTCAGGCGTTACATTACTAAATGCTTTTAAATCTGGATGAGCCGCTAAAGCTGTAAATGTCCATTGAAGTACAGTAGTTTTGTCTGAAGCCGTTGTAGCCTTAACCAGACAGTCACTGAGCTGATCAACTGTTGTACCAGCCATCGTAATTTGAGTAGTCCCCAATACAGCAGCAGCCACACATATTGAACGGCTCAGGTGTGAAAACTTACGGCGAACAATAGCGTAAAGATGATGTGACATAGGTCTGGCTCCAATAAACAATCTGTTCTTTTTATCACAGAGTCACTAAAGTTACCTGTTATGACTCTGTAACCGCAAAATACCTATTTCACCACAGACTCTATTCGATCAAGTTCCCACACCCCACCTGCTGCCAAGCCTTTACACATACCCGTCCACATATCCTTAGTATGTACAAAACTCTTACCATCCCACACCCATTCTTCACTTGCCCAGCAGTCTCCAATGCCTCTTCCCTTTTGAGCACTACTGATAATACCGCTATCAAAATCTGAAGCGGAATCAGACACAAATGTTGCCTTACCATTTAAAGACTCATCTAACACCCAAGCACCATATCCTTCGTTATAGGCACCTCTCCAGCACAACGTAGTCGCCAGAACTTTCTTATTGGTTAGTTTATATAGCTCAATTTTCTGTGGTTCAGCTCCATCGCTATTACCGCCATAAACGCCTTCACAAAAGCCATCTTCTTTCGGATTCGGTTTAGCAGCCATCAAACTACGGTGTATTGCTTGGTACTGTTTACTTTTAGGCTGTAAAGTTAAATAAGGTTTGTTTGAAGTCTTAATACGTTTAACAAGTAGTTTTGGCTCAGGCATAAGCACTTTGGTTTCATTGGCGCTGCCCTTTTTAACCAAAGCACCAACAGTTCCGATACGCTTCTGAAAATCATCCATTTTTAATAACACAGCGGTCATTCCAGCATCAGAAATCTTCCATTCATGCTGCGCATTTTTAAATAAAATTTCAGTCTTCTGTTTGGACTGCTGTAGTACAGCATTGACTTGCGAGCTGTTCAGTTTACCCATAAGTGGTAACTCAGTACCCTCTACAGTCACCGCGCCTAAATCTTTGCCATTTATATAAAAATGAATATTTTTAAGCTGATTTATTGGCATGCTTTGTTCATAGTCTGATAAAGCAAATTCAGCTTGTACAGGTTGTTTTGGCCCTGCTTTGCGTACCAATAAAAGCGATGCCGGATTATCGCCATTTTCTTCACTTTGATAGCCTGCGGCTTTACATGTACCCGTATTGCTACACGAGATTTCCCATTCTTGGTGTGAAAATGAAATACCTTTTATGATTTGAGCAAAACCATAAGAACTGATGACTGATAAACAGCAAATTGAAAGGATTTTTTTCATTTTTTCATGTCTCTGCTGGTCTGTTTTATTATGAAGTTAAAAACTGTTTTCAATTTTGAATTGCCTTATAGTTTAAAAGAATATGTTAGATTTATATAAGATTTAAATTGATTACTTTCTAAAAATGAAAAAATTAAATTTTTTATTAAGCACAGCATTGATCAGTCTAACTTCAACTGCTTATGCAGAAGTAAAAAGCTTTACTCCCCATTTCCCAAAATTTTATAGCTCTGCTGCAACCCGCAAAGCAGATAATCAATTCTACGCTCTAGGAGAGGCAAAGTTTTTAAACGGCGTTACAGTCCCGTTTTATGGTGTTACAGCACAAAGCCCAACAGAGAATGGTTTACTTAAAGACTTTGAAACCTGTACACCTAAAAGCTGCCATTTTAATTTTAAACTCGATACTCAACATGCAAAACAACTCAAGCTTCTTGCATTACCTGAAACAGGCTTAGTGCTCGTTCCAAGAAATTGGCAAGATGTGCAAGCAAATGCAGGCGCTAATGGGACTGGTTTTGCTCTAATAATGAGTGCAGATCAAAAACAAGCAATAGAACTCTATGATTCTTCATTTTGTGTTGGCTGCGGACTACCAAATGCAACGCTCTATTTCCCAGAGTTATTAAAAGAAAGTCTTGAAAATGAATTCGGTGGCTATAAAGACCCTAAAAAACTCATCAATATTGTTCACCCTTCTAAGAAAGTGGCTTTTTTTAGTTATCAAATTCCACAAGTGAACAATAAAACGCATGGTATTGCTAAATATTATGATGAAGACACTTTTAACTATAAAGAAATTCAAATCACCTTAGATAAATCGCAGCAGTCTTTAGTTGGCCCTATCCTTAATTTTTATAATACAACGCACTAATCCAATACTTATAAAAAACCCGCTTTCGCGGGTTTATATTTTATTTGTGTAGTATCGACTCAAAAGCTTTTAAACGTTTATAAATTGAAAGCAGTTCAATAATTGTTTTCCATGAACTAATTAAATATTGGAAGGATTCCCGTACACGCCCAAATACATTTGCAATTTGTTGAATTAAACCTAATGTGAGTTTACCAGCAGCAATTGATGGGAAAAGAACAACCAAATTATATAAAACATCAAGTTGGCCATACCAAATAGCTGTCATATTAAAATAGGCATAATGGAAGTAAAGTCTGAAATAATTTTTACGTACATTACTAAATAACTCACGCAAGGTAGCAGGTTTTGCACGATCAGCATGGTCTTCACCATAAACTAATTCTTTACGATAAGCCGCTTCTACTTTCTGATTGTTAAATTGCAAACCTGGCAACTTAATCCCTACTACCATTAATAGAACTGTACCGAAAATTGACCACACTATTGCGGCCCATACTAAAGAGTGATTTAACTCACCAACAATTGGTAAAACGGGAACATGTTTAGACAGTTGAAATAGAATAGGTAAAAAGGCAATCAATGTAATAACCGCTTTTACTAACTCTACCCCTAAATCTTCCAAAATTGTTGCAAAGCGCATAGTGTCTTCTTGCACACGTTGCGAAGCACCTTCAACATGACGTAGTTTTTCCCAATGCTCTGTGTAGTATTCATTCATTGCTGTACGCCAGCGGAATACATAATGGCTTGTAAAAAAGGCATTAATCACAGCAAGAGTCACCGCAACCATAGCAATATAAAGAAAGACCATTGTCTCACTATATAGTGCTGAGAGATCTCCTCCTCCACTCGAAAGCATTTTTTGGATTAAATCCCAAAATGGTACATACCATGCATTAATCGCAACGCTAGCCTGAACAGCAAACCAAATATTGAACAAAATAAATGCAGAGCCCCAGACTGACCAACGCTGCCATGGATTATTAGAAATAATTTTCCAAAAGCCAGCAAAAAGCGCAGTAGAGATTAAAAACCAAAGATAGAACCATAAAAAAGCAGGCGACCAAAAACGGCTTACACCAATAGGCAATTCAGCCTCTGCATAACCCTGCGGAAAGCCTAAATACTCTCCCCAGTGATCTCCACCTGTATACCAGAGCACCATATTGAGCGCGATCCAAATGACCGCAGATATAAAGAAATACCTTGGTGATGGAAAAAATGATTTGAACATTGAGCGTGGATATCCCTATATTTCTTCAAATTTACAATGAAAGGAATACTAAAACCTAAACCTTAAAATTGTGAAGGGTAAAGTTTAGAGAATTGTCAGTTTTTCCTGTTTCATTGAAGGATTTGATCGTTTTTTTGTAAATTAATCCCTTTTTTGGCAATTTAATCCATTTAAATTACCTTGTATATGACTCTCAATAGAGCCATATACAGCTTTTATAACACAGTGATATCAGAGATTAAATCTCTTCTTTACGAACAATATAGCCTTCTAATTGCATTGCTTGAATGAGCAAATCTAGGTCTGAGGCACTCTTTAATTCGACATCAACGCTCACAGCGCTTTCTTTGGCACGGCTTGTTGCCGCAAAGCGTTCATGACGCAGCTCATAAATATTACCGCCCTGCTCAGCAATAATGGCTGTTAAACGAGCTAAGGCACCTGGATTGTCCGGTAATTCAACACGTATGCGCACCATACGGCCTGTTCGAGTTAAATGACGTTGCAACACAGAGACCATAACACGTGTATCAATATTGCCACCCGACAGCACCACGCCCAATTTATGACCTAAAAACAGATCAGGACGCGACATAATTGCAGCAACACCTGTCGCTCCTGCTCCTTCACATACTGTTTTTTCAATATTAAGTAATAGTGCAATCGCTTCTTCAATCATGTCCTCAGTGACAACGACAATGTCATCAACATATTCATTAGCAACTTGGGTCGTAAGCTCACCTGGAGTTTTTACCGCAATACCCTCAGCAACAGTAGAGCCCATTGAAACGGCATGTTGATAATTACAAAGTAGTTTTGCCATACTTGGGTATACAACTGATTGCACCCCAATAATTTTAATTTTTGGATTGATCGCCTTAGCAGCAATTGCAATACCAGAAATTAAACCACCACCACCAATTGGCACAACTAGAATATCCAGATCAGGCACAGCCGCGAGCATTTCAAGTGCAATGGTGCCTTGACCTGCAATAATTTCAGCATCATCAAATGGGTGGATAATCGTTAAAGATTCTTCTTGTGCAACACGGTGCATTTCAGCAGCAGCTTCCGAAAAGTCCTGCCCATGCAAAATAACGCGTGCACCATACTCACGTACTCGTTGTACCTTAACGTTTGGTGTCGATTTCGGCATCACAATGGTCGCGGTCACACCTGTCCGCTGAGCATGGTAGGCTACACCTTGGGCGTGGTTGCCTGCCGAGGCTGCAATAACACCATGTTGCTTTTCTTGCTCAGATAAACACAACAGTTTATTTAGAGCACCCCGCTCTTTAAATGAAGCTGTAAATTGTAAGTTTTCAAATTTCAACCACATCTCAGCCCCTAAGGTTTTAGAAATGGTTTCTGAGAAAACAAAGGGAGTTTTTACAACTAAACCTTCCAAACGCTCTGCGGCAGCATGAACATCATCTAATGTTGGAAAGCCATTTTTAACCTGTTGCTGTATCATTTATCTAGTCAGCCTCAATACACTACAAATCAATTATTTTTAAAAAACGGCAACAATATTTCATATTAACCATTAGAGTTTTCAGCATATCCAACATGTCTCTAATATACAAAAAATTTTATTCCAAAAATTGAAGATTTAGACTTCCATAAAAAAAGCCCTATGTGGGCTTTTTTTATAATTTTCAGAATATTAACGTTTATTTATTGGCTTTGAGCACTCAAGCCTTCCGTAGACATATTTTGTTCAGCTATTTTTTCATCAATAGCAAACTGAATATCAGAAAGCTTGGCATTAGCTGCATCTATACCAGATTTCATAGTAGCTTCACGGCCTTTGACATCAAAAATATGCGCTTTTTCTCTTAAATCTGGCTGAATAACAACATCTGCATATTGTAACTCTTCTGCTGCCAAACGCCCTTGCATGATATTAATATTCTGGTTAAACAGTCCCCATACATTCGATGTTTCTGTGTAAATAGGCTGAGCTAAAATATCAACTGCAATAATGACATCAGCCCCTAAATCACGAGCCACTTCAACTGGGACAGGACTCACCAACCCACCATCTACATATTCAGATTTACCAATTTTAGTCGGCACAAACATACTCGGAATCGAAGCAGAGGCTCTTACGGCTTGACCGGTATTGCCGTAGTTAAATACGGTCTTAGTGCCATGCTTTAGTTCAGTTGCCACCACATACATTGGAATCTTCATTTTTTCGAGTGGCATGTTATTTACTTGCTGGTTAACGTAGTTCTCTACTTTTTTACCATCAAAAAAACCTTTTAAACCGATACTAATGTCACGGACATCGCCAGCTTTCATTTTTAAAGCAGTATCACGCAGTTCAGCAGGTGTTTTACCACTGGCATAAATTGCCCCAACAATACTACCCGCACTCGTACCCACAATAAAATCCGGGCGAATACCATGTTGTTCTAAAACTTCAATCACCCCTATATGAGCATAGCCTCGTGCCCCACCACTACCCAATACAAGCGCAACAACAGGACGTTTTTGCATTTTTTTAATTCTTGCAAAAGGTTGATCGACAGGACGAGCATAAGCTTCTGTCGTTTGCGGTTTTAGAGCAGCAGACAAGTGTGTGGTGGTCTGGCATCCCGCCAACACCATAGAGAGTCCGAGAACCCACAATTTAAGCTGTTTCATGGCCCATCTTCGTACTATGAGGATTAAGTTCGGATTGCAATTTTAGTTGCTACTTTCGTGAAAAGCTGTAGTGAATTTATTTAATTTGTCATGTTTAAAATTTAGACTCAAGTATTTTATTTATCGCCTATATGAAAAAGGCCCCTTATGTATAAGAGGCCTTTTGAAACTTACCAGATATCTGAATCAACTTTTTTCTTCAATTCCGGATACTTGTCAATTTTAAACTCAGGCTCTTTAATGCCTCGTTTTAATTGCTCGCGGTAATCTTTTAACAAAGTACGTGCCATCGGCGTTAATAGTAAAATTGCAATCAAGTTAATGGTTGCCATGATACCCATAAACAAGTCAGCCATAGACCAAACGAGCGGAACACTACCGATTGCACCGAAGTACACCATCACCAATACGAAAATACGGAAGATGAACATGACTTTCGGGTTGTTATTAATAAACTGTACATTACCTTCTGCATAAGCATAGTTACCTAATACAGCTGAATAGCAGAATAAGAATAATAGAACCGCTAGGAAATCAGATCCCCAATGTCCAACTTGAGTTTCTAAGGCACGTTGTGTTAATTCAACACCAACAAAACCTGCGTCTTGGTAAACGCCAGAAACTAAGATGATGATTGCAGTACTTGTACATACAATGAACGTATCTACGAATACACCAAGCATCTGTACTAAACCTTGGTTTACAGGATGTTTTACATCAGATGCAGCAGCTGCGTTTGGCGCAGAACCCATACCTGCTTCGTTTGAGAACAAACCACGTTTAATACCTTGCATCATTGCCATTGACACTGCCGCACCGAAGAAACCACCTGCCGCAGCATTGAAGTGGAAAGCTTCAGTCACAATCAGCTTTAAAATATCAGGCAAAATTGCATAGTTACTAATTGCAATATAAAGAGCAACAGATAGGTAAAGACCAGCTTTTAAAGGTACAAACATCTCTGCAAATTTAGCGATACGTTTAATACCACCAAAAATTGCCAATGCAACCATCACGACAAGCGCAAGGCCAACCCATGAAATTTCTAGATCAACACCACCTAAATGAGCAATAAGATTAGCTTTGTCCCAACCCCAAGCATGTGAAGAAGCATTAGCAATCGCATTAATTTGGACTGAGTTGAATACGAAACCGTAGGTAAAAATGAGTGCTAGTGCGAAAACCACACCAAAGGTTTTACTGCGTAAACCTTGGGTAATGTAGTAAGCTGGTCCACCGCGGAACTGTTTAGTCTTGTTATCTCTAACTTTAAAGAGCTGAGCAAGTGTAGACTCAATAAAAGCAGAGCTCATACCAAGTACAGCAGTTACCCACATCCAGAACACAGCACCAGGGCCACCAATTGCGATCGCAATTGCCACACCTGCAATGTTACCCACCCCAACACGGCTCGCAAGACCCGTTACAAAAGCTTGGAAAGGTGTAAGTCCATGCTCATCTTCGCCTTCTGTACGGCTGCTTTTCATGACACGGATACTTTGCAAGAACATGCGGATCTGCACTGCCCCTGTTAAGACTGTATAAAAAATACCGACAGCCAGCAAGAAAATAACCAGAAAATCCCATAAAGGATCATTAAAAAATTGTACCCACGACATCAGTGTGGCATTGAGTTGTTCATTCATACTCGGTCCGCTTACGTTCTTGCTAATGTGCTAATAGCACAAGCCAAAATACTGCAATAAACAAAAAAGCCCCTCAAAATAGGGACTTCTTCAGTACATTTAAGGAAAAACTTTTAATGTCACTTGAATAGCAATTAACGTCACAAGTTTAAGCAACATAATGCCCAGCACTAAGCCTTTGAAGGTCGCATGAGAGAAAGCACCCTTCAGATAAAATGAATTCATCGCACCACTGAACATATTCCCATTTGGGTGAACAGAATGCATCGACTCGGCTACAAACTTGGAAACTAACAAATGACCACCGCTAAATCAGCTCGTTTAATGATTCCCATCAATTAATCGAGTTATAAAAATCTGGATTTAAGCCAATAAGCATATTTACATATACTTGAGAGCGAATGTCTAAAATGGATATGAATTTCAAAGACTGTAACGAGCCATCGCCATAACGCGGCTATCTGCGCCCTTTTCCCGCTGAGTGGAGAAGAGTGCATTTAGATCTGTACCAAGCTGTTGTATTTCTTGTGGCTCAGTAGTTGCGTGAGTTACGTTCATTTTCATGGTTGCAATGGTAATCGCCAATCCTTGTTTCATGAACTGCTTGTTGATGAGCGGTAAACTCATGTAAAGCTCCTTATTCCTCGTGTATTTCTCCATTTCTACATTCAAATCCTTTTTGTAAAGGGATTTTGTATGCAGCCATTTCTTTCCTAACATGAGTATGGAGAAATCATACCTGCGTAAAAAAGTCGGTATTATGCAGAAATTTAAAATTTTGTGTATGTTTTTGATTAAAAATTTATGTTATTTCTGATTATTTTTTATCCAAAATCATCTGTTTTGTACTGTTTTTAAACATATTATACCTTTTTTTCAATTGAGTGATTTTTAATCCAACTGATGCTATAAATTTATTTTTATAGTCAAAAACATCATACTTTTTTGTCTATTTAGATCTAAAGTGGCATATTCACATTAGATTTAATTAGACATTATATCCAAACTAAACACATCATCATATCTTTAAGGATATCCCTTTTCTAATATTTTTTGCTTATAAATGAAGTACTTTCAAAACATCAAATTAAACTTCAAAAAAGTATTAAGTATTTAAGAAAAGATATAGGAGTACGCATGAATCTGGAACAAGTTCGTCTCGTTGATGAAGCTATCACTTCTCGACATTCTGTCCGCGCTTTTTTAAATACTCCAATTGAGTCAGAAGTCATTAAAGATATATTACGAGTCGCAAGTCGAGCACCTTCTGGAACAAACACTCAACCATGGAAAGTCTATGTGGTCACAGGTAAAAAACGTGATGAAATGGTTGAACGTGTCTGTGCTGCACAAATTGAAGTTTCAAAAAATCCTGAACTTGCAGAACGATATAAAGAAACTTTTGCCTATTACCCTGAAAAATGGATATCCCCTTTTATTGACCGCCGCCGCGAGAATGGTTGGGGACTCTACGGTTTACTCGAAATCAAAAAGGGCGAAAAAGAAAAAATGGCTGAACAGCAGCTACGTAATTTTAAATTGTTTGATGCACCAGTCGGCCTTTTCTTTACCGTAAATAAAACGATGGGAATCGGTTCTAAAATGGATATCGCAATGATGATCCAAAACGTGATGGTCGCTGCCAAGGCACGTGGCTTAGATACATGCCCACAAGCAGCTTGGAATCATTTTCACCCTATTGTTTTAGATATAGTAGGTGCATCAGATGACGAAGAACTGGTATGTGCAATTGCATTAGGTCATGCCGATCCTAACCACATTGTAAATACCTTTATTACGCCTAGAGAACCTGTTGAAAATTTCACAGTTTTTCTAGACGAATAAGCTATAAGTGGCCATTCTCTAAAAGCTATGAGAATGGCTTGGTTTTGACCTGTTGTGTCGCTTTCAATACGACAATAAAACCACTTAGTGTAAATAACACCATCATTACGCCCATATTGAGCGATGCGGACCAAATCAGGAAGTTAAGAAGCACGCCACCTAAAAGGCCACAAGCGAATTGCATACTTCCCATAATTGCACTTGCTGTCCCAGCGCGAGCACCTTGTTTGGACATTGCTAACGCCATAGCATTTGGGCCTGTTAAACCAATACCCGAAATAGCTAAAAATAACCCTACCATAACAAGCCATAAAGGCGCTGCAGGGATTAAACCAGCAATAAATACAATGATGGCTCCAGTCACTTGCACAAGGGAACCCGATTTTAAGCGTTTGGTAATTTCAACACGTGTTGTTAAATGCTTGTTTAAAGAAGACATCAACATAATGCCAAAAGCATTTAGTCCAAACACGTAAGCAAACTCTTGCTGATTAAGTCCGTACTGATCCATAAACACGGCAGGTGCTGAGCTGATATAGCAAAACAATGCAGCCCCTGTTAAACAACCTGCAAACATAGGTAAGCGGAAACTCGCATCTTTGAAAATAGCTCCATATAAAGTCACCACTTGATAGAGCGATAGCTTAAGCCTTTTATCATTTGCCAAAGTTTCTTTAAAAAAGAAATGTACGCACAGCCAACACAGCGCACCCACAATTGAAAGCGCAATAAAAATAGCCTGCCACGGAAACCAAATTAAAATCCATGCTCCGATCATAGGAGCCAAAATTGGTGCAAGTCCCATGACAATCATCATGCTTGAGAAAGCTTGTGCCGAGCCTTGAACGTCCAATTTATCGCGTATTGCCGCACGAGCCATGACTACGCCAACACAACCACCTAAAGCTTGTAAAATACGGGCCGCAATCAAGCTCCATTCATTAGTAGCCATTACACAAAATAAGCTTGCGACTGCATAAAGCGCGAGGCCAAAGTAAAGTGGTTTCTTTCTACCGATACGATCGCTTAAAGGACCATAAACCAACTGCCCAATGGCTAAACCAAAAAAATATGCTGGTAGTGTATTTGCCACCATTTGCGTACTTACCCCAAAATCATGGGCCATTTGTGGTAACGCAGGTAAGTACATATCAATGGATAACGGCCCTAAAGCCGTAAGTAAAGCGAGCAACATAATCCAGCCAATAGAGTATTGACGCTGGGCTGTTTGTTCAGACATAACGATATTTCATTTTTCACTCATTTGCATACAGACAAGCTTACACTGTCTATCGTATGATTTGTGCAACATTGGTGTAGAAATACACAAATCCTTTATCACTCAGGTTGATCAGCAAGGACTTCATTTGAAATCTTGGTTTAAACGCCTAAAAAGAGCGACTTATAACACAACATTTATGTATAACGTGCGAATGCTGATAGCCTTTTCAGGAACTGCTTTCGTGCCTTATTTTTTAGGCTATCAATTAGCAACTATTCCACTCACTTTAGGTGTAGTCGCAGCAGGTTTGAGTGATATTGATGATCGCTTTTCCGTGCGAATCATGAACCTAATTTATACTTATATTGGGTTCTTCGTTACCGCAGCTTCGGTACAACTACTTTTCCCCTACCCAATGGCTTTTGCTTTAGGGTTGATTGCTTCATGTATTGGCTGGATTTTACTAGGTTCATTAGGACGTCGTTACGCCACTATTTCTTATGGCTGTTTGGTTGTTTCGGTCTATACCATGTTGGGTGTTCACCTTTTCGATCACTGGTATATTCAACCTGCTCTTTTAGTTGCAGGTGCTGCTTGGTATGGCCTCATTGCTACTATTAGCTTTTTACTATTTCCGGTTCGCCAACTTCAAGATAAACTCGCAGCGTCTTATGCATCTCTAGGTGATTTTCTATTTGCAAAATCAAATTTATTTGATGTAGATATGACTCCTGCCAGCTATCAGCAAAGTATGATTGAGCTGTCATTAGAAAATGGTAAGTTAATTACGATTTTTAACGACTTAAAAACAGCTTTATTGACTCGTTTAAAAGGTGACCGTGGGCAAAAAGATACACGCCGAAGCTTACATTATTATTTTGTCGCTCAAGACATTCATGAGCGTGCTGACTCAGCCCATATCGACTATCAAAAGTTAGCCAAAATTTTTCAGCACAGTGATATTTTATTTAGATTTCAACGAATTTTGGCGGTTCAAGGCAAAGCTTGCCAAGAGTTAAACGAATGTATTTTACAACGCAAACCTTATAACCATAACAAACGCTTCAAGCAGAGTTTTGAGAACTTAAGACTATCTTTAGAGAAACTAAGACGTGATCAGCATTATGATCTGTTATGGGTAAATGCTCTCTTCGCTTTATACCAAAATTTAAAATCTATCGACTCTCAGTTACTCAACTTAGAAACGGAACAACACATTCAGTCTGATAAAGTTAAACAAGCAGAGAACCAGCTTAAAGATGATGATTTACAAGGATGGAACGATATTGTCATCCGAATAAAGCAAAATCTAACTCCTGAATCTGTACTTTTCCGCCATGCAATTCGCGTCTCAATTGTTCTTTTTATTGGGTATGTGCTGATTCAAATGACCAATATCGAGTACGGCTATTGGATTATGCTTACAGCCCTATTTGTAAGCCAACCTAACTTCAACGCAACCAAACGTCGCTTACGCTTACGAATTGTCGGAACATTAGTCGGAATTATTGTTGGTCTTACCATTGTATTTCTCGTACCTTCTGTCGAAGGACAACTATTAATGTTAATCCTAAGCGGGGTATTGTTTTTTGAGTTACGCAGTAAGCAATATGCTCAAGCAACCGCTTTTATTACAATTTTGGCATTAATTAACTTTAATCTAGATGGCTCGGCAATGGCTGCTGCTATTCCGCGATTTGTAGATACTTTAATTGGATGTGCTCTAGCTTGGTTTGGAGTGACATTTATTTGGCCTGACTGGAAATTCCGACGCTTACCTCGCAACATCAGACGTTCATTACAAGCTCAATGCAATTATTTAGCTGAAGTTGTTAAACAATATCATGAAGGTCGCAATCATGCGCTGAATTACCGTATTGTAAGACGTGCTGCTCATAATACAGATGCCGAGGTTGCTTCACTTATTTCAACTTTAGCAACAGAGCCAGACTTTGACCCTACCCGTAAGTCGGATATCTTTGAATTTTTATGTTTAAACCATACATTTTTAAGTTATATCGCAGCACTTGGAGCACATCGAGAAAGCATTCAAGATCAAGCTGTTCTTAAACTCTTAGATCAAGCACTGGATGATATTCAGGGGGCTTTATTAAGAGATGAGATGCCTGATCTTACAGCACAAAATATGCTTCAGACGATACGTCAACGTTTGAGTCAAAATAATGAAGAGGACCAGAAATCACTCATCATTTTACAGCAGCTATCACTCATGCTTGGTGTATTGAACCGTTTTAGTATGCTAAAACAACGCCTAAGTCATGATCTTGATAATGATGCCAGCGAGCTTGCATCGTTATAAATTTGAGTCGGAAATTAGTATGAAATTGGCATAATATCCTTTCCTGACTTATGCCAATTAATGCTAAACTTAAAACAGTTTACAATTTGTTATTTGCACTATGACCGCGAAAACTTTATACGCTTATACGCTTCAGCCTGTTCCCTATGATGTGTCAGAAGCTGAACAACGTAATGCACAGCTTCTTATCTGGCGCAGCACCAATAAAATCAGCACAAAAATTTGGGCAATTATGGGTGTCATTTTAGCCCTAGCTATATTAGGTCTTATTTTTATTAAGAACTACTCTACTGTTTTTTGCTGGGTTGCTATTGTTGCTGTAGTACTTTACTACCTAGGTCGTAAATACGGATTAGAGTGGTACGTTAAACGCAAAATGAATGAATTTCCGGTACAGGAAATCAAAGGTATTCGTTTAGGTGTGCAGCCTCATGGTATTGTGATGCGTCAACAAATGGGCTTACAAGAAGGCGTAGGTACTATTGGATGGAAAAATATCTACGAATGGTACAATACACCTGATTTTATTTTGGTCAATTTCAAAGTAAAAGATCCAAAAGGCCAAGAACAACAAGGTGCTTATATCCTACCTAAGCGCATGGATTCGAAAAACTTCTCGTTCAACACAATTCGCACACACTTAAAAGAATCTGTAGGCGAACCAAAAACCTTGTAATTCTAGATTTTATAAAAAGCCTCCTTAGGGAGGTTTTTTATTAAGCTAAAAATAAATGATAATGAAAATTAATATTATCTCCAAAATCCATATTATCTCCCCAATCTTCGGCTATACTTCGTTACAAGATCTCCATCATATTTACATTTTCGACCATGTTTAAAAAAATTTTATTTCAAATTCATTGGTTTCTGGGTATTACTGCTGGCCTCATCTTATCCATTATGGGTGTTACAGGGGCAATTTATTCTTATGACCAACAAATTTTAAAATGGGTGAATTCTGATAGTTATGTTGTTCAAGCTGAAAACACTCCAAAATTAACTCCTGCTCAGCTTTACCAGCATTTCAATACAACCCAACCTGAAATCAAAATTAATAGCATTACGATTGCCAAGGACCCCACCTCTTCTTCTATTGTAAACATTGAAAAAGAAGGTGAACGCCGTGGCTACAATATGATGGTGAACCCTTATAACGCTGAGGTTCTTCCAGATGTTAAAGGTCGAAAGTTATTGTTACTCATACAACAAATTCATCGTAATTTAACAGCAGGTGAAGTTGGTAAACAAATTACTGGTGCCTGCGCACTCATGCTAATTTACTTCGTACTCAGTGGGTTATATTTACGTTGGCCTAAAAAGCACTCTGCTCGTCAATGGCTTGCTGTTAAACCGAAACTCAAAGGCCGGAATTTTATTTGGGATCTACATGCTGTTGTCGGCACATGGGTCATTGTTTTTTATCTTCTTTTCGCATGTACAGGACTATATTGGTCTTATGATTGGTGGCGTAGTGGCATGTTCAAAGTGATGGGAGTTGAACAGCCTAAACGACAAGATCATGGCGCTACTCCTCAAAATCAAAATCGTGGAATACAGCAAGGTAAACAATCTGACCGTAATAATGATAAAAAATCAGAGCCTCAATTAGATAATACTCAACTCATTACAGCACTTAATCAAACATGGAGTGGCTTCAATAGTCAGGTTGGACGTGATTATTCGACTCTAACATTAAGCTTACCGAAAAAAGATGATGGAAAAATTGAGTTAAGCTTTGTCGATGCTACCCCACAACACGAACGGGCACGTAACCAAGCCATCTATAATTATCAAACTGGCAACATCGAAAAGATGGAGCTTTACGAAGACAAAAAGCTTAATCAAAAGATTATGAGCAGCATGTTACCCGTACACCGCGGTAGCTTCTTTGGACCAATTTATCAATTCGTTGCAATGCTTGCTTCTCTAGCAATGCCTTTGTTCTTGGTTACTGGGTGGATGCTGTATCTTAAACGCCGTAAACAGAAAAAATTAACACAGGCGGCTCGTCAGTCTTTAGCAGGACAATACATTGATCCAAATGCAAAGCCTTGGCTTATTACTTATGCAACTCAAACCGGCGTAGCTGAACAACTCGCTTGGAGCACGGCAACAAGTTTACAGGAGGCTCATCAACCTGTTCAGGTAAAACCTGTACAGCAGCTAACACAAACTGATTTAGAGCAACATCAACAGGTCTTATTCGTGATCAGTACTTACGGTACTGGTGATGCTCCTGATCTTGCTACAAGCTTTGCTAAAAAACTTTTAAAATTGAATGTGGATCTTAAGCACATCAACTATGCTGTTCTAGCGCTGGGCTCTAAAGAATATCCAGACACTTACTGTAGTTTCGGCCATGCAGTAGATGCTTGGCTTAAAGCAAATGGTGCCCATGCTCTCTTCAATACAATTGAAGTTGATAATGCAAACCCATCGGATATTCAAAATTGGAATCAATCTCTCACTAAAGCAACCAAATTAGATTTACATGCTGTAAATCTGGAAAAAGTATTTGATAGTTGGACATTGCAGCAACGTGATTTACTCAATCCAAATAGCTTAGGTCAGCCTGCTTATAATATTGAACTTAAAGCAAATCATGAAGCGATATGGCAAGCGGGTGATATTGCCGAAATCCAGCCTGGTAATAGTCCTGAACGTATTCACGCTTTTTTGCAAAAGCATCATATTCTTAAAAATTCAAAAGTTGATTCATTACAGATTTCAATTGAAAAAGCTCTTTGGAACAAAGATTTAACGGGAGAAATTGAACCATTTGCCAATCTGGATCATTTATTAGAGCAGCTCCCTACTCTACCAACGCGAGAGTATTCGATTGCGAGTATTCCTTCTCAGCAAGTCCTTCGTTTGGTTGTACGCCAACAATTTGATGCGTCTGGTAATTTAGGTTTAGGGTCAGGTTGGCTGACTCAACATACACAAGTTAATAATGAAATTGCTTTGCGTATTCGTACCAATGAATCATTCCATCTTATTGATGATAACCGCCCTATTATTTGCATTGGTAACGGAACAGGTATTGCTGGCTTAATGAGCCTATTACACACCCGTACACGTCATGATTACACTGAAAACTGGTTAATCTTTGGTGAACGTCAAAGAGCATGTGATTTCTTCTATGAATCAACTATTGAGGCATGGAAAACCACAGGAATGTTAAAACGCCTCGATTTAGCATTTTCGAGAGATCAAGAACAACGCATGTATGTTCAAGATGTAATCCGTCAGAATGCAGCAGAATTAGTAAGCTGGGTAGAACGGGGTGCTGTTCTGTATGTATGCGGTAGTATTGATGGTATGGCAAGTGGAGTCGATCAAGCACTTATCGAAATTCTAGGTGAAGAACAGGTAGATGATTTAAGACAACAAGGCCGTTACCGCCGTGATGTTTATTAAAGATCAATAAAAACAAAAACCGAGTAATAGCTTAAATGCTTTACTCGGTTTTTTATTGCATTCAGAATGATTTTGCATACACTGTCTGCAATTTAAATTGCAACTCTAAGCACAATGCAAGTCAGTAAGTGGATCCGTATTTTCCTAGCAATCATTGGTTCGATTTTATTTCTAGATGGATTAGTTCTAATTTGTCTCAATAAAATTAATGTAGGTACCGTTATTCCTTTAATTTTAGGTGCTTTCTTCTGCCTATATTCCTTATTTTATTATCATTTAGAACGCTTTTTCTTCTATCACTATCGCTTACACACACTTTGGCGTTTTGGATGGTTATGCTTCTGGATATGGTTAATTGGCTTAGGCTATTTTTTTAGCTTTATTAAAGAAAATAAAGATACTTCAAATAATATTCCTCCAGTAAAAGCAATTATTGTCTTAGGAAGCGGTGTTGAGAATGGTCAGCCATCCACAATTCTTGCAAAACGTTTAGATACGGCCGCCCCTCTAGCCCTAAAACAGCAGCAAGCACAGATTGTTCTAACAGGTGGTCTTGATTTTTCAGAAAAAGAAAGCGAAGCATTGGTTATGTCTCGTTATCTTGAACAAAAGTATCATATCGCAAGAGATCAAATGATCCTTGAAGATAAAAGCACCAGCACAGAGCTTAACTTAAAAAATAGTAAACCCTTATTAGAACAGCACCACATTACCTTAGACCAGCCAATCGCTATTGTGACAAGTGATTTTCATATTCCTCGAGCAATAGCAATTGCAAAAAAACAGGGCTATACCCAAGTTTATGGGATAGCGGCCGAGACACCATTAGCTACTCGCTACAATGCATGGTTACGGGAATATTTCGCATATGCAAGTGGATGGATTTTAAACGAATATTAAAAAATAATTTAATAAAAAAACTGCTATTTAAAAAAATAGCAGTTTTTTTGTGAAAATATTAGTGATCGGTACAAATACAAAGTTGATATTAGCTAGAACTAGTAAATTACAGGCTAGATGCTTATCTTTAACCACTAGTAACGCAATTTAATGAGCTTGAGGAATCTCATCAAAAGCATGAAGAAATACTAATGTTAAAAACTAAAAAAATAGCGATCAGTAAAAAGAATAAATTAAAGATATAAGGTCTTTATTTTTAGAATAGAAAAGTTGTATCTACACCGAACCACATAGTAAATAAATTTACATGTAAGTATAGGATATTTATAGATAAATATGAATTTAGGGGATTTTAAATTTCTGATAGAAATTATGGTGGGCGCTGACGGGATCGAACCGCCGACATTCTGCTTGTAAGGCAGACGCTCTACCAACTGAGCTAAGCGCCCT
>NZ_JAVQNP010000011.1:0-88785 GCF_031798995.1 Acinetobacter sp. V104_13 | reverse complement strand
GCAGTTAAAGTTGTTTTACCATGGTCAACGTGACCGATTGTGCCCACGTTTACGTGTGGCTTATTACGTTCAAACTTAGCCTTAGCCATGTTTATAGTCCTCGTTTACGTCGAACACAATTCTGAGCAAAAACTCAGCATCGACATATCGCCTAAAAAATCAAACACCCAATACTTGAAAAGCAGACTAATAAGCCTGCTTTTTAAATCTTTGTAGAAAATCTACTAAACTGTATCTGGAGCTCTTATCGAGATTTGAACTCGAGACCTCTCCCTTACCAAGGGAGTGCTCTACCACTGAGCTATAAGAGCGATTATCCTTCGATGGAGCGGGAGACGAGGATCGAACTCGCGACATGCAGCTTGGAAGGCTGCCGCTCTACCAACTGAGCTACTCCCGCACTGTGTTGGTATATATACCACTTCAATCGAAGTTAATGGTGGTGAGAGAAGGATTCGAACCTTCGAAACTTTCGTAGCGGAGTTACAGTCCGCCCCCTTTGACCGCTCGGGAATCTCACCATATCACACTTATTTCAGTGTTGCTCTTTACTTCACAACTACACACCTTTAAGATGGTGCCGGCACACGGATTCGAACTGTGGACCTACTGATTACAAGTCAGTTGCTCTACCAACTGAGCTATGCCGGCTCTTCTTAGTGTTTCGTACGTTTCGTATCGGAACGGTGTGCAGTTTAGCAAAACTTCCAAACGATGCAAGCGGTTTTTTAAAAAAAACCGCTAAAAACTCATAAAATCAATCCGTTTGATGATAATTCAACCGCTTTGATCACTGCACGAGCTTTTATTTGCGTTTCATTCCATTCAGATTCAGGATTTGAGTCCGCAACCAGACCTGCTCCAGCCTGTACATAGACCTTTTTATCTCGAATAACACAAGTACGGATTGCAATCGACATATCCATTTCGCCGTGCCATCCTAAATATCCCACTGCCCCACCAAACACACCTCTTTTCACAGGCTCAACTTCATCAATAATTTCCATTGCACGAATTTTTGGTGCACCCGATAAAGTACCTGCAGGGAAAGTTGCTTTAAATACATCCAGTGCATCGATATCGTCACGAACTTCGCCTTGCACATTTGAGACAATGTGCATGACATGTGAATAGCGTTCAATCACCATTTGATCCGTTACTTGGACCTTACCTATTTTTGATACGCGTCCCACATCATTTCGACCAAGGTCAATCAACATTAAATGCTCAGCGATTTCTTTTTCGTCAGAAAGCAAATCTTTTTCTAGCGCAAGATCTTCTTCTTTAGTTTTTCCACGTGGTCTGGTACCTGCAAGAGGGCGCACTGTCGCAATACCATTTTCTAAACGAGAAAGAATTTCTGGCGATGACCCTACAATATGGAATGGCTTTTTATCAGTAATCGTTTGCCCTTGTACCAAGAATAAATAAGGCGATGGGTTCAAATGACGTAAAGCACGATAAACCTGTAAAGCCTCCCCATCGAAATCAGAAACCATACGCTGCCCCGGAACAACCTGCATCACATCACCAGCACGTATATATTCTTTAACTTTTTCAACTGTCTCTAAGAATTTCGCTTTACCAGTAATTGATTCAAAATGTGGAGGTGTATGTGGCTTAGCTTGCAAACTAACTGGAGTAGCTAACAACTGTTCTAATTGATCTAATTTTTGCTGAGCGTCTTCATAAGCATTACTCTGCTCTGTATCCGCATGAACAATTAAAAATAAGGTATCTTTAAGGTTATCAAAGACTATGACTGTCTTTGATAGCATTAACCATAAATCCGGCAATGTAATTGGGTCAGCTGTAGGAACATTCTTTAAACGTGGCTCGATATAACGGACTGCGTCATAGCCTAAATAACCTACTAATCCGCCCGTAAAACTCGGTAAGTTTGGCAAAAGCTCAGCAGATGGCACTTTAAATTGCTTCTGAAATTCCCGAATATATTGAAATGGATCTTGACAATCTTGTTGTGTAATTGAGCCATCAGCATGTTGTATAGACAGAACACCTGCATTACATGAGAAAACCGTCGACTCTCCTAAACCAATCATAGAGTAGCGTGCCCAATTTTCGCCACCTTCGACTGACTCAAATAAATAAGCTTGCGTGTGGTCTTTAAAACGAGCGAAAACAGACAAAGGTGTTTCTGTGTCTGCTAAGCGTTGGCGATAGACTGGAATTGTGTTGTAACCAGCAGCCTTAAGTTGCTCGAATTGCGCTAATGTTGTCATGAATTTTCTCTAATATGGTTTCGATTTAAAAGTGTGTTTTTCTAGATTCGGTTTAGACACGCCATCGAAAAACCATACGCTTATTCATTCTGATCTCCATTTCATTCATTAGATAATTAACTCAGCAAGACTATCAACAACTTGCTGAGGTTGGCAATCATAGATATTTTCTCCATGATTATAGCCATAGCTAACCACAATACAATCAATTCCAGCACGACGCGCAGCCTCAATATCATTACTTGAATCGCCAATCATTAATGATTGTGAAGCAGATATTTTTAGGCTTTGCATGCAATGCAATAATGGCAATGGATGAGGCTTTCTCTCTGGTAAGCTATCCCCACCAAGTACGACTTGAAAATATGGAGAGAGCTGTAAAGCATCAAGCAACCCTTGAGCAAGTTGCACAGGTTTATTGGTAACACATGCCATATGTATATTCAAATTTTTACAATGCTTTAAAAATTCAGTTACTCCAGGATAAATTTGAGTATTCACACAAAGCTCGGCACTGTAAATATCAACAAATTTCTGCAGTAGAATTTTATGCTGTTCAGCATCTAATTTCCCAAAAATATGAAACAGAACACTTTCACAAAGTTTAGATACTCCCTTACCGACCCATTCTCGTATCTGGGCTTCTGTTATTAAAGGCCAGCCTAATTCTTGCAAGCTTAAATTCATTGATCTATATAAATCAGCAGCAGAATCAACCAGTGTTCCATCCAAATCAAATAAAATTAAATCGCGCTTATTTAGTTGTGCAACAGACATCTTGTTCTTCTCAAAATTAAAAAGGCATGCTTTTAGCATGCCTTGATTGTAAAAGCAGCAAAGGATTATTTAAAGAATAACCATGCTAATACAGCTAAGATTACTAAAATAATAATAGTTATTAAACCAACCGAGGCATTCTTCTGTTGCTCTTTTTCTTCTGCAACACGAGAAACTGGCTCATCAAAAACAATAGGCGTTTGCTGTTGTGCATTGATATCCACACCTTCTGGAATAGGTGCAGGTTTTGGAATAGAAATATTCTGCGGCATACCATCGCGACGAACTTCGACTTCTGCAGCGCGCTCTGCAAGGCTCGGCATTCCTTGATCGCTTAAATCTGGAGATGAGTTTGTATGTACAGGCTCGGCTTCAATTTCAGGTAATTCCATGATTTTCTGTGCAGGGGCCAATACAGAAAATTTAAAACTAGCAAACTGAACAATATCACCATCATGCAACTGCTTTTCTTGCTCAATACGAATATCGTTTACAAATGTGCCATTCGATGAATTAAGGTCTTGCACCCATAGCGCTTGATCTTTTAGAAGCAATGCAGCATGGCGACGTGAAATTTCAGCAGCTTGTAACAAAACATCAGCATCTTGATGACGCCCTACCAACATATCACGATCAACATTAATTTCTTGGCCAGTAATTTCACCAGTAATTGCTTGTAGTTTCCAAGTCATGCGTATGTCCTATTCATTTTTTATCAATCATAACATGCTACTACTGTGCTGTGCTTGGGCGCAGTGTCGTTGTTGTTACTGTATTTTTAGTACGATTAACTTCAGGATCAGGTAACTGTAAAGTTTGCTTTTGCACTGCTGGCTCTACCGCTACAGGTGTAGTTACCGTCGAGGTTTTTCCACCTGAAGGAACCTGTTGATAATTTTTTGGCTGAGAGGCAATACTAGGTGGTGTCATCTTTTGATTATAGACATCATCAACTTGCTCAGGTAATTTTGCAAAATTGCCGTTTTTATCCATAGCCAATTGTAAGCTATAAAGCTGGCTATAGCGCTGCTGAGACAAACGGCGAACATCATTTGCATCACCCACAATTGTTGGGTGGATAAAAACAAGAAGGTTACGTTTTACATTACTTCTATTATCTGAGCGGAACAATCGCCCAACATAGGGAATACTACTTAACCCAGGTATACCTTGTCTTGAAAGTGACGTGTCATCCGACACCAAACCACCAAGCACTACTGTCTGTCCATGTTCAGCCAAAACAGCAGTTTTAATGGCACGTTTACTTGTCACCAAGTCAGCTGCTTGCCCACGACTGTCTTGAACAGCAGAGACTTCTTGTTCTACTTCCAGACGAACTGTACCGCCTTCACCGATATGTGGAACGACTTTTAATGTTACACCCACATCTTTACGTTCAACCGTGGTATATGGGTTGATACCCGTACTGTTTGTAGTGACCGATCCTGTTACAAAGGGAACGTTCTGACCGACAACAATATACGCCTCTTCATTATCCATCGTCACAATGGATGGTGTAGAAAGCAAATTCGATTTAGTATTCGTTTTAAGTGCCTGAATTAATGCACCATAAGCCTTACGGGAATTCTCAAAATTACCCAGCGCCAAAGTTGCCCCATTACCTTTATTAGCACTCCCAGCGATAGCGGATGCAGCCCCAGCCGAACCACCCGATAAATAACCAGCAGCAATAGAAGATAAACTAGCACCTACATTACTAAAGCTAAGTAAACCAATCCCACTAGATAAGTCACCAAGCGCCCATTGAATACCAAGTTGATCCGCATCATCTCCTGACACTTCGATAATTGCAGCTTCAATCAGAACTTGCTGACGGCGAACATCGAGCTGCTGAATAGCAGATTCAATTTCACGCATTAACTGTGGGTCAGCTTTAACTACCAATGAGTTTTGCGCATTGTCTGCAATAATGCTCACACCATTTTGGCTAAAGCTAGAGATACTGTTCTGATTATTATTGTTCGAATTACCATTTAGATTAATAGATGGCGTAGAAATTGAGCTACCATTTGAACCAGAGGTATTTGAACTAGAATTCTGGTTATTACCCATCAAATTATTGATCGGATTCGATGAATTAGAAGAACTGTTATTACTATTTGACGAAGAAACGGCTTGTCCTGTTACAAGACCTTGTAAAATTTCAGATAAATTTTTTGCACTTGCATATTTCAAGCGAAAAACTTTTAAGCCCCCCAAGCGATCAGCCGAAGGCACATCCAGCATTTCAATCATGTGGCGAATGCGCTTACGCGTTTCAGGATCACCCTTAACTAAAATACGATTGGTTCGATTGTCTGCAATAATACGAATCCGTGCACCATTAAAATCTTTAGATGCTCCCGTAGCACTCATGGCCTCAAGTTGAGTAATGATTTCTTCCGCTTGGCTCGATTGGAGGCCTATTGCCTCAATATCATTCTGGCCAGTACCATCTAGATTACGAATAATATTTTCAAGTTGATAAATATTTGCCGCACGGTCCGAAACAATCAGTGCATTAGTCCCTGCAATTGCGGCCATATGTGCAAATTGCGGCATTAATGGACGAAGTGCTGGAATTAAATCATTAGGATTGGTATTTTCAAGCCAAATGACTCGGGTAACAATCTGATCACCACGCAATTTATTTCGCGAGTCGTAAGGAATTCCCGAATTTTTAACATTGCTATCTGGAACTAGCTTAATGGTGTTACCCGAAGGAATTGCCACCACCCCATTCACATTTAAGACCCCAAGGAATAGGTCGTAAACTTCATTTTTATTGAGGGGTTTATTCGATATTACTGTGACATTACCACGTACTCGTGGATCTACTGCAAAGTTTTTACCCGTAATGTCTGCCACTTCATTAATGAAAGCAGTTAAGTCAGCATCACGTAAATTGATCTTCCATGTTTGGGCATAGACGCTGCTGCTCACTGTCGCAATCAATGGGGCTGCTGCAAGTAATGCCCAAAGTGGACGTTGATGATTCAATAAAGCCATAACTTGCGATAATTCCTAACTCTTATGGTGACGTGTTATCACTAAAAATTTTGTTGTATGGTCATCACTTGATCACCACGTTTTATTTCTATTTTCACTTGCCCAGCTCGACGAGCCTGTTCAAGCAACTGCACATCCGTTTGTCCCTGCCCAACCGTTTGACCGTTTAAAGAAACAATCCGATCACCTGGCCTTAAACCTAACTTATTTCGAAGCGCAGTGGGTGTACGTTCTGTAACTTCAAAACCTTCACCAGAGTTCCCACTAACGCCCATGTCACGCAGATATTGTTCACGGTTGCCTTGCATTTGCTGAATAGCCTGCCCTAACGCCTCTTGAGTCGTATTAACAGGTGCCGATGACTGAGGCGCAGTAGCAGTTGGCTGCGAAGCATCTGGCGTCATAGGTTGATATAAACCGTTTGGCAAACCTTTAAATTGGAGTTCACGAGTACTTCCATTACCTTGACGCAATATCACGTGATCCCAATAAACTTCTGCTAACTGATAAGAGGTAGAACCTATTGTTTCTCCTACACGATATCGGTCAGCAATATTATCTAGCTTAATAACAGCCGAAGAAAAACGGTTCGGATAGCCCAGCATTACGCCTTGTAATTCTAGGTTGACATTTTCCTGAGCCGCATTGGCTGAAGGTTCATTAAAAAGCGAAAAAGTACTAATGTTAGGAATTTGCGGCTGCTGTGATCCTAACTCGACTCGATCAAACTGCATCATTTGAGGAGGGGCAATTACCCACCAAAATAATGAAGCTAATTTCCAACACAACCATAAAACCAAAAAGGCAAATACAACTACACTTAACCGGTCTAATTTTTGCCACTGTAATTGCTGTAATTTTTCAATCCATACTTTCATTAGTTACCCCCTTGTATTAAGGGTTGACGAGAACTAATGACAAACGTATCTAAACCAGCTTTTCCATCATAAGATGGGATATTAAGTAGTAACCTTTGGGTAAGCTGTACATCAAGCATCATGTTGGCATCTAATAAAAGATTCGCCATTTTTTGACTGCGTTGATCACGTATATCAACTTGTAATTGTCCATTCTGATCCGTTAATTGCCCATTTAAAGAAGGCATATTCATACGGTCTTGACGATCACCAATATTATAAATTAAAGCACCACCACCCCAATGTAATTGGCCATCAACTGCTGCGAACCCCTGCTCTTTCTTATAATTAAACTCAATATCTTTCAGTTGAATGCTGTTCGCAGGCCATTGCCAATTCACAATTTGTTTTAATGTTTCAGGTGCAACCTGACCATTCATATTCTTTACAATTACTTTTTTCCCCACACCATAGCCCATTACCCCAGATAATTGAGTATTTCCACTATGGATATCTACATCAGCAGCAAACCTTAATAAAAACAGGTCTAGAGGTCTAGTTTTCCAATGAATCGAGCCTCTCAAATTACCACGCCGCCAATCTGCTTGGCCTTGCCAGATATTTCCACTTACATTGTGTAGAGTTTGATTATTCTTTGAAAATTTAGAAATAAGCCACGTCGCCGGGATCTGTAAAATAATAAAAATTAAAAATGCAATGAGGGCAAAAAACCACCACTTCCATTGCTTAGACTTTTTCTTCATTCAGCCTTACCAACATGCAAATTATCGTCCTTATTTTGAGAGTAGCTCCCTAGTCTGACATTATGCATACTTTTTCAACATCGCCAATTCACTTCATATAAAAAAACCAAGCAATCGGGCTTGGCTTCGGTATTGAGACTATAAGTTGAACGTATGACAAAATCATGAAAACTTAGCGCTCAATGAATTAAATGTATATTTGATCTCAACAATTCATTTAAAGAAGAATTTAAGCACTCATTTTAAAATAATATTTATAGCAAAATTTTGAGATATTTTTATCAATAAAAAAGCCAAGCAAATTTGCTTGGCTTTTAAAAATGGCAATTTGATTAGATTAAGAAATCTTCAAGTTTTGCGCCTTTTTCAATTTCAGCAACTAACCAGCGTGGTTGTTTACCGCGACCAGTCCAAGTCTCTTCAGCATTGTTTTTGTTGCGGTAACGAGGCTCAACAGATTTACGAGTTGTTTTCTTACGTTTTTGAGCACCAAACTCAAGAAGTTGTTCAACACTGAAACCTACATTTTCAGCAATCTCGATAATTTGATTATAAGCATCTTCGATTGCTTGATCTTTTTTACTTGCAATTAAAGCTTCTGCTTCTTCTTGTAAGCGTTTTAACTCTTCAACAGATAATTCACTGATATCCGGTTTCATTAATAAATACTCCAGTCTTACAGACAATTCAAAATAATACAGACAAAATTTAAAAACATAAAATCAAGACCAATATTATTTATAATCTATTCAATAAGCAATAGTTTGAAAGCCGTGTTCATCAGAATAACCAAAAAAATTACCTTTTAATTACATTACCAATTATAAATGAAATATATTTTATTAATATTTATTTAAGATAAATGTATTAAGTCATGCCCAACTGATTTTTCTAGCTCAATAATTTTTTGTTTTATTTCCTGTGGTATTTCACATTTCCGTTCTGTTAATTTATCTACGCATACCATAACAGCTTCACCAGTAGCGACTATTTGTTGTTGGGTTTCACTCCACAATATATAAGCCATACGGAATGCGCTATTACGGAGCTCTTCCACGCGAACACCAACTTTCAATACGTCAGGATAAAAAACAGGCTTTAAATATTTACACTGGCTTGAAGCTACAACGGTATATAAATGTGGGGTTAATATATTGATTGCTTCCATATATAAAATACGTGAGCTTTCAATATATCGATAATATTGTACATTATTGACATGACCGAAAGCGTCCATATCTCCCCACGCTACTTTCTGTTCATATATTACTGGGTAGACAGACAGTTCTTTCATTTTTACCTCATATTTTAAACTTTAAAAAATTTGCATCATTTTCAAAGATTAGATTTAACTGTTTGATTAACACGTCATCTTCTTTAAGCGTAGACTTAATACGTAAATAGCTCATTAAAATATTATCTGGATATAATGATAATAATGTTTCAGCTTCTGTTTGACGTCCAATTGCCATATAGACATGCCATTTTGCAAAGGTTAAAACTGGCAAATTCATATATTGATTTTCAAATTGAATAATTTTTTCTTCAACATCGGCATAGTCTGGAACTTGTTTAAGCAACTGTTGCTGAAACCATAGATAAAACACTTCTGGGTCAAACTGCTCTTTTAACAAATGTAGCGTTAAGGCCGCATGCTGCATGCTCATATCTGGCATACGTGCTAATAGTTTTAGCCATAATAACTTACTGCTATAAGGTCGAGTTTGAATCTCAGACTCTAAATCCAAATAACGTTGCTGTAAGGCATGTAAGTCATCGATAGACGCTTGGTCAAATTGCTGAAGAAGCTGCTGTAACCATAAATCACGGTGTTCTGCATCTAGCAAACCGTATTTCATAGAACGTAAATATACCCATGGATGTTGCAGCGCTAATTGCCCCCATAAAGCCGTTAATCTTTGCTGGTAAGCAGTTTCTATTTCTTGTAACCACGGTGATAACTGGTGTTGATATAAAAATTCGAGATGAGTTAATGCACGATCGGCTTCATTTTCGGCTAAAAAGATTTCAATTCGCTGTAACTCTGCCAATTCAAATGCCATCGGTGGTGATTGATCGAGAGCAGCCAATGCTTTTGGATAGTCCCCACTTAAAACCAGAAACTTGGCATCGATAATATTTTTTAAAAGCCCTGATTGAGTAAAAACACGTTCAATAAATACACGTTGATCTTCGGCCGCTTCTAATAACCAAACAATACCTAATTGTTCATAAGGATGAAGGTTTTTAAATTGGAAGATGTTTTCACTTTTTCTTTGTTCACGAGATGAATAACGTTTAATCCACAGCCATAAGAGTTGAGCAATAAAACTCATCACTACAAAAGTAAGAGTTAATCCCCAGACATTTGTTTGCAGCTGCAATTGTCGCCAGTAAATATAGACATACCCCATTCCATAGCCATAACTAAATAAAGCTAGGGCTGCAAAGAGTATTAAGCTGATTACGAAATAAACCCACAGGAGGTGTTTCATATAGCCTCCTTATGAGCCGATTAGCCCAAGTGTAGAGAGTTTAGGAACAGGCACCACAGATAAATGTGCCACTTTAGCAATACGTTTTTTTAACTGCTGACTGGTTGCATCAGGCATTTCATCTAACTTTTGCATCACAGATTGCAACTCATTTTGATACTCAGTCATTTTTCCTTGATTGAGTGCCTGTTCGGCAATCAACAATCTTAATTGCACTTCTTTAAGCACAACGCTTCGACCCATTAAATTAATAGACGGCGTTTCTACTTTTTCTATACGGAACCACTTTTTCCACCAAGACACAGTCTCGGATTGATCCATTTCAAGTTTAGGCTGGCTTAAGGCTTGTTGAATATTCTTATCAATGTTCTGTAATAAATCATCGATTAATTGATGGCGTTGATTTTGAGCCAAAGTAAACTGTTGAACTGCCTGCTTATCCTGCTCGAGCGATTGATTCAAGCTATGCTGCAATGCAGGAGCAATTTCATAGTGTACGAGCGATTGCTGTAACTGATTTAATTGATCAACTGCATAAATCAACTGCTGCTGATCAATCGCAAATTGAATTAAATCTAACTTTTGTTTAATTAAAACTGTAGGTGCAATACCTGTCGGTGGAGCATCTGGTTGAGCTACTGAACTCGTTTTATTCCTTGTACTTACGGGTTGATTCTGCAACTGTCGCTGTAAAGCAACCAATTGATCATTTAAATTGGCATAGTGCTGTTCTGATTGCAGCAGACTTTGTTTAAGCTCGGGAACAGTACGAGAAATTTGCCACATATCGTAACTGAGCTTAGCCAACCAAGCTACGCCCAGTAAAATGATGATAGAAACAAGTTTTCTCATACGAATCCTTATAATGCCTGAATGTGATGAATCATCCCCGAAGGCGATAAATTTTCAAGTTGAATAATGTGAAAATGAGCCTGTTGCTGATCGCGATACTCTTTAACAATTTGAAAAAGACGAGGTCCTAAAACCAGATATACACCATCAGGTTGTACATTATTTTTTGAACAAAGCTCTAACCAATATTTCCAGCTCGCTTCACTGGTAATTAAGACGAGCCATTTATTTAAATTATAATTTGAATTCTGTGTCAGATGTTTGAATGTAGAATATGAAGCTTCTGGGCATTGCCGATGATATAGAACAAAATTTAAAATCTGAATTCCTTGTTGTTGCAAGGTCTCCATCATAAATTGGCGTCCACCTTCTCCCCGCCAAAAAGCCACACTACCCGTCTGTTGCATATTGTGCAGAATAGGCAGATTCAACATTCCTTCAGAAGTTTCAACATCTGGGATATGTGCTTCTATTCCATATTCGTTTAGACAATTGGCTGTTGCTTGCCCTACCGCAATCCACTGAATATGTTTTAAGTCGCTATTTTTTAAACCACTTTTTACTAAATACTCCATACCCAATTCAACAGCGGTTGGGCTGACGACCACAATAGCTTGCGCCTTAATTAACTGTTGGTAAAGCAGAAGTAAGAGTTCAGAAAAGGGTTTTGCAACGAGCTCTAAAAGGGGTAAAGACTCAACCTGATAACCTTCATTTTGCAAAGCTTCTGTTAATTCAGCTGCACGCGAATCAGGTCGAGTATTAATGAATAGCATGGTTTAGTAGAGGGCCTTTAATAGCTCGCCAGCACCTTGATCAAGTAAGTTTCGTGCAAGGTTCTCACCCAATTGCTGAGCATTATTAGCTTCGTCTGTCAGTTCAGCACGTAATAGTGTTTGGCCATCAGGGCTTCCAACACGACCTTCGATATGGATTTGTCCATTTTGCAGTGTGGCATAACCTGCAATTGGGACCTGACAACCACCTTCAAGATAGGCATTAAATGCACGTTCAGCACGTACACAAACATCTGTTTCTTCGTGTAATAAAGGTTGAATTAAAGCCAATACATCTTGGTCAGCTGCACGGCACTCTAAACCCAATGCACCTTGTCCCACAGCAGGCAAACTAATATCTGGTGTTAAACAATGACGGATACGTTCTGACAAACCTAAACGCTTCAAACCGGCACTGGCCAGAATAATCGCATCATATTGACCTTCATCTAGCTTCGCTAAACGTGTGCCAACATTTCCACGCAAGTCGATAATTTGCAAATCAGGACGTTGTTTTAAAATCTGAGATTTTCGACGCAAGCTTGATGTACCGACTTTTGCACCTTGTGGTAAATCAGCAAATTTTTCAAACTGATTTGAAACAAAAGCATCTAACGGATCTTCACGTTCGCAAATTACTGCTAAAGTTAAACCTTCAGGCAAAGCCATTGGGACATCTTTCATTGAATGTACAGCTAAGTCTGCACGCCCATCTAAAAGTGCTGCCTCTAACTCTTTAACGAATAGCCCTTTACCCCCAATTTTTGCTAAAGGCGTATCTAAGATTTTATCGCCCTGCGTGACAAATTTAACCAATTCCACCGTTAAATCAGGGTGAAGCTCCTCTAAACGGGCACGAATATGTTCTGCTTGCCAAAGAGCAAGTGGGCTTTGTCGTGTAGCAATTTTCAAGGTTTTCATAAATTCAAGCATGGGCTGGTCAAACAATACACCCTAAACTTAACTTGATCCCTTAAAATTGCAAGTAAAATCTCGCAAGTCCAAGATAACTCTTTTAAATTTAGAGCTGATGAATTCGCTCTCTAAGCGTAGACAAATGTCGACGGCTCACTGAAAGTCTTTCATCAAGACCGCGCAATCTAACCTGATATTGCCCCGAACTGATCAGCTCCAACCCATCTAAATATGCGACTGCAACCAACGCATTTCGATGAATACGAATAAACTGATCTGCGAATTCGGTTTCAAGCTCTTTCAATGTTTCATCTATTAATACACTGCCATTTTTATGTCTCACAGTGACATATTTCTGATCTGCTAAAAAGTAATAGATATTTTCAACAGGAATCAGCTCAACACCACGATAGGTTTTTGCAGCAATTTGATGACGCTGTGTTTTTAAATCTTGTAAAAGCTCAGAATTCGGTAATGCACTGAGCTGTGCTTGAGTAAGTTGGGTTAGCTGAGTTAAAGCTTGCTCAAGTTCAACCGGATCAATCGGTTTAAGAAGATAAGCTTGAGCCTGAGCTTTAAAAGCTTCCAATGCATGCTGATCGTAGGCGGTACAAAATACAATCGCAGGTCGAGGATTTAGCTGACTTAACTGTTCTGCACAGACAAGCCCATTCATACCTGGCATTTGAATATCAAGTAAGATTACATCCGGTTGATGAAGCCGTGCCTGTTCCAAGGCCTCCTGTCCATGATGAGCCGTTGATACAACCTCATGTCCCATCTTTGAAACTAAACGTGATAAACGCTCCACTGCAAGTGGTTCATCATCACAAATTAGCACCTTCATTCATCCTCCTTGTCACCGTTAACTTGGTCCATTTTTTTATGGTTAACTCTGACTGACTTATTATTTTGTTTGATATTGATAGCTCATAATAGTGGTATATAAAGCTTCACCTTTATAAACCTGAAATCTAACGGTGTTCCCATAATACGCTTTCAGGCGCTGCTTAACATTTTCAAGAGCGATTCCATGCCCTTTCCGTGAATTTATTGTATCGTCTGTATATGGGTTGGTAATGACTATACTGACCTGATTTTGCAATATTTCAACCAATACCCCTATGGTTGCTTTACCCATCATTGGTTCTACCCCATGAAAAATACTATTCTCTAACAAGGGTTGTAATGTCAATAAAGGAATAGTGATCTGTTTTAATTGCACAGATGAAAGCTCGATCTTCCAATCTACTTTTAAACGCTCCCCCAAACGGACCTGTTCAATCATTAAATATTGTTTACTCAGCTCGATTTCTTCATGCAGACTCACCAATTTTAATTCTTGGAAACTCGCGCGAAATAAACGCGACAAACTAATAAGCATGCTTTCTGCTTTATCTGGATCTATCGCAATTAAACTCACCACATTATTTAAACTATTAAATAAGAAGTGAGGATGAATTCGTGCTTGCATGGCCTGAATACGGGCATTTAATTCGGCATATTGCTGATGCAACCATTGTTCCCTGACATATAAATAACGTAAGCAGAAAGCCCCGAGTAATATTCCATAGCTTAGATATAAAGGTACATTGGTAAAATAAACACTCCAGTCCTGCGTTAAAGAAGCATGTTTATTTAAAAGACCAAACTGAAAAAAATTACTGATTAAAGTGGTCAAAACAACAATACTTTGCAGCATGACAAAACCAATAGCCAAAGCAAATTCTTGACGTAAGCTGCTAAAAAAACCTTGAAAGCGTTCAACCAATGCAAAAAAGGACAATATTACCCAGTTAATAAAAACGATGTATTGAAAAAGCCTTCCCCCGCTTAAGGCTTGCCAAGACTGCGCTTCAGCCAATGCCAAAACCAGTGCCAAAACATTACTTGCGATAATTAATTCGAATAAGTGTTGCCAACGCCCGCTTTTCGTAAAAAAATAGGAGGAATTTTGATTTCGGTATGCTGTAGGAAACAACTTTGTTTGTTGAGCTTCGGCAAGTGATATACTCTTTTTTATTTTACTGAGCCACCATGACCACATCTTCAAATCCCCCTAATTCAGTAACCCCAGACCAAACCTCAGGTATGTGGGGTGGTCGTTTTTCTGAAGCGACAGACGCTTTTGTAGCCGAATTTACCGCCTCTGTTCAGTTTGACCAACGTTTTTATAAGCAAGACATCGCTGGTTCGATTGCGCATGCTACCATGCTTGCGAAAGTTGGCGTACTCACAGAAGCAGAACGCGATGACATTATTGAAGGTTTAAGCACCATTCGCTCAGAAATTGAGGCTGGAAACTTTGAGTGGCGCATCGATCTTGAAGATGTTCACATGAACATTGAATCACGTTTGACTCAACGTATTGGCATTACAGGTAAAAAATTACACACAGGCCGTAGCCGTAACGATCAGGTTGCAACTGATATTCGTCTTTACCTGCGCGACGAAATTGATGATATTTTAAAATTATTAGAACGTTTACAAAAAGGCTTGTTAGGCTTGGCTGCCAAAAATGTAAATACAATTATGCCAGGCTTTACACACCTACAAACTGCTCAGCCTGTGACTTTTGGTCATCACTTGTTAGCATGGTTTGAAATGTTAGTACGTGACACTGAACGTCTTCAAGACTGCCGTAAACGTGTTAACCGCATGCCACTTGGTTCAGCTGCTCTTGCTGGTACCACTTATCCGATTGACCGTGCTTATACAGCAGAACTTTTAGGTTTTGAAGCTGTATCTGAAAACTCTCTTGATGCTGTATCTGACCGTGACTTTGCCATCGAATTTAATGCTGCTGCTGCGCTTATCATGATGCATTTATCACGTATGTCAGAAGAGCTCATTCTTTGGACTTCTGCGCAGTTCAAATTTGTGAATATTCCTGACCGCTTCTGTACTGGTTCTTCAATCATGCCACAGAAGAAGAATCCGGATGTTCCAGAACTTATTCGTGGTAAATCTGGCCGTGTATTTGGTGACTTAATTAGTTTACTTACGCTCATGAAAGGTCAACCATTGGCATACAACAAAGATAACCAAGAAGACAAAGAACCTTTATTTGATGCAATCGATACGGTTCGTGGTTCACTCATGGCATTTGCAGACATGATTCCTGCATTGGTTCCAAATATTGAAATCATGCGTGAAGCTGCTCTTCGTGGATTCTCAACTGCAACTGACCTTGCTGACTACTTAGTGAAAAAAGGCGTTGCGTTCCGTGATGCGCATGAAATTGTAGGTAAAGCTGTTGCATTAGGTGTTGCGGAAGAAAAAGACTTATCTGAACTCACACTTGAGCAATTACAGCAATTCTCTGACTTAATTACAGCAGATGTATTTGACAAAGCCTTAACTCTAGAAGCTTCTGTAAATGCTCGTGATCATATTGGTGGAACTTCTCCAAAACAGGTTGAAGCTGCAATTGCGCGCGCCCATACACGTTTAGAACAGTTATACGCTTAAGGATAAAACATGAGTCGCCAAGTATTTTGCCGTAAATATCAAAAGGAAATGGAAGGTTTAGACTTCGCTCCTTTCCCTGGTGCTAAAGGCCAAGATTTTTTTGAAAATGTTTCTAAACAAGCATGGCAAGAATGGTTACAGCATCAAACTACGCTAATTAATGAAAAGCGCTTAAACGTGTTTGAACCAGAAGCTAAAAAGTTTCTGGAAGAACAACGTGAGAAATTCTTCAATAATGATGAAAGTGTAGAAAAAGCTGAAGGCTGGAAACCAGAATAATCGGTTTGTTTTAGCTTACTCATCATTAAAAAGGCGGGTCTATATACATAGATCCGCCTTTTTTTACGTGAAACTTACACAAACATAAAAAGCCTTACATAGAGCGCACAGGACTCTACATGACATCAAAAAGCGAAGAACTTAATATCACTTTATAGCAAGAAGAACACGATCCCTGTCGTGTTTATGCACTTGATTTTCTGTCCTGAACTTCCCCCCAAAGTTCGGGACATTTTTTTATCTATTATTTTTAAAAATAAAAAGGCCTTGCTTCAAACAAGGCCTTTAAATATTTCAGCTCAAGATTACTTTTGGTGGACTTTGGCTTCAATTTCTTCAATTTTGGTATGACGAGCATCAAAGCCTTTTGCCATATAAATGACTTGCTCAGCAATGTTACGCGCATGATCGCCAATACGCTCTAATGAACGTAAAACCCACATGACATTAATCACACGAGCAATATGGCGCGGGTCTTCAATCATATAGGTCATTAATGTACGTGTTGCTGATTGATATTCACGGTCGATGTCAGCATCAGCTAAAAGTACACGTAAAGCTTGATCTGCATCTAAACGTGCAAAAGCGTCAAGTGCATCATGAATCATGACACGAACTTGGTTACCAATATGACGTGTTTCCATGTAGCCACGCGGTGACCCGCCCTCTTCACACAGGTTTTGTGCAATACGGGCAATTTTTGCAGCTTCATCACCAATACGCTCAAGGTCAGTATTGGCTTTGCTCATGGCAATAACCATACGCAAGTCAATCGCTGCCGGATGACGACGCGCCAAAATCAACGTTAAGCCTTCATCAATATCACGTTCATATTGATTGACTGCATTATCTTTAAATTGAACATCAATCGCTAAATTTGCGTCAGTATCAAGTAAAGAATGAATTGCATTTGCAACCTGCTGTTCGACCAAGCCACCCATGGTCATAAACTTTGTGTTTACATCTTGCAAATCTTCATTAAATTGAGAAGAAATATGATGGCTTAACACCGGATTACTCGGACTCAAGGGAAGCCTCCAACATGATGGCGCGGGAATAAAATGATTGAGCATTAAAACACAGCAATCATTAAGTTTTTATGACAAAATTAAATTTCAGATAAAAGCTTTTAATTACTGATAAGTTAACCAGCTATTAAGCTCAACCAGATCTTTTTCACCTAACTGGCCTACCGCAGCTTTTAAACGAAGCACATTCAATAAATAGTCATACTGAGCATTAAGATAATCCTGTTTTGCAGAAAAAGCATTACGCTGCGCCAATAAAACATCAACCATACTTTTTAAGCCTTCGTTATAACTCGCTTTTGAAGCTTGAGAAACTAAAGAAGATGAATCCATTGCAGCCTTTCTTGCTTCAAGTTTGGCTTGATCTGTGTCTACCTGCATAAATGCACTTTTCACATCGACATTGGCACGGCGGATGGCTGTATCAAGTTGTGCCTGCGCTTTACTGGCTTCTACAGTGGCTTTTTTAATTGATGTTCGAGTGCGCCCGCCATTAAATAGATTCCAGTTCATTTCTACCCCAACCTGATCAAATTTTCCGTCAGTCGAAATAAGAGTCTCTGGGGTCTGTTTGGTATAACCATAGCTCGCCACAGCATCTATTTGAGGATAAAGTGCTGCCTTTTCTACACGGCGCTGGTCTTCACTATATTTTTGCTGTAAACGGGCTTGCTGGATCTTTAAGTTTTTTTGCTGCGCCAAAGAAAGCCAGTCATTAAGTTCTGCTGGATAAGGCTTTTGAAAACTAAAATCACTACGCAGTACAGCGAGTTTATCTTGATAAGAACCAATATATTCAGAAAGTTGCTCTTGGGCTAAAAGTAATTGAACATTGGTAGAAATACGATTGGCTCTGGCATTTTGATATTGAGCATTTGCTTCACTTACATCACTACGTGCCACCAACCCTTCTTTGAGTTTGGCATTCATCATATTAAGCTGCTCAAGCAAAGCCTTTTCTTCTTGTAAGTATGCAACACTAAGTGCCTGCTGACGCAACACATTAAAATAGGCTTCTGCCACATTTAAAACATGATCTTGTTTTTGTAGTCTTAAAGTGATTTCACTTAAGGCAACCGAAGTTTTAACTTGCTTATAACCTTCCCAAGCATCCATTCGAAATAATGGCTGACGTGCAGTGAGAGTCGCTTGTCGAGTCGTTGACGTACTACTTACCAAAGCATCTGACAGGCCTTCTTGATCAACGCCTGGAAAGTTTGAACGTTTTACAGTTTGTCGATTACGGGTAATGTTTCCAGACAATGTGACAGTAGGTAATAATGCCCCCGTTGCTAAGCCTAAGTTCAGTTGATCTGCTTCATATTGTTGTTGATTGGCTTGCCACGTCGGGTCATTTTGTTTTGCGCGCTCATAAGCTTCAACTAAATCTAAAGCAAAACTCGAAGATGCAAAACTCCAAAGGCCAACAGCGACCATTAATTTTATTTTCATTGTTTAAATCAACGATAAAACTTGTCCTTAAGACTAAGAAAAATTCAAATCAAACTCAAGCCATTAAAAGTTTTAGTTTTTTAAGCGTTCTTAGTTTTTGACAAAATTAAAATACAAATAAAAATCAAAAACATGCCTATCCAACCTACCCATGAAACATGCTCGCCAACCAAAACAATCGCAAAAATCGCAGCGACTAAGGGTTCGAATAAAGTTAGGGTGGTCGCTTTGCTGGCATTTACTGTTTTTAATCCAAAACCGAAAAGTAAATAACCCAAAAACATAGGAATCAGCATCATATAACCAGCCACAAGTAGATTGGTTGAGCTATGCAATAACCCTCCACCTGTAACCAATAAAGTAGGAAGCAAAATAACTGCCCCGCCTCCCATAATCATGCCCATTGCAGCTTTAGAGGCAACACCCCGATCTATTAATCTTTTTGCAGCCCATGAATAAAGTGAATAAGTTGTAGCAGCGACCAGCCCAAGAAAAATACCGAAGAATTTACTCCATTGATTTGTACTCTCTTGGATCGCATGACTTTCGCCCATCGATAACATACTTACACCAAGCACACCGCACACAAAACTTAGAAACCAAATAGCCGATAAAGCTTTGCGGTCAAAAAATCGCTCTAAAATTGCTGCTATTAATGGAGCGGTACCAATTGAAACAACGGTGCCAATCGTAATGCCCGCATAATGCATTGAGGAATAAAAAGCCAAAGGATAAATACCAACCGCCGCTACCCCTAAAAGCAGTATTGAAAGATTTTCCCTTATAAACTGACGGTTTTCGCGTATTGCTCGTGATGCAACCAAAGCTTGTAAAAGACCTCCACCGCCCATCGCTACAGCGCCAATAGCAAGTGGGCCAAGAGTCGGTGCAAATGCTGCCGCCGTACCTGTTGTTCCCCACAAAACAGAAGCAACTAAAATTGCAATTGTGCCACCATAGCTACTATTTTTAATAAGGCTAATCATGTTGGCATTCTCGATCTAAAATATCTTCTGCCATTTGTCTCGCTAATTGAAGTTGACGACTGTTTCCTTCTAAGCCTGCTCGTGCCATAGAACCTTCTAAAAGAAAAGAAAGCTGGGTGGCTACATAGTTAACGCGCTGTGAATCTGGTATTAATTTTTTTAAATGCTCAGCAACAATAGCTTCTACTTCTTCTTTATGCTGCCTTACAGAACTACGCCCTGTACTATTGGCCGGAAACTCAGCCGCAGCATTCAATAAACCACAACCTCGAAAGCCTTTTTCGTAGGCAAATTCCGCATGGGCTTGATAGGCATCAAACACGGCCAAAATGGCTTCTTTAGCTGTTTTTGTTTTTTCTAAACGCTTTTGATAGAGGTCGAGCCACTCTTGATGGCGTGCAGCAATATAGGCATCAACAAGATCTCCTTTTGAAGAAAAATTATTGTAAAGCGACATCTTCGCGACATCTGCTTTAGCCGTAACTGTGTTGATTCCTGTTGCCGTAATGCCATCGTTATAAAACAAGGTTGCTGCTGCATCGAGAATTTTCTGTCTTGCTGTTTTATCATTCATAGTTTTTAATTAAGTAGACCGACCTACCTAATAATAAAGATTTCTAACAATGATGCAATCGTTTTAAGCGTTATAATTTGAGCAATATTAATTTCTATAAAAGTAAAATGATGAAAAAAGTTCTAATGATGAGTATGTGCAGTGCACTACTTTTAGCTGGATGTAGTAAAACATCAGAGCAAGATCAGGCTGTATCTAAAGAGCAAAAACCAACTGAGCAAAAGGCCACTCAAAAACAAGACAGTAGCTGCTTACAAATTATGGTAGCTATGCACACGATTAATCAAAACAGCAGAATAGAAGACTTAAATCAAATTAATGAAAAGCTTAAAACCTGTGTTCCTTCTTTAAAAAATCATGAGCAGCTTAAGCTGATTGATGCATCAACTACCATGTATCAACGTTTTCTAAAACAAGACTACACTGAAAAAACAGGGAGAGCTTTTGAAGCATTTGGCTATGCCGTTTTAGAACAGAAACAAGACATTAAAAAGGTTATTCAAAGTCAGAAAAAGCTCTTCGCCCAACTGAGCCCGCGTGATCAATATTTACTTCAACATGAAGGCCAAGCCTACATTGAACTTCTCTATCAAGGTGAAGGCATGTTTACCTATCGACGCCAACCAAGCTATTTAGTTGATGTTTTTTCTAAGTCCTTACCCGCGGACCAAAAAGAGTTCTTAACGCGTATGGCGAAAGACAATCAAAATATTTTTTATAATGATGGTGCGTTGGCTATTTCATGGAAAGCGCTCACTGAACGCGCATTATTTTGGGAAAAGTTTATTCAAAAGTATCCAAAGAGCCACTTTATTGGTGATGCAAAACTACTATTTAATGAATATCGTTATTTTATTTTCTTTGGCTTAGACAACACGCCAGTGTCAGATGAATATGCGCCGAACACATGGTTTGATAAAGATGCGCTTCAGCAAATTCGGTTTCTCTCTACACAAAATGAGTCGAGTTTAGCCAAACCTGCTCAACTGTTTCTTAAGTTTATTGCTACGCCTGTAGAAGAGCGCAATAAGCAATTTAAAATAGATTTAACTGATAAAAATGGTGATAAAAAATCAAATTATCAGATGACTCATGAACAACTTGAGCAGCTCTTAAAATTTGATTCGCCATGGAACACGGAAGTCTATCGTGACTGCCATATGGATGCGGTTTGTATAGATACAAATTGACAATGCCAGCCAACCTAAAACATGTTAGTCTTTAAATCGCTTGACGGAGCGCGAGTAATAGCTCGCTGAGATTGTGTAAATTCCGTGTTATCGCAACACAAGTTTGATCACAAGTACCGTTGAACCTGATCAGGTTAAGACCTGCGTAGGAATCAAGCCATCTGAAAACTTACAGCCTTAAATTTATCTCATAAAGATAAATCCGCCATCGTTTTTGGTCGTGCTTGATTCGTTGATGTTATTCATAAGGATCATGTGATGAACCAGTTAACGAATCTTTCTTCTGCTGAAATTTCAGCACAACATGAACAAGATGCAAAAGATTTAACTCGCATCTTACCCGCTTCTAAAAAAGTTTATATTGAAGGCTCTCGCCCTGACATTCAGGTTCCAATGCGGGAAATTTCTTTAACCGACACGCCTACCGGTCTTGGCGGTGAACATAATCCTCCTGTTATGGTATATGACACTTCAGGTGTTTATACCGACCCAAATGTTCAAATCGATTTAGACAAAGGTTTACCTTCAGTTCGCCAAAACTGGATTGAAGAGCGTAACGATACTGACGTACTTTCTGGCTTGACCTCAAAATTTGGTCAGGAACGTTTAAAAGACATTCGTACCGCTGATATTCGTTTTGCGCACATTCAAAATCCACGCCGTGCTAAAGCAGGCAAAAATGTCACTCAAATGCACTATGCCAAGCAAGGTATTATCACACCTGAAATGGAATATATTGCAATTCGTGAGAATCAGCGCCAGCGTGAAGGCGTTGATATGCGTCAACATACTGGACAAAATTTCGGTGCAAAAAATTTAAAAGAAATTACACCTGAATTTGTTCGTCAAGAAGTTGCTGAAGGTCGTGCGATCATCCCTGCCAACATTAACCATCCAGAACTTGAGCCAATGATTATTGGTCGTAATTTCTTGGTTAAAATTAATGCCAATATTGGTAACTCAGCACTTGGTTCTTCAATTGACGAAGAAGTTGCGAAAATGACTTGGGCAACCCGTTGGGGTGCCGACACCATTATGGACTTGTCGACAGGTAAAAACATTCATGAAACACGTGAATGGATTATCCGTAACTCACCTGTTCCAATCGGCACCGTGCCAATCTATCAAGCACTTGAAAAAGTTGATGGCGTTGCAGAGGACCTAACATGGGAAATCTTCAAAGACACACTGATTGAACAAGCCGAACAAGGTGTTGACTACTTCACGATTCACGCAGGTGTATTACTTCGCTATGTACCACTTACAGCAAACCGTTTAACAGGTATTGTGTCTCGTGGCGGTTCAATCATGGCGCAGTGGTGTCTAGCACATCATGAAGAAAACTTCTTATACACTCATTTCGATGAAATCTGTGAAATCATGAAAGCCTATGACGTTTCATTTAGCTTAGGTGATGGTTTACGTCCGGGCTGTATTCAAGATGCAAATGATGAAGCACAGTTCAGCGAACTTAAAACTCTAGGTGAGCTAACTCACCGTGCATGGGAACATGATGTTCAGGTCATGATTGAAGGCCCTGGTCACGTACCAATGCACATGATTAAAGAAAACATGGACCTTCAACTAGAAGTGTGTAAAGAAGCACCATTCTATACGCTTGGACCATTAACAACAGATATCGCTCCAGGTTATGACCACATTACTTCTGCAATTGGTGCAGCCATGATTGGCTGGTATGGCACAGCAATGCTTTGTTATGTCACACCGAAAGAGCATTTGGGTCTACCAAACAAAAAAGATGTTAAAGACGGAATTATTACCTACAAGCTTGCAGCACATGCTGCCGATCTTGCGAAAGGACATCCAGGTGCACAGGTACGTGATAATGCCTTATCAAAAGCACGTTTTGAGTTCCGTTGGGATGATCAGTTCAACCTAAGTCTAGACCCTGATACAGCACGTAGTATGCACGATGAAACCTTACCAAAAGAGGCTCATAAATCTGCTCACTTCTGCTCAATGTGTGGTCCAAAATTCTGTTCAATGAAAATCACTCAGAATGTACGTGACTATGCCAACAACCTCACCAATAACGATTCAGAGGTTGAAGAAGGCCTCAAAGCGATGAAAGAGGTTTATCAGGAACAAGGTCAAAAACTGTATCATAAAGTGTAAATATTCAAAAAAAACACTTGCCTAGCCCTGATTCTCGGTTAGGATGAAATAAATAGATTTCGTCCTGACCGAATCATGAGTATTGTTGAACGTCCAAGTTATACATCTAAAGATGTCGAAGTAACATCACGTGAATCTCTATTCCGTGGTTTTATTCAAGTTGAAAAAGTCAGCCTTCGACATCGTCTATTTAATCAATCTGAATATACTCATGTATTGCAGCGTGAACTCGTTCATCGGCCTGAAGCAGCTGGTGTATTACTCTACAACGATCAAAAACAACAGTTTGCTCTGATTGAACAGTTCCGTGTTGGGGCTTTAGATGATTCTCACTCCCCATGGCAGCTAGAAATAATTGCAGGTGTGTTAGATGGTGATGAATCACCAGAAAGTTGTATTCGACGAGAGAGCCTTGAAGAATCAGGTTGCGAAGTTCAAAATTTAGAGCATCTATTTAGCTTTTACCCGTCAGCTGGTGCTTGCTCAGAGTTATTTCATCTCTATGTTGCCCAAACCAATTTACCCGCTGAAGGGGGTGTTTTTGGCGTAGATGATGAGGGTGAAAATATTCAACTACACTTATTTAATTATAGTGAAATCCAGACTCTACTCGACAGCGGACGTTTAAGAAATGCTCCTGTCATTATGGCATTACAATGGCTGGCCCAACACAGCAAAACGATAATAAACCCGAAGAGGTAGGACGGTGACTTTTCAAGTCTCAACACTTTCACAAAAAGACCATGTCATTATACAAATTACCGATACCCACCTATTGGAGTATCCGCATTTAGAATTTGTGGGTATGAATCCTGAAGAAAGCTTTCACGCCATTATTCAACAGATACTTAATAAACATCCTGAAACTGATGCAATTATCCATACCGGGGACCTAGCTCAGGCACCAACGCCTATTACCTACAAACGTTATATTCAATATATGCAAACGCTTGGTCTGCCCTTTTTTCAGACCTTAGGTAATCATGACAATGTTGACCATTTTCCATTGCATAAAGAGAATCATCAGGAACCTGTGGTCATTTGCTTAGGGAACTGGCGAGTTATTTTATTAAATAGTGCGGTAAAAGGTCATATTGATGGGCATCTATCAGCAGAACAGCTAGAGAACTTAACGGCTTTACTTGAAGAGTATGCAGATAACCCGATTTTGCTAGCTTGTCATCACCACCCTTTTGCCATGAAGTCAAAATGGATTGATCATCACAAGTTACAAAATTCTAATGCTTTGCTTACAGCATTAACGCCGTTTAAAAATGTAAAAGCTTTGGTCTGCGGGCATGTTCATCAAGACTCAATCAACATTTGGCAAGGGGTCGAATTTTTCTCTACACCTTCGACAAGTGTTCAGTTTAAACCCTTTAGTAATGATTTTGCACTCGATCAAAATGCTCCCGGCTACCGTTACATTCGTCTAAAAAACGATGGTAGTTTTGAAACAGAAGTCTTCCGTCTTGAAAATTTTCAAGGCCATATAAACACTGATATTTCAGGCTATTAGCCCTATTTCTTATATGCTTATATATAATTATGACTGGGGCAAACACGTTTTGAAAATATTTACGGGTCGGAATGACTATCATCTTGCAGGAAAAATCTATATGATGACGACCCGATGGGAAAATCCCATCGATGGTTTTCTATAAAAACACTTGCATATCACCATATTTTTTGCGTATAGATAATACGTGTATGATGAGGAATGCCCTATTATGGCGAATGACAACCACAACCAAGTTTTGGATGAACATACAGAAGTTGTAGTGGAAGGTGACAAAGCTTCTGCAAAACGTGCACGTAAAGTGAAACCTAAAACTTCTGACATAGGCACAACTGCAAGTTTATTTGGTATTGCACCTTATCAACCTAAGAAAAATGAAGAGTACATGTCTGAAGGACAGCTCGAGCATTTCCGACAAATTCTGCAAGCATGGAAAGCTGAATTAATGTCTGAAGTTGATCGTACTTTAAATACGATGCAAGACGAATCAACTGCACTGCCAGATGTAAACGACCGTGCGACCCAAGAAGAAGAATTTGCAATTGAATTACGTACACGTGACCGTGAACGTAAGTTAATTCGTAAAATCGAACAATCTATGGAAGCTATTAAGAATGAAGACTACGGTTTCTGTGAAACTTGTGGTATTGAAATCGGCTTACGTCGTTTAGAAGCGCGTCCAACTGCAACGTTATGTATTGACTGCAAAACTTTGGCAGAAATTAAAGAGAAGCAAAATAACGGTTAATATGACCGCTGTAGCTACTCAAGAAAAGCCTAGCTTTTCATACTCAGGTCGGTTTGCGCCATCGCCAACCGGCCCTTTGCATTTTGGATCACTCATTACTGCTGTTGCCAGCTATTGCGATGCAAAAGCCCATCAAGGCAAATGGCTCGTTCGTGTCGAAGATACAGATATCCCTCGTATTTATCCCGGCAGCGAAGAGCATATTCTCACATCACTTGAAGCCTTCCAGTTCGAACCCGATACAGACATCATCTTTCAAAAAAATCGTTTAGACATTTATGAAAGCGTATTAGACCAACTCAAAAAAGAAGGTCTTATCTATGCATGTCAATGTACCCGCAAAATGCTTGGTTCAAATGCAATCTATGCAGGTACTTGCCGCGATCTCAATCTTGATTTTCAAGGTCAAGCGATTCGGGTAAAAGTTCAAGATCAGCAGATCTGTTTTGATGATCGATTGCAAGGACGTCATTGCTCCAATCTACAATATGATCTTGGAGATTTTGTTCTTAAGCGCCGTGATGGGATTATTAACTATCAACTTGCGGTCGTCGTGGATGATTATCTACAAGGTATTACCCATGTCGTTCGAGGTGCAGACTTATTAGATAACACTGAACGTCAGATCTGGTTAAGCCAGCTTCTAGGTTATCCTCAACTAAGCTATATGCACCTTCCCCTTGCCATGAATGACCAAGGACAAAAGCTCTCTAAACAAAATCTAGCTCAAGCACTCGATTTATCAAAAGCTCCTGAATTACTTCAAAAAGCGATACTCGCCTTGGGACAACCCAACGTTGATTTAGATCAACCTAGACTGATGCTCAAACAAGCTGTAGCACAGTGGAATGTTAATTTGATTCCCCATGGGCAAGAGCTCAGCGGAACATATCTATAAATAATAAAAAAGCCCGATATCAAATCGGGCTTTTTAAACTTCTAAATACTCAATTAGAAGTTTGACTCTTCTCGTTCTGGGTTGACTTCTTGTGTTGATGCATCAATCTTTAAGATTAAGCTAATCATCGCAGCACACATCATTAAAGACGTACCACCATAACTAATGAATGGCAAAGTCAAACCTTTCGTCGGCATTAAACCCATATTCATGCCCGCATTTACCAAAATCTGGAGCAAGAAAATAATACTAATGCCGTAAGCTAAATAGCCTGCACGAAGGTAATGATGTTTCAAGGCACGGTGACCAATTTTGATACAACATGCCAGCATCAAGAAAGACAAGCCAATAACAATAGAAATACCCACAAAGCCAAACTCTTCACCTAGCACTGCCAACATAAAGTCAGTATGCGCTTCAGGTAAATAAGATAGTTTTTGTACACTATGCCCTAAGCCTGTACCAAACCATTCACCACGGCCAAAAGCCATTAATGCATTTGATAACTGATAACCCACACCCAACGGGTCTGCCCATGGGTCAGTAAACGAAATCAAACGCTGGAAACGGTATGGTTCAAATAAGATCAAAAACACGATACCCGTGACAATCGCACCAAGCATGATTAAGAACTGAGTTGGCGGCGCGCCCGCTAAAAAGAACACCCCAACCATCATCATGACAATAACGACGGTTGCCCCCAAGTCAGGCTCAGCAATAATTAAACCGACCGTGATTGCCATAACCCCGCTTAAACGCAATAAGCCTTTCCAATGAGTACGAACCTCTTTGGCACGGCGCACAACGTAGTCTGCGGTAAAGATTGCCATCATGACTTTGGCAACCTCGGTTGGCTGCAATGTAAAGCCACCGATCTTAATCCAACGTGTAGAACCGTTAACTTCCGAACCCACCACCAAAGCAGCAAGCAACAGAACCATGGTTAATAACCACAGCGGGAAGGTATTTTTAAACCACGTATTCAGTGATATTCGATAGGTCAAATAAGCCACTACACCCGCAGCGACAATCGAAATACCATGACGAATCACATAGTGAAACGGGTTTTCATGCATATATTCAGCATAGGGCATCGAAGCAGACGCCACCATCACTGAACCGATACACAACAATGCAACGACACAGAAAATCAAGACATTACGTGGCGTCACTTCCGCTGGCCATTTAGGCAATATCCGTTCATACCAATGATTGATTTTCTGGATTGTGGTCTGAGCTAAGCCTGCCATACTACATTCCTAATCATGTTTTCTTTAAACCAACGAATTGACGCAGGCAACAAACTGCTGACCACGGTCATTATAACTTTTAAACATATCAAAACTTGCACATGCTGGTGATAACAACACCACATCTTCGGCCTGTGTTTCACGTTGAGACAGCTCTACAGCTTCTTTAAGCGTTGCTGCATGTAAAATTTTGGTTGCACCTTGAATGGCTTGTTCAATCACCGAAGCATCCTCACCAATCAATACCACAACTTTGGCATATTTTTCGATAGAAGAACGTAATGGGCCAAAATCCTGACCTTTACCTTGCCCACCTAAAATCAAGGCAACCTTACCTTTTTTCACTTCAATGGCAGCGCCTAAACCGTCAATTGCTGCAAGCGTAGCACCAACGTTAGTGCCTTTAGAATCATTGTAATAACGTACATCATGCACAGTCTTTACATATTCACAGCGATGCTCTAACCCTTTAAATTGTTTTAAGGTTTCAAGCATAGATTCCATAGGCAGGCCTATTGCCTCTCCTAATGCGAGACAAGCTAAAGCATTTGCTACGTTATGCATGCCTTGAATATATAAATCTGAGCTTTTGATTAAACGCTGTAAACCACGTGCAAGCCAAAGCGTGCCATCACCATCTCTTAAAACACCATATTGATTTAAATCTGGTGCATTTAAACCAAAGCTTTGCATTGGTGTAGTATCTGGAACAAGAGGACGACTTAAAGCGTCATCACGGTTAAATACTACTTTTTTAACACCTTGGAAAATACGGTGTTTTGCTTGATGGTAACCCAACATATTGCCGTGACGATCTAAGTGGTCTTCACTCATATTGAGAACCACAGCAACTTCAGCATTTAAGTGAGACGTGGTTTCTAGCTGAAAACTTGATAGCTCAAGTACAATTAACTCAGGTTGATCTTTTAATAAATCTAGAGCCGGACGTCCAAGATTGCCACCCACGGCAACTTTCTTACCCGCATCTTTAGCCATTAAGCCAATTAAAGTCGTTACTGTACTTTTAGCATTAGAGCCCGTGATCGCTACAATAGGAACATCGGTTGCACGGCGTAATAATTGAATATCACCTACCACAGAAACACCTTTAGCAATAGCTGACTGAATTTCCGGTAATTGCGGTGCAAGGCCTGGGCTTAAAATAATTTCTTCTGCTTGTAATAATAATTCTTGGTCAAGTTGACCAAAACTGGTTTTAACGCCAGCTGGGATCTGATCATGCCCTGGTGGCGTGGGACGAGAATCTGTTACTGCAACTTGGTAGCCTTGTTCATGCAGGAAATTTACAGCAGAAACGCCTGATATTCCCAAGCCTGCTACAACTTTTAACCCACCACGTTGTATTAACATTTTTGCCCCACAATTTATCAATCGACAGAATGGCAAAAATGTTAGCACTTTGCTGTTTTGAATGCTTTTTCAGTTTGAACTTTATTCATCTTTTTTTGTGTCAGTGCGTAAAAAAGCCATCAATATGATGGCTTTTTAAACGAAACAAGAAATACAAAATTTATTGCCATTTAATCGGCTTAATTTCTTGAACTGTATTGGTAGGTTTATCTTCGCTTGAACACCCACAACCGCCAGCACAACCAAAGGCCATTTTCGGTTTAAGCCATTTTGCCAAGGTTACCCAACCTTGCTTTTCGCAAAATGCAGAGAGTGAAGAAAAGACTGAATTTGCTGTTTTTGGAAATACTTTCTTAAAAACAACTACAGCACTCCAAATCACTAAAACCGCAATAATCAGATATTGAACCATATACAACCTCCTTTATTGCTTTAGCCCCAGTAGTGGGAAGCAATTTGATAGGTAACAAACGATGCAAAATAAGCTAAACCAAACAGATATGCAGTCATAGCTGCAACATGTTTCCATGAACCTGTTTCGCGACGTACCGTTGCCAGTGTTGCCAAACAATGTGGAGCATAAATGAACCACACTAAAAGTGATAAACCTGTTGCCAAAGACCAACCTGTTCCATCTGCACTAATCAGATGTGACAAACCTTGTGCCACAGCATCATCATCTGTTGCAGACAAGGCATAAACTGTACCTAATGCCGCGACAACCACTTCACGAGCAGCCATAGCTGGGATTAAGGCGATACAGATTTGCCAGTTAAAACCAACTGGAGCAAATAAAGGTTGGATAAGATGTCCGAGCATACCTGCAAAACTATAATCTATGGCAGGTAATGTCGCCCCTTCTGGTGGCTGCGGGAAAGTACACAAGAACCAGAGCAAAATAGAGAGCGCAAAAATGATTCCACCGACGCGTTTCAAGAAGATCTTTGCACGATCCAATAAACCGATTCCCACACTTTTTAAATCAGGAAAACGATAACTTGGTAGCTCTAGCAGTAACGCATGTTGCGATTTATCTTTTTGCAAAAACTTCATTAAAAATGAAACGCAAAGCGCACTCACAATACCAGCCATATACAGACCAAAAAGCACTAAACCTTGTAGGTTAAAAATACCCCAGACCATTTTCTCTGGAATGAAGGCAGCAATCAGCAAGGCATAGACGGGTAAACGTGCCGAACAAGTCATTAAAGGCGCAACCATAATGGTCGTAAAACGATCACGAGGGTCACTAATACTACGCGTTGCCATAATTCCCGGTACTGCACAAGCAAAGCTCGAAAGTAAAGGAATAAAGGCACGGCCACTTAAACCAGCTTGGAACATTAATTTATCAAGCAAGAATGCTGCACGTGGTAAATAGCCCGATTCTTCTAATACCAAAATAAAGAAGAACAAGATCAAAATTTGTGGCAAGAACACAACTACGCCACCCGCACCTGCAATAATTCCGTCAACAACTAAACTATGCAGTAGTGGTTGGGTAATCACAGTTCCCACTACCTCACCAAGCCAACCGAAGAAGCCTTCAATACCATCCATGAATGGAGCTGCCCATGCAAACACTGCTTGGAACACAATAAACATCATGATGGCAAGGCTAAGTAGGCCTAAAACCGGATGTAAGAAAATTCGATCTAGAAAATCAGTACGCTTATCTCCCTGATCAACATAATGAACTACATCTTTAAAAATCATATCGATTTTTTGATGATGAGTTCCAGTTAAACCACTTAGTTCGGTTTGTGGCACACTGTATTTTTCTTGATCAAGGGCATGTAATAGATTTTCAATACCCGCATTACGGACGGCAACTGTTTCAACAACTGGCACGCCCAAACGTTGAGACAACTTTTGAGTATTAATTTGGATGCCACGACGACGCGCTTCATCCATCATATTCAGTACAAGTAAAATCGGACGACCTAACTCGATCATTTCGAGTACTAGTCCTAAATGCAATTTTAAGTTAGTGGCATCAACCACACACAAAAAGGCATCTTGCTGACCTTCTTCTGCAATTTTACCCAAACAAACATCACGGGTAATCACTTCATCGGGACTGGTTGCATTAAGACTATATGTACCCGGTAAATCGAGTACACGCACGGCTCGGCCTGAAGGCAACTGAAAATGACCAACCTTACGCTCGACCGTTACGCCTGCATAGTTTGCAACTTTTTGTCGAGTTCCGGTTAAATGGTTAAAAAGAGAGGTTTTACCACAGTTAGGGTTTCCCACAAGGGCAATACGTAACGCATCACTCATGCGGGTACTCCTTCTTCTACTTGAATTTCAATTTTTTCCGCTTCTGCTTTACGTAAAGCGAAACGAGTAAAGCCAATTTGGATTAAGATCGGATCACCACCAAAAATACCTTTGGTAATCACTTCCACTCGTGTGCCCGGTACAAAGCCCAGACTTTCCAAACGAATTGCGACCAAATCTTGCTGCTCGGACTCTAGTTCTATCCGATTCACTTTGGTGATGGTCGCCGCTTGCTTCACTTTTAAAGCTGATAAACGCACCGCATCCGATCCTAAACCTTTTTTAATAGTATACATATAAATGAGAATAATTACCAAATAAGGTTAAATTTCACTTCTTATCTAGTTTAATCGACAAACCTTAAAGTTTCTTTTACAGTACAGAGGTTTAGAGGATCTAGTGTATGTTGAATAAAAAACCGCGTATTCCAAGCCCTGTTCAAATTCCTGAACATTTGAGCTTTTTACAAGGTTTTCGTGACTATCTCGTTGCTCAGACGGTAAGTCCACATACACGTAATGCTTATTTATCCGACCTTATTCAATGTAGTGAACTTCATAAAAAATCAGCTCTTCCAGAGTGGACAAGTGATGATATCGCTGATGTTTTGATTGAGTTGACTAAAGCTGGAAAAAGCCCGCGCTCGATTGCCCGTTGCTTATCTGCCCTACGCCAGTTTTACAAATTTTTACGTGAACAGAAATTACGAAGCGATAATCCTGTAGCAACCCATCATTCTCCAAAAATTGGCAGAGCCTTACCCAAAGATCTATCTGAAGAAGATGTCGAAGCACTGATTCAGGCCCCCGATATTGATACGGCACTTGGTTTACGTGATCGGGCAATGTTTGAAGTTCTTTACGCATGTGGTTTACGTGTTTCAGAACTGCTGAACTTGCGCCTAGAACTTATTAACTTAAAACAAGGCTATTTAAGAATTACGGGTAAAGGTAATAAAGAGCGTTTGGTCCCGCTAGGGCAATTTGCTTGTGAATGGGTAGAACGCTACTTGCAGGATGCTCGACCTCAACTCTATAAAAGCTCTACTGACTATCTCTTTTTAACTCAACACGGCGGAATTATGAGCCGTCAGAACTTCTGGTATGCCATTAAGCGTTACGCCTTACAAGCCAATATTCAAGCTGAACTCTCACCTCACACCTTACGTCACGCCTTTGCAACACACCTGCTCAATCACGGCGCCGATTTACGCGTAGTACAAATGTTATTGGGCCATAGTGACTTATCAACTACTCAAATCTATACCCATGTGGCACAAGTAAGAATGCAACAATTGCATGAAAAACATCATCCTAGAGGTTAAAAAATTTAAAACTTATTATTTGAAATACACCCAACAATCAATTGATTTCGTTCACAAAGGTTAAGAAAGTTTTAACAATACACACTAGATTTTTTGTTATGCTTAGCAGCTTCTGACTATAAATACTGATGAAATAAGGGTTATCTATGTCTTTTACCCGATCTCAACTGTTTCTTGCCTGTGCTTTGGCTTCTAGCCTGTTATTCAGTGCTTGTTCTAAAGAAAACAAACCACAAAAAGAAGATGCGCTCACTGCGACCGCACCTGCTACTGGGGAAGCTTCAACTATCATTGAACGCAATGCTAAACAGCGTTTAATTGAAACTTTGCAAAAACAATTTAAGAATGCAAACATTAACGCCAAAATTTTAGATATCAAGCCTACTGAAGTTCCTAACTTATATTGGGTAAATCTCGAAGGAATGACGTCGATTTATACAACCAGTGATGGCAAATACCTGATTCAAGGTGATGTCATTCGTTTAGGCGGTAAAGAACTGCATAATATTGGCGATAATCTTCAAGCTTCAGAAAATAAAAAGCATCTTGCTGCTTTAAAAAATGAAGATTTGATCGTCTACCCAGCTAAAGGTGGTAAGGCTAAACATGTGATTTATGTGTTTACCGATGCAAGCTGTCCTTATTGCCACAAATTACATGAGCATTTACCTGAAATTAATGAAAAAGGTATTGAGGTACGCTATATCGCTTGGCCACGCGGTGAACAATTTATGCCGACCATGGAAGCTGTATGGTGTAGTGTAGACCGTAAAGCCGCCTTTAACCAAGCAGTACAAGGTATCAATATCCCACCTGCTCAATGTAAAAACCCTGTTCGTGAACAATATCAACTTGGCTTAAACATGGGTGTAAATGGAACACCAGCTATTTATAATGTTGATGGCGAGTACTTAGGTGGATACCTAACACCAGATGAATTAATTAAACGTCTGGATAAATAACATCCTTTAGGCTGATGAATGATTAATCATCTATCTCTTTTAAAAAGCGCTGCTCTGATTGCAGCGCTTTGTTTTTTCAATAATTAATATTTAAACAACCTCTGTTTAAAGACTGATCTACTCTTCTTTTCCAAACATCGCACTCTAATTCATTGAACAGGCACTAAAAGCGCTAGAGTCTGGCGTTTTTTTTAGCTATGATCTAGCTTCAACTAAATGATTAAATGATGAATGGAGTGTGACGTGAAACCAGTTCGCCTGGCAATACTCGGTCTAGGAACCGTAGGTGGAGGAGCCCTTAAACTACTACAAGAAAATGCCGCTGAAATTAAACGTCGCACCGGTCGAGAAATTCAAATTACCCACGTTGGAACACGCCGCCCTCGTCCAGATCTTGAATTGGAAGGGATTAAACAAAGCGCCGATTTACTTGACATCGTTCGTCAACCAGACGTTGATGTAGTTGTAGAAGTTATGGGTGGGATCCACCCTGCTTACGAAGTTATCATGGAAGCGATCAAACACGGCAAACAAGTCGTGACTGCAAACAAAGCGTTACTCGCTGAACATGGCAATGAATTATTTAAAGCAGCAGAAGACAATGCTGTGCAAATTGCTTATGAAGCAGCAGTTGCTGGCGGTATTCCAATTATTAAAGTGATCCGTGAAGGTCTTGCTGCAAACCATATCGAATGGTTGGCTGGCATTATTAATGGTACAGGTAACTTTATTCTGACTGAAATGCGTGAGAAAGGTCGTGCATTTGATGATGTATTAAAAGAAGCTCAAGAACTCGGTTATGCAGAAGCAGACCCAACTTTTGACGTTGAAGGTATTGATGCTGCGCACAAACTTACAATTTTAGCGTCTTGTGCGTTTGGTATTCCTCTTCAATTTGATAAGGTTTATACCGAAGGTATCAGCAAAATCACTGCGCAAGATGTGAAATATGCCGAAGATCTTGGTTTCCGCATTAAACATCTTGGTATTGCACGTCGTGCTGAAAAAGGTATTGAGTTACGTGTTCACCCAACACTTATTCCAGATGAACAGCTTATTGCGAATGTAAACGGCGTTAAAAATGCTGTGTTAGTTCAGGCAAATGCCGTAGGTCCAACACTCTATTATGGCGCGGGTGCAGGCGCAGGTCCTACAGCTTCTGCGGTTGTTGCCGACGTTATTGATATTGTTCGTGACATCTCTTATACCGAAGACGGTGCAGGAACAATTCCTCAGTTGGCTTTTGAAGCATTAACCAATGTGCCAATTTTAAGCCGTGAAGAAATGACCACAGGTTATTACATCCGCTTAAATGCAGAAGACCAAACTGGCGTACTTGCAGATGTTACTACCATCTTAAGTCGCGCTGGAATTAGTATTGATGCGATCATGCAACAATCTCGTTTAAAAGACCTTATTCCAATCGTGATTCTGACCGATCCAATCGTTGAATCAAAAATGGATGATGCTCTTGCACAAATCCAAGCATTACCTGCAATTCGTGGCGAAATCGTAAGAATTCGTTTAGAATCGCTCGATAGTTAATCAGGTTGAGGGAAAGATTCCCTCTCCCGCTTCACCTCTAATTGGAACACCATCATGTCTAATGCCAATCGTTATACTGGTCTTGTAGATCGTTATCGTGACCGTTTGCCAGTTTCGGCAACTACTCGTGCTATCTCTTTGGGTGAAGGCAACACCCCACTCATTAAACTTGAGAATATTCCACGTATTATTGGCAAAGATGTTGAAATTTATGTGAAATATGAGGGTTTAAACCCAACTGGTTCATTTAAAGACCGTGGTATGACCATGGCTGTAACCAAAGCGGTTGAAGAAGGCTCTAAAGCGATTATCTGTGCATCTACTGGTAACACTTCTGCTGCTGCTGCTGCCTATGCTGCACGTGCAGGTATCAAAGCATTTGTTTTGATTCCAGAAGGCAAAATTGCGATGGGTAAAATGGCACAAGCGATGATGTATGGTGCGATTACTATGCAAATTCGTGGTAACTTCGATGATGGTATGCGTCTTGTAAAAGAAGTCGCTGATCAAGCGCCTGTAACGATTGTAAACTCAATCAACCCTTACCGTTTGCAAGGTCAAAAGACGATTGCTTATGAAATCGTTGAAGCTTTAGGCCGTGCACCTGATTACCATTGCTTACCTGTAGGTAACGCAGGCAACATCACCGCTCACTGGATGGGTTATACCGAAGCTGTAGCAAACCAACCTGCTGATCAGTTTGAACAAGTGATTTATGATGCTGCGACTGATCAATTCACTGGTCCAAAACCAGAAGGTTTACCGACTATGGTGGGTTACCAAGCTTCTGGCGCAGCTCCATTCTTACGTGGCGCTCCAGTTGAAAGCCCTGAAACTGTTGCAACTGCAATCCGTATTGGTAATCCACAAAGCTGGAACCATGCAAAAGCTGTAGTACGTGACTCTAAAGGCTGGTTTGATGAACTTCAAGACAGCGAAATTTTAGAAGCTCAACGCTTACTTTCTATGTATGAAGGCGTATTTGTTGAGCCAGCGTCTGCTGCTTCTATCGGCGGTGCGATCCGTGATATTAAAGCGGGTAAAATTGCTGAAGGTTCTGTAATTGTATGTACAGTAACTGGTAATGGCTTGAAAGATCCTGACACTGCAATCAAACAATGTGCTGATGCAGTGATGTTGTCAATTGATGCAACAATGGACCAAGTAAAAGATTCGATTTTATCTAATATGTAAGATCTGATTTTTCAAAAACGGCTGTTCAACACAGCCGTTTTTTTATGTCTTTTTATAACCAAAAAAAACGCTTCTTAATAGAAGCGTTTTTTGAATATTTAAATTAAATACGTTTTGGCAAATTGCTCAACCAACCAAGCAAGTTAGTTGCATCATTATTACGTGCCTGTGTACTTGGTTCACCCAGTAATACAATGACTGCTGGACGCGAATTTACAGTCGTGTGCATCACAACACAGCGACCTGCTTCATTAATATATCCAGTTTTAGACAAGTTAATATTCCAACCACCATTGCGTACAAGAGCATTGGTATTGTTAGATTTCAACACGCGATAACCTAAGTTAAAGTCATAAGTTGGTGTAGTTGAGAACTGACGAATCAAGCCATATTGAGAAGCTGTACTTGCCAAAATCCCTAAGTCACGCGCAGAAGACACATTACGTGGATCTAAACCTGTTGACTCGTAATAGTGAGTTGCATTCATGCCTAAAGCACGTGCTTTAGCGTTCATTGCAGCTACGAATGCAGGACGACCACCCGGATAAGTACGTGCTAAAGCCGCCGCTGCTGGGTTTTCTGATTTCATTAGAGCAAACAGAAGAACTTCTGCACGGTTCATCTTGTCGCCAACACGTAAGGTTGAACTTGAGTTTTTACCATTTGCACCAGCAAAATCGATTTGCTCAAGTGTAATTTCTTCTGACATGTTTAAACGGGCATCTGCCGTTACAACTGCTGTCATCAACTTAGTAATAGAGGCAATTGGCACAGAAGCGTTGGTATTTTTACTGTAGAGCACTTCACCAGTTTGCGCATCCATCACAAGTGCAGCTCGAGCGCTTACACTTGGCTGGGCATTGTAACCAGTCGTATCACGGATTGGAGCAATTTTCGGTGCAGATGCTACAATTTTCGGTGCACTACCACCACGCAAAGTTGTGGTTACCGATGTTGAGCCTTGCGGAGTAGGTTCGTCATCTTCATCATTTAAAAATTGGCTAGCATCAGCTGAAGACCAATTTAAGCTTGCAGTACCACTACTCCCTGAGGACGGGTTATTGACGAGTTCTGCAAAGCTTGTTGAACTCAAACTAAGCAAAATAGACATGCTTAGCACATGCATTAAAGACTTTTTAGAATTTTTCACGGCACAATACTCGACTCAGGGTGATACACATTTGCGCTTACTATAATTATGCCTTACATTTGAGGTATAAGGTATAACGCTTTTACCGACACAATTGTGCACAACTATTCGCTCACTATATAAGAATAGGATTGCTAATTTTGTCATTCCATTGCAAGCTAATTTTGCTTTATGTAACAAAAAACTTGTTTTTTGAAAGAAAGGAGGTCTTCTTGATTACAGTTTTAGTTGTGGATGACCATGAACTTGTACGTACAGGTATCTGCCGTATGTTAGAAGATCATGCCGATGTAGAGGTCATTGGACAAGCCGAATCGGGTGAAGAAGCAATTGCTATTGTTCGTCAGAAACATCCTCAAGTTGTGCTACTTGATGTCAATATGCCTGGCATCGGTGGCGTAGAAACAACCCGCCGTTTACTGCAAACAGCACCAGATACAAAAGTGATTGCAGTCAGTGGCTTAGCAGAAGAACCATACCCTTCTCTTTTGCTTAAAGCAGGAGCTAAAGGCTACATTACCAAAGGTGCTCCAATTACCGAAATGGTTCGGGCTATTAATAAAGTGATGCAAGGCGGCAAATACTTTAGTGCCGATATTGCGGAGCAACTAGCAAGTTCTTATTTATCCGACACACAGCAATCACCTTTTGATTCTCTCTCTGAACGAGAAATGCAAGTTGCAATGATGGTTGTAAATTGTATTAGCGCTCAAGAAATTGCAGACAAACTTTTTGTAAGTGTCAAAACAGTGAATACTTACCGCTACCGTATTTTTGAAAAGCTAGCCATTGATAGTGATGTTAAACTAACTCATCTCGCGATTCGTTACGGTCTGATCAAGCCTTAATCAGACTTACATGCAATTTCCCGTAAACTCATCCTTGTCCCATACGATATTTCGTTTGGGCACGTGGTATGGTTTATATCGCCTTATTATTGCGGTTAGCCTGAATATTATTTTGGTTTTAACCGATGCTCAAATCGACAATAGTCTACAACAACCCGCTCTATATTCTTACACACTACTCGGCTATTCGCTCTTAAGCCTTCTTCAACTTTTATGTTTTAAGTTTATTGCCACTCAGGCCACAAGGCAGCTCATTTTATTTTTTGTAGTTGATATTATCTGTCTGAGTTTACTTACATTTTCTGTAGGTGAACCAAATCTTCAACTCAGCTTGCTCTATGTTATTGCCATATTTACTTCGGCCATTTTACTTAGCGCAAGAATGTCGTTGCTCATTACATTACTTGCAGTCATTGCGGTTATTTACCAACGCTTCGTTGGCAGTTTATTTGACTACAATAATTTAAATACGATTGGTAATAGCGCCTTATTGGCATTCTTGTTTTTTGTAGTACATGGAATCGGACAAATTGCGGTCCAGCGCTTTAAATTACTTGAAGCGCTAACTTTCCATCAATCAATAGAACTCTATCAACTACAAAATATTAACCGCTATATCTTGGAACAAATTGAAGAGGGCTATTTAGTTCTAGATGAAAACTACGACATTGTTTTAAGTAACCCAGCCGCCTGCTCTCTTTTAGGAATTCCACCTCAATTTGCCAGTGAAAAATATCCCTTAGCAAAATGGCATGCTGACTTATTTGAAATTCTTAAGTTTGATAACTTAAAAGAAGGTGATCGATTTATTTTTGAGTCTCGACTGTCGGCTTACTCTATTAATATTAAAGTGCAACATCTTTTGGTGCCACAGCAAGCATTAACACTACTCATCTTACAAGATGCGCAGCAGATTAATCAGCAAGCTCAACAACTCAAACTTGCCGCTTTAGGACAACTCTCAGCAAGTATTGCACATGAGATCCGTAATCCTCTTGCAGCCATTGTTCAAGCAAATGAATTGCTCAAAGACAGTGATGTGGAACAGCAAAACACTTTGCGCAATATGATTGGCAAGCAAACAAAACGCATTGATAGTATTGTTCAAGATACGTTAGGACTTGCCCGTAGTGAAAGAACGTATCCCATCCAGATTGAATTAAACGACTTTATAAAAACATTCTTAGATGAAGATTTATCTGATGTTAAACATGCAATCCAGCTTAAAAGTTCTGATTTATCCTTAAAGCTATTGTTTGATGAAAAGCAACTCAGACAAGTGCTAATTAATCTTGTTAGGAATGCTCTACGACACAATGCACCCGATTCGCCCTATGTTCTGATCAATATCCATTCACAAACAAATAAAATTTATATTGATGTGATCGATTACGGTGAAGGTGTTTCAAAACGTGATATATCTCAATTATTTAAACCATTTTTTAGTACCGAAATTAATGGAACTGGTTTAGGATTATATTTGTCTCATAGTTTTTGTGAGGCAAACCATGCAAAGCTCACTTATGTAGAGCAAAAACAAGGGGCATGCTTCAGAATAGAATGCCCAATAATATATTGATTTTTTATTAGGTTTTTGGGGAAATGGCAGAACAGCAACCACTCGTTTTGCTTGTAGACGATGAAGAAGATTTGTGCCTGTTAATGCAAATGACTCTTGCACGAATGGGGATTAAGACACATCTTGCTTATCGGGTTGAACAGGCCAAACAGCTCTTTACTCAGTTTCATTACGATGCGTGCTTGACCGATTTAAATCTACCTGATGGTAGTGGTTTAGAATTGGTTCAACATGTTTCTCAAACTTACCCACACACACCCATTGCAGTCTTAACTGCATACGGCAATATGGATATTGCAATTGCAGCACTAAAAGCGGGAGCTTTTGATTTTGTCAGCAAACCGATTAACCAAATTCATTTAGATCAATTGTTAAAAAAGGCGCTTAACCAGCCAAAACCAGAGCATGAATTTGGTGAAACAACTCTAGAGAATGACTTATTAATTGGGCGTTCACCACCTATACAAAACTTACGGACAGCTATAAAAAAAATAGCCCGCTCCCAAGCACCTGTGTTTGTTACAGGTGAGTCTGGTACCGGCAAAGAAGTGGTTGCTAATCTGATTCACCGCTTAAGCAACCGCAGTGAAGGACCATTTATTGCAATTAACTGTGGAGCAATCCCAACTGAGCTCATGGAAAGTGAACTTTTTGGGCATAAAAAAGGGAGCTTTACTGGTGCGACTCAAGACAAACAAGGTCTGATTTTATCGGCACATGGCGGCAGTTTATTTTTAGATGAAATTGCCGAATTGCCTTTAAGTATGCAAGTTAAATTGCTTCGCGCAGTACAAGAGAAAAAGATTCGCCCAGTAGGTTCAGATCAGGAAATTGATGTCGATTTTCGAGTAATCAGTGCCAGTCACCAAGACTTAGATGTATTAGTTCAACAAGGTAAATTCCGTCAGGACTTATTTTTCCGTATTCATGTTATGGATATTATGTTGCCGCCACTACGTGACCGTGGTGGAGATATTTTGCTATTGGCCAATCATTTTATTCAAAAGGTTTGTACGGAATGGGGAGTTTCAAGCAAGCAATTAACAGCGAGCGCTGAGACTTACTTATTGCAGCAAGACTTCCCGGGTAACGTTCGTGAATTAAGAAATATGATTGAACGAGCTATTACTTTAAGTGATGATAAGTCCATTGATTTAACACACTTAGCGCCTCCTCTTAGAGGCAGTAGCGTGAGCCCGCAAATCGTAACGAAACAACTAAATCAAACACCGGCTGTTCAGACTCACCCAAAATTTCCAATGGAGGGTTTAGAACGCTACTTAGAAAATATCGAAAAAGATATTTTACTGAATGCTCTGAACATGACGCATTGGAATCGAACTTTAGCGGCTAAAAAGTTAGGAATGACTTTCCGTTCTTTGCGCTATCGACTCAAAAAATTTGGCCTAGATACTGAAATGGGAGAGGAAGTATAAAAGTTACTTCCTCTTTAGAAATAAATCTGCAACGCGCTCTAAATATACGTCTTCTTTCATTTCTGCAGGTAATGGATAGGTCTGGTTAGGTTGAATACCCTGACCTTCAATCATATTGCCATTTGGCGTGTAGTAATGAGAGACCGTCATCTGTAGAGCCGCCCCACTTGGCAAAGGAAATAGCTTTTGTACTACACCTTTTCCATAACTTTTTTCACCCATCACCCAAGCACGCTGGTGTTCTTTCATGGCCGCAGTAAAAACTTCTGCCGCCGATGCAGAGCGGTGATTAATTAATATACCCAGTTTTATATTCTGAAATTCATTACCGGGCAAAGCTTGAAACTGCTGGTTACCTTCCGAACGGCTTTTGGTCGAAACAATAATTCCGTTATTTAAAAATAAATCTGCTGACTCAACTGCTGCCGATAACAACCCACCCGGATTGTTTCGCAAATCGATTAAAACAGCCTTTAAACGTGGAGAACTGTTTTCTTCAATTAATCTTTTAATTTCATTAGCAGTGTCTTGTTGGAATACTCTAATTTTGAGTACGAGCACCTGATTATGTAACATTACAGGTTCTATATCGGTTTCTATTTTTTTATTACGGACTAAGTTAATGTTTCCGTTTAGCTCTTCTGCTTGTACTTGAAGTGTACTTCCTATAGAACCGTAAAGTAGTCCAAGCACCTGATCTTGGTTTAAATTTTTTAAATCTTGGTTATCAATTTTGAGAATCGTCTGACCATTTCTCAAACCTAATTTATAGGAATCAGAACCGGTTTTAAGATCACGAATCATCCATTTATGAGCATGTGATTCAGGGCTTAATGCAAAATCAACTGATGCAAGATCACCCTCTGTGTATTGAATCAGTTGGCGATATTCTTCTGCCGATAAATAACGCGAATAACGATCTAACCCACTCACTAACCCTTTTATGGCTTGTTGAAACAAGGCATCGTCAGATTTCACATCAACGTAGTTATCTCGAACAATTCCATAGATTTGCACAAACTGTTGAATCGACTCGATCGGCACCTCTGCATAGCTATGTTCCGGTTCTTCCGAATCCGAATGCAAAGGTGACATTTTTTCTTTTACAACTGGCGCTGCAAAGGTAAATTGGCTGCAACACAGCAACATACTTACAATAAGTTTTTTATATTTAATGTGTTGCAGCATCCAATCACCTTTAACTTATGCAGATAGTGTAATCAGATTACGTCCTTGCATTTCGGCAGGAACAGGAATCTTCATTAAATTGAGAATTGTCGGTGCTACGTCTGCAAGCACACCACCTTCTGCAATTGTTGCTTGTGTTGGACCAACATAGATAAACGGCACAAGCTCGGTTGTATGTTGAGTATGCACTTGCCCACTTTCATAGTCTTGCATTTGTTCAACGTTACCATGGTCAGCAGTAATGAGCATATGGCCTTTTTTCGCCATAACTGCCTCATAGACACGACCTAAACAAGTATCAACCGCTTCAACTGCTTTAACCGCAGCATCAAATACACCTGTATGCCCGACCATATCACCATTTGCATAGTTCACAACTAATAAGTCGTACTCACCCGAATTAATCGCTTTAACCAACTCATCAGTGACTTCATAAGCACTCATTTCTGGCTTAAGGTCATATGTCGCAACGTTTGGAGACGGAATTAAAATACGCTTTTCACCTGGATATTCATCTTCACGGCCACCACTAAAGAAGAATGTTACATGTGCATACTTTTCAGTTTCGGCAATACGTAACTGGGTTTTACCTAAAGAAGATAAATACTCACCCAATGAGTTTTTGAGGGCTTCTGGCATGTAGGCAACTGGTGCATCAATGCTTGCCTGATAACGCGTTAACATCACAAACTTAGAAAGATTCGGTACAACTTTACGTTCAAAACCAGCAAAGTCTTTCTCTACAAATGCGCGAGTAATTTCACGAGCTCGGTCAGCACGGAAATTCATAAATACAACGCTATCACCATCTTGAACTTTAGCAATATCACCAATACGAGTCGCTTTTACAAACTCATCATTTTCGTTGGCTGCATAAGCTAATTCCAACCCTTCAACTGCGGTTTGTGCAGTACGAAGTGCTTCACCTTCGGTTAACAAGCGATAAGCTTGCTCAACGCGATCCCAACGGTTGTCACGATCCATTGCAAAGTAGCGACCAATCATAGTTGCGATACGGCCTTGGCCCGGATATTGAGCAAATAATGCATCTAATTTTTCTAAAGACGGCTGAGCACTGCGTGGAGGTGTATCACGACCATCAAGGAACGCGTGTAAGTAAACTTTTGCACCGCGTTTTAATGCAAGCTCACACATCGCCACAATATGATCTTCATGTGAATGGACGCCACCTTCTGAAAGTAGTCCCATAATATGAACAGCACCGCCAGCAGCTTTGGCTTTTTCAACAGCGTCGATCAACACTTCATGTTTAAAAAAGTCACCAGTACGGATATCTTTAGTAATACGGGTAAAATCTTGATATAACACACGGCCAGCGCCAAGATTCATATGGCCAACTTCAGAGTTCCCCATTTGCCCATCAGGCAATCCAACATCTTCACCTGAACCAGAAATTAGACTATTCGGATGCTTGGCTTTCATTGCCGCCAAATTTGGTGTTTTTGCTGCAAGAAAAGCATTATCTTCAATCGCTTCACGGTGTCCAACACCATCCATAATGACCAGAACGTGAGGGATCTTGCCAGCAGTTGCATCCGTCATAATCAATTTCTCTTTTGTCTACAATTTCGTCACAATATCTTACCGAATTTTCGGTCAAGACTCTATTTATTCCTATGGCTTTCACCAATATCCGCGATTGATGAAAACCATAAATATCACTTATTTCTAGCGAGCGCGGTAAAGCAAATAACTTCCGGCACCAAACATTAGCAAGATAGGCACAAGTACGAACCATGCTGGAGATGGAGAATAAACCAAGCTCGCATAGCCCAAGAAATCCTGCAAATAATAGAAACTCAAACCAATAAACAATGCGATCACCAAACGAAAACCCATTGATTGTTGGCGTAACGGTCCAAAAATAAAAGAACACGCCACGAGAACTAATGCGATAAGTGAAAATGGCGAAGCAACTTTTTGCCAGAAAGCCAATTGATACGTCTTTGGTACCTGACTATATTCATCCATATAACGCATAAAGCTAATCAGTTGGCTTGGCGATAAATCTTCAGGATCTAAAGTCACCATATGCACATATTTAGGCTGTAATGCTAAAGCAAGCGATTGTTCTTCATGGTCAGTTTTGATGGCATTTCCTGCCGCCAAAATGTCCATTTGTTCAGCTTTTTTCAAAGCCCATTGACCATTTTTAATAAACTGTCCTTGCTGAGCATTAATTAATGATTGCAAGTAATAGTTCTGGTCAAAGTCGACCACTTGAATGTCTCTTAAATTGCCTTGAGAGTTAGCATAGTCGATATAGATAAATCGCTGCCCTTCACGTGACCAATAACCTTTAACTTCACCTAAAGCAGCTACTGAACGATGGCTTTTAACACTTTGTGCTTTTTCATTCGTGTAAGGGATAACCCATTCACTTAAAGCAAACGACAAAATAATAAGCAGTAAAGCTGAGCGCATAACCCAACCGACAATACGCCATAAGCTAACACCGACTGAACGCATAACAATGAGTTCACTACTCGTTGCCAATGAGCCCAGCCCAATCACAGCACCAATCAAGGCAGAGATAGGTAAAATTTCATAGAGATAGCGAGGAGCTCCCCACAAAACATAGACGAGAGCTTGCCATGCGTTATAGTCTGGTTTGAGTTCACCCAACTCGCCAAGATATGTAAATAAGACCTGAAGAATGGACAAAACAACTGTGGTGCCAAACATCGCAAGCGCAGTGGTTTTCGTCACATATTTGGCGACTATTCGACGTGCTAACATTATAATTTCACTCGCTTGATCTGTTTCTTGATTTTTGGTCCTAACTTCTGCTTACGTGAGAATAAGGCGGCAGCAACGCCATACACAACTAACACGGCAGGATAAGCCCAAATATCGAGTTCTTCTTTACTAATACGAGTCTTGATTGCAATCATTAATACGATCAGACTGGAAAAAATAAAAATCGCCGGAATAAGACGGTAATAACGGCCTTGTCGTGGACTCACCTCAGACAATGCCACTGAGAGCATTAGCGCAATAACAATGGTGAATGGCCCAAATAAACGCCATCCCAACTCACTTCTGATGACTGGATCATTTGTTTTTGAAAAGAGTTTTGTTGTTGATAGTGCTTCTACATCGCCACTCTCAAACTTAACATCTTTGTCATTTTCTAAACGTAGACGATAAGACTGGAACTCTGCTTGTGTATATTTTGGTTGTCCTGGGAATATTTCATAGCGACGACCTTGTACCAGATCAACGACATTGGCGGTGTCATTTGCAACTTCTACACGAGTCGCTTCTTTTGCCAAAATCATAACATCTGGCTTATCTTCTTTAGCAGCGCGCTGATAAAAGAAAATATCCTTCAAATTCTTTCGGTCTTCTGACAATGAACCTGCATAGATCGTATATGGCCCAGAAGAAATAAACTCTCTTGGTCGAACCAAATCGAAACCTGTCCGAACAGCTTGTGTAGTTGTCAGTTTTTCAAACTCGCGTAGTCCCCATGGCGTCATCCAGAGCATAAGCACAGACTGAAATACCATATAAACCAGCGTCATTGGAATGAGTAATCGTGCTAATTGATGACGGCTTACACCACTACCATTTAATACAGCCATTTCATGGTCAACATATAAACGACCAAACACCAACATTAAACCAATGAAAAAACCCAGTGGTAAAATGAGTGTTAGAAATTCAGGTAACCGATATCCAATGATGCTAAACAAGATACTGGCATCTAAGCGCCCCTGCGCCGCCACACCAAAGTATTTGATCAGACGACCACCCATCATGATTAAGGTCAGTAAAGAAATGACCACCAATGAGGTAGAGACAACTTGCTTGACGAGATAACGCCGAATAATCAAAGTAATACTTCCAAAAGGCTAATCGGGACGTGTGCTAGTTTACCCGAATGTTAAAAATATAAAACCGCACATTGCAACGCTATGCTTGAAAGTGTTTCAATGTTTTAATCCAACATAACTTTCTATAGGCAATCACGGCAGCCATGAAATTTACAACTTATACAACTTTTCCCGAACAGACATCTAATGAATCTTTGTGGGTTTTAGTTGATTCAGAACAGCTACAAAGCAACATCAACACATATCAAATCAATAACCTAGAAAGCGTTCTTACTGCCACCCAATTCAAAGGCAACTTCAATGAAACTCTGCCTTTATTCGGTCAGGTTTCAAATCAACCTCATAGCCAATTACTTGGCTTAGGAAAAACAGCCGAACTTCAGGCAGTTAAGCTCGCTAAACTTGCCCAAACCATTATCAAATCGACACAAAATAAATTTAAGCATATCGCGATTGATATTGCTGCGTTACCTGTCGAATACCATTATTTATTCGCTTTAAGCTTAACTCAAGCAGCTTATGGTTATGATGAGTTTAAATCGAAAAAAAATGAATTTGTGTTACAACAGGTTGATTTAATTAGTTCAACGACGAGCCTCGATGAAAAACAACTGGCTTTAGTGCATGCCGTACAGTCTGGTCAGTCGTATGCACGTGACCTTGGAAACCGTCCAGGTAACATTTGCTTCCCTGAATATTTGGCAGAACAAGCATTAGCTTTAGCTGCAGAATTCCCTGACTTACTCAGAGTAACTGTCTTAAATGAACAGCAAATGGCTGATTTAGGTATGTATGCTTTTCTTGCAGTCAGCAAAGGATCTGAACGTCCAGGTCGTATCGTAACACTCGAATACCAAGCAGGAATCGATCAAGCGCCTGTTGTGCTTGTTGGTAAAGGCGTTACTTTTGATACAGGCGGTATTTCTATAAAACCAGGCCTAGGCATGGATGAAATGAAGTTCGATATGTGCGGTGCAGCCTCTGTACTAGGTACTATTCGCGCGCTATGCGAGGCAAGACTTCCTATTCATGTCGTTGGAGCAATTGCAGCTGCAGAAAACATGCCATCAGGTAAAGCAACTCGCCCAGGTGATATTGTGACAACCATGAGCGGACAAACAGTTGAAATCTTAAATACCGATGCAGAAGGTCGTTTGGTACTGTGCGACACATTGACCTATATCAAACGCTTCAACCCAGCAGTTGTGGTTGATATCGCAACATTAACTGGTGCATGTGTAGTCGCTTTAGGTAAAGTACTGAGTGGTTTGTTCTCACCAGATGATGCTTTAGCAGCTGAACTTCAACAAGCGGGTGAGCAATCATTTGACCGTGTATGGCGTATGCCAGTGATTGAGGATTATCAAGAATTACTTGATTCACCATTTGCTGACATTGCGAACATCGGCGGTCCATACGGCGGTGCAATTACGGCAGCATGTTTCCTTGAGCGCTTTACACGTGAGTACCGTTGGGCTCATTTAGATGTAGCAGGAACAGCATGGTTATCTGGTCCAGCTAAAGGTGCAACAGGTCGCCCAGTACCATTACTCATGCAATTTTTAGCGAATCGTGTAGATACGAATGGCTAAAGTTAGTTTTTATCTGTTTGAAACCAGTGAAGAACGGCAAGTCGATAGTGCTTGCCGTTTATGCCGAAAGATTTTGCAGAAGCATCCTAAAATCTGGTGGTATTGCCCAGATGTGCAGCTACAACAAACTCTTGATGAAAGATTATGGGATTTCGACCCTGCAAGTTTCATTGCGCATGGCATTGACCAAGCTGAAGCTGCTGTATGTATTTCGGCTAAACAACCGCTTGAACAAGGCTTGTTAGTATTTAATTTTAACAATCATGCACTTGAACAAGTTGATCATTTTAGCCACATTATAGAAATTGTTGAAAATAATGAAACAGCCAAGCAAATTGGCCGAGAAAAATTTAAAATGTATCGCCGTTTGGGTATAGAACCGCGGACCTTTAAATTATAACGCGCTAAAATGTAAATACTGTTGAACAAAGGAGAAGCATGGTGGCATTAAATGTCGGGCAAGATTTTAAAAAAAGATGGTTAAATGCGCCTGAAGCTGTCCGTCATGCCTATCAACAGGATCTGGCACGTATTTGTGACTTATTAGAACCCCAAACCCCTATTCAGCTTTGGGTTTTAAATGACGAAAAAGCGCAGTTAGAATCACAGCAGAAAATTGAACAAGCTTACGCGGACCTTAAAGCAGAGCTTATTGAGCAAGCACGTATCCGTCGTCAGCTCGCTTTAGAAAAAGCACTTGCTGACAAACGTGCATCAGAAGCTGCTTATGCTGCGGAGTTGCAAGCAGACGAAGTTCGCCAGTTTAATGAACAGACTGAAACATTACAGATATTACGTAGCCATTTAGAACAAGAAGTTGCAGAACAAACTGCACGTTATCAGAAAAACCCTGAAACCCCAGCAGTCAATTACTCTGCTGGCGTAAAACTTAGTATTACCGATGATCAAATCTTATCTGAGCTTGAAAGTTTACGCATTCGTTTAGAACTTGAAGCTGAAAACTTAATTGAAGAGTCTGTAGCGGCTTTCCGAGCCAAACTCCATTCAGCAGCTCAAGAAGAAATTGAATATATTTTAAAGAACTCTAAGTTTTCTGATGAAAAAATAGAGAAGTAAAGTTTTTAAAACTTCTTCTGTCATAAAACTGACACCTATATGTCACAAAATAGACATAAATATTATTCTTGTAGATCAACTGATTATGAGAATAGAAAGTGGTGATTTAAGATAATTAATGAGGGTAAGAAATGGACATTCCGCATCAGATTTCAAAGCAACTTGAGCAGCTTAATCAGGGTGAGCAATGGACATTTTCAGCACAAGAACTTTATATGAGTCATAACGACTTTAATTCGCTTTCAATCTTGCTGACACGAGCGTCGGAAAAAGGTGAGTTTTCAATTACACGTACTCAGCATACTAAACCATGGGTCGGCACACATTCGGTTACTCTGACTAAGCATTAATTTTTAAAAATAAAAAACCGGAACATATATCCGGTTTTTTATTTTGATGATCTGGCTTTTATTTTAAAAAACCATTTTCAGCTAAAAAAGCCATACTAATATTTGACTCAGTTTTTTGCTCAGCTGCTTTATCACCTAGCAATAAACGCTCGATATAACGCGCCAACACGTCGACTTCAAGGTTGACCTTACTGCCTACTTGCCACGTTCCAATATTGGTACGTTCTGCGGTATGCGGAATCAAATTCAAGCTTAAAACATTTCCACGTAAGTGGTTAATCGTTAAGCTAATTCCGTCAACGGTTACAGAACCTTTTTCCGCCAAATATTTAGCAAGTTCTGTCGGTGCTGTAACTTCATAATAGATTGAACGAGCGTCTTCACGTACTACAGTAATTTCACCTACGCCATCAACGTGACCACTTACAATGTGCCCACCAAAGCGCGTTGTCGGTAACATTGCCTTTTCAACATTGACACGTTGCCCAACTTTCCAATTACCCAATGTTGTTCGATTTAAACTTTCACGAGAAACATCTGCCGCGTACCAGTTATCGCCCCATTCAATCACTGTGAGGCAAATACCATTGGTTGCAATTGAGTCACCCAAATGTACATCAGACATATCCAGATCTGTCTGAATACGTAGACGCACATCACCACCTACACTTTGCAGGCTTTCTACTTTACCTAAACTTTCAATAATGCCTGTAAACATGGCTCAATCTCCAAATCTTTTTACACTGCTTAAATTGCAGCGCTTACCAAAGTGCGAGCTGTGTACTATTGCCTGAGGTATCTACACCACCTAGCTCGGCGAAGTGGTAAAGCTGGCCTAATAACTGACGTAATGGTGGTCCTGACTTAGCATGAGTATCAGTAATCACAATAAACTCAAGCACGCGTGCACGTTCAGACTGTCGTTGTTTACTCACTCGATAACGCGGAACATCTTGTGTTAACAAGGTCACTTTGCCTCGTTCCAGATTGGCCATAAGTAAATCTTTCGGCTCGATATTACCATCAGTTGAATAGCTGGTCAGAATATAGCGTGCATTGATCGTTGAAAGTAATTTCTCATACGCATCTTTTGCATGTTTAGAAGAGTTATATGGACTTGGACGTTCTTTACGCCATGCTCTATCAATACCACTCTTATAACCTTTGGTATCTGGTGAAGGTAAATCCACCTGATCCCATAAAGTTAATGCATTTAAAACGTGGTAATTACTACTATATGCGTGCTGGTTATATGGTGGATCGAGATAGGCAACATCAACCTCAAAACCACTCATTTGATTTGCTAGATGTTGTGAATCTACACACCACATTTCAGCAGCCGGACGTTTGCGATCACCAATCTCACAAAAACGGCTCGGTGTTAACCAAAGTAATGATTCAATTCGTTCTAACGCAGTTTGAGTACGTCCGCCCCACCCTTGGTGGAAGCTTTTAAATACACCACTCGTGTTACTGACAAAACTAGCTGAATAGAGCAATGGTGCAAGCAAAGCACTCATCTCTACATCATTAATTGCACCTTGTGCCTGCCATGTTGCAATCTGCTGGCGAATCGCATCAATACGCATACCGTTACGGCGTTTAAAGAATAAACGGTCACGAGTTGGATCGTATACATCATCGTTACGTGGACAAAGGTTATGCGTTACCCAACCTTTAACTTCAGGTAAGCGATTTAAATAATCGATTGCCTTTTGATAGCCACCCAGTTCTTTAAAAGCAGGTGCATCTACACAGGCTAAAATCGCATGATTTAAAGCATGACTATAAGGTTCCCAGTCATTCGCAATCACTCGGTAACCATTTTGACGTGCTAAACGAGATACAACGCCACTGCCGGCAAAGAAATCGGCAAAAATCGGTGGATTCTTTTTCTTGCTATTTAGTGTCCCTGTAATTTCAAGGGCTTCTAAAATTAGATGGAGCAATCGGCGCTTATTACCCAAGTACGGCACAAGCTGATGGAAAAGATATTCGTCTGTCGTACGGGCTGCATGACGACGTTTGTGATAAACCGAAGGCTCTGAATTCATACTTTCTCTTGCGTAGGGATTAACCTTAAGCGTATATCTTGATCAATTTGTGTCACATCAAGAAGTGTAAAACGAAGTTGCTCTGCCATATATTCAAATTCTGCATTGAACATGGCCCTTGCACTTTTCCCCAATAAGGTCGGGGCAATATAACTGATCAATTCATCCACCAAACCTTCTTGCAAAAAGGCAGTAGACAATGTTGCGCCAGCTTCAACCAACACATCATAAATTTGATGTTGCTTAGATAAGGTCTGTAACAGCATTTTTAAAGGCTGAATTTCTAATTGTATCACGCCTAAATCAGCAAGTTCTTGACGATACGGCCCCATCACCATCACAGTTTCAGGATTCTCTAAGATCTTAGCGTTAAGTGATAAACGTCCTTGGCGATCTAAAACAACACGTTTTGGCTGAGCAACTGTCTCGATATCAAAATTATTGAGTGAACGCACGTTAAGCTGACAATCATCTGCAATCACAGTTTCAATACCTGTAATTACTGCTCCAGAAATGGCACGCCAATGTTGTACATCTTGGCGTGCAGCCGAACCAGTAATCCACTTCGACTCACCTGATGCCATTGCAGTACGTCCATCTAAACTTGAGGCTACTTTTAAACGCACATAAGGCATGCCTGTAGACATTGCCTTTAAAAAACCTTGATTAAGTTTTGATGCTAAATCTTCGCAAATGCCAACTTCTACTTCAATTCCAGCATTTTCCAAAATCTGAACACCCTTACCCGCCACCAATGGATTTGGATCAGGACAAGCAACCACTACTTTTTTAACTTGGGCTTTTACCAATGCTTCGGCACAAGGAGGGGTTCTGCCATAATGTGCACATGGTTCAAGCGTAACGTAAGCTGTTGCACCTTGTGCATATTCACCCGCTTCGCGTAAGGCAAAAACCTCTGCGTGTGGCTGACCCGCTTTAGGATGAAAACCTTGGCCAACTAACTGATCATCTTTGACAATCACACAACCCACATTTGGATTAGGCTTGGTCGAATATAGTCCTCGTTTGGCAAGTTCAATAGCTTGCTGCATCCAATACTGATCTTGTTTCAACTCAGACATAAAAATCTCAAATGATTAGTGTTCACGTTGTTGCATTTGCTCTATTTGGCGGCGAAACGCTTCAACATCCTGAAAATCTTGATAGACAGAAGCAAATCGGACGTAAGCAACATGGTCAAGGGCAAATAAAGATTGCATGACAATTTCGCCAATTGTTCTAGATTTCACATCACGCTCACCTAAACGGCGAATCTGCAACTGGATATCACTTAAAACTGTTTCGATCTGCTCTTGTGTGACCGGACGTTTTTGCAAAGCATGCATTAACGAACGGCGTAATTTGGCCTCATCGAAAGGTTCATTTTTTCCATTCGATTTGATCACACGGGGCATTACCACTTCATAGCTTTCAAAAGTGGTAAAACGTTCACCGCAACTTACACACTCACGACGTCGACGAATCTGACAGCCTTCGGCGGCTAAACGTGAATCGATGACTTTACTATCTGCGGCGTTGCAAAATGGACAATGCATAGCGGATTTATAGGGTCGATTACTTTGACCTAGTGTAGCAAAATTTCTACACTTACAGAACCAGCATTCTTCAAGACAAAAAAACAGTCCTGAGCAAGATCAAAGCATCGCTTTGATCACAGCGCAAGACTGTTCTTTTAAGACAGCAGATATATTAATGATTATTCAATACGTTCGCCATGTTGGCTTAAATCCAGACCCATACGCTCATCATCAGCATTAACACGGATACCAATCACAAGATCAATCACTTTAAGAATAACGAAAGTCGCGATACCGCTGTAAACCATGGTTGCCAATACGCCTTCAACTTGTACCCATAATTGGCCAGCGAATGTTGGAGCTAATGCAACGTTCGCTGCTTTAATAATTTCGTCACTGTAGAATACGCCAGTTAAAATCGCACCGACAATACCACCTACCGCATGCAAACCAAACGCATCCAAAGCATCATCGGCTTTAAGTAAGCGTTTAAGTGCTGTAATACCCCAGAAGCACACTACGCCACCAATAAGGCCCATCACTAAAGCACCGCCTACCCCAACAAAACCTGCTGCTGGTGTAATCACAACTAAACCAGCTACCGCACCAGAAGCACCGCCTAATACAGATGCTTTGCCACGAATCATACGTTCAACAACTAACCAAGAGAATGCAGCAGCGGCAGCAGCAACTTGAGTCACTAAAATTGCCATACTTGCACGAGCACCAGCGCCTAGAGCACTACCACCGTTAAAGCCGAACCAACCCACCCAAAGTAAGCTTGCACCCACTACAGTTAAAGTCAGGTTATGCGGAGCCATAGATTCGCGGCCAAGGCCAATACGTTTTCCAAGCATGTAAGCAGCAACTAGACCTGCAACACCTGAGTTGATATGTACAACTGTACCACCAGCAAAATCTAATGCACCTGCTTTAAATAACCAGCCATCTGCAGCCCACACCCAGTGGGTAATTGGTGCGTAAACAACGAGCACCCAAACTGCAATAAACACCATGAAAGCTGAATATTTCATACGGTCTGCAATAGAACCGCTAAGGATCGCCACTGTAATAATGGCAAAAGTCATTTGGAAAATAACAAAGAGACTTTCAGGAATTGTCCCACTTAATGCATCAAACGCTACCCCGTTTAGCATTGCTTTAGACAAATCACCAAAAAATGCACCTGTGCCAGAGAACGCGATTGAGTAACCAGCAATCACCCACAGCAAACTTACCAAGATTGCAGCTGAAAGGCTGAACATCATCGTACTGAGTACATTTTTTTTACGTACCATACCGCCGTAGAATAATGCCAATCCCGGAATGGTCATTAATAGAACCAATGCGGTTGAAACTAAAATCCAAGAGGTATCACCCGTATCAAGCGTAGGTGTCGGTGCTGGAGCTGCTGGAGTTTCAGCAACTGGTGCTTCTGCAGTAGTTGCAGTAGCTGGAGATGTTGATGCAGCCGCAACTTCCGATGTTGGCGTTGTTACAGCTTCTTCTGCCCAAACGGCAGTACCACCCAAAAGAGCGCCTGATAGACTGAGCGCCATAAGCATTTTTTTCATTCGTGTCCCCCAACCTCATTTGCGAGTTATTTTCTACTCAGCAAGCTTTGTGCCAATTTAGACAGCATCCGGTCCAGTTTCACCCGTACGAATACGGATTACTTGTTCCAGGTTAGTCACAAAAATCTTACCATCGCCGATTTTTCCAGTGCTTGCGACACGTGTAATTGATTCAATTACTGCGTCGACCATTTCATCACTAATCGCAATCTCGATTTTTACTTTAGGTAAGAAATCAACCACATACTCCGCGCCACGGTAGAGTTCAGTATGCCCTTTTTGACGACCAAAACCTTTAACTTCAGTTACGGTAATCCCTTGTACACCAATGTCAGAGAGTGCTTCACGCACGTCATCCAATTTAAACGGTTTTACAATTGCAGTTACAAGCTTCATGTTTGTTTCCTTCGGCTTCTTTTCACCAGTAAGGTTTTATGTTCAATTTTCATGCCAATATTTCAAAGGTTGAGGGAAATGAATCTTTTGCATGAACTTTCTTTATAACCTATTTAGTGAGCAAGATGTAGATGAGCTATCAAAAATAAAATGAATTTTCAGTAGTGTTATATGCTGATTTAATGATCTATTTGCACTAAAAAAATTGAAACCTATATCCAGCGCTTAAGCAGTGTTAAACTGTAAAGCATAAGGTAATACAACACTTTGGATATTTCATGCTAGAAACTTTGCTACAGGCCATTCTGGAACAAATTGATGAGCCTAAAAAAGATTTGGAAAAAAATTTACGTGCATTATTAAATGAAGCGGTCGAAAAGTTGGATCTTGTTTCCAAACAAGAGATCGACCGTCAAAAGACTGCACTTCAATCAGCCAATCAACGTTTAGAAGAGCTACAAAAACAAGTAAGTTTGTTAGAAGAAACTTTAAAGAATAAAAAATAAGCACCAACGTAGCGCATTTATACTTTACAACGATTAAAAATGAAGCACCATAATGGAACAATAAGATGTCTTTTTCTAAAATTTATACACGGGGACTTTTAGGTTTACATGCACCTCTGATTGAAGTTGAGGTACATGTGAGTCAAGGCTTACCTTCTCTTACTATTGTCGGCCTAGCAGAGGCGGCGGTAAGAGAAAGTAAAGACCGCGTTCGCTCAGCCATTATTAATAGTGGATTTCAATTTCCAACAAAACGGCTGACCATTAATCTTGCACCAGCAGATTTGCCCAAAGATGGATCACGTCTAGATTTACCTATTGCTATAGGTATTTTAATTGCATCTGGCCAGCTCCCAGAAAACTGTGCCGAAGATTTTGAATTAATTGGTGAATTAGCTTTAGATGGCCATGTAAGGCCAGTGTCAGGCACTTTAACTTTGGCAATGGCGTGTCAACAGGCCAAGCATAAAATGCTTTTACCTCTCGATAACAGTCAGGATATTAGCCATTTACCGAATCTTAAATGTTATCCAGTGAGCCATTTAAAAGAAGTTTGTGATCATTTCTTGGGCATAAAATCACTATCTTCGATTGAACCTGCAACGACCTCAAACCAAATGCCTTATAAATTTGATCTGGCAGATGTAAAAGGTCAGCTACGTCCACGTCGCGCACTAGAAATTGCCGCCGCAGGCGGGCACTCGCTGCTCTTTAAAGGACCACCAGGTACAGGTAAGACTTTACTCGCTTCACGTCTTCCTTCAATTTTGCCACCGCTTTCTAATCAGGAAACGCTTGAAGTCGCGAGTATTTATTCTATTTCAAATACACCCCATACCTTTGGTCAGCGTCCATTTCGCGCGCCCCACCATACAGCATCAGCGATTGCACTAGTTGGGGGCGGTTCACATCCTAAACCGGGTGAAATTACCTTATCTCATTTAGGGGTTTTGTTTTTAGATGAACTCCCCGAGTTTGACAGAAAAGTTCTAGAGGTCTTACGTCAGCCGCTTGAGTCAAAAGAAATCATTATTTCACGTGCAGCTCGGCAAATTACTTATCCTGCAAACTTTCAACTCATTGCAGCAATGAACCCTTGTCCATGTGGTTATGCGTTTAATCAAGACAGCCGTTGCCAATGTTCGCCAGAGAGTATCAAGCGCTATCAAAACCGTATATCGGGGCCATTACTTGATCGTATCGATTTACATATTGATGTACCGCCTTTAAAAGCTCAAGAACTGCAGGATCCAACGCCTGCTGAAGACTCTACGACTGTAAGACAACGTGTGATTTATGCTTATGAACAACAAATGCAAAGACAAGATTATTTAAATCAAGCACTTTCACCCAAACAACTTGAGCAATATGCTGTACTTGATAGTACTTCTCAACGAATGATTGAAATGGCTCAGCAACGTTTGAATCTGTCGGCTCGTGCTTATCATCGTGTTTTACGGGTTGCTCGTACCATTGCCGATTTGGCTCAAAGTGAGATGATCCAAAGTCCTCATCTTACAGAAGCACTCTCTTATCGAGGCAATCATTCTTAAGATAAAACAGCGGATCGTGTATCCGCTTTTTTAATATGCATATAAGTTGTTCATTAAAGAATTTATTGATGCCTATATAAAAAGGTAAAAAAGAGGACGCTATGAAAATTTTGGCTATCTCAGGTAGTGCAAGAAAAGAATCTACAAATACTGCTCTATTAAGAGCAATAAAGGATATAGCACCGTCCGACATTGAATTGAGAGTTTTTGATCATATTAATAATCTGCCTGTCTTTTCTCCAGATAATGAAGGAGAAAAAACGCCTACTGTAGTGGAAGAATTTATTAAATCTGTTTCTGATGCAGATGGCATTATCATCTCAAGTCCAGAATATATCCGTTGTATTCCAGGTGGTCTTAAAAATGCAATTGATTGGATGGTTTCCCGTACCGAAATTATAGATATACCTATAGTCCTAGTTCATGCATCTAGCCGCGGCGACGACATGCTAGTTTCTTTAAGAAGAGTATTGTCGACTGTTAGCAGCAATTTCTTTGAAGATTTATTTTTAAGGATTTCTCTCATCGGCAAATCTCCTGAACAAATTAGCGAGATGCTACAAACCGAAAAATATAAGTCACAAATTACCCCCTTTCTGCTTAAATTTGTCTCAGAGATTCAAAAATGTAGAAATGAATTAAAGTGAACTTTCTTAAAATAAAACAGCGTATTATTAGTCCGCTGTCCTTTTATTAAAAGCTTCATTTAAAGTCTCAATTAAGGAAGTAATTTCTTTCTCGGATAAAGCCGCAAAGCCAAAACGGATACAATGATTAGTACATTCTTTCTGTTTAAACTTATGCTCTGTATCAATGTTAAGTTCTTTTAATTTTATAAGCTGATCTTGAGTAAATGGTTTCTGGAATTTCACCCACAAAGCCATTCCACCTGCGGGTGGCTGTATCTGAACACTCTCTGCAAAAATTCGATTAAACTCAGTTAATGCATGGTCTCGGCGTAGTTGATATATTTTTTTCATTTTACGGATATGTCGCTTAATTTCCCCTCGCTGCATTAAATCTGCTAAAGCAAGTTCCGTAATGTTATTGCCTTGCCGATCAATCAATAGAATATTTTCTGTAATCGATTGAATGATTATTGACGATGCCACGACGTATCCCAAGCGAATACCGGGTGCAAAGACCTTTGATAATGAGCCCACATGAATGACCAATTCAGAATGAGGCAAACTTGCTAAGGGTGGCATAGGCCGGCTGTCATAATGGAATTCGTGGTCATAGTCGTCTTCAATAATATAAAACCCCCATTTTTTTGAAAGCTCTAAGAGTTGAAGACGGCGAGACATGGTCATGGTGACAGTTGTAGGATATTGGTGATGCGGAGTTGTATAAATGGCAGCAACTGAGTGTTCTTGTAAAACCCGCTCTAAATCTTCAATAACAATACCTTGTTCATCTAATTTAACAGAAACTACTTGAAAGCCATTTGACTGAAATGCTTTAAAAGCAGATGGATAATATAATTCCTCAATAACGATAACGCCCTGCCGATTGGGTAATGCACGAGAGGCAAGAAAAATTCCCATCTGGCTACCACGTACAATACAAATCTCATCTTCGGCAATATTCATAAAACGTTCCATCGACAGCATTTGTTGTAAAGCCTGTCTTAGCTCAACCATACCTCGTGGGTCACCATATCCCATGTACTGGTTTTGCGTAATTTTAATCAGTGCATGCCGGTATGCCCGCGAAAATAGTTCGTAGGGAATAAGCCTCGGATCTGGCACACCATCGTTATGTGGGCGTTGAATCACTTCTTGAGTGATTGATTTATCATTAACTGTTCGCTCAGATACTGGCTCTATTTGAAGCTGTTTTTCCGGCAAAACATCCGCCACAAATGTGCCTTTTCGGGGACGGGTCACAAGCCATCCTTGTGCCTCTAACTCTTCATAGACTGCTTGTACGGTTTTTCGATTAATTCCTAGTTCTTTTGACAAGCTACGAGACCCCGGCAGCATCGTACCCTGCACTAAACGGCCACATAAAATTTCCTGACTAATCAAGTTAGTCAGTTTTAGAAATACCGTTTTTTCTTCTCTTTCATCGATACGAAAATGTACTTGCCAAGGTCTTAGCATATTCGCCCCATCTGGACCATACAATTTATGAAAACTGGATGTATTGATTCATCCAGTTGTTTTCTATTCTGCCTTCACCTACTTAATTTGGTCAACTGGACTGGAGAAGAGATGAAGACTGCTTCTGTAAATAAACAAGACCTGATGCAACACGCGCAGCAAGACATGCAAAAGTGGATTAGCGACTCAGATTTAACTGATCGTCAAAAGCTTGCACTCACTTGTCGTATTTTATTTGACCATGGCCATGATGCTGGTTTAGCTGGCCAAATTACCTGCCGTAGTGGAAATAAAGAGTCCTTTATTACCCAACGTTTTGGTTTAGGTTTTGATGAAATTACTGCCTCAAATTTACTTGAGGTAAATCAAGATTTAGAACCCATCAATCAAGAAGGAATGGCAAACCCAGCCAATCGTTTTCACACATGGATTTATAAAGAACATCCAGAAGTGAACTGCATTATCCATACTCATCCGACTCATGTAGCGGCTCTATCGATGTTACAGATTCCACTTATGATTTCCCAAATGGATGTTTGCGCACTCTACGAAGACTGCTCATTTGTAGGTCATTGGCCAGGTGTCCCTGTAGGTAATGAAGAAGGTATTTTGATTTCTTCTGCGCTTGGTAAAAACCGTGCTGTTTTGTTGTCTCATCATGGCCAACTGGTTACAGGAAAAACCATTGAAGAAGCCTGCAACTTGGCTCTTTTAATTGAACGAGCAGCTCAACTGCAACTGCTAGCCATGTCTGCCGGACAAATCCAGCCCATCCCCCATGCTTTAGCAACAGAAGCTCATGACTGGGTTTCTACCGATAAACGTAACAAAGTGAACTTTGCCTACTACGCACGTAAAGCTTTGAAAAAACATTCTGACTGTATTTAAAAAGAGATTTCCACCATGAAACTAAACGGCATTATTGGCTACCCTGTTACCCCATTTTCTGATGACAACACCATTAATCTTCCTGTTTTAAAACAGATGCTGGATTTGCTTATTGAAAACGGTTGCGACGCGATTGCGCCTTTAGGCAGTACAGGCGAAAGCGCTTATCTTGAATGGGATGAATGGTGCTTAGTCGCAAAAACTTCAATTGAAAGTATTAAAAAACGCGTGCCTGTCATTATTGGAATTTCAGAACTCACGACTGATCAAGCCATTAAAAAAGCCCAAATCGCTCAAAGCTACGGTGCAGATGCACTCATGATGATTCCTATATCTTATTGGAAGCTAACAGACCAAGATATTTTTGAATATTATCAAGCAATTGCCCAAGAAACCACACTACCAATTATGATTTATAACAACCCCGCGACTAGCGGTGTTGATATGTCTCCAGAGTTAATTGTGCGTATGTTTAATAGCATTGCAAATATTACGATGGTGAAAGAAAGTAGCGGTGATATTCAGCGCATGCATAAGATTTATGAGCTATCAAAAGGAGAACTCCCATTTTATAACGGGTGTAACCCTCTAGCTTTAGAAGCTTTATGTGCTGGAGCAAGCGGCTGGTGTACAGCAGCACCAAACCTATTAGGTCAACGACCTCAACAGCTTATTGAACATGTAAAAAATGGTGAATTGGAACAGGCCCAGAATTCATTTTATCAGCAACTTCCTTTACTACGCTTTATTGTAAATGGTGGTTTACCTAAAATGATTAAAGCTGGTTTACAACTAAAAGGTGTCTCTGCGGGCTTACCACGCAAGCCATTATCTAAAGCTACGGATATTGAGCTTAACCAGTTAAAACAGCTACTTTCTGAAATAGAAAACTAATAAAAAAGCGGGTTACTCACCCGCTTTTTTAAAACTCAAACTTAGAATGTTTTAGTTAAACTAAACACCAAGCCCGTGTCATAAGGTTTCTTACCAGCATCAGTCATACCAGAAGTACTAATGTCTGTACCAACAACATCTAGCTCAGCAACAATACCCAAGATGTTATAATTCACACCAACTTTATAATCGATATAGCTATCGTCTTCACCTGGCCCACCCGCAACTACAAGTAAAGAGTCTTTGTTTTTGAGTTTGTTATAACCAACTGAAGCAAGTCCAGTAAATCCTGTGTCTGCAATTGGTGCTGAATAACCGACGTTGAAATACCAGAACTCATCAGAGTGGCCCCAGTAATCATCTGAATAGCTTACGCCCACACTAAGTGCATCACCTTTAAATAAAGAGTCTGCAAACGTTAATTTTCCGTAAAATTCGGTGAAGTCGAAGCCAGTATCACCATTGTATGGGTTAGTAAATTTTGAGTCAGAACCAATGTATCCATAATGAATTACACCCACATCATAAGTTGGTGCAAGCGTATCAGACAATTTTAACGTATTTGTATAACCTAAAGAGATATCGGTTTCAGTTGAAACGCCAGGTGTATTAAAGTCTACGCTTGACCCCCAAAGCGCAACATAAGCACCTGACTTATGAGAAAAAGTGAACCCACCTTGAATAGCTGGGTTATTTGAAGATTGAGTAACACCGCGGAAACGGTAGTCTGTGGTCGCGGCTACATTACCTGTTGCCGTGATTCCATAAAAAGATGGAGCATCTTCAGCCATAGCCATAGTTGACCCTGCTGCAAAGATACCAAGAGTTACTGCCTTAAGTGCAAATTTCATCATTTTGATCTCCCCCACAATGAACGCACGATTTATAGGAATTAAACAAATTGTGTTACTTGAGCTTTAGCAATTGCTGTGCCAAGTACAAATTTGCTATCAGTGCTCTTCATTAATTTTGAGATCAAACTCACTTTATTATAAAATTCCTCTGTAATTTTTATAAAAATATATCTATAAAAAACATAGTGATAAAATAAAATTCTTATATAAGAAAAAATACTAAACATACGAAAACCCCTTATCGGAAATTAATTAGCGAGGTGAGAAGTATTCATTTGTTGCACATAAATTTTCTATTTAATCTTAGAGGCGAGATATAAAAAGTATGTAAATTTCTGAAGGACAGTGCTTGTAATGATCTGTGATTGCGCATTTCTACTCATTGGATTTGTTTATTTATTCCTTGTTTAAAGTAGATGTACTATTTTGGGTCTTTTTTAAGCAATAATATGGATAAAAAGAGTAGTGCACAAAATATAAGCAAGTTATTGCACTAAATTTGATCAACCTAAACATATTTTGTTAACCGCCTGTAGTGATCTATTTTTGTACATTCCATTTTTTAAAATAACGTTATATAGTAACAATTTAAAGGGTATAAAAATAAAAGTGATGAAAAAAGAAACTTAAAATAAGATTAAAAAGTAAACATATCCAACAAAAAAGAGTAAAAAATGAACACAAGAATCAACTGTTTTTTTAACTTTAAATACAAAATAAATGGTAAAAATCCACTAAAAATTAAATTACTTTTTTTATTTTAAACAATAAATTAAGTATAAAAGACGAATTATAAATTTATTAAATAACCCCTACCACATTAATCAAATCCTGCATAGCATATATAAAATAAAATGAACAAAAATATATCTTTTTTACAGATTACTTATACAATTAATGGAAATCCTAGGCCCTGAACAATAACAAGGCACAGGATTTATCGTTTTTATGAGGTTCTTTAAATATGCTAAAAGCACAAAAACTTACATTAGCAGTTCTCATTTCTGCGGCAATAATTTCCTCAGCTCAGGCAAGTGAGCAAAGTGAGGCAAAAGGATTTGTTGAAGATGCGAACGGTTCTATTCTCTTCCGTACAGGTTATATTCAACGTGACAAGAAAAATAACGTTGAAGATGACAGTTCATTTGTTCAATCAGCAATCGTTACACTAGATTCTGGCTTTACCAAAGGTATTGTTGGTTTCGGTGTCGGCGCTGTGGGTGATTTTTCATTCAAAATTGGTGCAAATAACAATAACGGCAACCAAATGATTCCTCGTTACAATGGCGTACGTGAAAATCCGTATGATCAATGGACACGCGGTGGCGGTAGCGTAAAGGCTCGTTTCTCAAATACTACTGTACGTTATGGTACTCAAGTACTTGATTTACCTGTTCTTGCAAGTAACACTGCTCGTATGGTTCCGGAATATTTCACAGGTACATTGTTAACCAGCCATGAAATTAAAGATTTAGAAGTCATTGCGGGTAAATTCACTAAAAACCAATATTCTGACCAAATTGCGACTGACCAAAATGGTTTAGATCGTGCAGTGGTTTGGGGTGCAAAATATAAGTTTGATGATCAACTCAATGGTTCTTACTATGGCGTTGATGTAAAAGACAAACTTGATCGTCATTATGTAAATGTGAACTACAAGCAACCCCTTGCTAATGACAGCTCACTTACTTATGACTTCAGTGGTTATCATACTAAATTTGATAAAAATGCTTCATTATCATATGCAACTGGCCCAGCTGGTGAAGACAAAACTAATAATATTTGGGCAGTTTCAGGAACTTATGCGACTGGTCCACATAGTGTGATGTTAGCGTACCAACAAAACAGCGGTAACATTGGTTATAACTATGGTTCAAACCAAGACGGCGGTCAAAGTGTCTATTTGCCAAACTCTTACCTATCTGACTTCATTGGTAATGACGAAAAATCTGCACAAATCCAATACAGTCTCGACTTTGGTAAGTTAGGTGTATTACCAGGTCTAAACTGGACTACAGCTTATGTGTATGGCTGGGATATCAAAACATCTAACGGTGCAGATGACTCAAAAGAAAGCGAATTCTTTAACCAAGTAAAATACACAGTTCAAAGTGGTTTTACCAAAGGTTCAAGCTTACGCTTACGTAATTCAATCTACCGTGCTGACGATGCTTATACTGCAGACTATATGCCTGACACTAATGAATGGCGTATTTTCCTTGATATTCCTGTGAAATTATTCTAATTCACAAATCTATCAAGCATAAAAAAACCTACGTCTGGCAACAGATGTAGGTTTTTTATTAAGCTCAAAATATCAATTCAGAAATTCTGAGCTTATCAATTAAAGCTTATTTAGCAGCTTCAATTGCTTTTAATACTTCTGCTTTAGCAACATCAGCACCTTCCCAACCACTGATTTTTACCCACTTACCTGGTTCTAAATCTTTATAGTGACTGAAGAAATGCTCAACTTGGCTAATCAATAACGGAGGAAGATCTGTATATTCCTTCACGTCTTTGTAGAGTGGAGATAATTTTTCGTGTGGAACAGCGATTAATTTCGCATCAATACCACCGTCATCTTCCATGTTTAATTTGCCCACTGGACGGCAACGAATTACAGAACCAGCAGCAACAGGATGTGGAGTTACAACAAGTACGTCTAGTGGATCGCCATCTTCAGACAAAGTATTTGGAACATAGCCATAGTTCGCTGGATAGAACATTGCTGTACCCATGAAACGGTCTACAAACAATGCATCAGAATCTTTATCGATTTCATATTTAATTGGTGCTGCATTTGCAGGTATTTCAATGATGACATAGATGTCATTTGGCGCATCTTTACCTGCTGGGATATTGCTGTAACTCATATCAATACTCTTTCGTTATGAAGTCAGATGTAAAATCCACTCGATTATAGCGTGGATATCATCAAAATGATGCCGATTATACAATGGGCACACGCGAAAGTTGATATGAATGATGACAGAATGACACTCAAGTCAGTTTTATCGTGACCACTAACAGAAAGATTGGACACAATATCGATAAGAACCAAACAATCGAGCGTAAAGTTGCCCAGTTACTTAAATAGCAGATGCCATAAATAACTCTTAAAATAATATATGCCCAGCCTAATCTCAGAATAAAATATTCCGGAACAACCATATATTCAGCCATTAAAATAGCAGTTAAGAATAAAGGTAGGCTTTCAAAGCTATTTTGTTGTACGGCATTAGCGCGAGCAGCAAGGCCTGTTGTTTTGGCCAAAAAAGCTCTCGGATTTTGATTATCGACGGGCTGAAAACCACCTGTAAATTTTGCAATTACGGTAAATGCGTATGGCAGCAAACATGCCACTAAAATAATATAGATAATGCCGCTGATGCCCTGCATAGTGCCATCCATCACTGAAAATACTGTTGATCATGCTATCATAACATTGCGTTTTTACCTGAAATTTTATGCAATCACTTGTCATCACTGATTAATAGGGCCATGTATGCAACAACCTGATCAAAAAGAATTGTTTGACGTCTTAGAGAAGCAAAAACAAAATCAACTTCAGGTAGACCGTATATTAAAAATCGTACTTCCTATTGTGGCTTTTTTATTGAGTGTGATTTGTGCAAATCTAAATTGGCAATCGACACTGGGCACCTTTGTTATTTTAACAATTACTTTTATTGCAGTCGGTATTAAACGACTTCCTTTATGGCATTGGTTAATTGTGATTACCCTATATTGCCTAGCAGATAATTATTTAAGTTATGGTCAGCTCGATTTAACTCATCTGCGTTTGCAATTGGGCACAATGCTAGTTTTTGTTGGGATGGTAGGAATTGGTCGCCCTTACATAGACCGCTGGTTTATGAAGAGCCACAACAAAATGTAAAAACAAAAAAAGCGCCCTAAGGCGCTTTTTTATTAACTTTTTAGGCTGGCTTACGTAAGTCTTTACGTAAGATTTTGCCTACGTTTGATTTAGGTAATTCATCCATAAACTCAACATAACGAGGGCGTTTATAACCTGTTAAGTTTTCTTTAGCAAAGTTCAAAATTTCTTCGGTCGTTAAGCTTTGGTCTTTTTTCACGATAAAGAGTTTTGGCACTTCACCTGATTTTTCATCAGGAACACCAATTGCTGCAACTTCCAATACTTTTGGATGTTTAGCAATAACTTCTTCGATTTCGCTTGGATAAACGTTAAAGCCAGAAACCAAAATCATATCTTTTTTACGGTCTACAATTTTAGTATATCCACGGCTATCCATAACACCGATATCACCAGTACGGAAGAAACCGTCTGCTGTCATGACTTTCGCAGTCTCATCAGGACGCTTCCAATAGCCTTTCATGACTTGAGGACCACGAATAGAGATTTCACCTTGCTCACCTAAGGCAACTTCTTTACCGTCATCATCTAAAATAGCAACTTCTGTTAAAGGTAATGGAATACCAATTGTGCCGCTAAATTCAGTAGATGCAGGAGGGTTTGCAGTCGCCACAGGAGAAGTCTCAGACAAACCATAACCTTCAATAATGGTTGTACCAGTAATCTTCTTCCACGCTTCTGCTGTAGAAGGTAGAACTGCCATACCACCGCCCATCGCCATTTTTAAATTGCTATGGTCAAGTTGTTTAAATTCTTCATTGTTTACTAAAGCATTAAATAATGTATTTACTGCTGGGAAGAATGATGGCTGATATTTACGTAATTCATTAATTACCGCTGGTAAATCACGTGGGTTCGGAATCAAGATATTTGCCTGACCTTTATACATACCGTACATCGCGCAAACCATGAACGCAAAAATATGATAAAGCGGTAATGCACAAACAATACGGTCGCCTTTAGCACCATCATTTGCACCAAATTTACTTTGGAAGATACCATCACACTGTAAAAGGTTGGCAACCAAATTAAGATGTGTTAATTCCGCACCTTTTGAAACACCTGTAGTACCACCCGTATATTGAAGCACGGCAGTATCACTTAAAGTTAAATTTGGACGCTTATAACTACTCGGACTTACTTTATTTAATGCTGCATTAAATTTAACGTACCCAGGAATATTCCAAGCAGGAATTTGCTTACGTACTTTACGTAATACAAAATTTACTAATGTACCTTTAAGCGTACCAAGCATATCTCCTACTGTTGCAACTACAACATGCTTCACAGGAGTTTTACCTAAAATGCTTTGGTAAACACTGGCAAAGTTTTCGATAATCACGAGTACTTCTGCACCTGAGTCATTTAATTGATGCTCAAGCTCACGCGCAGTATAAAGTGGGTTTACATTCACCAACACTAAGCCTGCACGTAACACAGCTAATGCAACTACAGGATATTGCAATACGTTCGGCATCATCACTGCCACACGAGTTCCCTTTGCTAACCCCAAATTTTGCAAATAGGTCGCGAACTTACGGCTTGCAAGTTCCAACTCGTTAAATGACATCGCTTTATCCATAAAGATAAAGGCATCACGAGAACCAAATTTTTGGAAATTACTCTCAAAAATATCAACAAGAGAGGTATTTTCCGCAGGCAATGCTACTGTTTCTGGAATCCCTGTTTTTTGGTATTCTGCAAACCAAATCTTTTCCATAATGCCATTATCTCCGATTCGTAATCCTTAGTAATAACTGTTATTCAATGCCCCAGCTATTCTTTAGCTTCTTGGTGCCAGAACATATTTAAAACTTATTGGCACATTCATGACACTTTCGAACAAGATTATGAGACAGAAGTTTTGACAATTTGACCCTGCCAAATTTTTTGCATGGAGTACAAATTGCGTACTCCAAATTGCTGCCCTTTTAATCGTTATCCAATACCAATAAGTTCAGTTCATTGCTTGAACTTATTGCCATATATAGCGTATTTATGTTGCCCGACGCTAGCTTTATCTCTGAATCAACAGTTTATTTGCTTTTTGATATCCACGTGGTAAGAGGTGACCTTTTGAAGCTCGTTTACCCATGTATTTTTGTAGATCATCACCTTTTAATTTTAGATGTTGTTGACCTGCAACCACCTGAATTATTTCATCTAAGTTCAGGGTTGTCATGGATAAAATCTGCTCTTTCGCTTCAAGTTGTATCAACTTATTACCTTTACCCTTATTTAAATTTGGCAGTTCTAATAAATCAATAATTAGGAGTCGACCTGCTGAGCTGAGTACAGCCAAATGTGTCATGTTTTGGGCAGATATTAGCGGTAGCGCTTTTGACTTTTCAGGTACCGACAAGAAGCTTTTTCCTGCCTTAGCATTAGTATCTAACTGTTTGACTTGAGTTTTAAAACCATAACCTGATGAGCTAGCAGCAATAAGTTCTGACTCCTCATCATCTAAATAGACCTGAATAAACGCGACTCCACTTGCAGGAGCAAGCTTCGAACTTAATGGCTCACCTAACCCTCTTGCTGATGGCAGACTGCTAATAGGCAAGGCATAACTACGCCCTGTCTCATCGAGGAAATAAATTCGTTGATTGGTTTTACCCACCGCATGACTTAAATACTGGTCGCCAGCACGATAGTTTAAATTCTCGGCATCAACATCCGCACCTTTTGCAGCACGAATCCATCCCGCTTCAGATAAAACCACTGTTACTGCTTCAGCTGGCATTAAATCTTGTTCTCTAATCTGAACAGCTTCAGCACGTGCAACAATTGGAGAACGGCGTTCGTCACCAAACTTTTTCGCGTCTTCTTTTAATTCGCCAATAATTAGATTCTTTAAAGATTCAGGGTTTTCTAATTGCTCACGAATAATCGCTGCTTTTGCTGAGAGCTCATCCTGTTCTTGACGGATTTCCATCTCTTCAAGTTTTGCTAAATGGCGTAACTTGAGTTCTAAAATTGCTTCTGCCTGTATCTCATCAATTTTGAAATGATCCATCAATACAGGTTTAGGTTGATCTTCTTCACGAATAATACGAATAACTGTATCAATATCGAGATAAGCAATTAAAAGACCTGCCAAAATATGTAGGCGTTTTTCAATTCGGTTTAAATGATATTCCAAACGGCGAGTAACCGTTTTTTTACGGATCTCAATCCACTCAAGTAAGATACGTCGAATCGACTTAACCTGAGGACGACCGTCCTCACCAATCATGTTTAAATTAACGCGATAGCTTGATTCTAAATCGGTAGTCGCAAATAAGTGGCTCATCACCGCTTCAGCATCAATACGGTTAGAACGCAGTACAATTACGAGTCGTGTTGGGTTTTCATGATCCGACTCGTCACGCACATCCACCACTAATGGTAGCTTCTTAGCCTGCATTTGGTCGGCAATTTGAGTGATCACCTTAGAACCCGATACTTGATACGGCAATTCGGTAATCACGATTTCATTTTTTTCGATGGTATAAACCGCTCGCATGCGGTAACTACCACGTCCAGTCGTCTGGATTTTGAGCAATTCTTCTGGCGGCGTAATAATTTCAGCTTTTGTTGGTAAATCTGGCGCTGGAATATATTCAGCCAATTTCTCGTCTGATGTTTGCGGATTACGAATTAAGGCAATTGTTCCTTTAATCACTTCACGCAAATTATGTGGCGGAATATCAGTCGCCATACCAACCGCAATACCAGTTGTACCATTCAGCAGAATATTAGGAACTCGTGCTGGCAAGGTAATCGGTTCTTTTAATGAACCGTCAAAGTTATCTTGCCATTCACTCGTGCCTTGTCCTAACTCACTTAGCAATAACTCACTGTAGGCAGAAAGTTTTGCCTCGGTATAACGCATCGCAGCAAACGATTTAGGGTCATCTGGTGAACCCCAATTCCCTTGACCTTCAATTAAAGGATAACGATAACTAAATGGCTGAGCCATCAACACCATGGCTTCATAACATGCTGAATCACCATGCGGATGATATTTACCTAGTACGTCACCTACAGTACGGGCCGATTTTTTTGGCTTACCACTACTTTTTAAGCCCAACTCGCTCATGGCGTAGACAATACGGCGCTGTACAGGTTTTAAGCCGTCACTGATATGCGGCAATGCACGGTCCATAATGACGTACATGGCATAATTCAGGTAAGCCTGTTCAGTAAATTCGGCTACAGAGCGGTTTTCTGTCGCTTGATGCGCAAGGCTGGTCATAGTCAGCTTATCTTCCAAATCAGTCGTTATTTTAAATGAGTCTTATGCTAAGTGGGCTATGTTACAGACACAAGAGGGACTCTGTCACCTGAGCGTCAAATTATGTCTCATCTCTCTATATTTTTAGTTACTTGCTATAAAGTTAGGCAAAACTAGAGGCCTATCGACTCTAGTCTTTTACCTTGGGTTTCTTCACCTAATATTAAAATTACAGCTGCAACCAAAAGTAAAACAATAGTAAACATCATAAAAACATGGCTAAACCCATTTTTGGAAACCATCATATGAGTGACGACTATCGGCGCCAAAATTCCACCTAAACGGCCCATTGCCGATGCCCAGCCCGAACCAAAAGCCCGAATGTTGGCTGGATATTGCTCTGGTGTATAGGTATATAACACTCCCCATGCACCCAAATTAAAGAAGGACATGAGACAACCCCAAAACATAATGCTATTTACACTATCGGCTTGTCCAAAGAAATATGCAGACAACGCACAAAACCCGATAAATGCAGCGAGTGTAATTTTTCTACCTAATCGCTCTACAAACCATGCTGCTGCCAAGTAACCTGGTAGCTGCGCCAAAATCATAAGCAAAACATATTCAAAAGATTTAACGATGTCATAGCCCTGTTTCACTAATAAACTTGGCAGCCACGTAAAGATCCCGTAGTAGGAATAAACAATTCCAAACCAGATGAGCCAAAGCATTAAGCTTCTGCGAGCAAATTGACCACTCCAAAGTTGTTTAAAAGAGACTTTTTGTCGCATGGCTACAGGCACGACTTCAATATGGTGAACAATTTGAACGCCTGCTTGAGCTTCTAATTTTTGAACTAATGCGTGTGCCTCTTCAACACGTCCACGGTTAATCAGGTAAGGTATCGATTCAGGGAGTTTTTTCCAAATGACTAAAATATAAATCAGTGGGAGGCCACCCATAAGAAATGCAATGTGCCAACCAAATTTAGGAATAATAAAATAAGAAATGAGTGCAGCAACTAACCAACCCAAACCCCAAAAACTTTCGAGTAGGACGATAAAACGACCACGTACATGTGCAGGTATATATTCACTCACCAATGTCACTGCAACGGGTAACTGTCCACCAAGCCCAAGACCAACAATAAAACGGAAAATTAATAACCACTTCAAATCTGGAGCAAAAGCACATAAGGCAGTCGCAATACTATAGATGGCCATGGTCACTGCAAATATTGTCTTACGGCCAAAGCGATCTGCTAAAGCTCCTGAGCAAACAGCTCCAATAGCCATCCCTACAAAACCAATACTTACAATCCAACCGCTTTCTGCTGGCGTTAATGCCCAGTCTTTAACAAGCGTTGTCATGATAAAAGCAATGATACCGGTGTCCATAGCATCAAACATCCAACCTAAACCAACCACCCACAGTAATGTGTAGTGAAATTTGCCAATTGGAAGATTTTGTATACGTGAAACCAGATCCATAGGAAAAACTCTACTGGAAAAAATAAGTGAGCAAGACAATATATTTAATTGTTATATCATGCTCACATCGAATTCTGCATGATTAATGTTCGTCGGTTGAAGACGCCGATTCTGCATCATCATCTTTATAAATAAATTTAGGCATTTCTAAGCCAAAATAGATTGCAATCAGACGTAAGGTAAAGCCAAAAATTAAAGTTGAAATAACGGTTAACTCTAGGCTTAATCCTAAATCCTGACAAACCCAGTAACAGATGACTGCCACAAAAGAGATACTCGCATAGAGTTCACGGCGGAAAACGAATGGAACATCGTTACATAAAATATCACGTAAAATACCGCCAGATACTCCAGTCAACACCCCAGCTACTGCCGACACGACAAAACCATGTCCCATTTGTAGGGCAATCTGACAACCAATGATCGTAAAACCAATTAAGCCTAATGCATCGAGCACCAAAAAGATGTTATGTAAATGACGCATCCATTTGGCAATAATAATCGTGACAAATGCAGCACAACAGGTCAGAACTAAGTATTCCGGATGTTTTACCCAAGTTAAAGGATAGTGGCCAAGCAATACATCTCGCACCGAACCACCACCTAAAGCAGTCACACAGGCAATCAGTACGACACCGAACCAGTCCATACTCCGTCGACCAGCAGACAATGCACCTGTCATGGCTTCCGCAGTAATCGCAATAATATAAATAACGGTGAGTAACATCGCCCTTTCCCTCAGGCCAAACAGTGGGCGTATTTTAAGATAAACTTACAGAAATTGTGCACAGCATTGCTTAAATTTTTTTCCTGAACCACATATACAAGGTTGTTTCATTGTGACGTGCATATCGACCGTTGGGTCGAGGAAAAACCATTTTTGCTGGTGATAAACAAAATGTGAAACCTCATGATGAATTTGGGCTTTTTGTCCATCATGATAGTGAGCCTTGAACTCAACCTGTGCGTGGGTTTTATCTAATTTTTCGTTGGCGTTAACTACATCTAAACCCAACCACTGATTTTGTTTGCTCCACTCTGCGATAGCATCTTTATCAAGTGCTGTTTGCTGACCTAAAGCAGTCGTTTGCACAATATAGTCAATTTGCTGTAATGCAAAAGCGCTATAACGTGAACGCATAAGCTGCTCTGCCGTTAGTGCTTTGGCTGTGCCTAAATGTAAAGGCTCACAACATTGGGTATAGCTGCCTTTTCCACATGGACAAGTTTGTTGGGTCATTTGGTGTTTCTCAAATAAAAAATAGCTCAGAGTTGAGCTATTTTATGATGTTTCTAGACTTAAAACGTCATTTAATCTTTTGATTCATCTTGCTCGATAGAAACAATATGAACTTTCTCAATTTTATGACCTTCCATCGTAATCACTTCAAAGCGATAACCGTCTGCCTCAACAGCTTCGCCATTTTCCGGTAAACGGCCTAAATGGAATAACAAGTAGCCCGATAAAGTTGAATACTGTTCACTTTCGTCAACGAGATCACGACCTAATAAAAGTGATACATGGCGAATATCAGTTGAACCTTCAAGCATTAATGAACCATCTGCCAAGCTTTCAGCAGCAGCGTCTAACTCATCTTCATCAGGGAATTCGCCAGCAATTGCTTCTAAGATATCAATTGGTGTTGCGATACCTTCGATGGAACCATATTCATTTAATACGATCGCCATTTGTAAAGGTGCTTGACGCAATTGCTCCATCACCATAAGCACTTGAGCATTTTCATGCACAATCACAGGTTCACGTAGATGCTTTTGGAAATCAATTACACCTGTCTCAATAAAGTTATTTAAAACTTTATGCGTAAGCGCAATACCTTCAATATTATCAAGCTCACCACGTGCAACGATCAAACGAGAATGTGTCATCGACATTAAACGTTCTTTTAAAACTTCAGGTTCATCGTCTAAGTCAATCCACTCAAGTTCAGGGCGTGGAGTCATAACAGATTTTACAGGACGCTCTGATAAACCAAGCACACCTTGTACAAGCACACTGTGATAAGCACCATTTTCTTCGTCAAAAACTTCATCAGCAAAAGCTTGCGTCGCTAATACATCTTCTTTATCAGAAGATTGAGTATCTGAAGAACTACTATTTTTACTGCCTAACATACGTAAAACCGCAGAGGCAGTGCGATAACGCAAGTCTGTAGTGGTAACTAGCTTTTCCTGATTGCGACGCATGCTCTGATTGATAACTTCTACCAAAACCGAGAAGCCAATTGCAGCATATAAATAGCCCTTCGGAATATGGAAACCAAAGCCTTCCACCACCAAAGAGAAACCGATCATCATCAAGAAGCCAAGACACAGAATGACAACTGTTGGATGTTTATTGACGAAGTCCATGAGTGGTTTTGATGCCCACAACATGATTCCGACAGCTATAACAACCGCAACCATCATGACTGACAGCTCTTTCACCATACCCACAGCTGTAATCACGCTGTCTAGTGAGAATACCGCATCAAGTACAACAATCTGAACAATGACCATCCAGAATGCAGCATGAACAGGATTATCTTCTTTATGAAGTTGTTTTCCTTCCATTCGTTCATGCAATTCCATGGTGCCTTTAAATAATAAGAACACACCACCGAATAACAAAATCAAATCACGACCAGAGAATGGATGATCAAAAATATGGAAGAGTGGCTCAGTCAGTGTCACGACCCAAGCAATCGAGGCTAAGAGTACAAGGCGCATTCCTAATGCGAGTACCAAACCGACTATACGTGCTTTAGCTCGTTGCTCTGGCGGCAATTTCTCAGCCAAAATCGCGATAAAAACGAGGTTATCGATCCCCAATACAATTTCAAGAACGATTAAAGTTGCTAAACCAACCCAAGCAGAGGGATCAGACATCCATTCAAAGATCATTGATCCTGCTCCTGTGTTGTTTGGATTTTATCTTTATTTGGCAACACAACAGGCGCGCCTATACAAAGGGGGGAAAATGTTTTTTTAAGACAAGAAATTAAAACGGAGCGACTACAACCACTACCCATATTTGTTCATATGTTGTTAAACGATTTTTTAGTATAGGCAAGATTTAACATAAATTCATCATTTTTATTTGTACATAACCAGCATTCACCAAACCCATACAAAACATGAATCTTTCTTATAAATCTGCTTATAAAGTTGTCATATCTTTTGCTTACTGTAGACAAGAAATATGAACGTGATAAGGTAAAAATAAAACAATGAATAGCGTATTAACAATGGCAGTAAATGATTCACCAATAACAGCTGTAAAAACAAAACAACCTCTTATTGCATTATATTGTGGTTCACGTGCAGGAAATAACCCAATCTACCGAGAAAAAGCAATTGAACTCGCTCATGGAATCGCTGAACAAGGCTTTGGATTAGTCTATGGCGGTGCTAGTATCGGTTTAATGGGACAAGTCGCTGAGAGCGTTCTCGCAAACGGCGGAGAAGCTGTCGGTGTGATCCCTGAATTTATGCTTGATTATGAAGTCGCACATGCAGGCCTAACTGAATTACATGTCGTAGAAACCATGCATGAACGTAAAGCCATGATGGCAGAGCGCGCAAGTGCATTTATTGCGTTGCCGGGTGGTTTAGGAACATTTGAAGAAATATTGGAAATAGCCACTTGGGGCCAACTCAACCAACATCAAAAGCCAATGATTTTATATAACGTAAATGGCTTTTATAACGCACTTATTGCCCAATTAGACCATGCAGTTCAAGAAGGTTTCCTTCCCCTTCAGCACCGAGCTAAATTAATTGTATGTGATGATGTTGATCAAATTTATAACGTCATTAAAAACTTAAAAATGCCAAAAAGATTTGTTGTCTAGTTGTCCCCCTACTCTACTTAAAAAAGCGGTTCTGCCGCTTTTTTTGTTTTAACTATTTTCACCTCTATCTTCAAAAGAACTTAGATTTAGTAAAGGGGTATTCAACATTGGCTTACTTCTTTTAAATTCAATTTGTTTTACACTAGACTAAAACGTTAATTTTCAAATGTTATGAATGCCACGCCGACTCACCAAGCTTTGCAACCCGAATATCGACTACTCGTTCTTTTGGTTTCTATTGGCTTTTTTATGCAGGCCTTGGACACAACCATTGTAAATACTGCTATTCCTGCAATGGCTCATCATCTAAATGAAGACCCTTTACGCATGCACAGTGTAGTGGTGGCCTATGTATTATCGGTTGCTGCCTGTATTCCTCTAAGTGGATGGTTAGCAGACCGCTTTGGTGTTAGAAATATTTTCTTGTCGGCAATCGTAATTTTTACTCTGGCTTCTTTAGGTTGTGGTCTTTCTCAGAGTCTCAATCAGCTGTTATTTTTCCGAGTCATCCAAGGCATAGGCGGCGCCTTACTACTTCCTGTTGGCCGATTATCACTTTTAAAAATTATTCCTCGAACTCAGTTCTTAGCTGCGATGAGCTTAATGAGCCTTGCAGGTTTACTCGGACCTTTGGCTGGTCCAACTTTGGGCGGATGGTTGGTTGAAGTTGCAACTTGGCATTGGATTTTTCTCATCAATATTCCTATGGGCATACTTGGCATATTAATGACACTAAAAGTCATGCCAAATGTAAAAGAACCCTCAGTCAAAACATTCGATTTGGGTGGCTTCATCTTATTAGTCGTGGCCATGATTGGATGGTCTTTAGGGATCGAACACCTAGCCTCACCTGAATATTCAAAATGGTTTAGCATTTCATTATTAGTCGTCGGAATAATCGCAACGCTTTGGTATGCCTATCATTCACATACTCATCAAAATGCATTATTTCGTAGCCGACTCTTTAGAAACAAAATTTATGCGATTGGTATTTTAGGTAATTTCTTTGCTCGCTTTGGTGGTAATGCCTTACCTTTTGTTTTACCACTCATGCTACAAGTCGCTTTTGGTTTTGAACCATTTATTGCAGGTTTAATGATGATTCCATTGGTCTTGGGCTCATTATTTTCAAAGCCAATTGTCAGACCTATTATTCAAAAAATTGGCTACCGACGTTTTTTACTCATTAACACAACATTAGTTGGGCTATGTATTGCCTCTTTTGCAATCATGACCGTCGATACTCCAACTTGGTTTAGAGCCTTGCACTTTTTCTTGTTTGGCACATTAAATTCACTGCAATTTGTCGGCATGAATACATTAACCTTGAAAGACTTGCCTCAACAAGATGCGAGTAGCGGTAATAGTTTCTTGTCGATGATCATGATGCTATCAATGAGTATTGGTGTTGCACTGGCAGGTACCCTCATTAATATTTTTACTAATTATTATGGTGCAGACCACGTGACAACAGCGTTTCATGTCACTCTCATTTGTCTCGGTTGTATCAATGTCATTACTGCATTTATTTTCTGGCAAATTCCAAAGGATACGTCTGTATAAGCAGTTGCATTTTTAGCATGGTTTCTCGCTCGCGAATCACGCTATGATGTCGACTTCAAATTTTAACGAGTTTTGAATGAGCAAACTGGCTAAAACTTTTTTCACATCACAGCACAATACCCTAATCGGAATTGGCTTAGCTTGTGTTATGGGAGTCTTAGCTTATTTTGGTTTGTTCTATCAACAAAAAGCTATTGCGCAGGATTACCCAGTGCAAGGGTTCGATGTTTCTCATCATCAAGGTGATATTAACTGGAAAAAAATATCACCGGAAAAATTCCAATTCGTCTATTTAAAAGCGACCGAAGGCGGCGATTACAAAGATCCAAAATTTCAGGAAAATTGGCTCAAGGCACGTGAACATGGGTTTAATGTGGGCGCTTATCACTTTTATCGTCTATGCCGTGATGGTAAAACGCAAGCAGATAACTTTATTTCGGCTGTACCCAACAAAGCCGATGCCCTTCCTCCTGTTATCGATCTAGAATATGACGGTAACTGTATTAATGCGCACACCAAAGAACAATTACTTAAAGAAATAGGCATCATGCATGACCGCTTAAAACAGCACTATGGCAAACAGCCCATCTTTTATATTTCCAAAACTTTTTACCACATTGTATTAATAGGAAGTTTCCCTAATACACCACTTTGGGTCAGAGATTACGAAGGAAAACCTGAGCTGAAAGACAAAAGAAAATGGCTCTTTTGGCAGCATAGTAATCAAGGTAAAATTGGAGGCATGACCAAACCAGTAGACTTAAACGTTTATGAGGGTTCAGTCAAAGAATGGGACCAATTTTTACAGCAGCAAGGCATCGTGAAAGCACAATAATATGCGCAAAATCATTCATATCGATATGGATGCCTTCTATGCATCGGTCGAATTGCGAGAGCGTCCTAATCTAAAGCATCTTCCCGTCGTTATTTCTTCACATCATCCGCGTGCTGTAATTGCGGCAGCTTCTTACCCTGCCCGTGAGTTTGGCTTACGCTCTGCCATGTCCATGAGCCAAGCAAGAAAACTATGCCCTCAAGTTGTTATTATTGAGCCTAATTTTGAAAAATATCGTGCCATCTCGGCTCAAATTCATAGTATTTTTCAACAATACACCACTCTGATTGAACCTTTATCGCTTGATGAAGCATACCTTGATGTTACTGAAAATTTAAAACAAATCGCGAGTGCAACCGAAGTGGCCATGCATATTCGGGAAGATATTTTTAGGTTAACAGGACTAACTGCCTCGGCTGGTGTAGCACCCAATAAATTCTTAGCAAAAGTCGCGTCTGACTGGAATAAACCAAATGGCCTGTTTGTTATAAAGCCCTCTCAGGTGGCCAGTTTCATTCAAGACTTGCCCTTAAAAAAAATTCCGGGGGTCGGTAAAGTTACCCAAGAAAAACTCCAACAGCTTGAGTTACATACGCTGGGTGACTTACAAAAAATTGAAGAAGCTGTTTTGGTTCACCACTTTGGTAAATATGGGCAACAACTTCATTTATATGCACAAGGTATTGATAATCGGCCTGTTCAAGCTGAACGTGCTCGTCAGCAAATTTCAAAAGAAACCACATTTGATAGTGACTTTACCCTCGCCCAGTGCCAACCCTACTGGCATGGCTTAGCCGAAAAAGTCTGGCAGAGCTTAGAGAAAAAACAACTTAATGCTCGTGGTGTAAATATTAAGCTCAAACTTAAGAATTTCCAGACACTCCAACACAGTAAAAGTTTTAAAAACCCAATTCATTCTCAACAAGACCTGATTCAAGTTTTATTCTTACTTTTAAATGAGATGCATATTCCCGAAAACTTCCAATTTCGGCTGATTGGTATTGGCGTTTATCAATTACAGACTAAAGCTGACGACTTTCAGTTGTCCTTATGGTAAGTGTTGTTTTTTTATCCAAATGAGCAAGTTTTAAACAAAAACAGTTCCCTTTTGATCAAAATTTGAAGTAATCTAATCAACGCATATTCATTACCCATGTATTTGCAACGTGCCAAAGCAACCTTACTTTCGGCATATCGTCCTGTGATTGGCGTGACGACCAAATCCGAATATTACAGGGCACTTAAAGTACATGGGACTCTACCCATTCTTATAAATCACAACAATAATCTACCGAAATTCCTTTGCACTTGCTTGCGCCTGCCTAGTAACTCTTCATAAAATCAAACTATTCAATAAAGACACTTTAGAGCATTTTTATGACGGTAAAACGCTTACACGTGACTTCAAGATATTGTGAAGTGGCGATTTCGGGTAATTTAGTCCATTTAGCAGGACAACTCGCTGATGATACCAGCGTAGACATTACGGCGCAGACTCAACAAACTTTAGACAATATTGATCGCTTACTTGCTGAAGCAGGAACCGACAAAAGTCATATTCTTTCTGTCATGATTTTTCTAAAAGATATTGAAACAGACTATGCAGCTATGAATGCTGTATGGGACGCATGGATTAGCAAAGAGCATCCACCCGCACGCACTTGCGTAGAATCAAAACTTTATGCACCAGATGTACTTGTAGAAATGACAGTAGTTGCAGTACTTCCATAATTCTTATTAATTTTAAGCAATAAAAAACTGAGCAATATTGATCAAGATAATGCTCAGTTTTTTATGTTTTTAGAAGTTTTAATTTCAGCATTTTATTCAAATCTTCTTTAATGAGTCCTAAAATTAAATTGCTATAACCTCTATTTATAACTTCTAAGACTTCACAAAAGCATTTGAGATTCTTTCTAACTGCGGCGTGGCAGGTAAAGTTGCCATCTCTGATTCAGGGGTTAATAAATCTCTTCTTAAATCATGATAATCAGGCACACTACCGTAGCGAAGCACACGATAACCTGCAAGTTGTAATAAACGGCGCTCATATTGCTGATGTGCTCGGCGTAAACCATTTTCCTCAAGCATAACCACTACAAAAACTTGGTAATTTTGATCAAGTACAACAAAGTCAGCCGTCATATTTTGATATTTGCGACGTGTGTGAGCATATTTAGTTGTTAATAAAGCATCAAATGAAACATGGGCTAATACGGTAAATTTAGGCAATACTGTTTGTAAACGAGTAAGTGTCATTTGTTCATGACTGCTTAATACGGCGCGGCGCTTTAAAGCACTGTCTTGTTGATGCTTTCTGGATAGACTCTTTGCCGCCATAACGACAGTCAAAAAGAGTAATAATATCGTGATTAAATAATACATGGGCCTAATCCTTTAAGTTTTTTATAATGATTTTGCTAGATCACACTTTGTTTTAATTGATAACGACACAGCCGTTTTTTTAAAAGGTTCACTTAGTAATTTCACTTGTAGTTATCAAGCTTGGCTTAAATTTAGCCACCCTCACATTATTTATAATCATAGAATCAATAACAATCAAGTGCAGCTCGTCAGATTTTGGCTATTTATCATTATTCGTTACGTTTTTTGTACTTTAAATCCTCAAAAATCTCATTATACGATTTAAATAGAGTTATAAAAAACAAAACAGGCTCTATTTAAGAGCCTGTTTTATCATTATCCACGAACTTTAGATTTAGGTTTACTTTTCCCGCCAAACGGTCTTTTTTCTCCTGTTTCACGAGGAGGTAAACCATTATGTTGCGTTAGAACCTGTCCTTTTTGTGGACGCTTCTGATTCGAATGATTATTCGTTTGCTGATTATTTCGTTTAACCGAATCGCCTGCTGTAGACGAATTTTTCTTACGAGCAGACTTATATTCCCCTTCTGTGCCTTTTGGCTGATAAGTCGGAATTAAATGCTGCTTCGAATTACCAATTAAATCTGCACGACCCATCTCTTTTAGGGCCTCACGAAGTAATGGCCAGTTGTTTGGATCATGATAACGCAAGAATGCTTTATGCAGACGACGGCGTTTTTCACCTTTTACAATATCAACCTTTTCAGTATAGCGAGCTACTTTAGCAAGTGGGTTTTTCCCCGAATAATACATGGTTGTTGCAGTTGCCATTGGTGATGGATAGAAAGTCTGTACCTGATCGGCACGGAAACCATTCTTTTTCAACCAAATTGCAAGGTGCATCATGTCATAATCTGAAGTACCCGGATGCGCAGCAATAAAGTAAGGAATTAAATATTGCTCTTTTCCTGCTTCTTTACTGAAACGATCAAACATTTGCTTGAAACGATCATACGTACCAATACCCGGTTTCATCATCTTAGATAACGGACCTTGTTCGGTATGTTCAGGAGCAATTTTTAAATAACCACCAACATGGTGTTGTACTAGTTCTTTTACATATTCAGGGTTGAGTACCGCAAGGTCATAACGTAAACCTGACCCAATCAGAATTTTCTTCACACCTTTAATTGCGCGCGCTTTACGGTAAAGCTGTACTAAAGGTGCATGATCCGTATGTAAGTTTTGACAAACACCCGGATATACACAAGAAGGTTTACGACAGTTTTTCTCAATTTCAGGGTCCTTACAATGCAAACGATACATGTTTGCCGTTGGACCACCTAAATCTGAAATAATGCCGGTGAAGTTTGGTGCGGTATCACGGATTTTTTCAATCTCACGTAAAATTGAATCTTCCGAACGGTTTTGAATAATACGACCTTCATGTTCCGTAATTGAACAGAATGTACAACCACCAAAACAGCCACGCATAATGTTGACTGAGAATTTGATCATATCAAATGCAGGGAAACGCGCATCACCATAAGTAGGATGTGGCAAACGTGCATAAGGTAAATCAAATACATAGTCCATTTCCTCAGTAGTTAGAGGAATTGGAGGTGGGTTAATCCACACATCACGCTCACCATGGCGTTGCACCAACGCACGAGCATTACCCGGATTAGTTTCAAGGTGCAAAATACGGTTTGCATGTGCATAAAGCACTTGGTCATTCGCCACTTCTTCAAAAGAAGGTAAGCGAATAACCGCCAACTCTCGTGGTGGTAATTTGTGTTTAATTGCTTTTGATGGTGCTGGCTTTAATTGAACGATTTGAGTGTCGTCATCGAGTTTGTCGCCTTCACGCACAATCGGATTTGCAACAATCTCTTTTTGGAAATTTTGATACTGAGCTAAAGAATTACCCTTTTCTTTTTCAACCTCACAGCCATCAATATCTTCTGTCATGACATATGGGTTAATAATTGGGTCAACACGCCCAACCGTATCTACATCATTACTCGCAACTTCAACAAACTTTGCTTTTGATGCTTTGTTATGTTTATTAATAATAAATGCCGTACCACGAACATCTGTAATCTCGTGGATTTTTTCACCTTTAGCCAAACGATGCATCACATCAATAATGGCACGCTCACCATTACCATACATGAGTAAATCAGCTTTTGAGTCCATCAAAATCGAACGACGGACTTTATCTGACCAATAATCGTAGTGCGCAATACGACGTAAACTACCTTCAATACCACCTAATAACACTGGTACATCTGGGAATGCTTCACGACAACGTTGGCAATAAACTGTTGCAGCACGGTCAGGACGTTTATTTGGTTCATTGTTTGGAGAATATGCATCATCCGAACGGATTTTACGATCTGCCGTATAACGGTTAATCATCGAATCCATATTACCTGCGGTTACACCCCAAGCAATCGTTGGCTTACCTAAAACGCGGAAGCTTTCAACATTGGTCCAATCTGGCTGCGCAATAATTCCGACACGGAAACCTTGTGCTTCAAGTACACGCCCAATCACACCCGATACAAATGATGGGTGGTCAATATAAGCATCGCCACAGACTAAAATAAAGTCACACGCATCCCAGCCGAGTTGGTCCATTTCTTCTCGTGACATCGGCAAAAATGGCGCTGGTTCAAAACACGACGCCCAATATTTGTCGTAATCAAACAGCGCTTTTGGCGCAGTTTGCATGGTATAAGCGGTAGACATGGCTTGCGAATCTCGGCTAGCAGATGAAGGAGAGACATCTAAAGATGAAAGCCGATCATTTTAACATGAATTTCATTCATTTTCCTTGTTTATAAAACATACGAAAACAATAATATAGAAATTAATTTGATTAAAGTTTATCCAATATTTTATTCTCAGAATAAATACGGCGGAATAAAATCCGCCGTAGTCTTAACATAATTTATTTATAGGTATTAGAACAAAGTTTTTGGCAAACGAATCTGAATAATCTCGTTATCATCAGCCAGTTTTGCATTACGTCCTGTTGAACCAGGGAAGTTATTGTCATTTAGTACCGTGAGCGTTGTGCCATTTTCAATAATCACATCTTCAATAGTTTCAAACGGGAAGGCAAAAACTTGTCCCGTACCAATATCCCCTGCTCTAGCCGTGCCATACAACATATTCGGGTTAGCAATTTTAATTAAATCGACTAAATCTTCGCGGCTTACTAGCTGATCTGGCTCATTCAATTTAATACGGATTAATTTTTTATATCCGCCTAAATTATTCTGAGTCGCATCACGCTCAATAATAATGCCTTCTTTATCATTAAAGAGTTGGAAGTCACCAATATTGGTTGCCTTACTGTCTAATTGGAACCAATAATATTTCCCTGTATACGCTTTTTTCTTAATGTCGAATTGAGAGATCAGCAACTGTCTTTCCGTTTCCCGAATTGATTTAATTGGCTTTTCTATAAGCGGGTAAAGATACTGCCCATCTGGTGAAATTGCCATTCCTTCAAAACCACCACTTTGCTGAACCAGAGGCTCCACAAAATTAATTTGTGCTTTATTAAACTGATTTTGTGGTGAACGTAATTCTTGGGTCGGGTTTAACGGATTTGGTAGAGCAATCGGTGCATCTACTAACACGCCATCTGCTGAAAAATGAAGTAAATAAGGTCCAAATTCATCCCCAATCCAGTAGGTCCCGTCACTAGTACGTTGCATTGACTCTGGGTCAAAATCAGCACCCGTTAATAAACGCTCAGGCGTATTACCGTTCACGATATTAAAAGGAATTAACTTGTTTGGATCACGCAATTGAATAAAGCTTTGTACGGTAACTTGCCCTGTACCTTTGGTTTTAGTTTTGAAATCAGGTTTTAATTTATAAATACGAAGTAAAAAGTCTGCTGAATTATCTTGGGTACCAAAGCCATTATCGGCCATTGCCATATAGCTGCCATCTTCATTTTTTAATGCAGCAGAAAAACCTTGTACAGGCTGGCCTTTAAATGGAGGATAAATTCCATTTGCACCTTTTACATATGCACCAGAGTCTGGGCCAGCAGCATAGGTTTCTACAGGCAATTTGGCAAAAGAAATTAAAGTTGGTTCGGTAACGTTTTCAGTAGGTGATGTTTGATCTTGATCGTTATTATCATTACATGCCGTCAATCCTAAACTGGCACAGCATAATAATGCGACTAAAGTTTTTTTGCTCATGATTTTATACAGTTGGTAAAAAATTAAGCAAATTTAATCAAGCTTGTATGAAGTTTTTGCTTCAAAAATATGAAATCTTTATGGCGAAAATATGACAAGCCTATTGTTTAGCACCCAATAGAAAACTGAACTTGTTAGTAAAGCTAATTAAAGTTTTGTTGGCTGATATTCTCCAGCAATTGCTGCTTTCAAAAAGTTCTGAAAAGTTGGGCATTCCATATGATTTTCAGCAGGACATACAGCAGCATGCTGTAATCCTTGACTAATAAAATGTAAACGCTTTGCCATTTGCTCTAGTTGTTCAGCTTTATCTTTTAGCTTTTGCCGATCAAGATCAGGCTTACCATCTTGTCCAAACATTGTAGCGATCTCATTTAAAGAAAAACCCGCAGCACGTCCTAAAGCAATAAGTGCCAGTTGATCAAGCACCTGCTTACCATACTGCCGACGTAAACCTTGCCGCCCTATCGATTTAATTAATCCCTTCTCTTCATAAAAACGTAGTGTAGCAGTTGTGACTTTTGCCCTCTTAGAAACTTCACCAATATCCATAAACATCCTCTTGACTTCAAGTGAACTTGAACTTGCACAATAAATTTATCACGTTTCATACGTATAAAAGCAAGGTGTAAAAATGAATACTTCCACATTATTCTTTCAAGCTTTATGTCTTGGTGTTGGTGCAACAGTCATTATGGATATATGGCTGTTAATACTAAAAATATTTAAGATCCCTACCTTAAATTTTGCCTTTCTCGGACGCTGGGTGGGCTGGATAGTTCAAGGAAAACTCATCCATCAATCTATAGCACAAAGCCCTCAAATTAAGGGTGAATATTTATTGGGCTGGATTGCTCATTATAGTGTTGGGCTAATCTTTGCATTGAGCTTTCTCTCCATTGTCGGCTCAGATTGGCTCATTCATCCTCAGTTTTACTCAGCACTACTATTTGGTGTAGTCACTGTTCTCATTCCCTTTTTTATTATGCAACCAGCCATGGGTAGTGGTTTTGCTTCGTCAAAAACCCTGCATCCTTTTCTGAACTGTCTAAAAAGTTTACTGAACCATAGCGTTTTTGGCTGTGGTTTATATCTCACTGCAAAACTATTTCAAATTTAGATAAAAAGGAAACTATCCATGAAAACTGTTGCCATTATTTACTATAGTCGCCAAGGGCATACCCAATTTATCGCTCAGCAAATTCAAACTGGTATTTTGAGCCATCAAGATATTGAAGTAAATTTACTCAATGCCGAAGATCTTATCGAGAACCCAGAGACGCTTATCCAATATGATGGTTTAATTTGGGGCTCTCCTACATATTTAGGGGGTGTATCTTCCAAGTTAAAACAACTCATGGATGCAACGGGTCCATTATGGAAAAAGCAGAACTTTAAGGGAAAGCTAGCAGCTGGATTTACCATTTCCTCTCTTCCCGCTGGTGATAAACAATCGACGTTAATTTCCATTTTTACCTTTTGTATGCAACACGGCATGTTATGGGTCGGCAACCCGATTCTGCCCGAGCAACACCAAGGTATTCCTTATACTCAAGCAGCCAATCGTCTCGGCTCATGGTCAGGCTTAATGGCTCAGGCTGAACATGGCAGTAATGCCGATAGGTTTGATGAAGGAGATATTAAAACTGCTCAACAATTTGGAGAAAATTTTGCATTGACCTTAAGTGCTTATCAAGGAATATAAGACCATGAAAGCACAGAAACTTTTATTCCTGTTCATTTTATCAGGAATGATGTCTTTTATCGTTTCAGGTGTTTCAACTTTTAAAGTAATAGGACTAAATCATCACTTCGTTTCATTGTGGGTATCAGCTTGGATTATTGCATGGATATTAGCTTTTCCAAGTGTATTGATTTGTGCTCCTATCGCCCAGAAACTAGTCGACATTATATTAAAAAAAAGTTGAAGAAGTAGGTCTGTAAGTTAAAACGTACAAAGCTTGCGGTCATTTGCGAATATTCAACTTTAGTATTTTTTCATAATATATGAAACATAGAGAGACAGGATGTCTCATTGAAGAAGAATAAGAACGCAGGAAGCGGTAGTTGACAGGAGTTAGCTACATAAAGCTGAATACGAAGAAACCTCGACAGGATGTCGGGGTTTTTTCATTTCAATTATACAAAATTCTTACTTTATAGATGCGCTGAGCAACAGAACTTATATTGATCCGATAAGTACGGCTGAATACCATCATTTCACTTGAAATTTGATTATTGGTTTTGTATTTTGCTTACCTCATCTTTAGCTCAAGATCATTTTGAACCATCAGAATTACACCGCCTTAGCCTCAAATTTTTTATTATTGCATTGATGACAATAATGACAGGGTGTACAAGCTTAGGACCTAACACTGGTTCATTTTCTTGGCGCTCAAATAAACTCTCGTCTGGCTTACAAAAAGCGTATTCTGTTCCAGCGAGCACAGCCAATCGGCTATCGCCAATGATTATTCAAAGTGCTGACCAATATAATGTCCCCCCTCTTTTACTCGCAGCAGTCATCAGGCAAGAGTCTAGTTACAATAGTAATGCCCGCTCTCCGACTGGGGCTGTTGGTTTAACTCAAATTATTCCAAGCTATTGGCAACAAACTTGTGCTGGTAATTTGTATGATGAATCTACAAATATCCAATGTGGTGCTTATATTTTAAATCATTACTATCAAACCGCAGATAGCTGGTTTAAAGCCACGGCCTATTATAATGTTGGACCAACAGGATATGAGCGAAGCTTCTGGACCCGTCACAAAGCGAAAAAATATGCTCGATCTATTAAGCACCATCAAAAAAATTTAAAAAGTGCCTTATAAATATGCTTAAACAAAAGCCCATCAATAGATGGGCTTTTTATGCGGTTAATTTTATTCGTCAAATAAACCTTCAAATAATACAGAAGACAAATAACGTTCCCCACTGTCTGGCAGAATAACAACGATGGTTTTACCAGCATTTTCAGGACGCTCTGCAATTTTTGCAGCGGCTGCTAATGCAGCTCCACTTGAAATACCCACTAAAATACCTTCTTGGGTTGCACAGTTTCTCGCCCATTCAATTGCTTCTTCGCTAGTCACTGGTAAGACTTCATCCACAAGGTCCAAATCAAGATTCTTTGGAATAAAGTTTGCACCAATTCCTTGGATTTTATGCGGTGCAGGGGTAATGTTTTCACCATTTTTGGTCTGAGTAATAATTGGAGATTCAGCAGGCTCAACTGCTACTGAGTACAATGGTTTATTTTGGACTTGTTCAAAATAACGAGAAATACCTGTAATCGTACCGCCAGTACCCACACCAGCAACCAAAATATCAACTTGTCCACCTGTAGCTTGCCAAATTTCAGGACCAGTTGTGTCTACATGGATTTGCGGATTGGCTGGATTTTCGAATTGTTGAGGTAAGAAATAAACATCTGGTTGCTCAGTTGCTAATCGTACCGCTTCATCAACCGCACCTTTCATCCCTTTCGCCGGTTCAGTTAGAATTAAATTAGCACCTAAAGCTTTTAATACTTTTCTGCGTTCAAGACTCATGCTGGCTGGCATAGTCAAAGTAATTGGATAACCCTTCGCCGCCGCAACAAAAGCCAATGCAATCCCTGTATTACCACTTGTTGGTTCAACAATATGCATGCCTTCTTTCAACACACCTCTTTTTTCTGCATCTGCAATAAGTGCAGCCCCAATACGGCATTTCACAGAAAAGGCAGGATTACGACTTTCTACTTTCGCTAATACAGTTGCACCAGTTTTAATTAAACGGTTGATACGAACTAAAGGAGTATTACCAATAGCTTCTGCATTATTTGAATAAACTGCGATACCTAAATTATTGGGTGTTGGGAATTGTTGATCGGTAGACATGTTATATCCTTATTAGACTTGATATGAATTTCTTCCATTATAATCATATAAAGAATTGAGGATACAAACTCCCCAATAAAAAAACACCCCCATTCATTAGAATGGGGGTGTTTAGAATAATGAGCTGGCGATGACTTACTCTCACA
>NZ_JAVQNP010000010.1:0-110084 GCF_031798995.1 Acinetobacter sp. V104_13 | reverse complement strand
GCGAAGAGACTCGAACTCTTACACCTTGCGGCGCTGGAACCTAAATCCAGTGCGTCTACCAATTTCGCCACGCCCCCGATGGCTGTGTATATTAGCGATAAGATCTGACAGTGACAAGTGTTTTTTTTCTAAAAAAAACTAACCGTGTAAATTGTATACAGATACTAGATCAATGATTTTTATCAATTTGAATCTCTTTTAAGCAATTTATTACTTCATCAGCATTTGAAAACCGATTTTGCTGTTGTTTTTGTAATAAACCTGCAAGTAAGGGATAAAAAATCAAAAACTGCGTGGATAATTGAATGTTTAATTTTTGACAGTGCAAGACTGCCCAATCACGATAACTACCAGCTTCTAAGCGAGTTTGAGTCAACCATTCATATAGAACGATGCCAAAAGCATATAAATCACTTTGTATTCCCTTATGCCCTCCTCTAAATAGCTCAGGAGCCATATAACGAGGTGTTGCATCCATGACTGTATCGCAACTTGAGATCGGTTTCGTTTTCTCAAAATCAATTAAACAAGGCTTTTGCTGAAACTTTCTAAAATGCTCTGCCTTAACGTCTCCATGAATCCAGCCAAGTTCATGAAGTTCTGCAAGCTTATTTATTGCGAACCAAATCTTACGGTATACATCAGTTAAATCACTTTCATGAACCAATGAACTGAACCACACTTCACTATCAGGTAAAATTAAAACCTTACCCAAAGAATGGCCTAGCTGAGGGATTAAACTGACCTCAATTAATTTATGAGGTAAAAGCCATGCAGGTTTTTTAAAGTGAATTTCTTCGTAAAATAATTGCTCATGCATGAAATCTTGCTCACTTTGAGCATGGGTTTCAGGCAAATGATATTTTAACCAGTAATTTTCGGTATCTATGGTACATGTCCATAAACACCGCCCTAACGCTGCACTTGTTGGCTTTGTTACACATGTTAAGTTTTCTATATGCGAAGCAAAATCATGCCTCAGCATAGTAAGACTCAGGCTGTTGTTTCTTTTCTTCAAAGCGCAAAACTTCTAAACAATGCTGAATTGTCTTACCAATACGAGCATGGGTTTCAATTGAAGAAATTTTTGGCCAAGTTGCACGTTCCCCTTCTCTTTGCAAACGCTTAAACAGATGCGGACGCGGGTTTTGCAAAGTATAGGTATAGTGACTTAGGCTATATTTAGCAATGATATTTACATCACCATAATAACGCTGTCCCATTACTCCATATCCATGATCCAACAATCTTCTAACGGGAGAAATTGAACCAAGTCGTTGACGCGTAAAGTCCATAATGCCCATTGATAGCACTTTACCTTGGCGTCTTAAAATTCTTTCCGGCCAACTTAAAACGTCTTTACGGAAGCGATCCGCATCATTTTGCATAAATGGAACAATATGTGGGTTAACCTGACTCGCAATGGTGTAGTTTAAATTATAAAGCCGCGCCATTCTTTCTTGCGGGAAATCGCTTCTTACACTTCCATCTACCCACTTTGTATTTGCCATATAAGGTGTATGTTCACCGTCATAACGTTTACTGGTTAAGCGTACTGGTGGGAATAAAATTGGCACAGCACATGAAGCCAATACAGCACTCCACACCAAAACATTCGGTGTCATAATGGCATTCATAATTCTTGGGTTTTCTGTTGCATCATACGGCGCTACTGCCACATTAATGTTTAAACCAGATTTTTTGAAAGCCTCTTCAAACGTAAGATCACCTAAATTCTCAATAAGGAATTTTTTCAAATACTGAACATCGGCAATTCCACCATTGCCTTTAATGAGTTCACGGAATTTCCTAAAATGAAAAGCATCACTAAAAAATTGCTCACCATTTAATAAGTTTTGGATATCTTCACTAGCAGAGGTTCCAAGCATACCTGTCATAATTGCCCCTGCACTTGAGCCAGAGAGCACTTTAGGCATTAAGTCTTGTTCAATTAAAGCCTTACATACTCCCGTATGAAAAAGTCCTAAAGTCGCCCCACCCGAAAACATAAGTGCAGGTTGTCCATATGCCCTTTCACAGTTTTCAAAAAACTCTATTTTTTCTTTTCTTTGAAACGTAATGCATTCACTTGAAGCGATGTAAGCCAAGCTTTGGCTAACTTCTTCAATATAGTCTTCAATTAACTTTTTTGTACCGACATGCGTTGCGGCAAAAAGCATTGGATGACCAATATTTGCAATATCGTAGGTTAGACCCTCTTTAAGTAAATAGATGAGGTCTAATGTGCGATGTTGCTGACGATATCTTTTGAGCAAAGTGTATCGATAAGAAATGAGTTCGGCATCAAAGTAAGGTGAACTATTATCAAACTTCCACTCTTGCACACCTGTTTCTTCATCTAGTTTTAATGCAAAAGACTTCCATTCCTCATAAGATTCAGCCATGTCTAATTGACGTTGTAATTTTTTGATACGGTAAGCCTGATGTGGATTCATATCACTTCGTATTTTTTCAAACATATTTCGTCCTCATCTTCACAGATGATTTTACTGAATAGACATCACAACACTATGCTCGGTCTGAACATTTCAATCAATTGCAAAACCGATAAAGTGTATAGGCAATAAGTTTTTTGTCAGCCTGTTAATTTCGGTGTTAGTATCCTATCAAACACTGTTTAACATGATTGACTTACCATGGCTACCATTGATTTACCGGACAATTTAGTTCAAACATTATCACTTGTATTAAATCAGTTACAGCAAGTCTTGCCTGAGCCTCGACAAGAAACAGATTTTACTGCACCTGCTTTTAGATGGGAAAATCAGCAACTTAATGCCATCTATAAGCCAAAAAATATTTATCTTGATGACTTAAAAGGCATTGAGCGTCAAAAAGAAAAAATTATTCAAAATACTTTGCAATTTTTAAATGGCCTACCAGCGAATGATGTGCTGTTAACAGGCTCACGTGGTACAGGAAAATCATCTATTGTTCGCGCTTTACTCACAGAGTATGCCCCTCAAGGATTACGTTTAATTGAAATTGAACGTGATGATTTATCAGACTTACCTAAAATTCAAAAACTCATTCAAAATCGTCCTGAAAAATATATCGTCTATTGTGATGACTTGGCTTTTAATGCCGAAGATGAAAATTACCGTAGTCTAAAAAGTGTATTAGATGGTTCATTACAATCAGGTTCAAGTAATTTTATTATTTATGCAACCAGTAACCGTCGCCACCTGTTACCTGAATTCATGCATGAAAATACACCTGTAACTAAGGTGGACGTTCCCCAATATACTGAATTACATCCACAAGAAGCGATTGAAGAAAAGATCTCTTTATCAGATCGTTTTGGTCTATGGTTATCTTTTTATCCAATGGATCAAAACTTATATTTAGAAATCGTAGAACATTATCTTGATAAATCAAACATGCCTTTTAATGATGAAGTCCGTGCTGAAAGTTTACGTTGGTGTCAGATGCGGGGTCAGCGCTCTGGTCGAGCGGCTTATCAGTTTTCTAAGCATTGGATTGGTTTAAACGCCTTAAAAGATTTGTCTAACAATTAAATAAAATGTCCCGCAAAGCCTTAGCTTTGGCCTATAAACCGCTTAGCTTTGGCAGTTGTTTTTCATAACCTAAAACAAAGATAGCCCTTCTTTAGGTTTATATATGAAAAAGCAATTGCCAAAAATTTCTACAACAAGTAAAGCGCTTGGTAAAAGTTTATTACTTGCACAAGGCGTTTTAGACCAAGCAAAAAAATATTCAACTCTTCCTTTTACTCAAGCTCATATCATCCGTCCACGAGTTGACGAAAAATATTATAGCTGGACACATTACGGTATCTTTTTCCCGCTTTTACCAGAGCCGCATCGTTACTTAAATATTATGATTTTAATCGGTACGCCTGGTGCACTTGCTTTTGACCATGATGATATCATCACTGAAAATCCTAGAAAAACAGCTACTTTCTTTTCAAGTACAGCCGCTCTGAAACAAGCTTTACTGAAGGCCTATATCATTCCCGAAGATACAAAAATTAATAAAGATGGGACCTTAATAGAACTAGGTCAAGAAATTTCAATTCAAGGAAAATTTCCGCACATCCATATTAATGGACATTATGATGGGTTTGATTTCGACTTTGATATCGATATTACTTCACATGTTTCATGGTTTATAAAAACACCAATCTATGATCATTTTAGCTTATTGGCAAAGTTTAAAGGTTTTCTAAGCTATCAAGCAGAACGCATTGAAAGCCAAGGACTCTGCACTTACGAATATGCTCGAGCAGTTGGTCCTCACTCCATCACAAACAAACTTATTCCTGATGTATATAAACTGCCACTTGATTTTTTTACTTATCAAATCATCAATTTAAATGAAACCACTCAACTTCTTCTTACCAAAGCCGATATTGCAGGACAAACAGCTGCATATACCCTGCATATTCGACATCTGGACCAGCCAGCTGAAATTTATACAGATGTAAGCTTTGATATTATTTCGCATCAAGTTGATGACTTTGTTTCACCTACTGGGCATAAAATGCGACTTCCAAAATATTTTTCTTGGATCGCTAGAAATGAGGCAAAGCAAATTATCTTAAACATTCAGGCAGAAATTGACTGCCCATTCCGCTATGGTCATGGGCGAGGTTATGCGAGTAGCTATATATTTACAGGTCATTATTTTGGTAATGAAGTTCAAGGTCGTGGTTACATCGAATACATTGATATTGAAAACCAACATGCTTTTGAAGATGAATAATTTTACTCAGGAATAGTGAGTTCAGTCATCGGCCAGCGCGGCGTGGTCGTTACCGCTAAACCATCATGCTGACCTGCTTTTAAACGTTGATATCCAGCAAAAGCAATCATTGCCCCATTATCAGTACATAAAGCAGGCTCTGCATAATAAACTTGCGCTTTAATTTTCGCCAAAGAGGTTTCTAATTGCTCGCGTAGTCTTAAATTTGCGCTAACTCCACCTGCAATCACTAAACGTTTAAGTCCAGTTTGCTTTAAAGCTTTTACTGATTTTTTTACCAAGGTATCTACAATTGCTTCTTGGAATGAAGCAGCAATATCAGCGTCACGATTTTCGCCATTCAATTTTTTCAATTGAACAGAAACAGCTGTTTTTAAGCCACTAAAAGAAAAATCCAAACCTTGATGAAGCATAGGTCTTGGAAACTCAAATGCTAATGGATCACCAGATAATGCAAGTTTTGCGATATTTGGCCCACCTGGATATGGCAAGCTCATCATTTTGGCAACTTTATCAAAAGCTTCGCCCGCAGCATCATCAATAGACTCACCCAATAGTTCATATTGACCAATAGCGTGGGCTGCCATCAATTGTGTATGTCCACCTGAAACTAACAATGCTACAAACGGAAATTCAGGTGGTTGACTTGAAAGTAATGGGGCCAACATATGACCTTCCATATGGTGAACACCAATTGCAGGCTTATTTAAAGAAAAAGCTAAAGTTCTGCCAAACAGTGCACCTGTCATTAATGCTCCCATTAAGCCAGGACCACGCGTATACGCAACCGCATCAATCTCTTGTTTTTTTACACCACTTTGTTCAAGCAATTGATTCATTAAAGGAATTAATTTACGAACATGGTCACGAGAAGCAAGTTCAGGTACTACTCCACCATATTCGGCATGAAGTTTAATCTGGCTATAAAGAACCTGTCCCCGTAAGCCGAGTTCGCTATCATAAAGTGCCAACCCTGTTTCATCACAAGAAGTTTCCAAGCCTAAAACAATCATCAAAACTGCCTTTTATATGAGTCAAAATATTGCAATCGCTATTATAGACTTGTGATATGAGTTGTAAATGAGTAAAATACTGACCTTCACTTGTGATCCGGCGCAATGGTGTGCCTGATCTTATCCATAATCTAGAGGATTTTACATGCCACAAGTTAAGTTGAAAGAAGGCGAACCAGTTGACGTAGCTATCCGTCGTTTCAAACGTTCATGCGAAAAAGCTGGTGTTTTAGCTGACGTTCGTAAACGCGAATTCTACGAAAAACCAACTCAAGAACGTAAGCGCAAAAAAGCTGCAGCAGTTAAACGCTACCAAAAGAAATTGGCTCGCGAATCTGTACGTACTACTCGCCTTTACTAATTAATTTGTGATTGACTGCTGAATTATGACTACTTTAAAAAACCAAATTACTGATGCATTAAAAACTTCTATGCGTGCCAAAGATATGGCAACAGTGACGGTTTTGCGTAGTCTACAAGCGGCAATTAAGCAAATCGAAGTCGATGAGCGCAAAGAGCTTGACGACGCTCAGGTTCTTGCGGTCATTGAAAAGCAAATTAAACAACGTAAAGAATCGATCAAAGCCTTTGAAGGTGCTGGTCGTAATGATTTAGCTAGTAAAGAACAAGCCGAAGCTGAGATAATCTCTCAGTTTCTACCAGAAGCTATGACTGAGGAAGAGCTTGATTCTATCATTGAGCAAACGATTGCTGCTCAAGAAGCAACTAGCATGAAAGATATGGGTAAGGTGATGAATTCTCTACGTCCGATCATAGCCGGGCGTGCCGATCCTGCTCAAGTTTCAGCAAAAATTAAAGCTAAGTTAGCTTAATTCCCCTTTTTAAATTTTATATTTCTTCCAATCAAGCTTCTTTAGTTTGTATATATTTGCACATCTGCAAATTAAGTAAGATATAACTTTTAAATCTTCATTCGTCGCTCATCTTGCATTTGTTTCAAACGACTGTCTATTCTTGCCGACATTGCTTGATTATCTTTTGCCAATCGCTGAGCATGCAACATTGATTTAATTGCATTTTCCTCACTACCTGACCAATATTCTGCTTCAGCCCGATAGCGTAGAACATTAACCGCTCTTAAAGGTCCATTCTTATCCAAATTCGCAGCTTGCTGTAAAAATTGCCAGCCTTGTATATCTCTTGGATTCTTATTAATAAATCTTTGAACTAAGGTTTGAACTTGCGCAAATTTACCTTGGCGTAGCAGCACCTCAGCCAACTTATAACTAAAAGCTTTATTTTCAGGCATCGTCATTTGTGTAGAAGCAATTGTTGTATAAGCTTGATCTAATTTATTTTGGCCGAGATAAATATCTGTCTGCAATAATGTGACAAGAGGCTTTCCACTAGATTTCGCTTGATCTAAAGTAGACTGCGCTTGCACATAATCACCTTGTCTTGTGTAAAATGCTGCTAAAGCAATCAGACCAGCAATATTTTTTTGGGACGCCAAACTTTGTAGTTGGTTTTCAGTTGCCTGATTGGCAACCACCATGGTGTACCATTTTAAAATTTCAAAATCTGCATCATATATACGATTTTTAACTCTAGGCAGCTGGTTTGCACGGAGCCTAGCTTCACTCATACGCTCAGTCGTCAATGGATGAGTCAACCAGAAATCCGGTAAAAAACTTACTCGACTTGTAGCTCTATGCATTGTTTCAAAATAATCAGCCATACTTTGAGGGTTATAACCTGCCGCAGACATATATTGCATACCAATACGGTCTGCTTCACGCTCTTGATTTCGACTATATGTTAATTGCTTATCCATGAGCGCAGCTTGGGTTCCAAGCATCACTGCTGCACCCGCATCGCCACCACCCTGCGCAGCTATAGCCACCCCTGCTAAAAGCCCCGCTAAACTTAACAAGGTTTGACCTTTAAAAGCTTCTTCAGAGCGACTAAAATGTCTTTGCGATACATGCGCAATTTCGTGAGCCATAACCCCAGCAATTTCATCAATATTTCGTGCTGAGGCAATAAGCCCTGTATTGAGCGCAAATAAGCCACCTGGAACAGCAAAAGCATTAATTTGTGGATCTTTAATCACGACTAGACCAATCGGCTGCCCAAGCTGAGTTTCACTTAAAATACTCGAAAATACCTGAAAAAATTGATCTTCTAGCCAGACGTCTTGAATAACGGGCATTTGTTTGTGAACTTCACGAAAAACTTTTTCGCCAATAAATTTTTCTTTTTGTTGATCAAGCAAACCAATCCCACTTCCAATATTTGGAATTTCTACTTGATTTGCAGAAGGCTGAGGATCGAAAGGCTGTGCGTACGAAGCATTTGTTATAAAAGCCGTACTTAAAATAATTGGCAAAAATCTCAAAAGTTTTTCTCTAGTAAAATTAAACCATCAAAAAAAGTCTACTGATATAAAACATAAAAAATTATGTTCAATCAATAGACTTTTAATATATCACTCGAGATCGCTTAGTTTTGCAATGAAGTGTTATTAATCATTTATGCAAAGTTTGGGTTTACCAAATATCTAGGAGTTTTATCCTCTAAAGCTTCAACCAGATTTTTATAAGCAAGATTTGCCATTTTTTTTCGGGTCTCTGCAGTCGCAGATCCTACGTGAGGCAAAGTAACAACATTTGACAGTTTAAAAAGCTCTGAATCTTGTAAAGGTTCTTTTTCATATACATCCAAACCAGCCCCAAAGATTTCTCCGCTTTGTAAGGCCTCAATCAATGCTTGCTCGTCAACCACTGAACCACGCGCAATATTAATAAAAATAGCGTGCTTTTGCATAAGCTCAAATTGAGCTTTACCCATCAAGGCTTTCGATTCATTATTTAAATCAACTGCGGTTACTACAAAATCAGACTGTTGCAATAACTCATCTAAACCAAGATATTGTGCTTTTAAAGGCTCTGCCAATTCAGGCTTTTCACGGCGGTTATGGTAAACAATATTCATGTTAAATCCATAAAAACCACGTCGTGCAATTGCAGCACCAATATTACCAAGTCCAATAATTCCTAGCGTCTTTCCAAAAACATCTAAACCAAACTGCTGAGGCCCAACAGTTCTTTTCCATTCACCTTGTTTAGTCCAATGATCAAGAAAAGGAACTTTTCTAGCAGCACTAAGCAATAACGTAAAAGCAAGATCAGCCGTTGTTTCAGTTAAAACATGAGGTGTATTTGATAACCAGATTTTTCTTTGGTTTAGATAAGCCACATCATAATTGTCATAGCCAACTGTTACAGATGAAATAATTTTGAGTTTTTGAGCAGGCGCAAGATTACTTTCATTAAGAAGTCGACCAGCACCAATCATCCCATCAGCATCTACAACTTGTTGGCGAATTTGCTCATTAATATCACCCAGTTTTGGATTAAGAACCACAACATGATAATCCTGTTGTAATCGAGACAAAATTTCTTCATCAATTTGGCTAAAAACTACAACTTTTTTCATGTAAATCCCTACTACTCGTTGTTATCTTGCATTAATTGCCATAACCTTTTTTTAAGGAGTGGTTTCTCCAACATCTCTTTTAAACTCGCCAAATGAATAATATTGGCATGTTGAATATAAGAACATTCCCCAAGGCACAAGATTTTCTTGTCTGCTGCGACAGCATCTAAAAATCCTTGAATATATGAACCTGCACCACGTTGATCTTGATAGTTAGCTAAAGGGAACGGCCATTTTAGTTCAGCATATTGCCCTATTTTTGCTTTTTGAATGTTATTCCAAAGCTGCTTTTCTTCTTCACTTAAATTGGTAACATCTAAAAAAATAACGCATTTTTCAAGCGCAAAAGCCTGTAACTCAAATGAAGCAATCGTAACCACTGGAGCTTGTACTTCAGTACGAGGCGACACAACAGGCGGAACTTCTACTGGAAGTGGTACCGCAATTTCAGGTTCAACTTTTGGAACTTCGTTGACTTGTGGTTTTGTCGGTTGCTCAACAACTGGATTGCTCTTAGAAGGCAATATAATTGGTTCACCTTCTGGCGCAGCTTGATCTCGCCAGAGACTTTGAGCATTATTTTTTTGGCACACCTGTGTCTTAGGAATCCATACATCAATTCCTAAAGTTGCCAATATATTTCTTTGCTGCCCAATCATCTGTAAATCAATACCTCTACTCTATCTACATTCTAACGGGCTTCAGTTTTTTTTTCAGTGTTTTATTTCATTCAGATGTTTTTATAATCGTATATGTCTTTTAAATAATCATCACACTATTTCTCTTTTGCATTTGATCCACAATTTCTTCTGTCTCGAAGCCAAAACGCCAATAAAGCAATTCAAGCACATCCAGTTCATCTTGCGTAATAATACGGTCGCTCCACAAACACATTTCTGCAATAGCTAGAATACTTAGACGGTCACGTAATAATAAACCAGCAATATCATTTAAAATTTCAGCCAGATCTAATGGCTCATCTGAAATTTCATCATAGATATACATTTCATCGGGATTGAGCAGCGAACGCAAAATACGCTCACGTACTTCTAATTGATTTGGGCTATTAATTTGCTGAACATGAAGTAAAGCATCAATCAAACGAACAATTTGAGGTTTCACTTCTTCAAATGCAGTCGGTAGATGTAACGGCATCAAATTCAATTCATGTTTAACTCGCTCCAATAGTAGTGCATCTAACAACCCAATCTCACCATCTTCTTGGATAATGAGGGCCAACTTAGTAAGAAATTGCCGCGCAATACTTGCGGGTATATGTCCAATATTTTTACAAGCATCATGAAATATCTGAATATGAATACGCCCATCCAAATTCAATAATGCATCGATAATGGCATGACTCACAGGTGCATCTTTTGGAATAAACTCGCGATATTGGCGAATCATCAAAATAGCAACCATAACTTCACGTGAACCAGTCGCAGTTTGTAGTGCTCGCTGAATTAATTCAGGACGCTTTTTATTTCGACGTACATCACTACTCAGGGGTTTAATGGCATCATTTAATGCAAAACTAATTGGTGATAACCTTAATAAAGGTAGAGGCTGTGGAGATGACCACGGAATATAAATTTCTTTCTCAGATTCTTCCAAGAAATGAAATAAGCTAAACAACGGACGGTTGCGAAGCTTCTTTAAATTTTCTAATTGTAAATCTTGTAGCAAAGTAGGATTTAACTCATAAATACGTTCACGAATACTCGGGTGAATATTCATCCAACTTTGTGGACTCAGTGAGTTAGCAAAACACATATGTGCGATTGATTCGGAATAAGCACTATGAATTTGCGAACCAGAGTGGTGAACATAAATACGCAACAAAGTTTGGGTATTCGCATTATTTTTTAATAGTCGTACTGTTTTTTGGTCATTACGAAATGTGCGCCCACTCAAAGTCAAATATTTAATAAAGCGAGTAATCAGTACACCTAGGCTTCCAGCCAACCAAATGACTCCACCGACCGCAACAAAAACAGTTTCAAATTTATGTTTATAACCCGGGCTATAGCGCTTAAAACCTTGCTTGGCTAATTTACTGCCCCACTGACTAAAAGTTGTTAAGCCGCTATATAAAATCTTTAATTTAGTATTCTCAACAGCCTCACCCGATAAAATCTGATTAAATTCATGGCCCAATAAACCATATAACTCAAGCTTATCCAGATTCTGTAAAGCACCCCATGTCAGAATAATTACAATATCTTTGGGATGAAAACCTGCCGTAAGTGCATTTACACCAACTTCATCAGGTAATACATATACGGTTGGAACTTTTAGTGAAAAATTTTGGGCTAAGTGTTCTGTAATTTTTAATGCCGCGAGTTCTTCGGGAGTACTCTCCTCTTTCACCAAACGACGTGCTTTAAGTTGTTTTGCTAAAGAGTGCCCACCTTTACGCAGAATATAAAGTTCGGTAACTACCGACCAAACCATAATAAAAAGTAATAGCGCAACGAAGTAAGGACTTAAGGTGTGCCACCAAATTGGCTGGCTATAATCAAAAAAATGAACGAGTAAACCTAAAATTAAATTTAAGATAAAAATAGTAAGCAGCACAGCAACCAAACACATAGTGATGGACCATGCCATATTTTTATTTTCGATGAGATAGTGGCTTACTTCTTTCAATGTAAATATTCCCAATTACATTGTTAGGTTTCATCATAAAAGAAAAAAGCGGGAAATACCCGCTTTTTTCGGCTATTTCTATTCTTCTTTGATGCCTGTTAAATCTACAGAAGCAGCATCGACATTAACGTCAATATAACCATCTTTTTTCTTCTTAGCAGAGTCATTACGCTTCTGCTCCAAATTATTTAGATAGTTACCATCAATATCACCTGTTACATAGATTCCATCAAATACTGAGCAATCGAACTCAGTTAAGTCAGGCACTTTGCTGGTACGTACAGCATTTTTCAAGTCTTCCAATTCTTGGAAAATCAAACGATCAGCACCAATAATTTCTTGGATTTCTTCCACGCTGCGTTCTGAAGCAATAAGCTCAGCTTTAGCAGGCATATCAATACCGTAAACGTTTGGATACATTACTTTCGGTGCTGCTGACGCAAAGTATACCTTTTTTGCACCAGAATCACGTGCCATCTGAATAATCTCATTACACGTTGTACCACGTACAATAGAGTCATCCACCAATAGAACGTTCTTGCCTTTGAATTCCAACTCAACAGGGTTTAATTTTTGACGTACAGATTTTTTACGTTGCTGTTGACCCGGCATAATAAAGGTACGGCCGATATAACGGTTTTTCATAAAACCTTCACGGAACTTCACACCTAGAATATTTGCAAGTTCTAAAGCTGAAGTACGGCTCGTATCTGGAATTGGAATCACCACATCAATATCATGGTCCTCACCCCAGTCACGTAAAATTTTATGAGCAAGCTTTTCACCCATTTTTAAACGTGCTTTATAAACCGAAATTCCATCAATAATGGCATCAGGACGAGCAAAATAAACGTATTCAAAAATACATGGACGGTATTTAGGATTAGCAGCACATTGTTTAGAGAACAACTCGCCATTTGCATTGATGAAAATTGCTTCACCTGGTTCAATATCACGCTCAATTTTGAAACCAAGAGCAGTAATAGCAACCGATTCAGAAGCAATTATGTATTCCATCTCACCTTGTTCAGTCACGCGTGAACCGTAAATAAGTGGGCGAATACCATTCGGATCACGGAAACCAACCAAACCATGACCAGTGATCATCGCTACTACACCATACGCACCTTGGCAACGCTCATGCACACGAGAAACCGTGTGAAAAATATCGTCAGCTGTAGGATTTAAAGTGCCTTTTTTCTGTAATTCATGCGCGAATACGTTTAAAAGAACTTCTGAGTCAGAATCTGTATTCATATGACGTAAATCTGTTTTAAACAGATCATCATGAATTTCTTCTGCATTGGTCAAGTTACCATTATGTGCAAGCGTGATACCGTAAGGTGAGTTTACATAAAATGGTTGTGCTTCAGCACTGCTCGCAGAACCAGCAGTTGGGTAACGTACATGGCCAATACCATAATTACCAAGTAATGCTCTCATATGACGAGTATGAAAGACATCACGCACCATACCGTTATCCTTACGAAGGAAAAGACGGCCTTCATGGCAGGTTACTATTCCAGCTGCATCTTGCCCACGATGTTGCAACATCGTTAAAGCATCAAACAACATTTGGTTCACTGGCGATTTACCGGCTATACCAACAACTCCACACATAGCAACCTCGCAGACAAGCTAGGAATTAATAAAAAGGATTCTTTGTCGAATGGTCGGATCGGTTTTCTAAATCTTCCGATTCGTCCATTGGTTTTGAAGGAGTGCCTGATGCACTACCTCCAGATGTTATTTGATGAAATGCCTCACTTGCAGCATCTTTAGACAACTCGGTAGCCAAAGGCGCATAAGGCAATAAAAACTGTATAAATTTGGACTGTTTCCAGTGTGGTGAACTCTCAACCCAAGGCCCTACACCCTGCATTGTAATTAGTACAACCAACAAGCCCTTTAAAGAACCAAAAGCACCACCTGCTAAACGATTTAATGGCCCCAATTTCAGACTTTTCAAGAGGCCATTTAAAAATGCAGAGACGATCCATGTTAAAACAATGATCAAAAGCGCTATAAATGCAAAAGCTGCAATTTTTTGAACAACTGGATCATGACTTAAACCCGACATAGACGGAGCAAGAAGGACAGCATATTTTGCACCCATAATTAATGCAATGACCCATCCTACCAAGTTCGCAAAGGCTTTAATAAATCCTTGTCGCAAACCGTTTAGCCCCCCAATGAGCAAAAGTATCAGAATAATGATATCAATTGTGTTCATATTCACTTAAGACATAGCTGCAACACATTGTTTCACTAAAATAGGACCTGTATAAATTAGCCCACTATAGATCTGTACTAATGTTGCTCCAGCTTGCTGTTTAACTGCTGCCTGTTCACCCGACAAAATTCCACCCACGCCAATTAACGGGATTTGTCCTTTTAATGTTTGGGCAAACAAACGTAAGCATTCTGTACTTTTTTCAAAAACAGGTGCGCCTGATAAACCACCCGACTCATTACCATAAGGAAGATTTTCTACACCTTCTCTTGATAAGGTCGTATTAGTAACGATCAAGCCATCAATTTTAAACTGCACTAACTGCGCTGCAATAAATTCAACATCTTCCACTGTTAAATCAGGTGCAACTTTCAGAACCAAAGGAACATAGTGATTATTTTGTTCAGCTAGCTCAAGTTGTCTTTCTTTTAAGGTTTGCAATAGTTCAGTTAATGCATCGCCACTTTGTAAACTTCTTAAGTTCTTAGTATTTGGAGATGAAATATTAACGGTAATGTAAGAAGCGTAGTTATACACTTTCTCAAGGCAAATCAGGTAGTCATCAACAGCTTTTTCTACAGGTGTATCAGCATTCTTACCAATATTAATGCCTAAAATTCCTTTAAACTTTGAAGCCTTGACATTTTCAATCAGCTTATCAACACCATCATTATTGAACCCCATACGGTTAATAATGGCTTGAGCTTCTGGAATACGGAATAAGCGGGGCTGCGGATTACCCGACTGAGGACGCGGCGTAATGGTTCCAATTTCAATAAAACCAAACCCTAGCCCTGCTAAAGCATCAATGTGTGCACCATTTTTATCAAGACCAGCTGCTAAACCTACCGGATTTGGAAATTCAATTCCCATACAAGTCGTTGGCTTCGCTTCTACGCTCTGACGGAGTAGGCCGAACTTATGTGCTTTATCAAGCATAGATAATGTTAATTCATGGGCACGCTCTGGTGCTAAACTAAACAACATCGGGCGAGCAAGTGAATATAACATACCAATCACAATCTACTGATTTTAGGTAGGCATATTATAGGCACAGGGAGCACAAAACACCATGCTTAAGACCAGCATATTTTAATATGTTATTGAACCGTCGCTGTTAATTTAATCTGACCTTCACTTGAAACCATTTCCATTTTTTCAATACTTAAGCCCATTTGTGCCAGTTGGGTTAAAAAGTTAGCTAAAATTGCGTAATTCTGATGAGTAACAATAATTTGTAACTGCTCGCCATTTTGCTGAGAAGTAACCGTTAAACCTTGCTGTTGAGCTACACGTTGTATTTTTTCTGCCTGCCCCAGCTCAAGCTCACTCGCAGGTTTCATAGTGACTGCATTACTTTGCATCCACACCATCAAATCTTTTAAATCATTTAAGCGCTGTTGCTGCTGTTCTGCTAAGGAATGCATTTTCCAAAGTGAAGCCCCAATAATAGCCACTACAACAAAAATTGTAGTAAAGACCACCATGATACGTTCACGGGCAGTCAAACGGTCTAAATATTGATTAACTTGTTCGATCCACTGATCAAAGCGGTTTTGCAATTGAGCTAACATTTTCATTATTGTATTTTCACCACCCCAATCGCCCCACCACCATCGGCTTGAATATTACCTAACTCCGCCTTAAATCCTTGCTGATTAAGCTGCTGTGTTAAAGCTTGCAAATCATCTGCCGACTTTGCTTTCAAGGCCATGGTTAGTGTAGAAGCATCATAATTTAATTGCTGAGCTAAAATTTGTCTTTGCATCAAAATAGGTCCAACACGACTCAATAAAGAAAGTGCTTGTGTATCGCCTTGTTTACTCATTCTTAAATGACTTTCAAATTGGCTTTTTATATTTTGTTCATTTACGCGACTAGAAGGACCAAACCAATATTTATATTGTTCAATCGTCTGCTCAGCTGTTTGATTCGCTACATTTCTTAATTTTACCCAACGCAACAAATCATAGCTAAACTGAACCACAATTATTGCTAAAAGAATAACAGCACATGCTTTCCAGTACCCAGAAACCGTTTGCTCTTGCCCTTTGGCTTTTGGTAAAACGTTAAAAGGATGCTGTTTAGGTTTATCTAAGCCCTGAAACTGATAAAAAAATTCTGAACGTTGCTCAACACTAGAAGCTGCTTCTAAGCTTTCTAATTGTTCTGTCGTTAATCCACTATATTGATAGTTTGTTTCAACTGGCTGGAATTCCAAAAACAATCCCAAATCATCTAGTGAATTACCAACCCATTTACTTTCACGCGCCAGTAATTTTTGGTCAATATTACACAGGATAACTTGGTGTTCTTGTGGTTCTGGCAAAATCAAAAAGTCTGGCAACAAAGCAACCAGCTTGATTGGCAACAAATTCATTGCATGTTGCCATGTTTCCACAGTAGTTTTTGCAACGCCCAATATTGTTAATTGATCAGCATGAAAATGATGAACTACTTTCATGTGATCAATAGGCAAAGTTACAAACTCTTCAAGCAAATATTTAACACCATCTGCTCCGAGTTGCTTGTAATGAGACTTTGCTATTTGTTGCTGGAATACCTGAGCATGACGACTAGGAAAAAAGACAACAGCCTCTTTTCCTTGGTGCAATTGTAGGTCTTGTATTAATTGATCGAGGCTTTCAGCCTGCAACCAGTTTTCTCCGTTAGACCAATGCCATATTCCATTGGTTTCAGGCATCCATAAATACAGCATAATGGGCTAAATAACCTTTTTATTTATATTGTGGGTATAAAACTATTTTTTTGTGTTGATAAACCAGTTGCAATCACAGCCTGATCATAAATTCGAGCTTCAGCCAACGCAAATGGATTAAAGCTTTCATGAGTCAGTAGCTCAGCAATATGCCCTACTACATTCATATGACACACGACTACAATTGACTCATAAGGAACCTGAGACAACCACTCGACTGCCTCTTTGGCGTTATCATCAGGTTTAATTTTATCGCATAACAACACAGGCACATCTTTAAAGTACGCTTGAATATGTGCCAATGTCTCTTGAGCACGTAACAAAGGACTAACTACAAAAATATCAGGCTTAACAATATCTTTTAAAAATGTTGCTGTCTGTTCTGCTTGAGCATGTCCACGAGCAGTAAGAGGGCGTTTAGTGTCGTTACCATTTACAGGTGGAGCGGCTTCCCCATGGCGAACCAATGTCAGTTGCATAAATTTTCCTTGTTAATAATTCCTGCATTATAACCACAATTTATGACATTTCTTCTTCAGACTTCGTGATGAGGTAAAACAAATTCAACATCACTACGGTGTCCGTTTTTCATAAGAGACAATGCAATATTTAAAGGAGGCGCCCCTTCGAAAATAACTTCATATAAAGCATTAGTGATAGGCATATAAACATCTAATTCTTCTGCTTTACCACGCACCTGAACAATTGTATTGATACCTTCTGCTGTCTGCCCCAACTCTTTACTTGCCTGATCCAGCGTTTTACCCGAACCTAAAGCATAACCAATCTGATAATTACGGCTTAAAGGGCTATTACAAGTCGCGAATAAATCACCAACACCTGACAACCCCAAGAATGTAAGCGGATTTGCGCCTTGTTTTACTGCAAAACGGCTCATCTCGGCCAAAGCACGCGTTAAAATCATACTTTTGGTGTTTTCACCAATCTTGTAAGCAGCACCAATTCCCATTGCAACCGCATAAATGTTTTTAAGCGCACCACCTAACTCTACCCCGTGTACATCATCACTACCAAAAACACGGAATAGAGCACTATGTAAGGCATGTTGCACAGCATAACGAACTAATTCGGAGTCACTGGCAATCACGGTGCCAGACGGCATACCCGCCATAATTTCTTTTGCAAGGTTTGGACCTGATAGCACACCATAAGGAACTTCAGGTAATTCTTCACGAATAATATCGCTCATGAAGCTGAAAGTTTTAGCTTCAACACCTTTGGTTAAAGACACAACCGCTTGTGCAGTAATATAAGGAGCGATTTGTTTTAAGACATCGCGGAATGAGTGACTTGGAATTGCGACTAAAATAATATCTCGGTCACATACAGCTTGTTCAAGATCAGACACAGCGCGTAATGATGACTCTAAAATAAAATCTGGCAAATAACGTTTATTAATGTGGGTTTTATTAATTTCCTCAGCTGTTTCGGCGTCACGAATCCAGATCATGGTATCGCAACCATTACGTGCAGCTAAATTTGCCATAGCCGTTCCAAAGCTTCCTCCCCCTAGAACGGTAATACGTAAAGCAGTTTTTTTATCAACCGCAACAGGTTCCACCAAATCTGTAAACTTAAATTCAGCCATCTTTTATTATCCTATTTCTTACTTCTACAAACGTTTAAGCCTGCCAAACTTCTACGAATTCTTTACTTTCAATATCTGCACGCGGTGCAATTACTTTAGCTGCTGTGCCGACGTAAATAATACCTGAAATTAAATCAAGAGGTTGCAGACCTAAATGCTGTTTTAACCAATTTGATTCGACAACTGCACCACTACGCCACATGGTCGAAAAACCTTGAGCTTGTAGAGATAATAAAAGATTTTGTACTGCGGCACCCGTACTTAAGATTTGTTCGAAATGCGGTACTTTCGGATGATCTTGTAGTTGTGTAAGCGCCAAAATGAGTAATGGTGCGCGAAAAGGATGTTGTTTAACACGTTCGAGTTGAGCGGGATCAGTTTCACCTAAATCTGTTAGAGCCTTTGCTAAAACTTCACCAAAAGCACCACGTTGTTCGCCTGAAACAACCACAAAACGCGTTGGCTTAAGTCTATGATGATCTGGAGCAGTCAAAGCTGCTTGGAAAGCTAACTCTAATTGCTCTGTACTTGGAGCTGGCTCAACTAATTGGCCAATAGACTGACGCTGATGAATATTTTGGTGAATTATTTGTATTGCTGATTCCGTCATTAATATTGATCTAACTCAAAAATTCAAAATAGATTAGCATAATCTACCGTTAATCCACCATTGAATCTAGCTTATAAAATTAGCGAACTCTCACTTTGACATTTTTTAATACAAAACATCAAAACTCATACAACGTCTTCAAAATCAACTAGAAAACTTATGTTCAAATAGCTATGTCTTTTAGCGATTAACTTTAGGTGCATTATGAAAAAAATAATTTTAGCGAGCGCAATGAGCGGTGTTGTTTTATTACTTGGTGCTTGCGCAACTACTCCTAAAAATACTTTAGCAGTTCAAAAAGAAAATAATCAGTTTGAAGTTACAGGTATTGGCAAAACCAATTTAATTGCGAAAAATAATGCGATTACTGCAGCTCAAAAAACTTGCTCAAAAAGCACTACACCAGTCGTTGTAGATGAAAAAACAACATATAACGGTGTATTAAAAGATGTTGTAAGTGAAAAAACTGGTCAAATGGTTGAAGCAGCAGCAGGTGTTATTGGTACATTAACTGGTAAAAATGCATCTTTAGCAAAAGATGATGACTACCAAACAACGCTTACTTTCTATTGTAAAATTAATTAATAAAAAAAATCCCAATCATTTGATTGGGATTTTTTATTAGCAATAACCATCTAATCTGGTCAGTGGTAATTTTTTACCAATTGCTTTTTCAATCTCGGGTAAATAAAAGGCATCATCTTCAGATAAGAAACTAATACTTACCCCTTGTGAGCCAGCACGACCTGTACGACCAATACGGTGTACATAATCGTCAGATTGTTCAGGCAATGTAAAGTTGATGACATGCGACACGCCATCCACATGAATACCACGACCAGCAACATCTGTCGCAATCATAATATTATGTTTACCTTGCTTAAATTGCTCTAACATTTTTAAACGTTTATCTTGAGCAATCTCACCTGAAAGCATACCAACTCTATATCCATCTTTCTTTAAATGATCATAAAGACGGCGGACTTGGTCACGTCGATTAGCAAAAATCATAACCTTATCGATTGGCTCTTCACGTAAGATATCTTGCAGTAAACGATATTTGTCTTGTTTAGCAACAACATAAACACGTTGCTCTACATCGTTATTGGTCTTTTGTTCAGGCTCAATTTCAACAGTTACAGGTTCAAATAACCATTGTCTTGCCAAATTCAAGACGTCATAACTAAACGTCGCTGAGAACATGAGTGTTTGACGTTGTTCCTTGCGTGGTGAATAACGAACAATACGTTTTACCGAAGGAATAAAGCCCATGTCTAATAAACGGTCAGCTTCATCAATAACTAGAAATTCAATTTGATCGAGCCAGACTTCTTTTTGTTCTACAAAATCGATTAATCGCCCAGGTGTGGCTACCATGATATCGACAAAATTAGCATCAAGTTGCTTCTTCTGCTTATCGAAATCAACACCACCCAACAGAGTCACTAAATGTAAATTAGAGAATTTTGTGAGAAATTTTGCATCGCTTTCAATTTGCAATGCCAACTCACGAGTAGGTGCCAAGATTAAAGCACGAGGCTCGCCACGGAAGCGTTGCTCTTGAACCGGATTATTGAGTAAATCATTAATTACACTAATCAGAAAGGCAGCTGTCTTACCTGTTCCTGTTTGTGCTCGCCCAATTGCATCATGCCCGGCTAATGTATATTTTAAAACCTTTTGCTGAATTGGGGTCATTTGAGTAAACCCTAAAGCATCAATCGCCTTTTTAAGTTGCGGATGTAAATTCAAGGTTTCAAAACCAGATGTCATAAATACGCGCTCTAACAAACAATCTCTCGAATGAGAAGATCATTATAAACAAAAACGCCCCAATTCAAAAATTGGAGCGTCCATCATTCATCAAAAAGATGAATTAGTCTTAGTCTAAAGGCTGAACGTTTTCAGCTTGAAAACCTTTTTGACCTTGTACAACGCTAAACTCTACACGTTGACCATCACGTAGAGAACGGTGACCGTCACCTACGATTGCACGGAAGTGAACGAATACATCGTCGCCGCCGTTACGTTGAATAAAACCAAAGCCTTTAGTGTCATTAAACCACTTTACTACGCCTTGTTCACGAGCTGTCATAAGTCAATCCTCAGATGTTGAAAAAAGGACCTTCCGGTGTTGCAAACAGCAGAGCAAACAAGGTTTTAAAATATTTATAATCTTAAAGCTTGTAATCATTCTGTAAAACTATCAACAATTTCCGGTTACATCCATTTGTTATAGGGTTATTAAATCAATTTGATTGTGTGGTAAATCCTAAAACGGTTCGAGCTTAACACGGGTTTATGACAATTAATAGAATTTTTTTCAAATATTTCCCCTATTTTTAGTTCTTTTTTTAAACAGCTTATTACAATATTTTTTATAGAAATTCCCTGCATCTTCTTTCATAAAATATGCTGTATTTATTAAAAATTTGTTAGAATATTTTTTTTAGTTGTTTTGATGATGAATGAGCAATACTTCTTCTAATACAGCACCCATTGAAATTAATGCCCTTGGACAACCCTGCCCAATGCCATTGTTAATGCTAAAACGTGAACTTAAAAAAGCGTCAGGCAAACAACAATTTTTATTAAAATCTTCAGATCCTCATAGTGAAATTGATGTAACTCGTTACTGTGGTTTACATCATTTTACGTGTCAAACTACACACATATCAGAAAGAGAATTTCACTATTTAATTGAAACTCAATAATTCTTTGCTAAACTAAAAGATTAGAAATTGCATAAAATTTTACATTTCTCTACCCAATTTTCCTTAATTATGAAGCTGATTCAAATTAAGATGAATTTATTGGTTATCCCATTCGATCCTATAAGGAGAACTCATGAGTGACAGCAGCAATCAATTGATGCCCCTGTCATTGTCTGCGCCCGGTGTAAACCTTGGTGCATATATCAGTACTGTCAATCAGATTCCTATTTTAACGGCTGAGCAAGAAAAAGAACTTGCTGAACGTTATTATTATGACCAAGATCTTGATGCCGCAAAAATGCTGGTAATGTCGCATTTACGTTTTGTCGTTCATATTGCGCGCAGCTATGCAGGTTATGGCCTACCACAAGGCGACCTTATTCAAGAAGGTAATTTAGGCTTAATGAAAGCCGTGAAACGTTTCGACCCAAATATGGGCGTGCGTCTAGTATCTTTTGCCGTCCACTGGATTAAGGCAGAAATTCATGAATACGTTATTCGCAACTGGCGTATCGTCAAAATTGCAACGACAAAAGCTCAGCGTAAATTATTTTTCAATTTACGTAGTTTAAAGAAATCGAGTAAAAAGTTAACGCTCGAAGAAGCTCAATCGATTGCGAATGACTTAAATGTAACTCCAGAACAAGTTCTGGAAATGGAAGGTCGTTTAACTGCTTATGATGCTGCTTTTGAAGCACAAGGCGATGATGACGACGATACCCCACATACTGCCCCTGCGTTGTATCTTGAAGATAACCGCTACGACCCTGCCCGTTTAGTCGAGAACGAAGACTGGGAAGAGCAAAGTACTTCAGCCTTGCATGATGCAATGGACCAGTTAGATGACCGTTCGCGTAATATTTTACAACGCCGCTGGTTAGATGATGACAAATCTACTCTTCACGAGTTAGCAGCTGAATATAATGTTTCGGCAGAACGTATTCGTCAGCTTGAAAAAAATGCGATGGAAAAAATCAAAACTGCCATGTCAGCAAGCTAAAATAAATGAAAAAAATAAAAGGGCGAATCGCCCTTTTGTTTTATCTGGCTATGTTTAGCCAACCCAATCTATGTTAACGTTGCCTTTCATTATTCAGTTGCGTTTTTTGTTATGTGGATCGCCATTTCAGCCCTTAATCTTGCTTTTGCAGTCATGTTGGGTGCTTTTGGAGCACATGGTCTTAAAGCTCACGCGGGTCCTGAGCAACTTGCTTGGTGGCAGACTGCAACCGACTACTTTTTTTATCATGCGCTTGGCTTATTAGCTCTTGGTATTTTAAGTAAGGTTCTTCCTCATTTCCCAATCAAGTTATCTTTCTTGCTTATCCAAATTGGTATTCTATTTTTTTGTGGTTCGCTTTACATCATGGCGCTAGGTTTACCACGAATATTAGGCGCAATTACGCCAATCGGTGGAGCCTTAATGATTGCGGGATGGCTAGTCTTGGCTTGGAATGCTTTCAAATACGCAAAATAATCGGAATGTGATCATGCAAATTTATTTAAATGGCGAATTAACGGACACGCCTAGCCAAAACCTGTTGCAACTCATTCAGGAGTTGGCACTTGAAGGAAAACGTTTTGCTGTCGAGCACAATCAGCAAATCGTTTCTAAAAGCAAATTAGAGCAAATTTCTATTGCTCAACATGACCGTATCGAAATTATTCACGCTGTTGGCGGCGGCTAAGTCGGAGTTATCCATGCAAGACACCCCTCTCATTATTGGTTCACGTTCTTTTCAATCTCGTTTATTGGTCGGAACTGGCAAATATAAAGACTTAAATGAAACGGATTTAGCTATTCAAGCCAGTGGTGCAGAAATCGTAACTGTCGCAATCCGCCGTGTGAATATTGGACAAAATCCAGATCAACCGAATTTACTTTCGGTCATTCCGCCAGAGAAATATACAATTTTGCCAAATACTGCAGGTTGTTTTGATGCTGACAGCGCAGTACGCACGTGTATGCTAGCGCGCGAGCTACTGGATGGTCATAACCTAGTAAAACTTGAAGTATTGGGTGATGAAAAAACCTTATATCCAAATGTAACCGAGACTTTAAAAGCCGCGCGCACTTTGATTGATGACGGTTTTGAGATTATGGTCTATACCTCTGACGACCCAATCATTGCTCAAGAACTTGAAAGTATGGGCTGTGTTGCGATTATGCCTTTAGGTAGTCTAATTGGTTCAGGTTTAGGTATTTTAAATCCACATACCATTTCAATTATTAAAGAAAATGCGAAAGTTCCAGTTTTAGTCGATGCAGGCGTTGGTACAGCAAGTGATGCTGCTATTGCGATGGAACTTGGTTGTGATGGTGTATTGATGAATACAGCAATTGCAGCTGCTCAAAACCCTATTTTGATGGCTTCCGCAATGAAAAAAGCTGTTGAAGCAGGACGTGAAGCATTTTTAGCAGGTCGTATGCCACGTAAACGCATGGCAAATGCAAGCTCGCCAGAAACAGGTTATTTCTTTAAATAATTTATTTCCAAGGAATCACTGCTTTTTCCAGTGATTCCTCTCCTGTCATATAACCATTTTACGTTTTAAAAATATATCGCTTTATTCTAATATGCTTAGGCTATTCCAATATTCGTCTTAAATTATCCTTGGCGTTTAACTCAAAATTCTTTTGGAAATATACAGTTTGATAAAGTGGTTCAGACTGATAAAAATGTATTAAAACTTGTTTTCTCTTAATTGAATATACTTCTGGATCAACCCAAGAATACTCCCGCTGAATTTGCTGTTCATACTGGATAAAACGTTCAGGCGTTGCTGCCAAAATAGCTAAATCAATATCCAACAAAAATTGCAAATCTATTTCATCGGTTAATCCATGCTTTTGAGTCGCAAGTATCCAACGCTTTATTTTCTCTAGAGTATCGAACGATAAATCTTGTGCCATCAATTGTTCAAATAACTCAGCACTTTTAAGCTCATTATCTGGTGCTTGAGGATCATAGATAACATCATGAAACCAGAGAGCCAATGCAACAGCGTACGGATCATTTAATCCGTATTGAACCGCCTCCATTAAACTCAAACATTCATATAAATGTTGGTCGGTATGGTAGGCTCGCTGCTTTTCACTATAAGCCGCAATAAGTTCATTATAGATTTTCTGCGGTTCAGAAAAATCATAATGCTGATGCAGCTCAAACCAAACATGCTTTAGTTTTGATAAATAAAGCTGCATCATCATCTATTAACCACGCTTAAGATTATTGCTCATCACGTTTAAATACCAACTCTTTTGCCGTTGAGTTATCAACATCAAAGTAGTAACCCTCGGTATTAAACGCTTTGATGTCTTCAGCTTTATTTAATTGATTTTCAATAATAAAACGAGCCATTAAACCGCGTGCTTTTTTCGCATAGAAACTAATGACTTTATATTTGCCATTTTTCTGGTCAAGAAAAACAGGCTTCACAATTTCAGCCTTAATTTTCTTTTCATTGACAGACTTGTAATATTCATCTGAAGCTAGATTTACCAGCAATTCAGATTTAATTTCTGCCAAGTCTTCATTAATCTGGTTTGTGATAATTTCACCCCAGAATTCATACAAATTATGACCACGCGTATTTTTTAATTTCGTGCCCATCTCTAAACGATAAGGCATCATTAAATCTAAAGGACGCAATAAACCATATAAACCAGAGAGCATACGCAAATGCTTCTGTGCAAAATCAATATCTTTGTCTTTTAAATGGTAGGCATCTAAACCAGTGTAAACATCCCCTTTAAATGCATAGATTGCTTGGCGAGCATTTGAGAAATTAAATTCGGGATTCCAATCTCTAAATCGATCTGCATTTAGTGTGGCAATTTTTTCACTGACACTCATTAAACTCGCAATTTCCGAAGCAGAAAGTTTGCGACAAACATCAATTAATTGTGCTGAGTTTTCTAACAAGCGAGGCTGAGTAAACTCATCTGTAGGTAACGCTGATTCATAATCTAAAGTTTTTGCAGGAGAAATTAAAGCAAGCATAGACAACCTGAAAAAATTATTCTTAATACCAACTATAACAGTTGATATTTTTTAATGCTAACTCGTGTTTTCAATGACGACTATCGGTAAAATAGCATCACGTATTGTTATTTAGCGGTTCTTATATGTCTGAGCAAACTTTCATCCAGGGTCCAGTAGGTAAAATTGAACTTTTCGTTGACCGCCCTGAAGGTGAAATCAAAGGCTTTGCGGTTGTTTGTCATCCGCACCCATTGCAAGGTGGAACCCCTCAACATAAAGTCCCTGCCCTTTTAACCCAAATCTTTAATGAATATGGTTGCATTGTTTACCGCCCAAGTTTCCGCGGCCTAGGTGGCAGTGAAGGCATTCATGATGAAGGCCATGGTGAAACTGAAGATATCTTAGCTGTAATTGAGCACGTTCGTAAGCTTCATGAAGGCCTACCATTTTATGCAGGCGGTTTTAGCTTTGGCTCACATGTTTTAGCAAAATGCTTTGCACAGCTTGCACCTGAATTACGACCTGTACAGTTAATTTTATGTGGTTTACCAACCGCTACTGTAGTAGGTTTACGTCACTATAAAACTCCTGAAATTCAAGGTGATATTCTACTCATTCATGGTGAGCAAGATGATATTACTTTACTTTCAGATGCAATTGAGTGGGCAAAACCACAAAAACATCCAATCACAATTTTGCCGGGTGCCAACCACTTCTTTACAGGCTATTTAAAGCAGCTTCGCCAAATCATTACACGCTTTATTATCATGAAATAAACGGTAATTTGATGGGCATAACTTGAGAGTATGCCCATCATTTTATAAGCCTTGTCATTATTGAAAGTTATTCCAGCTTAACCCAAAACGTGCCAAATATTTTTTCACTCGGTCGCTATTATTCGTTCACCATAATTTCTATAAAATTTTATAAATGTCTATAATCTCTCTAAACATTTGACTAAAAATTCCAAGAATATGCTTCATTTTACCTTTTTAGGCACATCATCAGGTGTACCCACACTTTCACGCAATGTTTCAGGATTAGCCGTTCGTAACAGTAAAAATAAGAACTGGATTTTAGTTGATGCTGGTGAAGGCACGCAGCACCGCATTCAGCAAGCCAAACTTTCTCTACAAAACCTAGTTGCCATTTGTATTACACACGTTCACGGTGATCATTGTTATGGCCTAGTTGGTTTACTGGCAAGTGCAGGCATGAATGCCCGTACAAAACCATTAATCGTGATTGCACCCAAAGAAATTCAACAATGGTTTAAAATCACTGCTCAACTTACAGACTTACATTTGCCTTATTCAATAAAATTTATTGATGTTAATGAAGCAACTCGGCCACAGCAGCTCACCGATGAGCTCTTTATTCAAGCACATCCACTAAGTCATCGTGTTCCGAGTTTTGCATTTAGTATTTATATAAAATTCACCCAGAAGAAGATAGATATTCAAGCTTTAACTCAGCTTGGCGTACCTAAAGGCGATATTTGGGGGCATTTAAAACGAGGCTACGATGTTGAGTTTGAGGGGCGAATTTTAAAATCTCAAGACTTTATCAAAATTCAAAATCAGCAGATTCATGCAATTATAGGTGGTGATAATGATCGGCCAGAATTATTAGCCGATGCTTGTAAGAATGCTCAATTACTTATTCATGAAGCAACTTATTTGCAAACAGTCTTAGATAAAGTAGGTAAAGGACCAATGCACAGCTCAGCAAAAATGGTGGCTGAATTTGCTGAGCAGCAATCTCTAGACAATTTAATTCTGACACACTTTAGCCCTAGACATCAGGATAAAACTGGGCAGCAAGCTATTACCGAAGAAGTTCGCCAGTTTTATAAAGGTCATTTTTATTTAGCGAATGATTTTGATGAATTTACTTTAAGTGAAACAGGACAACTTTTAAAAATCGAGTAAAGGTCAAAGTTTAAGAAGCTCATGACTGAGCTTCTTATTTATAAAGAACTACTCTACAGATGCCAAAGCGGTTACCAGTAGCTTCCAGCATTTCTCTACAGTATCAACTTTAACTCGTTCACCTGGTGCATGTGCACCTTGAATATCAGGCCCAAACGAAACCATCTGTAAATGTGGGTAATGTTCAGCAATAATCCCACACTCCAAGCCTGCATGAATCACTTTAAGATTTGGCTCAATATTAAATGCATTTTGATAGGCCTGCTGTAAGCACTTTAGAGCAGCCGAATCTGGATTTGGTGTCCAACCCGACACTAACGGCGTAAGTGTAGAGCCGATATTAAATTGACTGAAATATTTTTGAATTTTTTCTGCAAAGTCTTGAGTTTCTTGGTTCACCATTGAACGGACCATTAAGACAGCTTTTCCGCCTTCTCTATTTAGTCTCACCACTCCAATATTATTTGAAGTCTCAACTATATCTGATAGAACCTGACTCATACTTGCAACGCCATAAGGACTTGTTGCTAAAGCTTGCAACCATTCATTTTGCTGTTGTTGAGCAATCACTTCGGTCACTTCAGCACTATTAGGCTGAATAGTTAATTGCAGATTGTCATCAATACCTTGTAGCTGTTTTTTCCATGCTGTTTGATATTCAGCGAGTAATTTTTCTAATTCAGGCAATTGGTTAGATGAAATGGCAATGGTTGCTACAGCTTCGCGAGGTAAAGCATTACGAGCTGTACCACCTATAAACTCAACAAGTCGTCCACCAAGCTTCGCTAAATGCTGATTTAAAAAACGGGCCAGAATAACGTTGGCATTACCACGTCCTAAATGGATATCTACGCCAGAGTGGCCACCTTTAAGACCAGCCACCTGAATATTAACAATATTCAAATTTTCAGGAATTGGTTCATAATTAAGCGGCTGCTCAACTTCAACATCAATACTACCAGCACATCCGAGATACAACTCGCCCCACTCTTCTGTATCAATATTAAATAACCACTTCCCTTTTAGTACACCTGCCTGTAAAAGTCGCGCACCACTCATCCCTGCTTCTTCATCAACTGTTAGAAGAACTTCAATTGGCCCATGAGCAATATCATTTGAGTCTAAAACTGCCAAAGCTAATGCTACCCCAATGCCATTATCAGCACCTAAAGTAGTATCTTTAGCAATTAACCAGCCATCCTCAAGAACTGGACGAATCGGGTCTTTAAAGAAATCATGTACTGTGCCAGTATTGGCTTGAGTGACCATATCTAAATGGCCTTGCAGAATAACGCCAGACACATGTTCTTTACCCGCCGTCGCATCCTTACGAATAATCAAATTCCCCACTTTATCTACGTAAGTTTCTAAATTCCGATTTTCGGCCCAGTTTTGTAGAAATTCACGAAGTTGCTGTTCATGCTTCGATGGACGAGGAATAGTACAAAGTGTTTGAAAATGCTGCCAAACCACTTGAGGAGATAACGCTGCAATATCAACTTGTGTCATGAAAACCACACTCTAATTATGTAAATATCGTAATAATTTCAATATACACAATGCATTAAAGATAGGTAGGGATTTCGGGAAAGATTTTGTATTTTTATATTTAATCTAAAGAGATAGTACGACTTTTCTAAAAAGTCGTACTCCATAAAGAACTCTTAAAACAATATGTTTTAGCTTTTCCACTCAAATGCTGAAAAGCTATGATCAGCTTTCAAACTATTTTCAACTGCCTGTGCAAGCTGACGAATAATGCTTTGTGTTTCAATTTTCTCAAACCAGTCTTGTTCTTCATCTGGATTGGCAGAAATTTCACACATCAGGTGTCCATCATGGTCTGTTTTTTGACAAGTAATAGACAAAGGTAAAAGATGATTATCAATACTCACTTCTACCTTTTCATGCTCATGCACAATATGCTGTGCATCAAAGCCATAATGCCCCAATTGTTTAAACAGTAAAGCCGCTACATATTCTTGAGTGATATGGCATTCATTTGGTGGATGATCAAGCACCCCATGTTGTGGGCAACTGGCAATAAATTGTAATTTTTTCATCCTTTGTCCTAACACTATTATCATTATCTGCGCTTAGCATAAGCAATAAACAAACAGCAGCCAAGCCTTTAGCCCGCTGCTGCCGTTGCTATTGTGTTAGCAATTATAAAATGTGTTAGGTCAAAAGTTATTGGCTAACTTCGATTGTTAAGCCTGCACGATTCGCCAACTCCGTGAAAGTCGGGAAGCTTGTCGCCACAGTTTCAGTACCATGAATTGTAATCGGACCAGAATTACGAAGACCTGCCATACTAAAACTCATGGCAATACGGTGGTCATGATGTGACTCGATTTCACCGCCAGCAAAGATTGGTGACCAATCGCCAGATTTACCTTTGCCTTCGATAATGATGCCATCATCAGTTGGCGTACAATCAATACCCATGATTTTTAAGCCATCAGCCATGACCTGAATGCGGTCAGACTCTTTCACACGAAGTTCTGCCGCACCAGTTAATACTGTTTGCCCTTCGGCACAAGCTGCTGCAATAAATAAAGCGGGGAATTCATCAATTGCTAAAGGTACTTGGTCTTCAGGCATATGAATACCTTTAAGAGTACGTGAACCTTTAATATGAATATCAGCAATAGGCTCGCCACCAGCAATACGTTCATTTTCAACAGTCAGGTCAGCACCCATCTGTTTTAAAATTTCAATTACGCCAGTACGTGTTGGATTAATACCTACAGCTTCCAGAACAACATCGGAACCTTCTGTAATTGCAGCACCCACCATAAAAAAAGCAGCAGATGAAATATCAGATGGAACCTGAATATCAGTACCTACTAATTTTCCACCACCAACGAGTGAAATCTTGTTGCCTTCGGTTTTAACATCATAACCAAATGCACGAAGCATACGCTCTGTGTGGTCACGAGTTGGTTCTGGCTCAGTTACCGAAGTTTCACCTTCAGCCCATAGGCCCGCAAGTAAAATACCCGACTTCACCTGAGCAGATGCCATTGGCAAGTAGTATTGAATGCCTTTTAATTGCTGAGCACCAGTAATACTTACAGGTGGTGTACCTTTCTCACCTGTTGTCTGGATTTGCGCACCCATTAAACGTAATGGCTTAGCAATACGCTCCATTGGACGTTTAGAAAGTGATGCATCACCTGTCATCACTGAATCAAATTTTTGTGCTGACAACATGCCTGAAAGCAAACGCATGCTCGTTCCAGAGTTACCCATATACAAGGCACTCGCTGGTGCTTTTAAACCATGCATGCCTACGCCATGAATGGTCACTTCACCATTTTTAGGGCCTTCAATGCTTACGCCCATATCACGGAATGCTTGCAAAGTTGCCAAGGCATCTTCACCTTCAAGGAAGCCAGTGACATGAGTCGTGCCTTCGGCAATAGCACCAAACATAATGGAGCGATGTGACACAGATTTGTCACCCGGTACGGTAAATTTACCTTTAAAAGCCTTATTTCCCGGTAAGATACTGAATTGCTGTGTCACCTTATTTTTCTCCATTAAAGGTTTTTTGGCTAACATATGATTGAAATGCTGACGTGCTGCCTGAGCGTGACCGAGTAAACCCATTAATGCATGAGAATCTTCGTTTTCAATCAATTTTCTAAGTACGGTAAGTTGCTTTTCGAAGCCATCTACAGCATTTAATATGGCTGTTTTATTGGCAAAGAAAATGTCATGCCACATTTGGGGATCACTAGCCGCAATCCGTGAAAAGTCACGAAAGCCACCTGCTGCATAGCGGAAAATATCAAGATTATCTTCACGATTCGCAAGTTGCTCAACCAAATTAAATGCCATCAAGTGCGGTAAATGACTTGTATGTGCTAAAACTTCATCATGCTTGGCAACGTCCATACAAATGACTTCAGCTTTAGCAGCAGACCAAAGTTGAATTAGTTTATCAACAGCCCATTCTGCACTTGTGGGTAACGGCGTTAAAATAACTTTGTGATTTGCAAATAAATCGACCTTACCTGCATGAACGCCCGTATGCTCACTACCAGCAATAGGATGTCCCGGCACAAAACCTGCTGGTAAATCTTCACCAAATACAGCTTTTGCTGCATCAACGACATTACCTTTTGTACTTCCTACATCAGTTACAATCGTAGTTTCTGTCAAATAAGGTTTAATTAGTTCAAGCACTTTTTGTGTCGCACGTACTGGCAAGGCCAAAACAACTAAATCTGCCCCTTTCACGGCTTCAACAGGATCAGAAAATCCTTCTTGTATTAAGCCAAGTGATTTTGCATCTTCTAAAGTTTTGTGTGAGCGTGTAGAAGCCACAATATTTGTCGCCAACTTTTCGGCAACAATAACCCGTGCCAAACTCGACCCGATGAGTCCTAAACCAATAAATGCAACTTTTTTAAATAGGGGTTGTGACATAACTTCAACTTTGCTTTTGCTCAAAGTTATTTAAACCTTTGAGCAATTTGTTTTTAAGCATAATGACATGCCCATCTTGATGCATGTCATTACTCCAACATGAGTGATTAAAGAACGGCAGCAGGATAAGAACCTAAAATACGAAGCTCTTTTACCATTGGGCGAATATCATTGATTGCCGCAGCAACATTCTCTTGATCGATATGACCTTCTAAATCGATAAAGAATACATATGCCCATTTTTCAGGTAATGCTGGACGGGTCTCAATACTTGTTAAGCTAATATTATGTTTTGCAAACGGCGCTAAAATTTCTAATAAAGCACCAGCACGGTCATGTGCTGAAATTAATAATGAAGTTTTGTCATTGCCACTTTGTGGAATTTTTTCACGGCCAATGACTAAGAAACGAGTAGTATTTTCCGGATTATCTTCAATATTGCTATGTAAAATTTCAAGGTTATACATACCTGCTGCAATATCTGATGCAATCGCTGCTGAATGCCATTCGTTGCGAATACGACGTGCAGCTTCTGCATTTGAGTTTAAAGCAACACGTTCAACACCCGGATAATGCGCGTCTAACCATTGACGACATTGAGCTAAAGTTTGTTGGTGTGCATAAATCTGTTTAATACTGTCTTTACGTGTATTTTCAGAGACAAGGAATTGATGATGAATACGTAATTCAACTTCACCAATCACATTTAAATTCGATGTTTTAAAACAATCTAAAGTATGGTTCACAATACCTTCAGATGAGTTTTCAACTGGCACTACGCCGTAATGTGCACTACCAGCTTCTACTTCACGGAACACTTCATCAATTGTTGGTAATGGACGAACAACTGCATCTTTACCAAAGTGTTTAAGCACGGCAGATTGAGTAAAAGTCCCTTCCGGTCCTAAAAATGCAATACTTTGCGGAGCTTCTAAAGCAAGGCAAGCAGACATAATTTCACGGAACAAACGCGCCATGGTGACATCAGACAAAGGACCTTGGTTGCGCTCCATGACTTTGCGTAAAACTTGTGCTTCACGTTCAGGACGATAAAACAAAGGATTCTCTTCGGAAGCAAATTTAGCTTTAGCAACAGCTTCAGCAAGGCTTGCGCGGCGATTTAATAATTCTTGAATCTGTTGATCTACACTATCAATATCTTCACGAATTTGTTCTAAACTAAGAGAAGTCGTTTTGTTTTGATCATCGTTGATCATTAGAATGCAGCCTCAGTAAAATCATCTTTTAAACGAGAGTATAACAATAGTCTGCTTTGATTTGTTAGGCAATATAGCTGTAAGAGCTTTTTTCATTAACCTTTTTGCTTCCATTTCTTGATTACTTTATTTGATAATGATTTTCATTTATCATTTGTATAATAAATTTTATTATCGCCCATTATGCAAAGATCATTTTTCCTTTTATCTACTAGTTTTTTATTGAGTACTTTAATAAGCTGTTCTACCTTCGCCCAAACGCCTATACAAAATCAACCAAAAATCGTTTTTCAAAATAATCAGGCTCAATTTCAAATTAAATCTAAAAATACAGGCCATGATTATCTTATTCAAATTTATAAACCACCTGTCGCCCCGCCCCAACATGGATATCCAGTACTTTATATATTAGATGGAAATGCTACATTTCCAAGTGCTGCCAATATTGCCCAGTCGATTGGCGCTGGTTCTAACAAATTAGGACTAGATCCACTCATGATCGTAGCGGTTGGTTACCCTCAGCAAAAAACCTTTGATGTGCAAAAGCGTGCTTATGATTACACTCCAAAACCTTCTGCCCAATTTCAAGCACAAGGTAAATATAAATATGGCGGTGCTGATCAGTTTATTGCTTTTTTAAATCGCGAACTCAAGCCTACAATTGCAAAACAATTTCCGATTAATAGCCAACAGCAAAGTCTTTATGGACATTCTTTTGGAGGTTTATTTGTGCTTTATCATTTTTTTCAAAAGCCAGATGCATTTCAGCGTTACTTTGCTGCAAGCCCTTCCCTCTGGTTTGACCAAGGAGTGTTATTTCAGCAGTTAAATCATTGGCAAAGTCAGAAACCAAATCATTCCCCTTTACTCATGACCACAGTCGGGACAAATGAGCAAGGTGGCTCTCGTACTCAACTTAACAATAAATTTAATGAAGCAGATTTCTTTAAAGCTTTAGAGAATAAACGTTCAAACCAATTTAGTTATTGGCATTTTTATAATCCAGCTGAACAACACATTACAAATTTGTATGCGAGCTTGCCTAAAGCGCTTATGTTTGCTTCTTGTCAAAATTTAGAAAGCTGTAAATCTTTATTTGATGGGCCATTGCAGCAGCCAGCCAAGTAAAAACATAATTACATTTAAAGATGATTATTTTGTTGTTCTTAAAGATAGTCCTCTTAATATATAGATTGGTTATACTGACTCAATATGTCATAACAACAGTAAAATAGAATGAATAAAATTATTGTTTTAAGCCTATTGGGTTTTGCAACTTTTAGTTTAACGGCTTGTGGCGGTTGTCCAATAATTGCAGGTTGCAATGGTACTGATAATTCTCCGTACTATATGACGACTGTCGGTAATCAAGTTCGTGGCATTCCAATCCCACCTCAAACCAAGCTGACATATCAGTCACAACATTTTAGGCAGAAATATGAGCAAACACATGCTTTAAAAGAGAAAAATTTATCAGGCATCTATTTACCACCAGATATAGCAATCATTTGGGGCGGTATGCCAGTAGATATGTTTATACAGTTTTCTAATCCCGAAATGAAAGGCTTCTCGGTCTATCCAGCACGAGGATTTAAAGCAGAATTATCAAATGAATTTTTACGTTTATGGAAAAGCTGTGAAAGTGATTTAAACATTAACTTAAAGAATCCAAATGATTGGTCATTTAATCCTGAAAATATGAAAATAACGGGTTGTGGTGTCGTATTTCAAGAACGTAGTAAATACACCGAAGATTCATTCCATCAAGATGAAGCTGATGAGTTTTTAAGAAAGATGAATCATGCATTACAGCAATTACCGAAACAACAAGACTATCCTGTCATTCATCAAACTAACAAATAGGTAATATAAAAAAGCCTACTCAAAGGTAAGCTTTTTTTAAATCTATTTAATTAGGCTTTGCCAATTAATCCACGCGCTACGATTTCTTTCATAATTTCATTTGTACCACCGTAAATACGTTGAATACGTGCATCTACAAAGAAACGTGAAATTGGATATTCAGTCATATAACCATAGCCACCAAAAAGTTGCAGCAAGTTATCTGCGACTTTCATTTGCATGTCAGTGCTGAAGCTTTTAAGCGCTGCCGCAGTTTCCACATCTAGCTTGCCTTCTTGATATAGAGCAACATTTCTCTCATAGAAAGCAGCTGTAGCAAGCTCATCAATTTTTGCTTGTGCTAGAACAAAACGAGTATTTTGGAACTGTGAAATAGGTTGACCAAATGCATGACGTTCTTTTACATAAGCAGTTGCCAAATCAATTGCACCACGAATAGCGCCAATTGCGGTAGATGCAATAGCGGTACGTTCACGTGGTAACTCTTGCATTAAATAAGCAAAGCCTTGTCCAGCTTGACCGAGTAACTGGTTTTTAGGAATCTTAACATTGTCAAAAAATAGCTCAGATGTGTCTTGAGAATGTAGACCGATTTTGTCTAAATTTGTGCCTTTTTTAAAGCCTTCTAGATGCGTATCTGCCAATAATAATGACACGCCTTTTGCACGCGCTTGAGGATCAGTTTTTACTGCAAGCACCACAAGATCAGCATGTTGTCCATTTGAAATAAAGGTTTTTGAGCCATTTAATAAATAATGGTCATCTTGCAAAATGGCACTGGTACGCATTGATTGTAAATCCGAGCCTGCTCCAGGTTCAGTCATACCAATTGCACCAACCACTTCACCTGTTACCATTTTCGGTAACCAATATTGTTTTTGCTCTTCTGTCCCGATATGTAAAATATACGGTGCAGCAATTTCAGAGTGGCAAGAAATCGCTGTTGATAATGCACAAAAACCAGCGCGTGCCGATTCTTCAACCAACATTAATGAATAATAGGTTGGCACGCCATAACCACCGTATTCTTCTGGAACATCCACACATAAAAAGCCATTTTCGCCCAGTTGATTCCAGACAGCACGTGGCATAATTCCTTCGCGTTCCCATTGATCGTATTGCGGTGCAATATGCTCATTCATAAAACGTTTAAAATTATCACGGAATAATTCTAAATCTGCATCGTATGCCAACATAATATTTTCCTTCAGCTTTATTGTTTTATCGAATCTCATTGCTCTGCATGCTAATCATTTTTTTAGCAACTGTCATGGCATAGCTGCTCATTAAAACTGTACTTTTCAGTCAGCCAATAAAAAAGGAAGCCAAAGCTTCCTTTTTTATATAGGTTTATTTGAATTAATCTAAACCTTCAGCGACTTGAGGAGTTTTTTGCTCCATCATTTTTCTGTCGACTTCATCTGGATTATTTAAAGCATCATTTAGCTTATCTTTATCTAAAGCACCGACCCATTTTGCAACAACAATCGTTGCTAATGAGTTACCAACAAGGTTAGTTAATGCACGGGCTTCTGACATGAAACGGTCAATACCTAAAATCAATGCCAGACCTGCCACTGGAATATGTCCTACAGCAGATAAAGTTGCAGCCATAACAATAAAGCCAGAGCCTGTTACACCCGCAGCACCCTTAGATGAAATTAAGAGTACCAACAACAAAGTAATCTGATGTTGAATATCAAGCTGTGTATTTGTTGCCTGAGCAATAAAGATTGCGGCCATAGTCAAATAAATTGACGTACCATCAAGGTTAAATGAATAACCTGTTGGAATAACCAAACCAACTACAGATTTTTCACAACCTGCAATTTCAAGTTTACGTAACATGCGAGGCAAAACAGATTCAGAAGAAGATGTACCAAGTACAATTAATAACTCTTCACGAATCAGGCGAATCATCTTAAGGATACTGAATCCGCTAATACGGCTGATTGTACCCAAAATTAAGAAGATAAAGAGTAAGCACGTAATATAGAAGCAGATAATGAGCTGCCCTAATTGTACGAGTGAACCAACACCATATTTACCGATAGTAAATGCCATTGCACCGAATGCACCAATCGGAGCTAATTTCATGACCATATTCACAATGTTAAAGAACACGTGTGCAACTTGATCAATAAATTTTAAAACTGGACGTCCTGCATCACCTAACTTATGTAAAGCAAAACCAAAGAGAATTGCAAAAAGAAGGACTTGTAAGATTTCACCATTTGCAAATGCGCCAACTACCGTATCTGGGATGATGTGCATTAAGAAATCAATGGTAGATTGTGACTCACCAGAACTGACGTATTTTTGAATGCCCGAAGTATCGAGAGTGGTAGGGTCAACATTCATCCCTACACCCGGTTTAGCAATGTTAATTACAACAAGGCCAATTAGAAGTGCAATTGTTGAAACGATTTCAAAGTATAACAACGCAACGCCGCCAGTTTTTCCGACTGACTTCATGCTTTCCATGCCAGCAATACCGCTTACCACGGTACAGAAAATAACTGGAGCAATGATCATCTTGATCAAACGAATAAAGGCATCACCTAATGGCTTGAGTTTTTCACCTAACCCCGGAATATGCTGTTCGACACCATTGACAATTTGCGTTGAGCTTGGGGAAAAATGTCCTACCAAGATACCCGCAATAATCGCAATAATCACCTGAAAATAAAGTGATTTATAAATCGGTTTTTTAGCCATAACTTTACTTCAATCTATATTTCCAAGTCCGTTGGAAATACCAAAATGAAACGTCTATTCTTTACGAATACACAGCCCTAACCTTTCACATTAACACCGCAAAAGGGAAATGGTTTTTTGGGAACAAAAAACCTTCCTACTACCTCAATGAAAACAAAATCAATGTTTTCTAAAACAGGAGAATACCTGAAGTTTCTAACCACTTTGAGTAGCTAGAAATAACCTCTTACTTTTTCAATAAAAAGCTGAAGATATAGGAGAATCACATAAAATTATGATATGAGTGCTCAAAAAAGCACGGGAAAGTGTACTCGAATTAAATAACGATTCGATTAATTTTTTAGCTAATACGCATAAAAAACACTCAGGCAGTCCTAAGACTTTAGTATAAGAAACACTTTTGATATTTTTTCAGCAGCTTTTTATGTCATATTGATTAAATACTTGTGGACATTTCATTTTGAGCTGCCTACATCCCATCATTTTTATTGTTTTGAACTACGATGAATACTAAACGTAATATCTATAAAGATGCTGAACATCCCTTTGCTCAATATGTCCGTATTTTAGGTAAGGGGAAAACCGGATCTCGCTCTTTAAGTTATGAAGAAGCTTATCAAGCATTTACCATGATTTTAAAAGGTGAAGTATTAGATGTGCAGCTAGGTGCATTTTTAATGCTGCTTCGGGTTAAAGAAGAATCGATTGAAGAACTCGCAGGTTTCGTTCAAGCGACTAAAGACCAGCTTCATTTTGAGCCTTTAGCTGTTGATTTAGATTGGTCATCTTATGCAGGTAAGCGAAAACACTATCCATGGTTTTTGTTAGCCGCTCTTACACTTGCCCAGCATGGCCACAAAATTGTTATGCATGGTGCATCAGGTCACACGCTTAACCGTGTTTATACTGAGCAAGTCTTAGAATATCTTGGTTATCAAATTTGCCATTCTGAACAAGAAGTCCGTACGCAATTAGCAGAGCAAAATTTCGCTTACTTACCACTAGATGTGATTTCACCAGTTTTAAGCGAATTGATATCTCTAAGAAATGTCATGGGATTGCGTTCGCCTATTCATACTTTGGCCCGTTTAATTAATCCTTTTAAAGCTAAAGCTACCTTACAAGCAATATTTCACCCTGCTTACAGAACTTCCCACCAACATAGCGCATTACGCTTAGGCTATCAAAATAGTGCCGTTATTAAAGGCGAAGGTGGTGAATTTGAACGAAACCCAGATGCCAAAACACTCATTTGTGGTATTAAAAATGGTGAGCTCTATGAACATGAGTTGCCAAAGCTCACACCTGAGCGAAGCCCAATTGAAGAAGAATTAGATTTAGCAACGTTTAAAGCAGTATGGCTTGGTCAACAGCACCATGAATATGGGGAAATGGCAGTAACAGAAACCATCGGAATCGCGCTATATACGATGGGCGTTGTTGCTAATTTTGAAGAAGCGATGCAAAAAGCAAAAGTGTTATGGGATACACGAAATTTAAGCAATCTTAATTCGTAGTTAACAAATGCTATCGTGAAGGTCGACATGGATGTCGACCATATCACTGCGATACAGGAAGTATCGTCAGTGATACAAAGGATTTTTGGTTACTTTTGATCCTTCAAAAGTAATAAAAGCCTATATGCTATAACTTATGAAAAACATGCTATATAAGGCTGTATGGAATAACCAAAAATAATTTTTCTGTCTTATTAAGTTTTAAACAAAACGAATAGGTTTAAACTCTGGTTCATGCTTGTGATGATCATCATCACACTCTTCACCTTCTTCTTTGGTACCACGGTCAATATACCCACTACGCTGATCTTCTGGTAAGTTCTTCAACTCCCAAGCGATTACAGCTTGCATGCAAGTTTCACGCTGCTCTTTAGTTAAAACAACGCCGTTTGGCCATTTACCAATTTCTACTGCTGTTTTTAAACGCTCCACAATTTCAGGGTTTAAAACAGATAGCATTTGTTCAATATTCATGATTCATCTCTTTGAAAAGATTCAAAATCTTGGTTCCAACCAAGTTTGGTACGGCAGGCCATATAGAAATCATAACCTGGTGGATGCAATAAACTTAGTTTAAATGGGTGTTTACGGATGTGTAAACTGTCTCCAACATTGAGCGAGACACTATGTTGTCCATCTGCACTCACCATTGGTAACACCCGATTTTCGCGAATAACGATTTTAATTTCGCTTTGACCACCGACTACGATGGGACGTGATGACAATGTATGGGGATGCATTGGAACTAATGCAATAGCATCCATACTTGGATGTAAAATTGGGCCACCACCTGACAATGCATAAGCCGTTGATCCAGTTGGCGTCGAAACAATTAAACCATCACTATGTTGGCGGTAAACATATTGACCATCAATATTAAGTTCGAAGTCAATCATGTGTACCGATTTACCCGAGTGCAAAACCACATCATTTAAGGCAATCGCGTCATAAATGACTTCACCATTTGTTCGTACTTCCATTTCAAGCAAGAAACGACGGTCAAGCTGGAAATGCCCTTGAAGTACTTGGTCAAGTTTAAAAATGGCTTCTGAAGGTTTGATATCAGTTAAAAAACCTAACCGCCCGCGGTTGATACCAATAACAGGCGTATTATAGCGAACTAAAGCTCTAGCAGCGTGGAGTAAAGAACCGTCACCTCCAACAACTATGACTAAATCAGCAACTTCACCCAATAAATGACGACTTACAATTTGTGCATGATCATAAGGCACTAATTCAGCAGTTTCCTGATCAAAAATGGGGTTTAAACCTAGGTTCAACAAATGATCATGAATTAAACATAGTGTTTCTACTACTGATGATTTATCTGGTCGACCGATTAACCCGACGTTTCTGAAGGACTTATGTGAAATTTGCACGAATGAGTAAGCTCCGCTGCGATACTTGGCTATAATAACATTAACCTGATTAATTTAAAAAAACATAACAACAAGATGCTGTAAAATTCAATCTAAGTTTTCCAATTATTCACAGTTTTATCATTGCAAATTGATGACAAGCTATCGCATCATTACAGGCATTGTTAGGGTTTTATCTCATTTTTATGAAGTTTGAACGTGGTATCGGTTTCTTTGCACTAATCTTTTCCATTTTGGTCATTGGTGCTTTTATTGCTCTTAGTATCTATCTGATTCGTTTAGATAATATTATCCGTGAAAAATTTGAAGGACAACGGTGGGATATTCCTGCCAAAGTGTTCGCACGACCTTTGGAAATTTATAATAACGCACCTATTACCCAAGCAAATTTCACTCAAGAATTAAAACTCTTGGGTTACAAAACTTCAAGTAATTATGACAAGTCTGGAACCTATGTTGCTCAGGGTAGCAATATGTATATCCATACACGTGGTTTTGATTACGGCGACAGTGTTGAACCCGAACAAGTACTAGAGTTAAGTTTTGCAAATGACCAAGTTGCTGAAGTTAGAAGTACCAAACCTTCTTCAACTGGTGTTGCGCGACTAGAGCCACTTCTGATTGGAGGGATCTACCCTCAACATAATGAAGACCGTGTTCTCATTAAACTGAATAATGTCCCTAAACCACTTATTGAAGCTTTAATTTCAACAGAAGACCGTAATTTCTATCATCATCACGGTATTTCAATTCGTGGTACTGCCCGTGCATTAGTGAGTAATATTACAGGCGGAAAGCGTCAAGGTGGTTCAACCCTAACTCAACAATTAGTTAAAAACTTCTACCTTACACCTGAACGCACCTTAAAACGTAAAGTTAATGAAGCATTAATGGCTTTACTCATTGAGCTGCATTACAGCAAAGATGAAATTTTAGAAGCTTATTTAAATGAAGTGAATCTAGGCCAAAATGGAAGCTACTCAATTAATGGCTATGGTTTGGCTTCACAATTTTATTTTGGTTTACCGTTACGTGAACTCAATGTTTCACAACAAGCTTATTTAGTCGGTTTGGTGCAAGGCCCTTCTTTGTATAACCCTTGGAAAAATCCTGAAGGTGCGAAAAAACGCCGCGATACCGTGTTAAATAACATGCGTGTAATGGGCTATTTAACTCAAGCAGAATATGAAGATGAAATTGCACGTCCTTTAAATGTGTTAAGTAAGCCAAGTTTAGGCCCTGCAAAATTCCCTGACTTTTTAGATATTGTGCGTCGTCAATTACGCACAGAATATCAAGAAAGTGATTTAACTAATCAGGGCTTACGTATTTTTACGACTTTAGACCCAATTACTCAAACCCAAGTTCAAAATGCGTTTAAAGCTTCAGTAGACCGCTTAGCAAATAGTAATCCAGCCCGTTTGAAAAACTTACAGGGTGCGGTACTCATTGCACATCCAGAAAACGGCGAGCTCGTTGCTGCTGTTGGTTCTACACAAGACTTTACTGGTTTTAACCGTGCTGTGGATGCAAAACGCCAAGTCGGTTCTTTATTGAAACCTGTCATTTATTTAAGCGCTATTGAATCTGGGCGTTACAACTGGGCAACCCAAATTGAAGATGCACCGATTAGTGTTCCTGTAGATGGCGGTAAAAGCTGGACACCTAAAAACTACAGTGGTGGCGGACATGGTGTAGTCAGCCTGAGTGAAGCTTTAGCAAATTCATATAACCTATCTGCTGTTCGCTTGGGTCAAGAATTTGGTCTATCGACATTTACCAATAATCTAAGAAAGTTTGGTGTTGAATCAACCATTCCTGCTTACCCTTCTATTTTCCTTGGTGCAGTCAATATGTCACCAATGGAGGTTCTGGGAATTTATGAGAACTTTGCTACAGGTGGCTTTAAATATCCAACTCGTGCCATTCGATCTGTCGTAGATGCAAATGGTCGCCTGCTTGACCGTTATGGCCTGAATGTTCAACAAACCATTGATCCATCTGTTGGTTATATCATGAACTATGGTTTACAACAGGTTATGTCTTCGGGTACTGGTCGCGCAGCTTATAATAGCTTGTCTCCTGCTTTAAAATTGGCAGGTAAATCAGGTACGACTAACGATACACGTGACTCATGGTTTGCGGGCTACTCAGGCAACCACGTTGCTGTAGTTTGGTTAGGTTTAGATGACAACAAAGTGACTGGCTTAACGGGTTCATCTGGTGCATTGCCAGTATGGATTAATGTGATGAAACAATTACGTCAAACGCCTGTAAATCTACGTCAACCAGACACAGTACAGTGGCAGTGGATTGACCGTGCAACGGGTGATTTATCTGCTCAGGCATGTGATGGTGCAATGTATATTCCGATGCTAACGCATACGGTTCCACACCGTGCTACGCCATGTGGAGCACCTTATTATCAAGTTGATCCAACATATACGCCACAAAGTGATAACACAATTCCTGATTCTCAGGATGATAATACCGACAGTTATATTCGTGAAAGTGAAAACCAGATGGAACAAGATCTGTCAAACAACTCACGTGTAATTTCAAGTGGTAGTTATAATAACTAAGCGTTAACAGGAAATTAGGATATGTTGAAGAAAGGTGTTTTTTATATTGGTGCTGTTCTTATGGTCGGCTGTACAACTCTGCCCGATCATTCTGACTCCAAAGAGAAAACACCTACTCCTCCAGTCAAAAAGACGGAAACTCCATCGGGTGTAAAAATTACACCTTATGATCATCCGGAAATTCAACGCAAAAATTTACAGGTGATCGTTCCTCAACAGAAAAAGCCTCAACATTTTAGTGATGATGGTAGCCAGTTACCCGCATTTAAAGTTTTAATGCAAAAAACACAGCAGGCTTATAAAAATCAGCAATGGTCAGAGGCAGAGCGCTATGCACTTCAAGCACAGCGTTTAGCGCCACAAGCGGCTGAGACTTATTTATTTCTTGCGCTTACGGCAAATCATAAACAGCAATATTCTAATGCTGAGTCTTTAGCAAGACGTGGTTTGAGTTTTGCCCAAAGTCAGCCAATGAAAAAGCAGCTATGGTTAGTCATCTTAAAAGCTGGGCAACAACGCAATAATCAAAAAACTGTTCAAGAAGCACAGCAAGCATTAAAAGCCCTCTAGCTTTTAATGCTTTTTTATTTTCTCATTAGAAATTACGAATACCTGCTAAGCCATGTGCACCATGCTGCTGTGCAGTGGCTAAATCATCCGGATGCACTCCTCCTAATGCAAAAACCGGAATCTGGCTATTTTGGGCAAGCTCACTAAAACGTTCCCAACCTAATGCTACAGCTTCTGGATGAGTCGTTGTTGGCTTTACAGGACTAATAAAAACAGCATCACAACCAATCTGCTGAGCTTGCTTTAAAGAAACAGCATCATGACAAGCAGCAATATAACGTATGCCCACTGTTAAATCGCCTTTATGCAAATTCATGAGCTGAGATTGTTTTAAATGAACGGTCTTTATTTGTTTTTGTAATTCGGGGCTTAATTGCTGCCAAATATCTACATTTATAATTAAATTTGATCGTTGCCCTTCATCTAAAGCAGTTAATTGCTCTATATATTGCTCAGATTCATTTTCTATACGCCAATACAATAAAGCATCACTGCTTTCTACTGTTGAAAGCGTATTGCTAATTTTGATGAGATGAGGCCAATAGAGTCGTTTTATGATGTTTTTATTGGCTTTTGGAAAGTTTAAATGAAGTAGCTGATCACGTGTGTACCATGCCCATGGCTGGTGAATAAGATTTAATAACTCATCAGGTACATAACTATGGAACAAATGAAGGTTGACGATAATGTCATCATATTCATGGTGAATATAATCAAACTGATGCCAATCTTTTAAACCAATACCCACTTCTTCATAGATTTCACGGCGGCAGGCTTCTTCTGGTGTTTCACCCTGCTCAACCTTCCCTCCAGGGAACTCATGCTTTCCACCTTGATGTTGCTGCTCTTCGCGCCATCCAACTAATATTTTTCCACGATGGATCAAGATTGCTATAGCGACATCGACTATTGGTTTGGGCATCTTTTTACTCTCTAAAACTTTTCTCAAGTGTAAGCAAATTTTATCATTTTATAAAATCTTAAAAATCTCATTGACAGATCTATTCGATAATGATTATCATTTAAATCGTTCAAGAACATACCACGGAGCACAACAAATGAACGCACCTTTTAGCTTATTTACCCGTAACAATGACACAGCTCACGCCTTACCAATGTTACATTCTAATAACCTCTTTGCATTAGGCCGTGAAATTCGCATTATGCATGCTGGCGAGGAATATCGTTTACGCCTCACTCGCAACAATCGCCTAATTTTAACTAAATAAAAAACATACTCGCGTTTCAATAATATTCGTGGGAAAACAAAAAATGGATAGCATGGGTAACCATGCTATTTTTTATGAAGGAAGAATAATCTCTGCCCTCAGACCACCTTGTTCAGCATGCATAAAACGTAACTTGCCATTATGCAATTCAATAATTTTTCGAGTAATTGAAATTCCTAACCCAGAACCTTGCTGCTGAGTACCAAGCACCCGAAAAAAACGCTGCCCTAACCGTAATAGCACTTCATCATCTACTCCATTTCCCGTGTCTTCAATAGACACCTTAATTTGCTGTTCATGCTGACTAATCTCAACATGAATAGAGCCTAGTGTCGGGCTATAACGAATGGCGTTATCAAATAAATTTCTAAAAGCAATAAACAGTAATTCTTCATTCGCATATGTTTTAGTTTCTGTCGATAAAGTATTGGTCTCTATCAACATCTGTTTAGCTTTCGCATCTAAATCTACAGTTTCAATCACTCTTGCCAACAAGTAATTTAAATCGATAACTGTCTTAGGCAGTTCGGGCTGCTCAGCTTCATTAGGTTCCAAGCGTGCAAGAAGTAATAAATTTTCAAGTATTTTTGTACTTCTAGAAACGTCTTCTTGTATGCGTTCAAAATCTTGATGAAGTTCTGGAAGATGTTGGTATTTACGCTGCAAAACCTGAAGACGCATTTGTATAGCAGACAAGGGAGAACGTAGCTCATGCGAAGCATCCGCGGTAAAACGCTGTTCAGCAACGAGAGCTCTTTGCAGTCTTGCAAGCAATTGATTTAAAGCATCTATAACAGGTTGAATTTCTGTAATGACATCCGGCTCTTGAATCGGTTCTAAATTTGATGCAGTTTTTTGAGCAATCCGTCTAGAGAGTAGATTTAACGCGGCCAACTCATGTTCGGTACGCCAACTTATAATCACCCATTGTAATAGCCAGAACAACACCATAAGACCGCTATATCCAGCAAGTGCTTTAAGTACCTCTTCCACACGCGTACTCATTGGTTGAAAAACTTCAACTTGTAGCTGAGAGTCTTCTTGTTGTGCAGCCAGACTACGCCATAATTGTCCATCAAACCAAAAATACGAAAAACCTTCTGATAAGTTACCTTGCTCAAAAAGTTCATGCTGATAGCTGTGAGAATGAGTAAGTACTTGGCCTGTGTTTAATAACTCATACTGAATATCAAATTCATCACTCAGCTCATCAAACTGTTTCATGGAGTGTTCAGAAAGATCGGAAACCAGCAAAGTATCTGAAATTTCATCCATGATTTCATCTTGCACTGACATGTTGTGATAGATAGAAAATATGGTGAGTAAGCTTAAAGCCAGTAATCCCACCACGATACTACTCCACATCGTGGTTTTAACCAGTTGCGACTGCAAAGATGAGCTATTCGATTTCATTTTATATCTCCCATACGGTAGCCTAGCCCCCGTATGGTTTTAATACTGCTGCTTCCGATTTTTTTTCGAAGTTGATAAATAAATACTTCGATTGCGTTACTTTCAATTTCCTCGCCCCATGCATAGAGTGCTTCTTCTAATTGATCACGGGTAATAATATGCTCGGGATGCACCATAAGCTTACGCAATATTTGGAATTCTTTTGCAGTTAAATCGATAGACTTGCCAGCGCTTAATACGACTTTCGCTTGTGTATCAAGTTGTAGGTCACCCCATGTTAAAACCGATTGCTGACTCAAAGTTTGTTTGCGTAATTGAGCGCGGATGCGAGCCGATAATTCTTCTAAACTAAAAGGCTTAACCAAATAATCATTTGCACCTAAATCTAGCCCCTCTACCCGATCATGAATGCTGTCACGTGCAGTAATAAAAATAACAGGAACATTTTTTTGTTTATGGCGGATCGTTGTTAAAATCTTTTCACCAGCCAGTTGAGGCAGCCCCCGATCAAGTAAAATACAGTCATAATCATGCTGTTCGATTGCCGTAAGTGCATAATCACCTCTTTCGACCCAATCTACCTGATAACCGTCTAACTCTAACCATGATTGAATGCTTTCAGCTTGAGAGCGATCATCTTCTGCAAGCAAAATTCTCATCTATTTTTCCTGTTATATCCTGATTTGATCTTGCCAAGCCTTTATAAAAAAAGCAAAGCCGCATGATTTAAATGCGGCTAAAAGTAGTACATCTACAGACCTTATTCATTAGAACTGAACTTGATCTACATCAATTTCTACGCGTTTTAAAGGTTTATAGTCAATGTCTACTTCACCAATTAAAGTCACATTTGTATTGGCTGAAATAGGGCGACCTTGCCAAAGTTCATCATCTACATCAATTGTAATGCTACCTGTCTTGTCACGGAATTGATATTTTTCATCACCTAAAGATTTTACAACCTGACCATGTAATTTGATCGGTGTATTATCTTTTGAGGTTAATGCCTGTTTTACTGTGGTGACAGTTGCTGGAGCAATTGCAGCTTGATTCACTGGTGTATTCGCCACAACTACGCCAGCAGCAGTCATACCAGCAGTCATCAACATTACTTTAAGCATATTCATATTATTACCCTCTGTTTATGGTTCCCTATTGGGATAAAGCAATTAAATCAAGCATAAATGAGGTGAATCTTAAGAAAAACTTAATTTAATGGCACAACCCTCAAGACCTCTTCTAATGTCGTAAGTCCTTCAATCACTTTACGGGCTCCCGCAATTCTTAAAGGTTCTATACCTTCTTTTTTAGTTTGAGTTCTTAAATTATTTAATGTGACATGACTACTAATAAGGTGTTTAAGCTCAAGACTGACCGGCATAAACTCGTAAATACCGACTCGCCCTTTATAGCCTGTATGTCGACATTCTTCGCAGCCTACCGCTTGATAAACCGTTTCAGGCATTTCCATAATGTAGTCAAAGGTTAGGTGTTCCCACTCATCCTCATTAATGTGAGTTTTTTGCTTACAGTGTGGGCAAAGCTGCCGTACTAAACGCTGTGCGAGCACACCTAAAATGGTTGCGGCTGTCAGAAATGGCTGTACACCTAAATCATGCAAACGAGTCAAACTAGACGGTGCATCATTGGTATGTAAAGTTGATAAAACCAAATGACCTGTTAATGCTGCCTGAATGGCCATATTCGCTGTATCTTGATCACGAATTTCCCCAATCATAATAATGTCGGGGTCTTGTCGCATCAGTGCACGCACACCGTCTGCAAAGCCTAATTCAATTGCATTATTCACCTGCATTTGGTTAAAACTAGGCTCTAGCATTTCAATCGGATCTTCAATGGTACATACATTGACCTGTTCGGTTGCAAGCTGCTTTAAGGATGAATATAGCGTGGTCGTTTTACCGGAGCCTGTGGGACCCGTGACTAAAATAATACCGTGGCTATTTTTTGTTAATTGTTGCCACTGTTGTAATAAACGCTCTTCAAAACCCAGTTGCTGAAAAGAACGCACCAACACATCAGGATCGAAAATACGCATAACCAGTTTTTCACCAAATGCGGTTGGTAAGGTTGATAAACGTAATTCGGTTTCTTGCCCTTTAGGTGTACGTGTTTTTAACCGGCCATCTTGCGGTTTACGTTTTTCCGCTACATTTAAACGTCCTAAAATTTTAATCCGAGAAATCACGGCGGTCAGTGTATTTGAAGGCATGTTATAAATGGTGTGCAAAACGCCATCAATCCTAAACCTGACTTTACCATTATCTTTACGCGGTTCCATGTGAATGTCACTGGCACTCTGCTCAAATGCAAACTGTAAAATCCAATCGACTAATTTCACAATATGCTGATCATTAGCATCTGGGTTTTGACTATCGCCAAGCTGCAAAAGTGCTTCAACATTTTTACTGTCACGGTCATGAGCTGCATCTTTTTGAGCAGAGTTTACCGCGCGACTCACCTGATAATATTCGCGCAAATAGCGTTGTAACTGTTCGGGATTAAGCAGTACCCGTTCAATCTTTTTAGGCGCTAGACTACGTTCAAGATTATTAAGCCAATCTGTTTGAAATGGTTGATCTGTTCCAATCACGATTCGGTCAGCATGAATTTCAACAGCTAAAATATGGTTACGAATGGCAAACTCTTGTGACATGACCTGCGTTAAAGCACTGACATCTGCCTTTAAAGGATCGATCACAAATAGAGGTAGCTGAACCCGATCTGCAAACCATAAACATAAGCGGTTTAAACTCAAATGGGCATGCGTGTGTTGCTGATCTTTTAAATTAAAATGTGCAATCCACTGTAATGGATGCCACTTTAACTGGTCTTTTTGGCGGTGACTTGTCTGTACCAGTAATTTATCTCGTTCTGTTATACGGCCTTCTTGTAATAGTTGTTCTAGACACCAATACGTATCTATTTCTACATGTGCATTCATGCGTTATCCCCAATATATTTTTATAATATAGCAGAGATGTTTTATATTTAAATATCCTTTAACATCAGTTAATTAAACCAATTCTCATCTTAATATTTTTTTGTGTCACAGGTCATATTTATAGAAATATTTTCTACATAGTTTTGTCTAAAAAAGACACTATGCTCACTATAATAAAAAGCATAAACTGAACATGAATACATAATTTTAAAATGATTCAAATCCACATATAACAATAAGCGAAGAGGAAGTAATATGGAACTTCCAATGACAATGTCATTACAAACAGCATCATTTGAAGAATTCATTACAGTGATTGCTGCGGCGCTTGGTTGTGGCTTATTAATTGGTTTAGAACGAGAACGAAGTAAGCTTAAACATGAATATAAAACCTTTGCGGGTTTCCGTTCTTTTGCAATTAGTGCTTTATTAGGAGCGGTCTGTTTTTTATTTGGCATTGAAATTGGAATTGTGGGTGCCTTACTCATTGGTGCCATTAGTATTGTTTCCCTCAAAAATCAACCCAATGACCCGGGCGTGACCACCGAACTCGCCTTTATTATGACTTACTTCATCGGGGCACTTTGCATTTGGAATATTTCGCTCGCTGCCGGCCTAGCTGTGATCATGACAACTATCTTAATAGCTAAGCAGTCTATGCATGGCATTGCCAGTCAGTGGATTACTGAATCAGAATTACGTGATGGTATTTTTCTACTTGCCTTACTGTTAATTGCTTTGCCTTTAGTTCCAAATAAACCTTTTTGGGGTCCAGTTTTAAATCCACATGTGATTTTAAAATTACTGACTTTAATCTTATTTGTACAAGCCCTTGCCCATATAGCAAAGCGACTTTTGTCGTCTAAAAATGCTTTATTGCTTTCTTCTTTAGCTTCTGGATTTGTTTCTAGTACAGCAACTATTGCCAGTTTAGGTTTAGAAGTACGCTCTGGCAAAGCCAACGCAACAACAAATGCAGGTGCTGCATTGATGTCTTGCGTTTCAACACTGATTCAAACCTTAATTATTGTGATCGGTATTAGCTTTGCTTGGTTCAAGCTGATTATATTTCCTACACTTATTGCCTTAGTAGTTTTAGCAGTATGGGCCTTTATTTTATTACGTAAAGCCGAGCCTAGTACGGCTTCGCCCGAGCTTGACTCAAGAATGTTCAGCTTAAAAGAAGCCATTATTATTGCGGGTACACTTACCCTTATTCAGGCAGGTGTTTATGGTTTAAGTATATCTTTAGGCGATGCGGGATTAATCGCGGGGACCTTACTTGCTTCTTTATTTGAAATACATGCAGCTATAGCGGCGGTCATTGTGCAAGGTGAACCTGATAGCGCACATATGACACCTTTATTAATTGCCTTTTTAGGAGGTTTTGCAGTTCACGCTCTTGCTAAAAGTGTGAACTCTGCAATTTCGGGCGGACTACGCTATGCCCTTGCTTTCGTTCCCGCCCAGCTCATTCATATGGCTATTTTTATTACTTTACTTTGGCTCAACATCCACTGGTTTTAAAATATCTATTATGCAAGCGCAGAAGTCTTCACCACATCAATGACGGTAACTACAAATTGATCGACCTTAAAATGAATATCAAAGTCTGAAAATTTCATTTTATAAATTCTTTCAGGGTCTTCTTGATAGGCAGGCCGAGGATCTAAAGCTAACACTTGCTCAAGCTCATTAATGTACTGCGAATCTATTTCTTTATTTTGAAGAAAATATTTTTGAGCTGTTAACGCAGCTTCAGTCCAAATGACTGCCTTTCGTTCAGGCTCTGCATGCGCATAACCACTTTGAGCCTCCTCAATTGCATCAGAATATTGAATATAGGGTTTGATATCTAAAATTGGGGTGCCATTTAATAAATCACTTCCCGTGACATAGACACGGACAGACTTGCCCACCTTTTCCACTTTATTAAGTTTTACAACTGAAAGCCCAATTGGAGAAGGTCTATACATACTTCGTGTAGCAAATACTCCAATTTTTTCATTACCACCTAAACGTGGCGGACGAACCTGTGGACGGAACTTAGCTGCATTGCCTTGATTTTTATTGTCATGAAACTGCCAAACTAACCAGAGATGACTAAATTGCTCAATTCCCTCGAATGCTAACAAGTCGTTATATGGTTCTACCATATCAATATAAGACTCGATATTGACCAAATTAGGCTGGCGTGGAATACCGAATTTTTCACGATAGGGAGAGCACATGTGGCCAATGATGGGGAAGGTGACAGAATTGATCATCACTTTTTCTTATAAACACAATTAAATATATTCAGTTTATCGGGAATGAAATTAGATTAGAATAGCAATCTGTTTTCTTTTAATCGTGATCGAGACCTTTAATGGCTGCTTTTAACGTTGAACGCATTACTCATGTTCACCACTGGAATGACACTCTTTTCAGTTTTAAAACTACACGCGATACCAGCTTACGTTTTAAAAATGGTCAGTTCGTAATGATCGGACTTGAAGTGAATGGCAAACCGTTAATGCGTGCGTATTCGATTGCAAGTGCAAACTACGAAGAAGAGTTAGAATTCTTCTCAATTAAAGTACAAGACGGTCCTTTAACTTCGATTTTGCAAAAAGTACAAGTTGGTGATGAAATCTTAGTTTCTAAAAAACCAACAGGTACTTTGGTTCATGATGACCTTTTACCAGGTAAAAACTTATACCTTTTATCTTCTGGTACTGGTCTTGCACCATTCTTATCAATTATTCGTGATCCAGAAACTTACGAACGCTTTGAAAAAGTAATCGTTGTTCACGGTACACGCTATATTTCTGAATTAGCTTATCAAGACCTTATCTTGAACGAATTACCAAACCACGAATTCTTTGAAGAGTTAGGTATTAAAGACAAGCTTGTTTACTACCCTACTGTTACTCGTGAACCTTTCCACACTCAAGGCCGTGTAACAACTGCAATTGAAACTGGCGCTTTATTTGAAAAAATCGGTTTACCACGCTTCAACCGTGAAACTGACCGTGCAATGCTTTGCGGTAGCCCTGCATTCTTAAAAGATGTGGCTGCATTACTTGACCAACACGGTTTAGTTGAATCACCTCGTATGGGTGAAATGGGCGACTACGTCATTGAACGTGCGTTCGTAGAAAAATAATTTTTTCTAGAAATAAAAAAACCGAGGCAAAGTCCTCGGTTTTTTATTTCTGTTTTTATAACTTAATTGTGCCATCGATACAGGTGACAGCGGTTCCACCCACCAAAATTTTATCTTGATACAATTCAAGTTGAAGTTGTCCGTCTCGACCTACCGCCCCACCTTGTGAAGAAAGTACGACATCATTTTGTGCAGGAAGAATCCCATAATAACGAATAAATGAAGCTACACTACCATTACCACTACCACAAACAGGATCTTCATTTATTCCACATGAAGGGGCAAATGAACGAACTTCTATGTGTTTTTGTTCATCATTATTTTCATGAAAACCAAAAACTGTCGCACCCGTAACTTTCATTTCTAAGTCATGTTCTTTTAAAGCGGCAAAGTCTGGTTGGCTATCTAAAACAGCGTCAGCATTAACAGCTTGTAATACAATCCAGCGCGCCCCTACATCTACCAATGCAGCGTTCCATTGAGTATTAATTTCACATTTTAAAATTTCTGCTAATTTCTCAGTATGCATAGCAACTAGTGGAGTAATTTTAGGCTTAGGTAGTTCAAATGAAATATGACTTGATTCACTCACAGTCAGATTCACCAAACCAGCACCACACTGCTGTACCAGCTTACCTCCTTTCGCTTTAATTAGACCCGCCTCAAGCAAAGCATAGGCAGTACCAATTGTAGGATGGCCTGCAAATGGCAATTCATTTTGCGGAGTAAAGATTCGAACCTGATAGTCAGCTTGTGAATCGGTCGCAGGGAGCACAAATGTGGTTTCAGAAAGATTGGTCCAGTTCGCAATGGCTTGCATCTGCTCAGACGTTAAGGTGCTGGCGTCCATAATGACCGCAACAGGATTTCCTTTAAATGCTTGTGAAGTAAAAACATCAACTTGTTTAAATGCAACAACAGACATAGACCTCTCCTACTGATTTTAATATTAAAAAATATGGCTTTAAATCCTCACCATTTCTTGATCTTACTGATTTATTTTTAATGGTCACAGTATCAGTTAATATTAAAAATAATAGACACAGTTGTTAAAAATAGATTCAGATTAAATGGATAAATCTATAAAACTAACAATATTTGAGATAATTAAGAGATCACTATAAAGTGTATCCATTGCTTTGGCTTTTTAATGAATTGACATGTACAAATATAAAAAAGTGAGTGATGACCTCACCCTGCAAATTCAAAATGGCAGGCAGCCTATTGGTTCTCGGTTGCCATCAATTCGAGATTGTGCCCAGCATTATCAGGTTAGTATTAATACCGTAAAAGAAGCTTATCGCCAGCTTGAAGACCAAGGTTTAATTTCAGTTCGTCCACAGTCTGGTTACTATGTTTGTCATGCACCTTCAAACTTACTAGAACTCGAAGAGCGTTATGTCAGTGAAGAAAAAGTATCTCTTTCAGGAATTAGCTGTTTTCTCGCACAAATTGTTAAAAAGCAAATGGACCCCGACTATGTCAATTTAGCCCTAGCTTGCCCTTCTGGTGAAAATTTCTATCCAATTGAACGTTTAAAACGCTTAACTGCTCAAGTTTTACGGACACAACCAGACATTTTTAAAAACTATACTTTACCGCCTGGTTCTATACGTTTACGCACTCAAATTGCGAGGCGAGGCTTACAGCTTGGTATGTTTCTTTCAGCAGATGATATTGTACTCACTCATGGCACGATGGAGGCTTTAAGTCTCGCGATTATGGCAACAACTCAAGCAGGTGACAGCATAGCGCTTGAGATTCCTACATTTCACAACCTGTACCCACTCCTTCATAATTTAGGTCGAAAAATTGTAGAAGTACCGACCTCGCCACATACAGGTATGTGCCTTGATGCACTTGAAGAACTCTTAAAATCTCAAAGTGTACAAGCCATTTTAACCATTCCGACAGGACACAATCCTCTCGGTTTTAGCATGCCTGAGAGCAGCCGCCGTCGCTTGGCAGAGTTAGCTAATCAGTTTCAGATTCCTGTTATTGAAGATGCGATGTATGCCGAATTGCAACTCACCGAGCCTCTCTTGCCCAACATCAAAGCGTTTGACCAAAATGGATGGGTTTTGGTGTGTGGCAGCTATACCAAAACTGTGGCGCCCGACTATCGAATTGGTTGGCTAGAAGCTGGACGTTTCCGTAATATTGTGCAGCAGCTTAAATTTACAACCACTGTTGCTGAGCCTGCTTTACTCACAGAAACTTTAGGACTTTTCTTAGAGAATGGCGGATATGATCTACATTTACGTCAACTCAAAAAACGCTATCAACAACAAATTGACACCATCAAATCTTATATTTGCCGCTATTTTCCAGTCGGTACTCGAGTCAGTCGTCCACAAGCGGGATTTATTTTATGGTTAGAACTACCCGAATCAATTGATACCCTAGAACTGTTTCATCAGGCCATGGATGAAAAAATCTTATGTATGCCCGGAATTTTGTGTTCGGCTGATAAACGTTTTAGTCATTGTTTACGTATAGCAGCTTGTTTTGAGTTAAATCCCAAAATGTTAAATGCTTTGATGCGCTTAGGAGAGCTAGCAAAAAATATGCTGCCCGTACAAAAGGGTAATGATCAAATCCCTACTAATTCAGTAGGTTGAATCCCAAATCTGGAGTTAATAAAATAAAACCATATATTTTTTATGCCTTTTATTTTATGAAAACTGAGCTTCTCTCTCCCGCAGGTTCACTTAAAAACATGCGCTATGCTTTTGCCTATGGTGCAGATGCCGTATATGCAGGCCAACCACGTTACAGTTTACGTGTGCGTAATAATGCTTTTGATCATGACAACCTAAAAATCGGAATTGATGAAGCCCACGCTTTGGGCAAAAAGTTTTATGTTGTGGTGAACATTCAACCGCATAACAGCAAATTAAAAAACTTTATTCGTGATCTTGAACCAATTGTAGCGATGCAACCAGATGCTCTGATTATGTCTGATCCTGGCTTAATCATGATGGTGAGAGAGCATTTTCCTGATGTGCAAATTCATCTATCTGTTCAAGCCAACGCTATTAATTGGGCCACTGTTAAGTTTTGGAAAGATTACGGTTTAAGCCGAGTCATTTTATCTCGTGAGTTATCATTAGAAGAAATAGAAGAAATCCAGCAACACGTCCCAGATATTGAACTCGAAGTTTTTGTACATGGTGCACTATGCATGGCCTATTCAGGCCGCTGCTTACTTTCCGGATATATGAACAAGCGTGATGCCAACCAAGGTGCTTGTACCAATGCTTGCCGTTGGGACTATAAGTTGCATGAAGCCCAAGAAGATGCAAACGGCGATGTAATTCCAGTTACTCAACTCAACGCGTCAGAAAAGTCTTGCTGCTCATCAGCACAATTAGAAACAACCTCGGCTCAAACGCTGCTGGTACAACGCAATGATGAAGAAATGTTTGCTGCCGAAGAAGATGAACACGGCACCTATTTTATGAACTCTAAAGATTTACGTGCGGTACAACATGTAGATCGTTTAACCAAAATGGGGATTGCCTCACTGAAAATTGAAGGCCGTACTAAATCCTATTTTTACTGTGCCCGTACCGCCCAAATTTATCGAAAAGCTATTGATGATGCTTTAGCAGGCAAACCCTTTGACCCAAGCTTAATGAACCAACTCGAAGGTTTGGCAAACCGTGGTTATACCGAAGGCTTTTTGAGACGTCATGTGCATAGCGAATATCAAAACTATGCTGATGGTTCATCGCATTTCGACTACCAACAATTTTGTGGAGAGGTTTTAGAACGTCACGGCGATTATATTCGCATTGAAGTTAAAAACCGTTTTGTGGTGGGCGACTCACTTGAGCTGATGACGCCTCAAGGTAATATCACCTTTACTTTAACCGAAATGCGCGATTTAAAAGGTAACCCAATTACCGATGCTAAAGGTTCGGGGCATTTTGTTGAGATTCCACTTTCACAAGATGTTGATGTTAGTTATGCCCTACTCATACGCAATTTGCCGCATGCTAAGGAAAACATTACTGCCTCTACCTTAGCTTATTCAGCGAGTTAAATATGGCGCTTTTGATTACAAGTGACTGCATCAATTGTGATATGTGCTTACCAGAATGCCCGAACATCGCCATTTTTGAAGGCAACAAAGTTTATGAAATTGATCCACACCGTTGTACCGAATGTGTAGGCTTTTATGATGCACCCACATGTAAGGCGGTTTGCCCTATCGATTGCATAAAACCAGACCCTGCACATATTGAAAATAAAGAGCAACTGCTAGAGAAATTTAAGGATTTAAATATACTCGGCGAATCTATCTCTTAAAAAGTCTATCGAGGATCAGGCTAAGGTGGCTGATCCTCTTAAATGACTATACAGATCAATGATTAAATAAATGAATAAATAGCTTAAGCCACTTTGCTAATGATAAAATCAAATGATCAGTTCAGTTTGTTTTACTGGTATTTTTGTACCCCAAAAATTGCACAATCGTTAAAACTGGTCTAACCATTTCAACATTTCATATAGATTGATTAAAACTCTTTCTGGCGTAGCTCCCCATGTCTTATCTTTATTTAGCAATTGCGATTGCTTGTGAAGTCGTTGCAACTTCAGCCTTAAAAGCATCTCAAGGTTTTACTGTTCCCATTCCGTCCATCGTTACTGTTGTGGGCTATGCAATTGCTTTTTATTTATTATCCCTGACGCTAAAAACAATTCCGATCGGGATTGCATATGCCATTTGGTCGGGCGCGGGTATTATTTTAATTTCTGCAATTGGCTGGATCTTTTACAAACAGCATTTAGACTTGGCGGCCTGTATTGGTCTTACTTTAATGATTGCAGGTATTGTGATTATTAATGTGTTTTCTAAAAATACCCATTTATAAAAATATAATTAAAAAGCAACCGAGTAAGATGCAAATCCTTGTTTAAAAAATTTCACCTTACTCGGTATAAACAGCTTATTTCAAACTGCCCGTCAAAAATTGCTTTAAACGCTCACTTTTCGGGTTATTGAGTACTTCATCAGGATGGCCCTGTTCCTCAATTTTCCCTTGATGCAAGAAAATCACTTGATTAGATACATGACGCGCGAAGCCCATTTCATGTGTCACCACAATCATAGTACGTCCTTCTTCAGCCAAGCCCTGCATTACTTTTAGTACTTCACCCACCAGCTCTGGATCAAGCGCGCTGGTTGGTTCGTCAAACAACATAACTTCTGGTTCCATAGCCAAAGCACGAGCAATCGCTACACGTTGCTGCTGACCACCAGATAAAAATGCCGGATATTTACTTTCAACACTTTCAGGTAATCCAACTTTGCGTAGATATTTCCTTGCACGCTCTTCAGCTTCAGCACGTTTTATCCCAAGTACGTGAATGGGCCCTTCAATGACATTTTCTAGCACTGTCATGTGAGACCACAAATTAAAATGCTGAAACACCATCATGAGCTGCGTACGCATTTTTTGTAGTTGCTTTGGTTCAACTACTTTTAAATTGCCTTTTTTATCAAAGACTGTGCGTAGTTTTTCACCATTGAGCTTAATCGTGCCATTGCTCGGTTGTTCCAAAAAGTTAATGCAGCGGAGTAAAGTACTTTTACCTGAACCCGATGAACCAATAATACTAATCACATCACCGGCATTTGCATCAAGTGATATTCCTTTAAGCACTTCATGATCGCCGAATTTCTTATGTAAATCGCGAATCACTAGTTTTGCAACTTGTTCCATTTATGTCTCCTAATGATTCGATGGCTTTAAAAATGCCAACCAACGTTTTTCAAGCTTACGAAATAACCCAATCAAAATAAAAGCCAACACTGCATATAACACCGCGGCAATTCCAAAAGCATTGAAGGTGTCATAGGTTGCCGCATTCACATCACGCGCAATTTTTAAAATGTCAGGAACAGTTGCTGTAAATGCAATGGTTGTCGCATGCAACATTAAAATGACTTCATTGCCGTAAAATGGTAAAGCACGGCGTAACATCGACGGAATGATAATGCGAGTGTATCGTTTCCATTTTGACATACCGAAAGCTTGTGCAGCTTCAATCTCGCCATGGGGAATAGAACGAATCGCCCCAGCGAAGATTTCAGTAGTATATGCACCAGTATTGAGCGAGAATGCCAAAATGGTGCAATTTATGCCCTCTCGAAAAAAAGCATCAAGAGTCTGATGTTCATGGATATAATCAAAGCTGTAAATACCTGAGTAAATAATCAGCAATTGAATATAAAGTGGTGTGCCACGGAAAACATAGGTATATAACCAAACTGGGCCACGCAACCAAAGATTTTCTGATACTCGTGCAAGTGATAAAGGCACAGCAAGCACAAAACCAATGCCAATAGAAAGCACCAACAACCAAGTCGTCATCGCGACACCGGTCATCTGTAGGCCATCCGTCCAAAGGTATGCCTGCCAATATTGTTGAAGGATTTCAATCATAATTGTCCCTTTTTCACACCGACGGAATAACGACGTTCAAGCCACATTAAAATCAGGTTCGACACGGTGGTAATCGCTAAATAAATGGCAGCAGCCACGATGCTGAAAAAGAACAACTGCATGGTACTTCTACCCGCATCTTGCGTAATTTTTACAATGTCAGTCAGGCCAATAATAGAAACTAGTGCGGTCGCCTTAATCAAAACTTGCCAGTTATTACCAATACCAGGCAGCGCAAAACGCATCATTTGAGGGAATAATACACGGTGAAAAACCTGCCACGGAGTCATTCCATAGGCCATTGCTGCTTCAATTTGGCCTTTTGGAACCGATTGAAATGCACCACGAAAGGTCTCGGTAAAATATGCACCATAAATGAACGCTAAAGTAATCACACCCGCCACAAATGGGTTGATATCAATTTGGTCCATTTGCAGTGCTTCAGTAATTTGGTTGAGACCCAACTGCAAGCTATAAAATAACAGCAGCATAATCACCAAGTCAGGCACACTTCGAATGAGCGTAGTATAAGCTGTTGCTATATAACGTAAAATTTTAATACTAGAGAGTTTTGAGCTCGCACCAATTAAGCCAATAATCACAGAAAGTAAAAGTGACAACAACGCAAGCTGTATGGTCATCCATGTCCCGCTGAGCAGGAGTGGCCCAAAGCCAGAAAAAAACATGACTCATCTTCTCCTTAAAAACAATATCTAATATTGATGAGATGAGAATAGATTTAAAAATGTCGGCACTAAGCCGACATTTTTCACATCATTAGTAAATGCTAAAGGAGAAATATTTTTTCTCGAGTTTTTTGTATGTACCATCTGCAATGATTGCAGCGAGTGCTTTATTAATATTGGCTTTTAAATCCGCATCTTCTTTGCGTAAACCAATAGCTGCACCTACACCTAGTGTTTTTGCATCAACCACATTGCCACCAGCAAAACTGAAGTTTTTGCCTTTTGCTTGTTTTAAGAAAGCACCGTCAACCATAATTGCATCTTGTAAAGTCGCATCTAAACGACCTGACATCATGTCTTGATAAATCAAATCTTGGACTGGATAAGGTACAACCGTTACACCTTTTGGCGCCCAATAGGTTTTAGCATAAGTTTCTTGAATTGTGCCCTGTTGTACACCGACACGTTTACCTTTCAAAGAGGCAGCGGTAGGCAATAACGGTGAGCCTTTTTTTGCAACCATACGGGTTGGTGTATTGTAGATTTTGCTACTAAATGCAATTTGTTTTGCACGCTCATCAGTAACGGTCATTGATGAAAGAATGCCATCAAATTTTTTCGCTTTAAGGGCTGGAATCATCCCATCAAAAGAGTTTTCAACCCAAACACATTTGGCTTTGAGTTTTGCACAAATTGCATTACCTAAATCCACATCAAAACCAGTTAACTTGCCATCTGGTGTTTTATATTCAAACGGCGCATAAGACGACTCAGTACCAAAACGAATCACCTTCCAATCCTTTGCTTGAACATTCGTTGCAACAGCAGCCAAAACCAAGGTTGTTGAAACGAACATTTTTTTCATAAAGCTTGCCATCTTGAAGCTTCTCCTTAAAATCCTAATAAGGTGATAAAAACTTGAGCAATTTCTAAATTACTCTTCTGCCGAAAGAATTGCAATTTCTATACCAGTAAATTAAGGATTTATGAAGGTGTCTGAACAATGGATTGTATTAACTGTTTAAATGTTGAAAAATCACTCAAATTTTAAGTTAGTTTTTGAGTGTATAAGCTTCCGCCATATTTTCATTTTCGACCAATGTCCGAATGGTATATTCATGGTTATGTTCTTTGGCACTGGCAAATTCACATTTTTGATCCAATGACATTGAACAACCACTCAACAATGGACAACCTGCAAATAATTCAGCCACCCAATCTACGAAGACTCGAACTTTAGGCGATAAATGACGATTTTGTAGATAAACGACTGATATTGGCATAGGTGCAGGTAACCATTCAGTCAATACTTCCCTAAGCGCTCCAGATTCTAAATGTTTTGCCACCATGTAATATGGGCATTGAATTAAGCCAAAACCTTGCACTGCCAAATCAATATATGAATCACCATCGTTGACAGAAACACGCCCTTTCACACCAACGCTATGAATCTCACCATCGACCATAAAATCCCAGTCGATATTGCGTCCTGTACGGCTGTTAAAGTAATGCACGACCTGATGTTTTTGTAAGTCTTCAATGGTTTTGGGTTCCCCATGCTCCATCAAATAACGTGGTGCAGCAACCGTCACACATTGAATTGTTCCGATACGGCGGGCAACTAAACTCGAATCTTTCAGTTGACCAATACGAATGACACAGTCCACCGCATCTTGAACCAAATCGACCGGACGATCACTCATTCCAATCACCAAATCAATATCAGGATACTTGGAATGAAAATCACAAAGCATCGGAATCAGAATCAGCCGCCCAATTGAAGCTTTAACATCAATACGCAGTCGCCCTCGTGGCCCACGTTCCGAATCATGAAAAGTTGATTCTACATCTTCCACATCAGCTAAAATTCGTGAAGTACGCTCATAATAAACCGCGCCATCCGGTGTCAAACTAAGTTTACGGGTTGTTCGATTAAGCAATCGAACTTGTAAATGTTTCTCTAAAGCCTGAATGGTTGTCGTCACTGAAGCACGCGGTAGGCCTAAACTGTCAGCCGCTAAACTGAAACTATTTGTTTCGACAACTTTGTTAAATACTTTCATGGCATGAAATAGATCCACACGCACACTCCTATCAATCAATGCATTTTTTAATCAAATGCACCAATTGTTATAAAAATACGAATAGTGTTATCGAATTTAATATATTTATTCGTGATTGACAAACTTTTATGCTCCGTCCATCCCATAAACCCTGTTTCTCCCATACGGACCAAAACTAAAAGTCTGAAAACAGGTATCCAAATAACTAGGAGCACCTCATGTCATTTTCCCGCAAACAGTTCGCACTGTCTGCCATCTTTGTTGCCCTTTTAGCAACAGGAGGCAGTTTTATGTTTTTACATGAAAATGCCGATGCAAAAGCTGCACCGACCTCTGCCCAACAAGCTGCAACTGTTGATATTTCTAATGTCATCAGCAAAACCATTACTGACTGGCAAGAATACTCCGGTCGTTTAGAAGCCATTGATCAAGTCGATATTCGACCCCAAGTTTCCGGCAAACTCATTGCCGTTCACTTCAAAGATGGCAGTCTCGTAAAAAAAGGCGACTTACTTTTTACCATTGATCCACGGCCTTTCGAGGCAGAACTGAATCGTGCCCAAGCTCAACTCGCTTCAGCTGAAGCACAAGTCACTTATACGGGTTCTAATCTTTCTCGTATTCAACGTTTAATTCAAAGTAATGCTGTCTCACGTCAAGAGCTAGATTTAGCTCAAAATGATGCACGCTCAGCCAGTGCCAACCTACAAGCCGCTAGAGCAGCAGTTCAATCTGCCCGCTTAAATCTAGAGTACACCCGTATTACTGCACCTGTCAGCGGTCGAATTTCCCGTGCCGAGGTGACCGTCGGCAATGTAGTTTCTGCGGGTAATGGAGCACAAGTCTTAACGAGTTTAGTATCTGTCTCTCGTCTCTATGCATCTTTCGATGTTGATGAACAAACTTATCTGAAATACATCAGTAATCAGCGTAATTCTGCACAAGTTCCTGTTTATATGGGACTTGCCAACGAAACTGGTTTCTCTCGCGAAGGGACCATCAACTCAATTGACAATAACCTAGATGCAACCTCAGGCACGATTCGTGTTCGTGCGACTTTTGATAATCCAAACGGAGTTTTATTACCGGGCCTATATGCACGAATCCGTTTAGGCGGTGGTCAACCTCGTTCAGCAATTCTGATTAGCCCAACCGCAGTTGGGGTCGATCAAGATAAACGCTTTGTCGTAGTAGTTGATGCTAAAAATCAGACAGCCTACCGTGAAGTAAAACTCGGTGCACAACAAGATGGTTTGCAAATCGTGAATAGCGGATTACAAGCGGGTGATCGTATTGTAGTGAACGGTTTACAACGGATTCGTCCGGGTGACCCTGTGACCCCGCACCTCGTTCCAATGCCAAATTCACAAATCACTGCTAGCAGTACTACCTCTCAACCTCAGCCAACAGATAAAACATCAACTCCGGCAAAAGGTTAATCACATATGAATATTTCTAAATTTTTTATTGATCGGCCGATCTTTGCTGGTGTGTTATCAGTACTGATTTTACTCGCCGGTCTGCTTTCGGTATTCCAGTTACCGATTTCTGAATATCCAGAAGTTGTTCCGCCATCTGTGGTGGTACGTGCTCAATATCCGGGTGCAAACCCGAAAGTAATTGCTGAAACTGTTGCTTCTCCGCTTGAAGAGTCGATCAACGGCGTCGAAGACATGCTGTACATGCAATCTCAGGCTAACAGCGACGGCAACTTAACCATTACGGTGAACTTTAAACTTGGTATTGATCCAGACAAAGCGCAACAACTGGTTCAAAACCGTGTGTCTCAGGCCATGCCTCGTTTACCGGAAGACGTACAGCGTTTAGGTGTCACTACTTTAAAAAGCTCACCAACTTTAACCATGGTAGTGCATCTGACCTCACCAGATAGTCGCTATGACATGACCTACTTACGTAACTATGCGGTACTCAACGTGAAAGACCGTTTAGCGCGTTTACAAGGAGTTGGTGAAGTCGGATTATTTGGTTCTGGTGACTACGCGATGCGCGTATGGCTCGACCCGCAAAAAGTAGCACAGCGTAACCTCACCGCGACCGAAATTGTGAATGCAATCCGTGAACAAAATATTCAGGTTGCAGCGGGTACAATCGGTGCATCACCAAGTAATTCACCTTTACAGCTTTCAGTCAATGCTCAAGGCCGCTTAACGACTGAACAAGAATTCGCAGATATCATTTTAAAAACTGCACCAGATGGTGCGGTCACCCGATTGGGTGATGTTGCTCGTGTTGAACTTGCAGCTTCACAATATGGCTTGCGTTCATTACTCGATAATAAACAAGCAGTCGCAATTCCAATTTTCCAAGCACCAGGTGCTAATGCTTTACAAGTTTCCGATCAAGTGCGCAGCACGATGAAGGAGCTTTCAAAAGATTTCCCATCTTCAATTAAATACGACATTGTGTACGACCCGACTCAATTCGTACGTGCCAGTATTAAAGCGGTCGTTCATACCTTACTTGAAGCAATTGCACTGGTTGTTGTGGTTGTTATTTTATTCTTACAAACATGGCGTGCCTCAATCATTCCATTGCTTGCTGTACCGGTTTCAATTATTGGTACATTTGCGCTCATGCTCGCTTTTGGTTACTCAATCAATGCGCTATCACTGTTCGGGATGGTACTTGCCATCGGCATTGTGGTCGATGATGCCATTGTGGTCGTTGAAAATGTCGAGAGGAATATTGAAGCAGGCTTAAGCCCAAGAGACGCAACTTATCGCGCCATGAGAGAAGTGAGCGGACCGATTATTGCGATTGCTTTAACGCTTGTTGCCGTGTTCGTACCACTTGCATTTATGACAGGCTTAACAGGGCAGTTTTATAAACAATTTGCCATGACCATCGCCATTTCAACAGTTATTTCGGCATTTAACTCCCTTACCCTATCTCCTGCTTTGGCTGCCATGTTACTTAAAGGACATGATGCTAAACCTGATGCATTAACACGTATTATGAATCGTGTATTCGGACGTTTCTTTGCATTGTTTAACCGCGTATTTACACGTGCGTCAGATAACTATGGTAAAGGCGTAAGTCGTGTCATCTCCCATAAAGCATCAGCAATGGGTGTCTATGCAGCACTTTTAGGCTTAACCGTTGGGATTTCTTATATTGTTCCGGGTGGCTTCGTTCCTGCTCAAGACAAACAATATTTGATTAGCTTTGCTCAATTACCAAACGGCGCGTCTTTAGATCGTACTGAAGCGGTCATCCGTAAAATGAGTGACACCGCACTTAAACAGCCTGGTGTAGAAAGTGCTGTTGCCTTCCCTGGCCTCTCAATTAACGGTTTTACCAACAGCTCAAGCGCCGGTATTGTCTTTGTGACCTTAAAGCCATTCGATGAACGTAAGGCTAAAGACTTATCTGCAAATGCAATTGCTGGTGCTCTTAATCAGAAATATTCAGCCATTCAAGATGCCTATATTGCGGTTTTCCCACCACCACCCGTGATGGGTTTAGGCACCATGGGCGGCTTTAAACTCCAACTCGAAGACCGAGGTGCCTTAGGCTATTCAGCCTTGAACGATGCTGCACAAAACTTTATGAAAGCAGCACAATCAGCCCCTGAACTGGGTCCTATGTTCTCAAGTTATCAAATTAACGTACCTCAACTAAATGTAGATCTGGACCGTGTAAAAGCCAAACAACAAGGTGTTGCTGTAACAGATGTTTTCAACACTATGCAGATTTATTTAGGCTCTCAGTACGTTAACGACTTTAACCGCTTTGGTCGTGTTTATCAGGTTCGAGCACAGGCAGATGCTCCTTTCCGTGCTAATCCTGAAGATATTTTACAGCTTAAAACACGAAACAGTGCCGGACAAATGGTACCGTTATCTTCATTGGTAAATGTAACTCAAACCTATGGTCCTGAAATGGTCGTTCGTTATAACGGCTATACCTCAGCAGATATTAACGGCGGACCTGCACCGGGTTATTCATCTAGCCAAGCAGAAGCTGCGGTTGAACGTATTGCTGCTCAAACTCTACCACGTGGTATCAAGTTTGAATGGACAGATTTAACTTACCAAAAAATCTTGGCTGGTAATGCAGGACTTTGGGTATTCCCAATTAGCGTATTACTGGTGTTCTTGGTTTTAGCCGCTCAATATGAAAGTCTAACTTTGCCTTTGGCTGTAATCTTAATTGTACCAATGGGAATTTTGGCAGCTCTGACAGGTGTTTGGCTAACAGGCGGAGATAACAACATCTTTACCCAAATTGGTCTGATGGTACTAGTCGGGCTGGCTTGTAAAAATGCCATCTTAATTGTTGAATTTGCACGAGAACTTGAAATGCAAGGTGCAACTGCATTTAAAGCGGCCGTTGAAGCAAGTCGTCTACGTTTACGCCCAATTTTAATGACTTCTATTGCATTCATTATGGGTGTCGTACCACTGGTTACCTCAACTGGTGCAGGCTCTGAAATGCGTCATGCCATGGGTATAGCGGTGTTCTTCGGCATGATTGGTGTAACGTTGTTTGGTTTGTTCCTGACCCCTGCCTTTTATGTCCTGATTCGTACACTGAACAGCAAACATAAATTACATTCGGCAGCAGTTCATGAAGCACTTTTATCTACCCCACATGATCATTAAGGAGGACATTTGATGGCTACAGCAAAACAAAGCTTATTATTGTCCTCACTCATGGGAAGCCTGCTGCTTGCAGGCTGCTCTTTGGCTCCTGAATATCAACCTGCAAAGGTCATAGTTCCCGTCAAATTTAAAGAGTCGGACGCTAAACTTGAGGATAATAACTGGAAAATTGCCCAACCCGCTGATCAGCAGCTTCGAGGTGAATGGTGGCGTGTTTTTAATGATGCTCAATTGAATGAGCTTGAACAACAGGCCATTTCTGGCAATCAAAGTCTAAAAGCCGCAGCGGCCAATATTCAGGCTTCACGTGCGTTACGTTCAGCAGCACAAGCTGAACGCTTGCCAAGTATTGGTGCTGGCTTTGGCCCAACTCGGCAAAAACCTTCTCCCGCTTCATTGGGTCTAGATGACAATGCTCATACGTCTGCACAGACCTTATGGCGTGCTCAAGCCAATGTTTCATATGAGCTCGATTTATTTGGCCGTATTGCCAGTAGTGTCAATGCAGCAACAGCTGATGTACAGCAACAGGAAGCTCTATATCAATCGGCGCTTCTAGCTTTACAAGCAGATGTTGCCCAAGGCTACTTTCTCATTCGTCAGCTTGATGCTGAACAAGCAATTTATAATCGCACCATTAAGTTACTTGGCGAGACGCGCGACTTGGTTCAAACACGTTTTAGAAATGGTTTAGTCAGTGAATTAGATGTTTCTCGCGCACAGACCGAACTTGCTACAGCACAAACGAGCGCATTAAATATTGCTCGCAACAGAGCCAATGCAGAGCATGCACTTGCAGTATTGTTAGGCAAAACACCAGCTGAGTTTAGCTTGGCAGTTCAACCTTTAACTGCAAACAGCATTCGTCTTCCAGCAGGTTTACCTTCGGCTTTACTTGAAAGACGACCTGACATTGCGGCTGCCGAGCGTGCTATGGCAGCAGATAATGCGCGTATTGGAATTGCGCGTGCTGCTTTCTTCCCAAAACTGGACCTAACTGGTGCCCTCGGTTATGAATCATCAAGTTTAGGTGAGTTGGGTAAATGGTCGAGCCGTACATTCTTGCTTGGTCCTGTGGCAGGTACTATTTTGTCTTTGCCATTATTTGACGGCGGGCAACGTAAGGCTGGAATTGCTCAAGCACGAGCTGCCTATGAAGAAAGCGTTGCAAACTATCGCCAAACTGTATTGAATGCATTTCGCGAAGTTGAAAATGGTTTATCAGATCAAAGAATACTTGATCAGCAAATTCAAGCTCAAAATCAAGCACTCTCCTCTTCTCGTCATGCAAATCAACTGTCTCATTTACGTTATCGAGAAGGTGCTATCAGTTATCTTGATGTGATTGACTCAGATCGGACTATTTTGCAACAAGAACAACTTTCTGCACAGCTTAACGGCACTAGAATGATGGCTAGTGTAAATTTAATCCGTGCATTAGGTGGTGGCTGGCATAATGCCGAGTCATCGGTAAAATCTAAAAGTTAATTCTTATCTAATTAACTTGATAAAAAAAAGCGCCATACGGCGCTTTTTTTATATTTACAACTTATTGTGCGTATACAGGGAATTTTGCACAAACAGTTTCAACTTTCGCTTTTACGTCAGCAATAACTTTTTCGTCACCTTTGCTGTCAATCACGTCAGCGATCCAACCAGCAAGTTCACGAACTTCAGCTTCACCGAAACCACGAGTTGTTACCGCTGGAGTACCGATACGGATACCAGAAGTCACGAATGGAGAACGTGGGTCATTTGGAACTGAGTTTTTGTTCACAGTAATGTGAGCAGCACCTAACCAAGCATCTGCATCTTTACCAGTTACATCTTGCTTGATTAAAGATAACAAGAACAAGTGGTTGTCTGTACCGCCAGAAACAACATCATAACCACGAGCGATGAATACTTCAGCCATAGCTTGAGCATTTTTCACAACTTGTTGTTGGTAAGCTTTGAAGTCATCAGACATAGCTTCTTTGAAGCAGATTGCTTTAGCAGCAATCGCATGCATTAATGGACCACCTTGGTTACCAGGGAATACAGCTGATTGAAGTTTTTTCTCGATTTCTTCATTCGCTTTCGCAAGGATTAAACCAGAACGTGGACCACGAAGTGTTTTGTGAGTCGTCGTCGTTGTTACGTCAGCAATTTGAACTGGGTTTGGATATACACCAGCAGCAACAAGACCTGCAACGTGAGCCATATCAACAAAAAGGTAAGCGCCAACTTTGTCCGCGATGTCGCGGAAACGTTGCCAATCTACAACACGGCTATAAGCAGAGAAACCAGCAACGATCATACGTGGCTTGTGCTCTAACGCTAAACGTTCAACTTCTTCGTAATCGATCTCGCCAGTTTCAGCGTTTAGACCGTATTGAACTGCATTATAAGTTTTACCAGAGAAGCTTACTTTTGCACCGTGAGTCAAGTGACCACCGTGAGCCAAGCTCATACCTAAAACTGTATCGCCCGGGTTCAAAAGCGCTAAATAAACAGCAGAGTTAGCTTGTGAACCAGCGTGTGGTTGAACGTTTGCGTAATCTGCACCAAAAAGTTCTTTAGCACGATCAATCGCCATTTGCTCGATGATATCCACATACTCGCAACCGCCATAATAGCGTTTGCCTGGATAACCTTCTGCATATTTGTTCGTAAGTTTTGATCCTTGCGCTTCCATCACAGCAGGAGAGCAATAGTTTTCAGATGCAATTAACTCGATATGTGCTTCTTGACGCTCACCTTCAGAAGCAATTGCTTGAGCTAATTCTGGATCAAATTCAGAAATGGAAATATTGGCAAACATTAGCGGGGGTCCTATAAATTAGGGCTTTTAAGCCGTGCTAAGATTGCGGCATATTGTAGCATGAACTTTATAATTAAACAGAATGAAGTTAGCTCAGTTTTAAATAAAAATGGCTCAAGTTTTATAAAAAATGAGCCATTGTTTATAAATCAATTAAAAAGCTCGTTTAAAGCTTATATTTTAAATTTCTCTATCATTAATTTTAGCTCTCGCTAATATTAAAAAAGTATTAAATATCAATGACTCTATTGAGCTGACAGTAAGGTCTGAACATTTCCAACAATATTATCTACATTACTGCTCATCACCGTGCCATGATCCCAGTTACCCGTCACATAGCTATTAATTTTAGTGCCTACGACAGTGGCATTAGATATCAAAATATCAGTAGCTACTTTTGGAACAGTTGTATCAGCTACCCCCTGATAAATAATAATCGGTGTCGTGACTTTTACTTGTAAGGGCTGCGAATCTTTATCTAAAAATGTTTTAACTAGCTGAACAGCCATAAAGTTAGGTTGTGTGCGTGTATACCCGTCCAGTGTTCCATTATGATCTGTAGCATACTTAGTCATACCTGCCCCAAAGGCTTGGCCCAACGGTCCAGAACAAATCGTTTCTGCTTGTGCGGCAATACTTGACACTTGCGAAGTAAAGACTTGTGAATAATTAAAGGCAGGTTGAGTGTTACGAATTCCCGCAGTAACTAAAGCCGTATAAGTATCAAGTTGAGCATACATTGATATCTTTTTATCTAGAGTAGCATTAGCAACAGATTGCTCTCCAGCCACTAGAATAAAGCCTAAATTAGAAGCAGGTGCTACCGCTACTGTACCTTTATAGTCTAGTTGTGCACGGCTCGCATATTGTGCAGCACCTAATGCAGCATGCCCACCCTGAGAATGTCCTACTGTTAACCATTTTTTTGAGGTTAATAAATTACGTTGTGATAAATAGTTACGTGCTGCAACCACGGCATCTGTAATTGAGAAAGCCTCACTTTTAACATTTAAAAATGGATGTATGCCTGGTGTACCTAAACCTTCATAGTCAGGTGCGACCACAACATAACCTGCGGTTAGTAATTTACTAATTAAATCTTTTGTACTTTCTGCTAAAGCTGCTTTACTTGGTGCGCAAGCATCTGCCACACCCGTAGTGCCATGGGCCCAAACCACAATTGGCCAACCGTCTACTGGCGGTGGATTATTTGGTGTAAATACCAAACTGGTTGCCTGTACCTCTTGGCCACTTTGACCTAACATTTTATAAGTCAAAATACTACTTTCTGCAGCAACTGTTCCTAAATTGGTGCTTGTGTAAGCCTCGACCTTAACCACTGGATTTTGAATATTATTGGTTGGTGTCTCTGATGGATTAGTAGGAGCTGGGCCATCATCACTACTCCCTCCTCCACAAGCGACTAAAAATAAACTCGTGCTAAGAACGCTCGTCATTAATAGGTTCATTTTCATTGGTATAGCTTCCCTTAAATTCCATTTTTGTTTTGCTTTAGTTTTTTAATCAACATTTCCTAATGTCTTAAAAATATTTACGCCTAATCTTTATTTTCCGCAAGTTCTATTGGATGAAATTAATCTCTGAAAACTCTATTTTTAATATAAATTAACGTTCTCGCTACTCTCAGGCCTCACTTCATGTTTTAAAGTGGGTAGCCAACTGTTAACATTCTTGATTACTCGTGATTGATTAAAGGGCCTTTTATGCAAACCATTATTTTAGATACAGAAACACATACACTAAATGGTTTGCCTATTGAAATTGCGTATGCCCCGATTGAAATTAATGAAGGCAAGCTCACCTTAGATAAAAGCAAATTATTTGATCAACTTTATCAGGTTGGTACACCTATCTCTTACGCGGCTATGGCAGTACACCATATATTAGAGTCAGATTTAGAAAACCAGCCCCACTATAAAACTTTTAAATTGCCAGAGACTACAACTTATATTATTGGTCACAATATTGATTACGATATTGCCGCGATTGCTCGTTGTGGCGTGGATGTATCGAATATCAAACCGATTTGTACTCTAGCTTTAGCGCGTAAAACTTGGCCTGAAGCAGAAGCGCATAATATTTCTGCACTCATCTATATGATTTCTCAAGGCAGCGGTAAAGCGCGAGAATTGCTCAAAGGCGCGCACCGAGCCGATGCGGATATTATTTTGACTGCTAATATTTTGATGCATATTGTCTATCATTTAAATATTCAAGACATTGAAGAGCTTTACCGAGTTTCTGAAGAAGCACGTATCCCTACGACTATTAATTTTGGTAAGCATAAAGGCACAGCAATTGCTGAACTTCCTAAAGACTATATTCAATGGTTATTACGTCAAGATGAACTTGACGTCTATTTACGTAAAGCGTTAGAAGGCGCATTTTAAAGACTTAAATAGATGATATTCATCAATTCTTCATCATATTGTCATTTTTGAGTTTTATCGTTAACCCCATTTATATTTTATTAAAAACAGTACTGTTCAACCAAGAAAATTGGACAGTCTGATTTATTTTTTATTTGGGGAAGAATGATGGCTGGTTTTTATCGAACCAATTTAGGAAGAGTCGCGCTTCAACAACGCAACATTACTTTAAATGCAAAACAAAGACGTTTACTACTATTAATAGATCACGAAGATTTTCAAAATTTAAATAGCGAATTTAAAAAACGTATTGCATCTCCAGAGCTTATTCAACAGCTTATCGACTTAAAACTCATTGCTCCTTCTGGCGAAAATTATTCAGAATTAAATGAACAAATATCTTTCTCACAATCATCCGTAACTACAATAGAAGCTCATCAAAAAAATAATATAGATGATAATAAAAGTGATGATACAGTTAGTGAAATTCAGGTTACTCAATCATCATCTTTTCAACTTTCACCTACTGAAATTACCCAGCCATCAATTCCAGTTCAACAGCTCTCTTTTGAAGAGATACAACAGTTGATGAAGCAAAGCTTGAGTCAATATTGTGGGCTTATGGCAAAACCACTTATTCAGAAAATAGAGCAAATAAAAACGCTTCAAGAGCTTAAAATGTGCCAAATGCAATGGATTACCAGCTTACAGGAGTCGCGTATTCCCCCTAATGAACTAGCACATACGCTTCATTCTATTAATTATTCAATTCAACTTATTCAACAACGCATCTAAAAAAAACAACAAGCTGCTGTTTAATTAAGCATTAAACTCACTTGTTACCTATTTCGTGCTTTACCTATGGGTGTTTTTTTCCTATGATGTGGCCCACACATGTGCGCTCGTAGCTCAGTTGGATAGAGTACAGGTTTCCGAAGCCTGGGGTCGTGGGTTCGATCCCCGCCGGGCGCACCAGTTTATATATAATAACTTCATAAATTTATCTCAATTTTATAAAATTCCGACTATTTTACTTGGTTTATTAATCATTATCGCTCAAAATATACCCCTCTTTCATAATGTGAGAATTTCATGACTGATGCTTTGGTTTTAAGAGATTTGTCCAAAACATATCGTAATGGTTTTCAGGCGTTAAAAGGTATTAACCTCACTGTGCCTGAAGGTGAATTTTATGCGTTGTTAGGCCCAAATGGTGCCGGCAAATCAACAACCATTGGTATTATCAGTTCCCTCACGAAAAAAACCGAAGGAACAGTTGAGATTTTTGGACACAATCTCGACACTCATCCATCCTTAGCAAAACAACAACTTGGCGTTGTCCCTCAAGAATTTAACTTTGGACAGTTTGAAAAAGCGTTCGATATTTTAGTCACCCAAGCTGGCTATTACGGCATTCATAAAAAGATTGCAGAAAAACGTGCCGAACATTATTTAGAAAAGCTAGGCCTCTGGGAAAAACGTAATATACAAGCACGCATGTTATCTGGTGGTATGAAACGCCGCCTTATGATTGCACGTGCCATGATGCATGAACCTAAACTTCTTATTTTAGATGAGCCTACTGCGGGTGTTGATATTGAATTACGCCGCTCTATGTGGGATTTTCTAACCGAAATGAACGAAAGCGGTACTTCTATTATTTTGACTACACATTATCTCGAAGAAGCAGAAATGTTGTGTCGTCAAATTGCTATCATTGACCGCGGTGTCATTAAAGAAGACACCAGCATGAAAAGTTTCTTAAACCAGCTGAGTGAAGAATCTTTTATTTTTGATTTGGCAGAACCTATTGCCCCACTCCAATTAAATATTATTGGTGTGAAGTTCAACTTAATTGATAGCAGCACTTTAGAAGTGACGATGGATAAGGCCCATACATTAAATGACTTATTCCAACTTTTAGAATCACAAGGTATTCGTGTTCGTAGTATGCGAAACAAATCGAACCGTCTAGAAGAACTATTCGTCAAAATGGTTGAGAAAAATCTTGAAGGAGAGGCAAAATGAATTTTAGCCAACTGCAAATTGCCCTCTGGACTCTAGTTCGTAAAGAAGTACGCCGATTTCTACGTATTTGGCCACAAACCTTATTACCACCTGCGATCACGATGAGTTTGTACTTTGTCATTTTTGGTAATTTGGTTGGTTCGCGCATTGGACAAATGGGCGGCGTGAGCTACATGCAGTTTATCGTACCCGGCCTCATCATGATGGCGGTTATTACCAATAGTTATGCTAACGTATCTTCAAGTTTCTTTAGTGTGAAATTCCAAAAGAGCATTGAAGAACTGATTATGAGTCCTGTGCCACTACATATTATTTTGTGGGGCTATGTCATTGGTGGTATTTGCCGTGGTGTATTGGTCGGAGCAATTGTGACAACAATGAGCATGTTCTTTACAGACCTTTTTATACATAACTGGTTTGTGACTATATATACAGTCTTAATTACATCTGTTTTATTTTCCTTAGGCGGCTTCATTAATGCAGTCTATGCAAAATCATTTGATGATATTTCTATTATTCCAACTTTTGTCCTTACACCTTTAACCTATTTAGGTGGTGTGTTCTATGCCATTAGTGCACTTGGCCCTTTTTGGCAAAAACTTTCTTTAATTAATCCTATTGTGTATATGGTTAACGCTTTCCGTTTCGGCATTTTAGGTCATAGTGACGTGAACGTTACGTTTTCTTTAATCATTGTGACATTGTGCTGTGCTGTACTTTACGGAATTGCTTACTATTTACTTGCTCGTGGTTCAGGAATGCGTGAATGAGTGTCGAACAGTCTTTATTGGGTAAAGAAACTCAATATCCAACTAACTATCAACCTGATGTTTTATTTCCAATTGCTCGTGCTCAGTCTCGTGAAGCCTACTCGCATATTGAAGGTATTACACAAGGTAAAGATTGGTGGCATGTTTTTGAAATTTCATGGTTAAACGCTCATGCTATCCCGCAAGTTGCTATTGGCAGAATTACACTGCCAGCTTCTTCACCAAATTTGATTGAATCAAAGTCATTAAAACTTTACTTTAATAGCCTTAACTTCACTCAGTTTGACTCTAAACAGTCATTTATTGAAACAGTTGAAAAAGATCTATCTGCTGCTGCAGGTGCAAAAGTTGAGTTAACGTTATTTCAAGTAGATGATTTAGAGATTTCTAAGCCTCAAGGCATTTGTATTGATGACTTAGATCCAGAGCGTTTAGAGCAACATCCTGATGCAACTCTTTTAAAACGAGATGTGTCTGATGAAGAAGTCGAAATTGAACTGTATTCTCATCTTTTAAGAAGTAACTGCCCAGTCACGGGACAACCGGATTGGGGTACAGTTTTTATCCGTTTTAAGGGCAAAAAACCTTGTTATCGTAGTGTTTTAGCTTATATTATCTCGTACCGTCAGCATAACGGCTTTCACGAACAGTGTGTCGAGCAGATTTTTGCTGATATTTGGCAAAATTTGCAGCCTGAAAAGCTGATGGTTTATGCAACTTATACTCGTCGCGGCGGACTTGATATTAACCCTTGCCGAGTATCGGATCTTTCATGGATGCCAAAACCGATTCGATTGGCACGACAATAAAACGAATAATTTGAGGATACACCATGCCGTTTTTTGGTTTTACCCCTTCTGAAGGCTTATTGAACGATATACAAACTGGAATTGCGAACAAAAATTCTAGTGAGCCTTTATATCCACTTCGCGATAAGATTGCTTTACAACTTAATGAAGAGATTATTGATAATGTCTTAATTCAGTTAGTTCAGCACTTCCCTGCAAGTGAAAAGCGCGATACTGCCGAAAAACTCGCAGGCTATGTCAAATCAACAGTCGCTGTTCTTTTAAAACAATTGTTAAGCAAAGCGCCAAACGATGTTGTTAAACAGTCAGTAGAGTTCTCTGAAAAAAGCTTATTTAAAGATCCACAAGGTCAATATAAAGTAGGTGTAACTCTAGATCCTAGCTTAGTCACTAATCTTCAGCATAACTTCACTGAGCTTAAGGCGGGTAACGATATCAATAAAGCTGCATTGGCTGAACTGTATAAACAGTTTGGAGATGCTATGGTTAAACATTTTATGTCTGATTTTAATAAGACATTAGACCTTGGCATGATCAAGCGTAAAGCAGCTGATATTGGTGCGGCAGCTGTAACAAAAGCAGTCCATATTGCAATCGACAAACTCATCCCTAGCTTAAATCGCACTGAACTAAAAGCGATGGCTGAATATCACGAAAGTCTATTCTTTAACTAATAAGAAATAGCCTATCGGAAACCTAGCGAGAGCTAGGTTTTTTTATTGCAAAATATTGATATACATTGCCATTAATCAGGTTTATGTTAGCATGCGCCAAGCACTGATTGACCTAGTTAACGCCGCATGTCTCCTAGCCCACAATATAAGTTTTTACGCCAAGCTCCTCGAGATGGTCTTAGCACCGCTATGCAACCATCAAGGTGGCAACAACTCCACATTGACCCGTGGTTATGTCTATTTTTGCTGTTAAATGCGCTATTAGGCTTAACGGTACTATATAGTGCTTCGGCACAGGATGTAGGTCTGGTTAGTAAGCAAGCCATGAGTTTTGGTATTGGCTTTTTAGTGATGTTTGGTCTAGCCCAAATTCCGCCTAAGGTCTATCAAGCGTTTTCCCCCTACTTTTATTTGTTTGGCCTATTTTCGCTTGTGGCAGTTATGGTATTCGGTGAAGTCCGAATGGGTGCTCAGCGCTGGATTGATATTCCGGGTTTCGGAAGTGTCCAACCCAGTGAGTTCATGAAAATTGGCATGCCGATGATGATTGCATGGTTTTTAGCACGAAAACCTCTTCCCCCTAGTTTTTCACAAGTTATTTTATCATTAATGTTAATTGGTATTCCCTTTTTACTAATTGCAGAACAACCTGATTTAGGGACATCACTTTTAGTATTAGCAAGCGGTATATTTGTCTTATTTTTAAGTGGACTATCATGGCGAATGATTGGTGCAGCTGCCGCATGTGCAGCAATCGTAATTCCAATTGCGTGGGAATTTCTTTTACACGACTATCAACGCCAAAGGGTTTTAACTTTACTTGACCCCGAGGCAGACGCACTCGGTACGGGTTGGAATATTATTCAATCTAAAACTGCAATTGGTTCTGGTGGTTTTTCAGGTAAAGGCTTCCTTGAAGGTACCCAATCACATTTACACTTTTTACCCGAAGGACATACTGACTTTATTATTGCTGCATATTCCGAAGAATTTGGACTCATCGGTGTACTTATTTTAGTAATTCTTTATTTTGCCATTATTTTTAGAACATTCCAGATCGGTTTACAAAGCTTCCATAACTATGGACGTTTAGTTGCTGGCGCCTTTGGTTTGTCTTTTTTTGTTTATGTATTTGTAAATGCGGGAATGGTCAGTGGTATTTTACCTGTAGTAGGTGTTCCTTTACCTTTTATGAGTTATGGCGGAACAGCTATTATTACTTTAATGGCCACCTTTGGTTTAGTCATGTCCATTCATACACATCGATAATCTGGAATTTTAAAACGATATGTTGTCTCAACACTTAAATAAAACTTTAAAAATGCTCGCTTTGTGTACTGGCTTAATCAGTACAAGTCATTTCGCTCAGGCCAACGATTTTGCAACACATCCTGATTATTTGAATTTTAAACAAAAAACGATGAATACTTATGGCTTAAGTAGCGATCAAGTCGATGCAGCCATGAGTGGCGCAAAAAATTTACCAAACATTCTAAATATTATGACTCGTCCGGGTGAAAGTAAGCCTTGGTATGATTATCGCTCTATGTTCTTGGTTGAAGGCACAATTCAACGTGGTGTCCGTTTTAAAAATCAATATGCAGATGCGTTAAATCGTGCAGAACAACAATATGGCGTATCTCAAGCTGTCATTTTAGGTATTTTGGGTGTTGAAACAGGTTATGGTGCAAATAAAGGTTCTTTTATTACACGTGATGCTTTAGCTACGCTTGCTTTTGGCTACCCTCGCCGTGCTGAATATTTTGGTGATGAGCTAGCTGCTCTTATTGCATGGACTTATAAAGAAGGCTACCCAACAAATAGTATTGTTGGTTCCTATGCAGGTGCGATTGGCTATCCACAATTTATGCCAAGCAATATTAGTAAATATGGAGTGGATTATGATGGTAATGGACATATCGACTTAAGAAACTCAGCAGAAGATGCCATTGGATCAATTGCAAACTACTTAGCAAAACAAGGTTGGCAACGCGATCAACCGATCGGGTTTATGGCTCGTTACACTGGGTCAAATCCAGAAAGTATTGTTGCTAAAGATTTAACGCAACCTTTCCCATATGGTGCATTAAAGACACTCGGTATTTCTCCATTGAATCCTGTAGTTAAAATTGATGATCTCGATATGGTGAATGTTATTCAATTACAAGACTATAATGGACCAATTTACTATTTAACTTACCCGAATTTTCAAGTGATTACGACTTATAATAAGAGCCGTATGTACGCTACTGCTGTATGGTTATTAGGCACCGAAGTAGCTAGCCGATAGGCTAGCTTTTTTATACTTTATGTAAAAGTCAATAAATATTTTTGTTAAATAGATCACAATATATACATTTTTAATAACTTGTTACATTGTTGATTATTTTTTAACCTAAAACTGTAAGTTTTTGCCCTTTTTGTAAAGATTTCTCGTTAAAGACTAGACACTCTCCGTAACCGATGAATATTATCCACCCCAATATAGCAATTGCAAAAGTGAATAATAAGGCATGTTCACTTTAAATTTCAGTCAATAGCTGAAAGAAAAAAGTACATGTTCTCAGGAGTTTATACAAATGCAGTTATCGCTGAAATACGTTCTTGCACTGACGGCTAGTTTAAGTATGGCCCCACTGCACGCTGAAATGGTGCAGTCATCATCATTAAACAGTGATGTAGATGGTCCCAATCTAGCAGCACGTGTATTGAGTAAAGATACTCAAAACTTTAATTCTCGTTTTTCTAACATTAACAGTCTTTCAATCACTGAACGTTCTGGCGATCAAATCCGTCGTCAAGCTATCGCAGCAAAAATTGAAATCCCTGAAGATGAGCCTTCAGTGATTGAAAAACTTAACACAGTAGCTTCAAACACTGTTCGTAAGTTTAGCCAAACTGGTATGGCGTCTTGGTATGGCCGCCAATTCCATGGTCGTAAAACTGCAAGTGGTGAAACATTCGACATGAATGCTTTAACTGCTGCTCACCGTAGCCTACCGTTGAACTGTTACATTCGAGTAACGAATAAAGACAATGGTAAAAGTGTGGTTGTAAAAGTAAATGACCGTGGTCCTTTCCATGGCAACCGTGTACTTGACCTATCATACGGTGCAGCTAAACGTCTTGGTATTACCAATGCTGGTACAGCTAAAGTAAATATTGAGCGTGTTGATGGCCCAACTTCATAAGTTATAGCCTCTCGAGTTCATGTAAAAAGCCGCAATTTTTTCTGCGGCTTTTTTATATTTTAAGTTATCAAAATAATTCCTAACGTAAAGTTAAAAAATCCTCTTTTTTTGACCCTTATCCAGCTCTGAATTTGAATATTTTTTAAACAAAAAACTATGTTTATTTAATACCAGTTAATTTTACGTCTAATTTGCGTTTAGAGCGTCTTTTTTAAATTTGCGCTACCCTAGTACCATTTCCCCAAAATAAAGGCTATTTATGGCGTTTTTAGAGTAGATGAGTAGAGCTTTTTCATACAATTTTCCCATCAATCTCAAAATTACGCTTTTTTAGATGATTTCATCATCTAGCAACACAGAAAAAATATTATGAAAAATCGCCCCATTCTTGTGGTCGAATTGTCCACCTTGTCAATTACACTCGCATTATTTTTTCATTTGCCCTTTCTTAGTTTTTTTAATACAACGCTCCCTATAGTTGAATAGTGTTAGTTTCTTGTCGAGATCCTCAAGAACAGGCTAAAATATACTCACAAAAAATAAATCAAAGTTAAAACAAGGAGTGTGCTACTAATGAAATCCATTACTGAATGGTTTGATGAATATAGCGAAAGTCATCAAAATCCAACCAATAAACAAATTCACTGGCTTTGCGTTCCCGCCATTTTATTTTCTATTATTGGAATCATTGCACATTTCAGCACATTGCTTACTGCTTTATTACTTGTGTTGACCTTAGTATTTTATGCACGTTTAGATCTTGTACTTGCTGTGGCAATGGCTGCTTTACTTGTTGTTATGGCATGGCTCATTTATACCCTACCTGTAGGAGTCGGGTTTTATATCGCTATTTTTGTGATTGCTTGGGTTGGACAATTTTATGGACATAAAGTGGAAGGCAAAAAGCCCTCGTTCTTTAAAGATTTACAATTTTTACTCATTGGACCAGTTTGGTGTATGGATGCTTATCTCTCAAAAATCTTACCAAAATGGAAAAGCAGACAAAAACAAGCTCTTGCTTAAAGATGAATTTAAAGCTGAATCCTTTCGATTCAGCTTTTGCATGTTAGTAATTTATTAGAAAATTTATAAAATAAAAAAATCCTAAACTTGCTATCACACTTAAAAGAACTTTTTTTAGGTACATAGCAATCACAATACAAAAAATTGCTGCATAAATATAAGGATTATTTATCACGCCTCTTAAATGATTACCATCGAAAAAAATAACTGGAATACAAATTGCAGTTAACAAACAAGGTGCAGAATAGTTAAGCATCTTATTCAGAATAAGCGGCAGTTTAATTTTTACGTGAGGTTCTAAAAAATAATAGCGATTAAAAAAGACGATTGCTGCCAAGCCTAAAATCATAAACCAAGACATATTATTGCTCCTTACCTATTTCTTCAGTTAAAACAGCAATCAACATTCCCATCAATCCTGAAAGTAAAATCGCACCCTCAATTTGATAAAATTTAAATAAAAACCCACTTAAACAAGTTGTTAGCACCCCAGCTATGACCGAAAATCCTTTACATAACGGCACAATCATAGCAATAAAAATAGCAACGATCGAAAAATCCAAATGGTAATTTAAAAGATCAGGTATCACTGTCGCCAGCAGTATTCCCACCAAACTAAAAGCAACCCAAAATAAATAAAAACATAGTCCAGCTCCCAACAGATATTCCGAACTTCTTTTTTCAAATGGAGCACTCACCGCAAACAATTCATCTGTTAATAAAAAACCTAAACTCAATCGTTTAGGTAGAGACAAGATAGAAATGTCATTTCTTAAAGTTAATGCATAAATAAAATGCTGAGCCGTTAAAAAGAAAATAGTCAAATAAATTGTAAAAACAGAAGCACCTTCCATAGCCATGCTTAAACTAACCAACTGAGCAGCTCCAGCAAAGACGAGCCCAGACATTGCTAGTGCTTTATAGAAAGATAATCCTGCATGAATTGCCATAGATCCCGCTAAGATTGCCCACGGAATAACAGAAATTGATAAGGGCAAAATATCCATTGCGCCACGTAAAAATAAATAGGATGGCTTATTTTTTGAAAACCCAACTGGCTGATTAAGCTGAATATTCATATATAAAATCCAATATAAGAAACATCTCTATACCATGCTTGATGAGTGCCGACTTATATTGGATAAAATTGCTTTAAAACTAATTTATTTATATATTCAAACTTGCTACATATTGAGTGGGTGTGACGCCCATTGCTTTTTTAAAGTGACGGTTAAAATGGCTTTGGTCAGAAAAGCCACATTGTTGTGCCACCATGGCAATTTGGTCCCCCTGTTTTAATAACTGTCTTGCTTTTTGTAAACGTGCTTGTACAAGCCAAGCGTGAGGTGGCAGACCTACATATTTTTTAAATTGTCTTAAGAAATGCCAAGCGCTCAAGCCGACCATGTCAGCCAAGTCTTGTAAAGAAAAGTTTGTTTCAGGCATTTCTACGAGCAATTCTTTAACTCTTAATATTTTTGAATATGCTTCTGGTAACTCACAAAAAGTATGATTTGATTTACCATGTCTCTTCATAAGACAAGCTAACGTTGTTAAATACATCGTTTCTTTGAGTAGGAAATTATCTTTTTGTTCTAATAAATCAAAAAGTAAGCAAAGCTGTTGAGCCAAACCTAGGTCGCGAATCACGGCTTGAGGAAACCATGGTGCTCCATGTGGATTTTCAAAAAAAACTTGGCTAACTTCTGCTAACATTTCAGGTGTTGGATAGATCGCTCGATAACGCCACCCTGATTCAACAGCTGATGAACCAGTATGGATCTCGTCAGCATTGACTAGAATAATATCGCCTTTAGGAGCTACATGTAGCTGTCCCGTCCTAAAAAAAGACTGTGCTCCCTCTTCAATCACACCAATACAGTACCCTTCATGAGTATGCTTTGAAAACTGTGTTTGGTGATAATGTGCTTTTAATAACTCTAAACCGCCCAACTCTCGCACATGCAGATAATCGGCTTGCTCCCGCTGCATAAATACGTCTCATCTATTCAATAAAAAAACCATAGCATGTTTTAATAAACTGAATAGAACAAAATTGCTCTATGAAAATAATCTGATTAAACGTTCACGTGAGCTTTATTGATAGATCTGTCCGTCATGTTTAAGCCAACCACTTTCATGACGACCTTGTGGATCGTGATGAGTCCAATGTAGTACACCACCTTTTGGGTTGTATTCATATTCGCCATAAAACTCAACGATGTCACCTTTATTTAGATTAGAAATTTTAGGTGCCAAATCGATATTATGTGCAACCAAAATTGAAAGACCATTTTTTAATACTAGAATGAATTTCTGGTGCCTTGACCCATCATTATCATCTCTTAAAATTGCTTTGACTCGACCACTTCCCTGCACTTGAACATTACTTTGTCTCTGCTCATAAGCAGCTTTTACAGTGTCCACCCCATTATTTGAAAGTGTAGTTTCATTACGCTGAGCTGCGGGTATAGTTGATGATGGTGATTGACTTTGCTTATGCCCAGATAAATCTAGACCAAAATACGCAGCAATCAATAAAATAATCACACCAGCAATACTGAGATTTTTTTTATTTGTCATTGTATACCCTTATTTTAACTGAGATAAAAAAAGCCCCAATGGGGCTTTTTTTATTGTGATACGAATTACTTCGCAGCAGCTTGAGCAGCAGCAACTTCTTCAGCGAAGCTAAGTTCTGCTTTCTTCTCAATACCTTCACCAACTTCGAAACGTACGAATTCAGCAACAGTAGTACCAGTTGCTTTTAATACATCAGCAACTTTCTTGTCGTTGTCGATTACATACATTTGACGATCAAGAGCAACTTCGTTCAAGTATTTATCAACTGAACCAGTTACCATTTTCTCAACGATGTTAGCTGGCTTACCAGATTCTAACGCTTTCGCTTCAGCAATTTCTTTTTCTTTAGCGATAAGGTCAGCAGGAACAGCTTCAGCATTTACAGCTACTGGGTTGAATGCAGCAACGTGCATTGCAATACCTTTACCAGTATCAGCATCACCAGTATAAGAAACTACAACACCGATTTTTAAACCGTGTTTGTAGATAGCCAAGTTTTCGCCTTCAACGATTTTCGCGCGACGAACTTGGATGTTTTCACCGATTTTTTGAACAAGTGCAATACGAGCTTCTTCAACTGATTGACCGTCTGCTAATTTTAATTCAGCGATTTTAGCAGCATCAGTTTCACCAGCAGCTAAAGCAGCAGTAGCAACAGCTTTAGAGAAGTTAGAGAAGTTTTCGTCTTTAGCAACGAAGTCAGTTTGACAGTTAACTTCAACTAAAATTGCTTTGTTGCCTTCTTGAACGATTGTGATTGCACCGTCAGCAGCAATGTTACCAGCTTTTTTAGCAGCTTTAGCTTGACCAGATTTACGAAGGTTATCAATAGCAAGCTCGATGTCACCGTTCGCTTCTGTTAATGCTTTTTTGCATTCCATCATTGCAAGACCAGTACGGTCACGTAATTCTTTTACCATGCTTGCAGTAATTGCAGTCATGTTGATCTCCTAAAATCGGTAGAAAATAAATCTTTTCAACAAAAACGGCCCAAAGAAACTCTGGGCCGTTTGCACTCTCGACGCTTAATTTGCCACCATTACATGTCGCAAAAATGACAAGCCTGCGTCAAAACGCATTAAGCCTCAGAAGCGTCTTTCGCAGCGTCATCGCCTTTTGCTTGAGCGTTCGCTTGAGATTGAGCGTATTCTTTACCAGCAAGAATTGCGTCAGCCATAGCTGAAGCATATAGAGTTACTGCACGGATCGCATCGTCGTTACCAGGAATAACGTAATCAACGTTGTCTGGGTTAGAGTTTGTATCAACGATACCGATAACAGGAATACCTAAGTTCTTCGCTTCTTTGATTGCAATCGCTTCGTGATCAACGTCGATTACAAATAATGCGTCAGGTAAACCACCCATGTTTTTAACGCCGCCTAAAGAGCGCTCAAGTTTTTCCATCTCACGAGCACGTTCTAAAGCTTCACGTTTAGTAAGCTTAGCAAAAGTACCATCTTGAGATTGAGTTTGAAGATCTTTTAAACGGTTGATAGATTGGCGAAGTGTTTTCCAGTTCGTCAACATACCACCTAACCAACGGTGATCTACATATGGTTGACCAGCGCGTTGAGCTTGTTCACGGATGATGTTAGAAGCAGCACGTTTTGTACCAACGAACAAAACTTTGTTCTTTTTGCTTGCTAATTGGTTAGCGAAGTTCAAAGCATCATTTAACGCAGGAACAGTGTGCTCAAGGTTGATGATGTGAATTTTGTTGCGCGCGCCAAAAATGTATTGACGCATTTTTGGGTTCCAGAAACGAGTTTGGTGACCAAAGTGCGCACCTGCTTGAAGAAGGTCGCGCATGCTTACGTTGTAATCTGCCATTTTCTTTACCTTAAAAGTTGGGTTAGGCCTCCATATATCCGCATTCTCCACCTTTTTACGGGCACCCAGAGTAATGTGACGATATATGTGCGGATTTTTTACTCCATCTATCAAAATTGTTCGTAAAAGATATTCACGAAAAGCATTTGATAAAATGGGCGGCTATTTATACCATAGACACTTGTAAATTACCAAAAGTTTTTAGAGATCATGAACAGTACTTATACAGCTCCACGTCGATTAATCAAAACTCCAGATGAAATTGAAAAAATGCGCATTGCAGGACGACTGGCGGCTGAAGTTCTAGAGATGATCAAGCCCCATATTAAGGCAGGTGTAAGTACACTTGAACTTGATACCATTTGTCGTAATCACATTGAAAATGTGCAGCATGCTATTCCTGCATGTGTAGGCTATGGTGGAGCTCCTGGGCGCCCTGCTTTTCAACACTCTATTTGTACTTCGGTTAACCATGTTGTCTGTCATGGTATTCCCTCTGAAAATAAAATTTTAAAAAATGGTGACATCCTTAATATTGACGTTACTGTCATTAAAGATGGTTATCACGGCGATACCAACATGATGTATGTTGTTGGTGGTGAAACTTCTATTTTAGCCAACCGTCTATGCAAAGTTGCTCAAGAAGCGATGTATCGTGGAATGGCAACTGTTAGAGATGGTTCATATTTAGGTGATATCGGCCACGCAATCCAAAAGTATGTCGAATCAGAACGTTTTAGTGTAGTACGTGAATATTGTGGTCACGGTATTGGAACTGTTTTCCATGATGAACCTCAAGTACTCCATTATGGTCAAGCTGGTACAGGTATGCGTCTAGAAGCAGGTATGACTTTTACAATTGAACCAATGGTAAATGCTGGCGTATGGCAAACTAAATTGTTAGGTGACAAATGGACTGTCGTAACCAAAGACCATAAACTTTCAGCTCAGTATGAACATACTATTTTAGTCACCCAAACAGGCATTGAAGTTTTAACTGCTCGTCCTGAAGAAGACTTATCCCGTTTCAACTAATAATTTAAAAATCTTAAATAAAAGGCTACTTTATGTAGCCTTTTATTATTTATTATGTATTTTTTATTAATAAATCTTTCTAAATATAAACAAATATTTCAAAAAAATTACAATTATTAATTTTTAATACACAATCTATTCAATAAAACAAGGTATGGTGGGCTCAATAAAAATCAGTAAACAAATGTCGGACATGGAGTCCTTTTATGATGAAAAAGTCATTATTTTGTATGACAGCTGCCTTTTTTGCTCTGCCAACATTCACTTATGCCGCTTCACCATATTTTAGTTTTAAAGATGGCGATGGCTTCAAACGTTTTTCTGTCTCTGCGGGTCCTTTATATGTCAAACCAACAGGAAAAGCTCAGCCTTTTAGGATTAATACTTCTGTTAAAGAAAATGAGCAATCTAAGGTCGGAGATATTAAAGTAAAAACTATTCAAGACAATATTTCTGATAGTAATAGTAATGTCGTTCTTGAAAAACTCATTGATGTTATTGGTTTAGGTACTGATACTATTCCCGCATGGTTAAGTGGAACAGCTGAAATTCGCGGTTTGAGTCAATGGGAAGCGGAGAATACAGGCTTAGAAGCTGATGATGTAACTACCCTCGGTCTTATGACAAATTACTTTTTTACAGATAATGTCTCATTAGAAGTAAAAGCAGGAATTCCACCTAAAGTCGATCTACAAGGTAAAGGTAAGATTTATGCACCTTTTTCTGCTACTGCAAAACCTGCCGGCGGAATTCTTGGATCAATGGAGCTTGAAAATAATATCTTTATTACCGATCTTGAAGCCCATGGAAGTGCGGCATCAGCTCGAGCTTGGACACCAGCATTTGAATTACAATATCACTTTGGCAAAACTGGCGTAAATAAATTTAGACCGTATGTTGGACTAGGTGTGATGTATGCTTATTTCAGTGAACTGGAAATGAATCCTGAAATTGAAAATGATTTAGTCAGTGCTGGCCATATGATTGTAAATATTAAAGATGGTAAATCGGGTGCTGCTTTAGAAAGAAAAACTAGTTCTGGTGATCCTAAAGTAGACCTTGAAGCATCTGACGCAATTGCGCCCGTAGCAACTTTGGGTTTCACCTATGACTTCAATGACAAATGGTATGCGGTTGGTTCTGTCTCTTACGCTCACTTAAAAACGGATACGACTATTACAGTCAATGATGCCAAATATGGTGAATTAATTAATGCAAAAGCAGATATCGAAATTAATCCCATTTTAGGTTATGCCGGTATTGGTTACCGCTTTTAATTTTTGTATCACCCAAAGCTATAAAAACTTATGCACGTTTTTATAGCTTTCTTTTTTCCAAATTTTGCTTCTTTTTAAATCAAAATGCTAAAAAAATGAGCACTTTTATAAAGCCGATTGAAAAAATCTACCGCCTTCCTCTCTTATGAGCATTTACTGATTTATTTCAATTTTTTAATTAATTTTATTTTTAATAAACTAACTCAATAGAATTAGAAAGTAATTTTTCCTTTTTAGTAAAATTAATTTTTTGGCACAAGCTTTGCTTTATTCATAGCAAGATGAGTCAACGATGATTCAATGAATAAACCAAGACGGCCAACGATGTCCGCTCTGATCGGTCTGCAGATAGGCAATAAATTGCCATGCAAATTAAAATTTCGTTCAGTTCAGAGGGACGGCGTATGTCTTCAAATATCAATCTAGATGCAAAAAAAGCAACTGAAATAAAATTATTTAGCTTTTCTACTCCTGCAATGCGCGCTTTCCACATGACATGGCTCGCATTCTTTGTGTGCTTCTTCGCATGGTTTGCTTGCGCACCATTAATGCCGGTTATTAAAGGTGAGTTCGGCTTAACCAAAGACCAAATTGCCAATATCAATATTGCCGCCGTTGCAATTACGATTTTAGTACGACTCGCTGTCGGCCCACTTTGTGATAAATATGGCCCGAGGATTACCTATACAGCTCTTCTCTTGCTTGGCAGTATTCCTGTATTTGGGGTTGCTGCTGCTAACAGTTATGAGTCTTTTTTATTCTTCCGCTTACTGATTGGTGCAATTGGCGCAAGCTTTGTTATTACGCAATATCATACAAGCGTTATGTTTGCACCTAATGTTGTAGGTACAGCAAATGCGGCAGCAGCTGGTTGGGGTAATGCTGGTGGCGGTGCAACCCAAGCTCTAATGCCTTTATTACTTGGTGCAATTGTCATGTTCGGTGTCGAACAAACTATGGGTTGGCGTGTTGCATTAATCGTACCAGGCGTAATGATGGTCATTGTTGGTATTCTTTATTGGAAACTCACCCAAGACTGTCCTCAAGGAAACTTCAAAGAAGTCCGCGCACAAGGTATTGAAGTTGGCAGTGGTAAAAAAGGTGGCATGGCAATTTTGATGCAAGCTGCTCGTAACTACCGTGTCTGGATTTTATTTGTGGCTTACGGTGCATGTTTCGGTATTGAAATTTTTATCCATAACGTTGCAGCAATGTACTATGTTGATCACTTCAAAATGGATTTAAAAACTGCTGGTTTAACCGCGGGGATATTTGGTCTTCTTGCACTCTTTGCTCGTGCACTTGGCGGTATTATTTCCGATAAAGTCGCACTCAAAAAAGGTTTAGATGGCCGCACTAAAGTACTAGTGCTCATGATTTTAGGTGAAGGCTTATTCTTAATTCTTTTCTCTCAAATGAATGTGGTTGCTCTTGCAATTATTTCCATGACCATTTTTGCCTTATTTACTCACATGGCTTGTGGCGCGACATATGCTCTTGTACCATTTATTGATCGTAATGCATTAGGTGGTGTTGCAGGCATTATTGGCGCGGGTGGTAATGTCGGTGCAGTTGCAGCGGGTTTCTTATTAAAAGGTTTGCTAGATGTTCAAACTTGTCTATTTATTTTAGGTGGTTTGGTTATGGTCGCAGGCTGTAGCGTAATTCTAATTCGCTTCACGACTGAACATAAAGAAAAAGAACAAGTCCTTTTTGAACAAGCATTACTTGAACGTAATTCCGCAGCATAATTTCTACAAGAAGCAGAGATCAAAATGATGTCTGCTTCTTTAATTTTCTTGTCATAAAATACGATCCTTAAGAACTTTTTAATTCTTCTTAAATATTCCCTCCAACTATATCGATATTTTTCGATATATCTTCTACAATAAATCATCATTATTATAATTTTCCATTAATCATGACTAAAACTGGCAACCAATTTTCTCAGCCCCTCATCTATATGCTGATTGGCAGTGCAATTATTTTGGCTCTTTCATTAGGTGTCCGTCATGGTTTCGGTCTCTACCTTGTACCCATGAGCCATGAATTTGGCTGGGGACAGCATGTTTTTAGTCTTGCGATAGCCATGCAGAACCTGATCTGGGGAGCTGTTCAGCCTTTTACCGGTGCAATTGCAGATAAATATGGCAGTAAAGTTGTAGTTGCTGTTGGTGGCTTACTTTATACCCTAGGCCTACTTTTAATGGCTTTTAGTTCAAGTGTACTCATTTTGAATTTAAGCTTAGGTCTTATTATTGGTTTAGCTTTATCAGCAACCTCTTTTACGGTTTTACTGAGTGCAGTAGGCCGAGCTGCCCCTCCAGAAAAAAGAAGTATGGCAATGGGTATTGCCAGTGCAGCAGGCTCTTTTGGTCAGTTTATTATGCTACCTTCCACCCTTCTCTTGCTTAAAACGGTAGGATGGTCGTCAGCTTTAATGGTGAGTGCGCTGTTAATTGCGTTTATCATTCCCCTAGCATGGATGCTAAAAGGACCAAGCAATCAAACGCCAAAAGCAATTGTTCAACCTCAACTCACATTTAAACAAGTACTGAATATTGCTAGAAAACATAAGCCGTTCTGGTGGTTAGCTTTAGGCTTTTTAGTGTGTGGATTTCAGGTGGTCTTTTTAGGTGTTCATCTGCCGGGCTATTTAATCGATCACGGCTTTGATGCAGCTACAGGCACTGTGTTTCTGGCACTAGTTGGACTATTTAATATTGTGGGGACTTATGGTGCTGGTTGGTTAGGAGATCGTTTCTCAAAACCTAAATTATTGATGGCACTTTACGGTAGCCGTGGCATCGCAATCATCGCCTTTTTATTATTACCTCTAAGCACTTATACGGTATATGCTTTTGGCGTCATTATGGGACTTTTATGGCTCTCTACAGTTCCACTTACCAACGGCATCGTGGCAAATATGTTTGGTGTTAAATACCTTTCAATGTTAAGTGGTATTGTGTTTTTCACCCATCAAGTCGGTTCTTTCTTTGGCGGTTGGCTTGGCGGTGTTAACCATGACTTAACAGGTAATTACAATGCGATTTGGCTATGTTCAATAGCTTTGAGTATATTAGGGGTAATCGTACATTTCTTTGTAAATGAGGAGGCTGTTATTCATGACGCATAATGCCTTACTTTTGAAAACAATTATGACTTTGCTCGTGATTACTCTGCTGGCCTGTTCAATCATTTTATGGAAACAAACTCCTGATTTATTTGTATATTTCAATCAAGCATTTTGTGCCCACTAGAGATATAGACAGCCAGACGCATACTGCAAATTGTCATAAAAATATAAAAAACCTATGGTCTAATGAAAATAAAAAAGCCCGCAAGTTTGCGGGCTTTTTTATGAAAAACTTATTTAAAATCAAAACAAACGATTCATACCATTAAGCGCAGCTACACGATATGCTTCTGCCATTGTTGGATAGTTAAACGTTGTTTCAACAAAATATTTCAAGGTATTGTTTGGGCTGTGCATAACTGCTTGCCCAATGTGGATAATTTCGGCAGCGTTATTACCAAAACAGTGAATACCTAAAATTTCCATAGTGTCACGGTGGAAAAGAATTTTTAACTCACCCACTGTATCACCAGTGATTTGTGCACGAGCCAAATGACGGAAAGAAGCTTGACCTACTTCATACGGAATTTTCTCTTCCGTTAGTTCCTGTTCATTTTTACCAATTGATGAGATTTCTGGAATAGTATAAATACCTGTTGGGATATCACGTACTGGCTTCGCATCTTCACCACTCATGTTTGCGCCAGCACAGCGCCCTTGGTCATAAGCAGCAGAAGCAAGTGATGGCCAACCAATCACGTCACCAGCAGCATATATATTTTCAACTTCAGTTTGATATTGATCATTTACTGAAAGTTGACCACGGTTATTTGGTACTAAGCCAACATTTTCAAGACCTAAACCTTCAGTGTTTCCTGAACGACCGTTACACCAAAGAATTGCATCGGCTTTAATCTTTTTACCACTTTGTAAATGTAGTACAACATGGTCATCAAACGTTTCAAGATGATCCATTTGCTCATTGTGACGAATCAATACACCTTGTTCACGTAAGTGATAAGACAATGCATCAGCAATCTCATCATCTAGATAACTTAATAATTTTTGCTGAGTATTGATCAAGTCAACTTTATGATCTAGACCAATAAAGATTGAGGCATATTCACAGCCAATAACACCTGCGCCGTAAATAATGATTTTTTGAATTGAATAATCAAGATCAAGGATTTTGTCCGAATCGAATACGCGAGGATGATCAAAGTCTAAACCTTGCGGATGATAAGGACGACTACCTGTAGCAATCACGATTTGCTTACAGATAATTGTTTCTTTAATGCCTTCATGGCTAAAAACTAAAACTGTATTTTTATCTTGAATATATGCACGGCCGTGGAATACACCGATTTTATTGCGATCGTAAAAACGTGTATGCGTATCAACCTGTTGTTGAATTACTTTGTGTGCATTACGCAAAACCTGTTTCATGGTGAACTGTTTCCATTCACCTACTTTTTGAAACATTGGATCACGCTGATAGCGAATAATACTAGAAACTGTTTGACGTAATGCTTTACTTGGAATGGTACCAACGTGTGCACAGTTACCACCCAGTTGATCACGCACATCTACAATTGCAACACGCTTACCCGCTTTTGCAAGCTTCATTGCCGCGCCTTCACCTGCAGGTCCAGAACCGAGAACTACCGCATCGTATTTAACGAAATTCCCACTAACGACCTCTTTTTTACGTGGCATTGAAAGCTCCTTCCTCACTTGAATGACCATATTTTATAATAAATTATGGCTAATATGCGGTGAATTTATGTATTTCTCAACCCTATATTTCTGAATAACCACATTTATTATATGAATAGTTATTTTCCGCTATTAACTGCAGAAGTTCGCTATAATACAATGTCAATGTCTCTATAAACGAGTGGAAAAGTTAAATATGTCAGAACACCGTAAACCTGAACAGGGTGTAAAACTTCGTGGCGCAGAAAAAGTCGCAAGAATTCCTGTAAAAGTTGTACCTACGGTTGAAGTGCCGCGTAAACCTGACTGGATTCGTGTCAAGATGACGGCACCAGAAGAAGTTCAGCGTATTAAAACCACTTTACGTGCTCAAAAACTCCATACCGTTTGTGAAGAAGCTGCTTGTCCAAACCTACCAGAATGTTTTGGTGGTGGTACAGCAACATTCATGATCATGGGTGATATTTGTACACGTCGTTGCCCTTTCTGTGATGTAGCACATGGTCGTCCAAATGCACTCGATGCAGATGAACCTCGTCACATGGCAGAGACAATTGCTAATCTTAAGCTCAAATATGCAGTAATTACTTCGGTTGACCGTGATGACTTACTTGACGGCGGTGCACAACACTTTGTGGACTGTATCAAAGAAGCTCGTACACTAAGCCCAAATACATTGCTTGAGATTTTAGTACCAGATTTCCGCGGACGTATGGATATTGCTTTACGCATTATGACTGAATGTCCGCCAGACGTATTTAACCACAACATCGAGACTGTGCCACGACTATATAAAGCGATGCGCCCAGGTTCAGACTATCAACATTCTTTAAACTTATTAAAAATGTTTAAAGAATATTGCCCTGACATCCCAACAAAATGCGGTTTGATGGTGGGTATCGGTGAAACTGAAGAAGAAGTTATTGCATTGCTTGATGACTTGCGTGCTCATGATGTTGACTATGTGACTATTGGTCAATACTTACAACCTTCTAAACAACACGCGTCAATTGACCGCTTTGTAACGCCAGAAGAGTTCGAACGTTATGCAGAGCATGGCCGTAAACTTGGTTTTAGAAATATTTGGTCTGCACCAATGGTTCGTTCAAGTTACTTTGCTGATCGTCAATACCACGGTGAACCAGTACCGGAAGTTCGTCGCAAAGTAGATCCAGCTAAAAAAATCGCTGTTCAAGTTGTCGAAGCTTAAAATTTAAATATCTATAAAAGCCCTCTACTTCAGAGGGCTTTTTATTTGTATAAGAAAATCAATAACATTTCTTGACAAATCGATAAAACAACCCATTACACTTTCACTTAAAAATATCTTATACCTAAAAGTACGATATATCCCTGCTCTAGCATATACATCAATTGCGACATAAAAAATTAAATTTAAACAGCATTAAAAATTAGCTAGTTAAGCCTTAAATCTCTCCTCGCTTTTTGTAACTTCTAACTTGAGGACTTATCTAGCAAGGAGCAAGTATGATTTTCCTACTCTTTGTTTTAAGCGTTGTCATTCAGCTTTTTGCAATATGGGCAATTTTCTTTTTTAATCTAAACAGAACCATTGGTAGTGTTATTACGATTGCTGTAGCCATACTTACTGCACTCCTATTAACGCCATGGGCTCTTCTTTTAGGTATTCCCCTTATTGCCCTTAGTATCATTATTTTATTTGCACCATTACGCTTTAATCTGATTACTCAACCTGCATATAAAACTTTAGCAAACTCAATGCCGAGTATCAGTACGACTGAACAAGAAGCTTTAGAGGCAGGTACCAGTTGGTGGGAAAAAGAATTATTTATGGGGGCACCCGATTGGTCACAATTTGAAAAGTACCCCTACCCAACTTTGTCAGCAGAAGAACAAAGTTTTATCGACAATGAAGTTGAGCTCCTTTGTAGCATGCTAGATGAATGGGAGATCCATCATCACTTAAAAGATCTACCACCAGAAGTTTGGCAATTTATTAAAGACAAAGGTTTTTTAGGCCTCATTATTCCAAAGTCATTTGGGGGTAAAGAATTTAGCTCATTTGCTCAAAGCCGTATTATGAGCAAAATTGCTTCCCGCTCACTCACCACAGCTGTGAGTTGTATGGTTCCAAACTCGTTAGGACCGGGTGAGCTACTCATGCATTACGGTACCGATGCACAAAAGCAGCAATATTTACCGGGCCTTGCTAAAGGTGAAGAGATCCCATGCTTTGGTTTAACTAGCCCAGAAGCAGGTTCAGATGCAGGCGCTATTCCAGATTCGGGCGTTGTTTGTTACGGTGAATATGAAGGTGCTCAAGTTCTTGGGCTAAGAATGAATTTCTCTAAACGCTGGATTACGCTTGCACCAATTGCCACCGTTGTTGGTCTAGCATTTAAACTTTATGACCCAGAAGGCCTACTCGGAGATAAAAATAAAACAGAATACGGTATTACTTGCGCCTTAATTCCTGCAAGTCATGCGGGTGTAAAAATAGGAGCACGTCATTATCCTGGCTCTCCATTCATGAATGGAACAGTAGAAGGAGAAGATGTTTTTATTCCTATTGACTGGATTATTGGTGGTCAAGAAAATGCCGGTAAAGGCTGGCGAATGCTCATGGAATGTTTAGGCGTGGGCCGTGGTATTTCCCTTCCAGCATTAGCCACAGCCGCAGGTGAAATGAGCTATTTAACCGTTGGTGCTTTTGCGAAAATTCGCCAGCAATTTAATATTTCTGTCGGTAAATTTGAAGGCGTACAAGAAGCAACCAGCGAAATTGCCAGCGATGCCTATATGCTTGAAGCATTCCGTTATTTAGTGACATGTGGCCTAAACCAAGGTGGAACACCTGCCGTAATGACTGCTATGGCAAAATATTATGCAACTGAAACGATGCGTAAAGTTGTCAATCACGGAATGGATATTGCTGGAGGACGTGCAATTCAACTTGGGCCACGTAATTTCCTTGCCCTTACCTATCAAGCAATTCCAATTGCTATTACGGTAGAAGGCGCAAATATTTTGACCCGTTCATTGATGATTTTTGGTCAAGGCTCAATGCGTTGTCATCCTTATCTATTTGAAGAGTTACAACTCCTTCAATCTGAAGATAAAAATAACTCAGTCAAAAAATTCGATGATTTGTTATTTAAACATTTAGCCTATACCTTTAACCGCGGTGCTAGATCATTTGCCTACGGTTGGACAGGTGGCTCAAGCGATGCGCCTCAGTCAGCAGATCAATTCACTGCAAGTTACTATAAAACGATTAATCGTTTTAGTGCCAACTTCGCACTTGTTTCAGATATGTCACTTGGCCTACTTGCAGGCGACTTAAAACGCAAAGAAATGTTATCAGGCCGCTTGGCAGATATTCACGCGCACCTCTTTATTTCTACTGCGATATTAAAATTTTATGAAGCTGGACAAAAAACTGAAGCTGAACAACTTCACGCTAAATTAGCGCTACAAAAAGCTTTCTTGAATATTCAGGAAGCATTTTGGGGATTATTTGAAAACTTCCCAGCCAAACTTCCAGCAGCATTTGTAAAATGGATTTGTTTCCCTTTTGGTCGTGTTATTTCAAAACCAGATGATGAGTTAAAACAACAAGTCGCTGAACTTATGATGCAAGAGCATCCTTTCAGAGAACAACTTAAGCATCACGTATTTTATTCAACCAAAGCCGATGATGTAACTGGTCGTTTAGAGCATGCTTTCCAAATTCTACGAACACTTGAACCACTTTGGGATAAGTTTAAAAAAGCTGAATCTAAAGGCAAATTTACAGGACTTACTTTCGAAGAGAATATTGCACAAGCGATAAAAGAAGGCTTTATTTCTGAAAGCGAAGCTCAACAATTATTACAATACAACGCAATTCGATTCGATAGCATGCTTACAGATGTGTTTGATGAAGATTTAAATAAAGATCTTCCTTTGTCGAACCCTCATCAAATTTAGTGACTGATGCCTCCACTAATTCACTATTGCAATCACACTTGATTCGCATTAATTAATAAACAGCCATAAAAGCGTCAATCGACGCTTTTATTTTTAGGAGAAATTAATGTCTAAGCAAGATTACGAAAATGGATTAAAAGTACGCACAGAAGTGATGGGAGAAGCTTTTGTAAAGCGTGCCCAAGAAAATACTGTACCCTTTACCCAGCCTTTACAAGACTGGATTAATGAACATGCATGGGGATCGACTTGGCAACGTGAAGGTGTGCTACCTCGTAAATATCGTTCATTAATAACTTTAGCTATGCTAACCGCACTTAAATCACCAACCGAACTCAAAGGCCATGTTCGTGGTGCACTCAACAATGGTTGTACAGTTGAAGAGATTCAAGAAACTTTATTGCACAGCCTGCCATATTGCGGCGCCCCTGCTACACAAGAAGCTTTTCGTGCTGCTTTAGAAGTCATTCAAGAATATCAACAAAAATAACTTCAATATGAGCCAGCACTCTACTGGCTCTTTTTATCTAATTCAATTTTGATGAATACATCTGAAAATTACGATCATCAATCACAATAGCCTGACGACAAATCCCTTCTACTTGACGCTGCTTTTCAAAAACTGCCGCTGACATCGGTTCAAAACTATCAAAAAAGCAGATTTCATTTTGATCTATAGAATAAATGAGCGACTGATTTCCAATACCTTCTAAAGTATCGTAGTACACAATCACCATTTTTCCGTTTTGAATTGCAGCTTGAATATCTTGATAGCTCAGTGCTGGTCCAGTTTGAATTTTTAATACCTTTGCTTCTTTATAGCTCATACGTTCGCTTTGGCTAATGCTAGGATCCTCATCTGAATGAAATGACACCTCAAATCCTAGTTTCTTTAAAGCAACAGCTAAGGCAATAGTATAAGTGCCTCCTTCATCGTGTCGGCAAACATTAATCAGCTCAACCACATCAATTTGTATTCCATGATGCTGAAGCAACATCCAAACTGCAAAAACGCCACAGTTTGACTCTAGGCTTGCCAACGACTCGGGAATATTTAATGCCATAATTAGAATCTAAAGTGATAATTACGCAGATAATAAACAAAACTGGATTGGCACTAAAAGCTTTTCCAAGTACAATGTTTCGCTAGTCGAGGGATGCTGCGACAATTGATCGGCACTAAAGATCAATTTGCCAGGCTCGACGATCGGTTAAACACTCGTTTTAACCAACAACGGCATCCGCGAACAGAATGATCAATACTATTTTTTCCTAGGAGATCCTGATGAACGCGGTTAATGCTTCATTTACAGATTACAAAGTTGCTGACATCTCTCTTGCTGATTACGGCCGTAAAGAAATCAAACTTGCTGAAGCAGAAATGCCAGCTTTGATCGGCTTACGTAAACGCTATGCAGCTTCTAAACCACTTGCTGGCGCAAAAATTCTTGGTTGTATTCACATGACCATTCAAACAGCTGTTCTTATTGAAACGCTTGTTGAATTAGGTGCTGAAGTACGCTGGACATCATGTAACATTTTCTCTACTCAAGACCATGCTGCTGCTGCAATTGCTGCTCGCGGTATTCCAGTTTTTGCTTGGAAAGGTGAAACTGAAGAAGAATACGTATGGTGTTTAGAGCAACAGATCAATGTAAATGGCCAACCTTGGGATGCCAACATGATCTTGGACGATGGCGGTGATTTAACTGCTCTTGTTCATGAAAAATACCCTGCTCTTTTAGAACGTATTCACGGTATTACCGAAGAAACTACAACAGGTGTTCAACGTCTTATCGAAATGTGGAAAGACGGTTCTTTGAAAGTTCCTGCAATTAACGTAAATGACTCAGTCACTAAATCTAAAAACGACAACAAATATGGTTGCCGTCACTCATTAAATGACGCAATCAAACGTGCAACTGACATGCTTTTGTCTGGCCGTCGTGCACTTGTAGTTGGTTATGGTGACGTGGGTAAAGGTTCTGCTCAATCTTTACGTCAAGAAGGCATGATCGTTCGTGTAACTGAAGTTGACCCGATTTGTGCAATGCAAGCATGTATGGATGGCTATGAAGTTGTATCTCCATACAAAAACGGCGTACAAACAGGTAAAAAAGAAGATATTAACCATGATCTTCTTGGCAACACTGACCTTGTTGTAACAACAACTGGTAACTACCACGTGTGTGATGCAGCGATGTTAGATAGCTTAAAAGCTGGTGCAGTTGTATGTAACATCGGTCACTTTGACACAGAAATCGATACAGCTTATTTACGTGGTTACAAGTGGGTTGAAGTTAAACCACAAGTTCACCAAGTTTATCGTTCAGAAGATGAAAATAACTACCTTATCCTTCTTTCTGAAGGTCGCCTTGTAAATCTAGGTAATGCAACTGGTCACCCATCACGTGTAATGGACGGTTCTTTTGCTAACCAAGTTTTAGGTCAAATTCACTTATTCCAAGAGAAATTTGCTGATCTTCCTGCAAATGAAAAAGCTGCAAAAATTCGTGTAGAAGTTCTTCCTAAGAAACTTGACGAAGAAGTTGCTGCTGCAATGGTTGCAGGTTTCGGTGGTGTACTTACCCAGTTAACTCAAGAGCAAGCCGATTATTTAGGCGTAGCTGTTGAGGGGCCATTCAAGTCTGACGCTTACAAGTACTAAGAACTTAAGGGCAGACGGTGAACCGACTGCCCTTTTTTCTAAAATGTTTCGCTGTTTACAAGGATTTGACATGACTAAACGTACACCTATTTCTTTTGAGTTTTTTCCACCAAAAACTGATGCTGGTGCTGAAAAACTTCGTATTGTTCACCAAGAATTACAACTTCTGAACCCTGAGTTTTTCTCAATTACTTATGGGGCTGGTGGTTCTACTCGCGAACGTACTCTAGCTGCTATTGATGATTTCAATGGTAAAGGTACACCAGTTGCACCTCACCTTTCTTGTATTGGTGATGATAAAGCTCGTATTGCTGAGTTACTGGATTTATATAAAGCTCAAGGTATTAACCGTATTGTTGCTTTACGCGGTGATTTACCTTCTGGTCAGGTTGGACTTGGGGAACTTCCGTACGCACAGGATTTAGTACGTTTTATTCGTGAGCACTCAGGTGACCATTTTCATATTGAAGTTGCAGCTTATCCAGAAATGCATCCTCAAGCTGAAAACCTTGATTCAGATATTCAACGTTTTATTGAAAAAGTACAAGCTGGTGCCAATGCAGGAATTACTCAATTCTTCTTTAATCCAGATTCGTACTTTTATTTTATAGAGCGTTTAGAGCAAGCTGGAATTAACATTCCGGTGGCTCCAGGAATCATGCCAATTACCAACGCAAGTAACTTAATTCGCTTTGCAGACGGTACGGGTGCTGAAATTCCTCGCTGGATCCGTAAGCAATTACAAGCCTATGGTGATGACAGTGAAAGTATTAAAGCTTTCGGTCATGAAGTTGTTGTTAAGTTGTGTGAACGCCTTATTGCAGGTGGTGCACCAAGCTTACACTTCTATTCAATGAATCAAATCGAACCAACTCGTCAACTTGTTGTTGATCTTGGTTTAAATTAATTTTGTAAGGCGTACCCAATGAACCGTTTTTTTATCGAAACTGAACTTACAGTTGGCTCAACAATTCAACTGACAGAATCAGTATTCCATCATTGGGTGCGTGTTTTACGTGCACAACTACAAGAACAAGCGACTCTATTTAATGGACAAGGTGGGGAATATCTCGCGACTTTGACAGAAATTAATAAAAAAAATGCGTTTGTCACAATTGAGGATTTTAACCCTGCAAACCGTGATGCCCCTTTTAAAGCTGTTTTAGGTCAAGTCATGAGTAAAGGCGATCGAATGGATTATGCCATTCAGAAAGCCACTGAATTAGGTGTAAGCCAGATTCAATTGCTAACAAGTGAGCGTTGTGAAATGCGCTTAAAATACGATCGAGATCAAAAAAAATTAGATCACTGGCAAGCTGTTGCAATTGCAGCATGTGAACAATGTGGCTTGAACTTGGTTCCAGAAGTATTAGCGCCTATTTCTCTTCATGAATGGTTAAGTTCTTCTGAGCTTCCTCAATCTAAATTTGTTTTAGCACCAGAAAAAGGACAAAAAGATGTATTGGCGGGAATACAGCCTGAACTTGCCTTATTGATTGGACCAGAAGGTGGGCTAAGTGAAAATGAAATTACCCAAGCCAATCAAGCTGGATTTATGAACTGGTGCATTGGTGACCGAGTTTTGCGTACAGAAACTGCCCCTGTTGTTGCCTTGTCTATTTTAAATTATCGATTTTTATCCACCTAAGTTCTCTGCACATTGATTAAATCATTATTTAAAGTTAACTTACTTTTATTGTATGAATAAAATTTCAAATTCTTTTTCACTGATAAATCAGATTCTTTCTGTATATATGTAAAAAAAATAGGATAGAAAAATCTTATGTCTGGGCTTCAGGAAGAATATCTACAGCATCAAACAAAAATTGAACAGCTGAAACTTTCAACTCAATATATCCGCTGGTATTTAATTAGCCTGATATTACTATGCCTCATTTCATATGGTATTTTTTCTTACTATTTTTCATCTACAATAACAATATTTAGCTGGTCTATTGGCCTTACCATCGTCGCTCTTGTCTGCTTATTATTTATTCCAAATATTTTAACTCACTATCGCACGATTGATTTTACAAAAAAAGCTGATCGTGTCTTACAAAGTATTTGTTTATTCTCAGGAATTTTAATTGGAATAAATGTCACAATTATTCATTTTTATCTACCTCCTGACTTAATTGCACTACCAGATGCTCATATTTTAATTGCTTTATTTATTACTTCGGCTCATATCATTGGCCTTACTTTTTTAACCCAACAACCCCGATATTTTTATGTCTTATTTATCCCTAGCACCGTCCCTCTACTAATTGCTCAATTCACACATAATCCAATTACTCAGCTACCTTTTTATTTCGCCTATAACCTCACCTTTGTCGCAACTGTGCTTTGTGCATATGCAACTCAACGCAATTACCAAAAGATCTCTCAATTATTATTAAAAAATAAACAGCTTGTTCAAATTTCAGACCAGCATACCCAATGGGCTGAAGAATTATGTGTACAACTCCAACAAGAAGTGAATAAGTCCAAAGATATTGAAGCCCAGCTTCAATTTAATAATCATTTACTTGAGCAAAAAGTACGTGAACGTACCTATGACCTCACCAAAATGAATGAGCAACTCGAAAGCCATCACTATAATTTAGCTTTTGCACATGAAACTGCGGGTATTCGACCTTGGGATTGGGATATTGAAAGTCAAAGATTGGAAATTACATTTTTCGATCAACAAAAACAAACTCAAACCGCCGTTATTCATCTCAATACCATATTAGATCGTATACACCCAAGCGATAAAAAACTTTTTGACGAACGTTTAAAACAACATTTGGAAGGCGTTACAGATCATTTTAATATCACCTTTCGAATTTTACGTCGAGATGGTTCTTGGAGATGGATTCATGATGTAGGCCGTGTCATCACTAGAGATCCAAAGACACAAAAAGCGCTTCGTATGGTAGGAATGACCCGCGATATACATCAAGAGAAAAAGGACCAAGAACATCTAAGACTATCTGCAATTGTGCTCGAGCAAGCTGCGGAAGGAATATTTATTTTAGATGAGCACCTAAACTATATTGATAGTAATCCCTACTACGAAAAATTAACCGGATTTTCTAAGGCAGAACTTCTGAATAAAGAACTATTTAGCATTACAATTAATCAAAAAGAATTGCAACAACAGTTTCATACATCAATAATGCAGCAACTCCTGGAGACAGGAGAATATATGGGTCAGTTTGATGAAAAGTTTAGTTCTGGTAAAAGCGTATATTTATGGTTGCATATCAATGTGGTCAAAGATGAATTCAATCAAATTACCAATTATATTGGATTTGCACGCGACCTCACTGAGCAAAAGCGCCAAGAGCAACACCTATCTTACTTAAAAAATTATGATAGTCTCACTCACCTACCTAATCGCCTTTACTACTACAATCAATTACATCAATATCTTGTAAACCCTTCATATAACATTAAAAATTTAGCATTAATACGGGTAAATATTGACCGCTTCCGAGCTTTCAATGAATTTTTAAATAATGATAGTGGTGATGAATTACTTAAACAGTTCGCACAAAGATTACGCTTAATCAATATCAATGCAATTTTAGTCGCCTATTTAAATAGTGATGATTTTGCAATCATTTATGAAATTTCGCCAATTCATCCAAATGTTGAGCAATATTGCCAAAACATTTTACAAGCACTCAATGCACCTTTTTACATTGATAATCACGAATATTTTATTACTGCATCTATCGGTGTTGCATGTTTTCCTGAACATGGCAGACAAATTGATCATCTCAACAATCATGCAGAGCAAGCTCTTTCCGAGGCAAAACGTTTAGGTGGTAATACAATTTGCTATTACTGCAATAAAACAAATCACTCATATAAAACTGCCGATTTAGAGCAAGAATTACGTAAAGCCATTCAAAATGATGAATTTGTCATTTATTACCAGCCCAAAATTAATCTACACGATCAATCAATTATTGGTTTTGAAGCACTCATTCGTTGGCAGCATCCTGAAAAAGGATTAATCCTGCCAAATATGTTTATACCTTTTGCTGAGCGTAGTAGCCTGATCTCAGATATTGGGAAAGTTGTTTTAGATAAAGTTGGAAAGCAACTCCAAGAGTGGAAAAATGCTGGTTATATCAATATTCAAGTCTCTGTAAATATTGTCGCTCAACAAATACATCGAGGCTTATTACTCAATGACTTAGATGAGGTTTTGCAAAAATATAATATTCAAGGTTCAGATCTCGAACTTGAAATTACAGAGTCAGCCCTTTTAGACAATACTGCCAATGTAAAAACACTATTACATGCGATAAAACAACGAGATATCTCAATTGCTTTAGATGACTTTGGTACGGGTTATTCCTCTTTAGCCTATTTGACAGAGTACCCAATTGACGTATTAAAAATTGATCGTGCTTTTATTTCTAAAATTGGTGACCATAAACAAGAAGCAATTGTAAATGCAATGATCGCGATGGGTAAAAGTATGGGACTTAAACTGGTTGCTGAAGGTGTAGAAACAAAAGAACAAGTCACCTATCTACAAAAACAACAATGTGATTTTTTACAAGGCTATTTCTTTAGTCGTCCTATTCCTGCCGAGCAGATTATTCCTTATCTACAAACAAATCCGCATATTTCTTAATTGTTCCAATCATCTATTTTACCTATGCTGCTTTTTCCAAAAATGAGCGTTTTTGACTGTGAGAAATAAAGAAGTAGTGTTATATTCTTTAGCATTTAGCTCACCACGGGGCTATTGGCAATTCGTCTACTATTCTCTTAATTGGTAAAAATTAAAGCGTAGTTAAAGAAGTGAGTTGCCTCTCCCTAAATGAGCAATTTGACTAGTTTGCTTTTTTGTATCAAATAGAGACTCAGATGGACGATCAATCTTTAAAACAGGCCGCTTTAAATTACCATGAATATCCAAACCCAGGGAAAATCAGCGTCACCCCAAGTAAGCAACTTGTCAACCAACGAGATTTGGCTCTAGCCTACTCACCAGGAGTTGCTGCGCCATGTTTAGAGATTGAACGTGATCCATCTGCTGCTGCTAAATATACAGCTCGCGGAAACTTGGTTGCCGTAGTCAGTAACGGTACAGCTGTTCTTGGTTTAGGTAATATTGGACCATTAGCATCTAAACCTGTAATGGAAGGTAAAGGCGTACTTTTCAAGAAGTTTGCTGGTGTTGACGTATTTGACATCGAAATTGCAGAAAACGATCCAGATAAAATTGTAGATATTGTTGCCTCTCTTGAGCCAACTTTCGGTGGTATCAACCTCGAAGATATTAAAGCGCCAGAATGTTTCTATATCGAAAAGAAACTTCGCGAACGCATGAAAATTCCTGTCTTCCATGACGATCAACACGGTACAAGTATCATTGTAGGTTCAGCTTTGCTTAATGCATTGCAACTTGTAAATAAGAAAATTGATGAAATCAAAATTGTAGCTTCAGGTGCAGGCGCTGCTGCTCTTTCTTGTTTAGATTTACTTTGTGCTTTAGGCGTAAATAAAGAAAATATCATTGTTGCCGATTCTCGCGGTCTACTCACTACTTCACGTGAAGGCTTAGATGAATCAAAAAAACGTTATGTTCAAGATATCAAAGCAACTCAGTTACATGAAGTAATGGCTGGTGCTGATATGTTCTTGGGTCTTTCTGCTGCTGGTATTCTCACCAAAGAAATGGTGAAACAGATGGCTGAGAACCCTATTATTTTTGCTTTAGCAAACCCAGATCCAGAAATTTTACCTGAACATGCACATGAAGTACGTCCTGATGTAATCATGGCAACTGGTCGTTCTGACTATCCAAACCAAGTAAACAACGCATTATGTTTCCCTTACATTTTCCGTGGTGCGCTTGACGTTGGTGCAACAACAATTAATGAAGACATGAAAATTGCATGTGTACATGCAATTGCACGTATGGCACACGTAGAAGCAGATGCAGCTACTTATGGTGAGAAATCTGCTTCATTTGGTCGTGACTATTTAATTCCACGTCCACTTGATCAACGTTTAATTTTAGAAATTGCCCCTGCTGTTGCTAAAGCTGCAATGGACTCAGGTGTTGCAACTCGTCCAATCGAAGATTTCTCTGCATACCGTCAAAAATTATCTGAGTTTGTTTATAACTCTGCATTCTTGATGAAACCGATTTTTGCTCAAGCAAAAACTGATCCTAAACGCATCGCATACGCTGAAGGTGAAGATGAGCGCGTATTACGTGCAGTGCAAATCGCAGTTGATGAAGATTTAGCTAAACCAATTTTAGTAGGTCGTACTGCTGTAATTGAAGCTAATATCAAAAAATTAGGCTTACGTTTACAACATGGCGTAAACATTGAGATTGTAGATCAAGAACAAAACCCGATGTATGAAGAGTTTTGGAAAGACTACTATCAAACAATGCAACGCAAAGGCATTACTGTTGAATATGCTCAACGTGAAGCTCGTCGCCGTTCAACTTTAATTGCATCTTTACTGGTTAAATTTGGTAAAGCAGACGGTATGTTATGTGGTACTTACAGTAGCTATAACATTCACCTTGATTTTGTACGCAATGTCATCGGTCTAAAAGAAGGTATGAATAACTTCTTCACCTTAAATGCATTAATGCTTGAAGATCGTAACTTGTTTATTGCTGATACATACGTAAATACAAACCCGACTGCTGAACAACTTGCTGAAATGACTATTTTAGCAGCTGAAGAAGTACGTCGTTTTGGTATTACTCCGCGTGTAGCGCTGCTTTCTCATTCAAGTTTTGGTAGTGACCAGACTGACTCAAGTGCTCAAAAAATGCGTGAAGTTTATCGTATTTTATCTGAGCAAGCTCCTGAGCTTGAAGTTGAAGGTGAAATGCATGGTGATGCAGCATTAGACGAAAACATTCGTCAATTTGCATTCCCTGGCTCACGTTTCAAAGGTTCTGCAAACTTGCTCATTATGCCAAACCTAGATGCTGCAAATATTTCATTTAACTTGTTGAAAGCAACTTCTGGTAACAACGTTACTATTGGTCCAATTTTACTTGGTGCAGCAAAACCTGTTCATATTTTGACACCGACAGCAACAACTCGTCGTCTTATCAATATGACTGCTTTAACTGTTGCTGAAATCCAACAACAAGAAAAGTAATTTAGAAACTGCTTTTTACGAAAAGCATCTCTAATGACTTGAGAAAACCTCTATTCTGTAGCATGATTGCTTGAAGAATAGAGGTTTTTTCATGCAAGTGTATTTAGTAGGCGGTGCCGTCCGTGATTTTTTACTTGGGCATCCCTATCAAGAAAAAGATTATGTTGTTGTCGGTGCAACGCCGGAACACATGCTCGCCCAAGGTTTTCAACCTGTAGGCAAAGATTTTCCTGTGTTTCTTCATCCTGAAACGAAAGAAGAATATGCACTTGCACGTACTGAAAGAAAATCTGGTAAAGGCTACCACGGCTTTCAATTTTTTACCGATACCACAGTAAGTTTAGAAGAAGATTTAATCCGCCGTGATTTAACCATCAATGCCATAGCAATGGATCAAGATGGCAAATTATACGATCCATATGGCGGTCAAACAGATTTAGAAAATAAAACTTTGCGTCATGTTTCAGAAGCTTTTGCTGAAGATCCTTTACGTGTTTTACGTGTTGCACGTTTTGCGGCTCGCTATTCTTCATATGGTTTTCAGATTGCGCCAGAGACAATGCAGCTTATGCAAACTATGGCCGAATCGGGTGAGCTTGATGCCTTAACACCAGAACGTGTATGGAAAGAGACTTCTCGCGCACTTTTAGAAGATCATGCAGACGTTTATTTTCAGACATTGCGTGACTGTGGGGCGTTGAAACATCTTTTCCCTGAAATTGACGCATTATTTGGTGTACCACAGCGCCCTGAATATCATCCAGAAGTGGACTGCGGTATACATACCTTAATGTCGTTACAGCAAGCTTGTAAATCAAACTATTCGCTTGATGTTCGATTTGCTGTTTTAGTACATGATTTGGGTAAAGCATTAACTCCAGCTAACGAACTCCCTCGTCATATCATGCATGAAGAACGTGGAGTGAAACCCGTTACCGAATTATGTGAACGTTTAAAAGTTCCAACTCAAACTCGACAGTTGGCATTATCAGTGTGTAAAGAACATCTAAAATGTCATCAAATTATGTCGTTAAAACCGGGAACAGTATGGCGCCTATTACAGCGCCTAGATGTATTACGTCGTCCTGAAAGAGTAGAAGCTTTTGTACAAGCATGTGAATGTGATGCTAAAGGAAGACTAGGTTTAGAAGACCGTCCGTATCCTCAAGCTCAGTACATGTTGGATGCGATGCAAATCGTTCGCTCTATTAAAGTTCAGGATTTACCTGAAAACATTAAAGGTGCTGAGATTGGTGAAATGCTCATTCAGTACCGTATTGCTGCTTTAACTGAGTTCAAACATCAGCATCAAGCACCATCTCATACTTAATTGACATCAAGAAAAAAGCCTCATTACGAGGCTTTTTTATCTTTACTGTTTAGGCAGCGGTATAAATTGTGATTGAGTATTTTGGTTTTTTCTTTCCCCTACTGTCACCACAAAGTTTTGTTGCTTCCCATCTCGCTCGACCATTACATTAATTTCGCTGTTAGGCGCTTGTAATGCAACATAATTAATCAAATGAGATGCTGAAGTGATTTGTTGATTATTCACCTGAATAATTTTATCACCAATCTTAATACCTGCTGATGCAGCTGGACCATTTTTCAAGACATCTGCAACCACAACACCAATTTGCTGTTTTGGTGCTAATACATCTTCTTGTGTAGGCGGTACTAAACTAATACCTAACCATCCACGGACTACACGGCCATCTTTCAAAATTGAGTTTAAAACTTGTTGGCAAACTTTAGCGGGAATTGCAAAACCAATTCCTAAAGAACCACCTGACTGAGAGAAAATAGCCGTATTTACACCAATTAAATTCCCAGCTACATCAATTAATGCTCCACCAGAGTTACCTGGATTAATTGCGGCATCCGTTTGAATAAAGTCTTCATAGGTATTAATGCCTAAATCAGAGCGTTCAGTCGCAGAAATAATACCTTGAGTTACCGTTTGGCCTACACCAAATGGATTACCAATTGCTAAGACCACGTCACCTACTTCATTACCACTGAGTTTAAATGGCAATACAGGTAATTTATCTAAATCGATTTTAATTACAGCTAAATCAGTATCAGGGTCTGTTCCAACAATGGTTGCTTCTGCACGACGGCCGTCATGTAATGCAACTACAATCTGATCAGCTTGAGCAATCACATGATTATTCGTCAAAATATAACCATCAGCTCGTACAATAACCCCAGAGCCTAAGCTATTTTCATTTTGCTGTTGTTGTTCTGGAACCTGATTTCCAAAAAATTCGCGGAAGACCGGATCACTTAATAATGGATGATTTTGTTTAACTTTCTGGGTCGTAAAAATATTAACAACTGCTGGCGCTGCAACTTTTACTGCAGCGCTATAAGATACAACCCCGCCCGCTCTCGAAGTATCAACGAGTGGTTCAACTTTCTCAGCAGGCATTTGCACCCCATCAACTGCAACAGTTGGTTTCGGCTGATGGTATTTTTGCCATGCAATAAAACTGGCAATTACAATAATAAGTAACACCCAAGGTAACCATGTAAAGGTGCGGCGCACGTTCATATCCTCTACGCAAAGAAGTTTTTAATTAAATTAATATATTGAACAAAAAGAGTTTTCAGTTAAGCATTTTAAATTAAATATGTCGATATATATAAAAAAGTCAAAAAAGATTTGTCTAGCTTTAGTTACACAACAAAATATGTTTCTATAGCTTTAGCAATTATTTACTACTCAATTCAGGAAATATCATGGCAAATTTGCATGAAATTATTCAGTGGTGCGACCAAACCTTAAAAGCGGCAGAATTTAAAGATTACGCACCAAATGGCCTGCAAATTGAAGGTTCAACTGAAGTAAAACGTATCGTTTGTGCGGTTACTGCTTCCGAAGATGCGATTGATGCAGCAATTGCTCAAAATGCAGATTTATTACTCGTACATCATGGTTATTTTTGGAAGGGTGAACCGTATCCAATTACTGGAATGCGAGGCAACCGCATTAAAAAACTCATTCAAAATAATATTTCATTAGTCGCTTATCATCTACCTTTAGATGCCCACCCAACTTTGGGCAACAATGTAGCGATTGCAGAAAAACTGGGTTTACAAAAGTTAGAACCACTCGATTTAACCGAAAAACATCCGATTGGTAATATTGGTTATTTAGAGCAAGCAGTTTCTGTGGATGAGTTTAAAGCACAGCTTCAAAACAGTTTTGATTTTAAAGTGATTCATTTGCCAGCAGAAAAGCAAAGCATTCAAAAAGTAGGCTTCTGTACAGGTGGCGCTCAAGATTTTATTGCTAAAGCTGCTTTGCAAAATTGTGATGCTTATATTTCAGGTGAAGTCAGTGAACGAACTTTTTATGAAGCAAAAGAATTAGGGGTTCACTATTTCGCCTGTGGTCACCATGCTACTGAGCGTTATGGAGTTCAGCGTTTGGCACAAGCGATCTCAAAACAGTTTTCAATTGAAGCTGAATATTTTGAATTGAATAATCCGATTTAATTAAGTCTTTTTTTCAATCTGTGTTATGCGTATTAATTAGATCTTTATTGTGTATAGTTCTTTAAAACGATGCCCTATTGTGACCAGAATCATTTACAATAGAGCCACTTAATTGTATAACCCAGCAAATGCAAGGAATAGGAACATGACAACCATTACTTTACCTGCACTTCCATATGGCTATGATGATTTAGCGCCACATATTAGTAAAGAAACTTTAGAATACCATCACGATAAACACCACAATACCTATGTTGTTAACTTAAACAACTTAATCAAAGGAACTGACCTTGAAGGTAAAACTTTAGAAGAAATCATTAAAGCGACTGCTGGTGATGCATCTAAAGCTGGTATTTTCAACAATGCTGCTCAAGTTTGGAATCACACTTTCTACTGGAACAGCATGAAGCCAAATGGTGGTGGTAAGCCTACTGGCGCAATCGCTGCTAAAATTGACGAAGCTTTTGGTAGCTACGAAAAGTTTGCAGAAGAATTTACTGCTGCTGCAACAACTCAATTTGGTTCAGGTTGGGCTTGGTTAGTTGCTGATGAAGTAAATGGTAAATTATCTATTACTAAAACTTCTAATGCAGACACTCCACTTGCACATGGTCAAATTGCTGTTTTAACAATTGACGTATGGGAACATGCTTACTACATCGATTTCCGTAACTTACGTCCTAAATACATCGCAACTTTCTTAGAAAGCCTTGTGAACTGGGACTATGCAAATGCAAAACTTGCAGGTCAACCAGCTGGCGTAGAGAAATAATTTTATTTCTTTATAAAAAACCACCCTATTTTGGGTGGTTTTTTTATTTTTAATACAACAAAAGCATATTAATCAAGCAAACGATTCATTTTCTTTAATATTCTTATTGACGCTTTTAGATTTCATCCATAAAATGCGCATCAGATTCTCCAATAGCTCAGTCGGTAGAGCGACGGACTGTTAATCCGCAGGTCCCTGGTTCGAGCCCAGGTTGGAGAGCCATCTACTAATCTCCCATAGCTCAGTCGGTAGAGCGACGGACTGTTAATCCGCAGGTCCCTGGTTCGAGCCCAGGTGGGAGAGCCAA
>NZ_JAVQNP010000009.1:0-135008 GCF_031798995.1 Acinetobacter sp. V104_13 | reverse complement strand
AAAGCTGAGGCTGATGCTAAAGCTAAGCAACAAAAAGCTGCTGACGATGCTAAACGCAAAGCTGAGGCTGATGCTAAAGCTAAGCAACAAAAAGCTGCTGACGATGCTAAACGCAAAGCTGAGGCTGATGCTAAAGCCAAGCAAAAAGCTGCTGACGATGCTAAGCGTAAAGCTGAAGCTGAGGCCGAAGCCAAAGCTGCATCTGCTCAAAAAGCACAAGAAGAAGCAGCTCAAAAGAAAGCTGAAGCTAAAAAAGTTGCTTCTTCAGCTAGACGCGATTTTGAACAAAAAATTCGACGCTCTTGGGACGTTCCAACTGGCAGTAGTGGTAAAACAGTTGGTGTTCGTTTTACCCTCTCCGATTCGGGAAGCGTTAACTCTATTGTGATCACGCGTTCAAGCGGTGACGATGCTTTAGACGCAAGTATTAAAGCTGCAATTCAAGCCGCAGCGCCATATCCTATGCCATCAGATCCAGATGCAAGACGTGAAGCAAGAAGTGTTAGCTCTACATTTAGAGCGCAATAATTTTGAAAGAGTTACATGCTTTAAATAGTTTAAGGCATGTAACTATGCTACAAAATCAACAGTCACAAAAATACCTGCTATGACTTTAAACTTATGAATACGAGCCGCAAACACCTGCTATCTTTAGCACTGATCACTGCCTTAAGTCCTATTGCTTCTACTACTGCTTTTGCCCAGTTATATCTGGAAATTGCCAAAGCACCAGATCAGGCACCCAAAATTGCTATTGTCCCGTTTACCAACGACAATGGGCTCTATCCTATTGTTGAAACAGACTTAAACCGTTCTGGGCGCTTTACAAGCTCATCTAAAAATTTACCTGCCAATGCTGCAATTAATCAGATTCAAGCTTCTGACTGGCAAGCCGCGGGTATTCCATATGTAGTTACGGGTCAAATTAAACAAACAGCGACAGGTTTTGAAGTTCACTACCAGCTTTATGATGTACAAAAGCAACAATACATTTTAAATGAACTTTTAAATGTACCAGCTGCACGCATACGCCAAGCTGGCCATATGGTAAGTGATGCTATTTATCAAGCGCTTACTGGCATTCCAGGTGACTTTAGCGGCCGTATTGCATATGTATTAAGAAACCCTGCAACACCTGCCGAGCGTTATACACTACAAATTGCAGATACGGATGGTGAACAACCAAAGACTGTTTTATCGTCTCGTGATCCAATTTTGTCTCCTGCATGGACACCAGATGCTAAAAAAATTGCTTATGTTTCTTTTGAAACTAAACGTCCAGCAATTTATTTACAGGATTTATCAACTGGAACACGTGAAGTTCTTACTAGTTTCAGAGGCCTAAACGGCGCACCAAGTTTCTCACCAGATGGCCAATCAATGCTGTTTACAGCATCTATGAATGGCAACCCAGAAATTTATCAAATGGATTTATCAACTCGCCAAGTCAAACGTATGACAAATGACTCGGCAATTGATACCGAAGCACGTTATACACCAGATGGAAAATCCTTTATTTTCACTTCTGACCGTGGTGGCTCTGCCCAAATTTATCGTTACACCTTTGCTGATGGCTCAGTAAAGCGTTTAACATTTAAAGGGTCATTTAATGCACGTGGAACTCTGAGTGCAGATGGTAAAAAGATTGCACTTGTTCATCGCCCAAGTGGCAGCAGTTATAAAGTTGCAATTCAAGACATTAATACTGGCATCACCAATATTCTTACCCCAACTAGTTTAGATGAATCACCAAGTTTCTCACCAAATGGGCAAATGGTGGTCTACGCAACTCGTGAAGGCAACCGTGGCTTGTTGTCTATTATGTCTACTGATGGACGTTTCCGTATGAATTTACCAAGCGAACAAGGTGAAGTACGTGAACCAGCCTGGGCACCAAAATAACTTTTAATTCCATTGACGGAGATGATCATGAAATCAATTAAATATTTAGCTCTACCCTTTCTTAGCGTAGCACTCGTAATGACAGGCTGTGCTAGCCGTAAACCTGCAGCGACGACCACGACTGGTACAAATCCAAGCACGGTAAACACTTCTGGTTTAAGTGAAGATGCTGCATTAAATGCTCAAAATTTGGCAGGTGCTTCATCTAAAGGTGTAACTGAAGCAAATAAAGCGGCTTTGGCTAAACGCGTTGTTCACTTTGATTATGACAGCAGCGATTTATCTACTGAAGACTACCAAACACTTCAAGCTCATGCTCAGTTCCTTATCGCAAATGCAAATTCAAAAGTTGCATTAACAGGCCATACAGATGAACGTGGTACACGTGAATACAACATGGCTTTAGGTGAGCGTCGTGCTAAAGCTGTACAAAGCTATTTAATTACTAATGGTGTAAACCCGCAGCAACTTGAAGCTGTAAGTTATGGTAAAGAAGCTCCTGTTAATGCGGGACATGATGAATCAGCGTGGAAAGAAAATCGCCGCGTTGAGATTAATTACGAAGCAGTCCCTCCTTTATTAAAATAAGGGATATGCATAAAAAAACGCTCATAATAATATGAGCGTTTTTTATTACTTAAGAAGATTTCTTTTCTTCTTCAGGATGTTGCATGGACTCAATCAAATCATGCTTATTAAAATCTTTATATTCAGGTTTTGCCTCATAATCTTTCCAAGCTTCCTGAACATTTTCTTTCGAAATTTCATCTAGATTGATTGGTTCACCTGCCGTGGGGGTCGCATCAAACTTCTTTGTTGTCATTTCGATTCTCCTAAAAATATACAATCCTTTGTAATGCAATCAACATACCATTTTAATTGGGGCTTGTAAGCATAAATCCAACACAAATAAAGTAAGATAATTTTTATTTTGTGACATTCTCATCTAGAATATGCCACGTATTTATCTGACTCATTTTGATGCTTGAAGCACAGGAGCGTTTTTTATGTCCAACCTCACTTTGTCCCAATTTTTACAACAACAAAAAGGGAATCTAACACCTGAGTTGGCTCAAGTCATCGATACTATTGCCACGACCTGTAAAACAATCGACCAAGCATTACAAAAAGGTGCTCTGGCTGGTATTTTAGGTAGTGCTGGCAATGAAAATGTTCAGGGTGAAACACAGAAAAAACTTGATGTGATTTCGAATGACTATTTAATTGATGCTTTAAAAGTACACCCGCACGTAGGCGGTCTCGCTTCTGAAGAGCTTGATGAGTTCACACCTGCACAAGAAAATGGTAAATACCTCGTTTTATTTGATCCATTAGATGGCTCAAGCAATATCGATATCAATATGTGTGTAGGTACGATTTTCTCTATTTTGCCTGCAAAAAATGCAGTAACACAAGCAAACGATTTCATGCAAGCTGGCACACAGCAAGTTGCTGCTGGTTATGTACTTTATGGCCCATCAACTATGATGGCTTTAACTGTAGGAAATGGCGTAGCATTCTTTACTTTAGATCCAGAAACTCAAACCTTCTTGCTTACTAATGAGAATGTCCAAGTTCCAACAGACACTCAAGAATTCGCTATTAATGCATCTAACCAGCGTCATTGGGAACAACCAGTAAAACAATATATTGATGAATTACTCGCAGGCAAGACATCTGTTCGTGAAAAAGATTTCAATATGCGCTGGGTAGCATGTATGGTGGGTGATATTCACCGTATTTTATGTCGTAGTGGTATTTTCCTTTACCCATATGACTTGAAAGATCCGAAAAAAGCAGGTCGTTTACGTTTAATGTATGAAGCGAATCCAATGAGTATGCTCATTGAACAAGCAGGCGGTGCATCAACTACTGGCCGTGTACGCATTCTAGAGATTGAACCTACAGAACTTCACCAACGTGTACCTGTAATTATCGGTTCTAAAAATGAAGTTGAACGCGTAACAAGCTACCACTAATAATTTTAATTACTTAGGGCATCATAGTATGATGGTGCCCTTTTGTTGGATATTTTCTTATGGCGGTTATTTTTTTAGAATCAAAAGACAATGCAAAAATTAAACATTTGCGTGGATTAATCGAACTCAGTAACGCCCGAAAAAAGCACCAACAAACCGTTCTTGAAGGCACCCATCTTTGTTTGGCTTGGTTACAACAGCAAAAGAAGATTTTTTCTTTATTTACGACAGAACAGGCCTTAGAACACGAAGATTTAAAAAAAATAATTGAACTGCATCAAGGTCATATTTTTGTTATTAGCGAAGTTTTATATAGAGATTTGAGCACATTAGGTACAAGCTTACCTTGTTTAGCGATTATTGATCTACCTAAAACTGCATCAACCATCGACTATAAAGTAGATACCTTAATTCTTGAAAATATTCAGGATCCAGGTAACGTAGGTACACTTCTACGTTCAGCAGCAGCAGCAAATATTAAACAAATCATTTGCACACAAGGCTCTGCATCACTTTGGTCACCACGAGTTTTAAGAGCAGGTATGGGCGCTCATTTTAGCTTACATTGTTTTGAAAACTTCCAGCTGACAGATATCCTTCCAAAATTTCAAATCCCGGTTTTTGTTACTAGCTCTCACCGCTCAACCAGTCTTTACTCAAAAGACCTTTCTAAACCGTGTGTGTGGATTTTAGGAAATGAAGGACAAGGTGCTAGTGATTATGCATTAGATCACGCACAATCAGTGACTATTCCTCAACCGGGTGGACAAGAGTCATTAAACGTGGCAATTGCAGGATCTATTTGTTTTTTTGAGATGGTCCGCCAGCGCCAATAAAACGTTAATTTATTTTACATCGCACATATTTGTGAAAAAAATCAATTACACTAGTAAAAAATAACCGATTGTTGTCAACCTCCCACCTCTTTTCAACGTTATATAAGAGATATATTGAAGATAAGGTGGGTATGTCCAATGACAGGATTTTCCATCTCTATGGATTTAGCACCGAAAAAGTCTCGATCGGAAACATCTAGTGCTCATGTCAGCACGGCTGAGCAACGCCTGAAAGTTTTTATGCAAGATGTTACTGGTCGTGCTTTGGTGATGATGGAGAGTGCTACCCAAGGTCAACAAGGTATTGCGATGGATTTGGTACAAGAAGCATTTATTGCTTTACACAAATCTTATGCCGATAAAAGTACTGAAGAATGGTATCCCCTGTTTTACACTATTTTGAATAACAAACTTCAGGATTGGCGCCGCAAAGAAGCTCGTAGAGCAAACCCATTTTCACTCTTCAAAAAAGTTAGTCTGGATAATGACGACGACGAAGTTATCGATGTAGTTGATGAAAAAGCCATTAACCCTGCAGATTTTCTCGATCAAGCGGTAACGATAGAGGAAATTCGGGAAGCGATTGAAAAACTACCTGTTCGTCAACAACAGGCATTTATGTTACGTGCGTGGGAAGGGTTTGACACCCATACAACAGCTCAGATCATGAACTGTACCGAAGGTAGTGTGAAAACCCATTATCACCGAGCAATTCAGGGACTTAGAGAATACTTGGCACATTTAAATCCCTTGGGAGGTTCTAATGAATCATGATGATTTCACTAAAAAGGTGACCTCCAAACTTGATAGTTTGGCAGATCACCATAAAAATAAAACAGTGGTCATGAATCATGTGCTTGACCATATTCAACAAAAACCAGCCTCTTATTATAGTGTCTGGAAAATGACTGGTTTCGCACTTGCCGCAGCAATTACAGGTTTTGTGATTCTGCCTAACTCAGTCGAAATTGTGGATAAGCCACAAAATCAAGTGATCGTAAATCCTAAATTATCTCCACAAATGGTGGAAGATTTAGAGATGTTAATGGTGTTGGGTGAGGATAAAGTACAACATGGCAGCTAAAAAATTAGCGCTTATCCTGTGTTCATTAAGTTTCTTGCAAACAAGTTTTGCAGGTTTCGAACGCTTTTGGATTTTTTCTAAAGATGCCAATGCACAAGTCGATGACACATGGGATGCCCTTTCCGAAGAAGAGCAACGTGCAGTCATTAAACGTTACCAGAGTTTAAAAGAGCTACCAGCGAATCAAAGCACAAACTTACAGCAACGTATGGACTGGTTTACTCAACTTCCTGAAGCTGAAAAACAAAAAATGCGTGAAGCATGGCAAAAAATGAGTACGCAAGAGCGAAAAGACTTACGTGAGCGGATGCTTAAAGCGAATGGTGAAGAAAGAACAGCAATTCGTGAAGAATACATGAATAAGTATTTAGAACACTAACTTCTTATTCAGCTATCAAAGATAAGACATCTATTCACTTAATTATTTTGATTTTATTTCTTATAAAAGCCTCCAATTGGAGGCTTTTTTATTCTTTAAGTTTATTTCCGGTAGCGTCTATAAGCTGCTAAACCAAGTAAAGAGGCTAAAGATAAAATCCCGAAGCTACCACCGCCGCCTCCACCACGTGTATCATCAGTAGTCGTAGCAGTACTTACAAGGTTAATTGTGCCAGCTTTAGGTGAAATTTTCCCATCAGCATCATAAACGTTATAACTTAATGAGTCATTAAAAGTATTAAATACGTTATTTGCCTGAATATAGATATTTCCGCCATAACAAATTTTATCCTTGTCATCTTTCGGACATGGCCCTTCTCGATCAGCCTTAATTACTTTAAAAATACCATCTTTCGAAGTTTTGCTTGGTAAATAAATAGGTAACTCTACACCGTCTTCATTTACCCAAAATTGTGATTTAGGCTTTAAAAGCGTATTTATAGGGCCATCACCATCATCGTTAGCATATTTAAGTAAATTCAATGGAATAATTTCATTTGCAAGATATTTAAAGGTAATTGTCCCATCACCAGAAACTGGTTCTATATTATTAAAACGAGCTTTTATCAGACCGCTTGAGCTTAATTTATTATCAGCTGTTGTAATTGTATATTTACAATAAGCATAGGTACCAGCTTGAGTCACCGTATCGTCTTTGCGATAAAAAACAATTTGCTGTAAAGCACTATTCCACTCACAGAATACCTTGTCCTGATCAGATAGATCTTTAACTTGTTGAGCATCATATTTATCATCAAGAGATCCAATACCTAATGGCTCAGTTGCAATACGATAATCTGTGGTGTTGAAGAACTTCAGCACATGATTAGCGTCTTCAGTCGGTAAAGGTAAATCATAGTTCTTTAAATCAAGATAGATTGCACGATACTTAAGATTTGCTTTAGTTGTATCAATTAGGTTCTTAAATTCAGCTAAACGTAATTTATAGTAAGTAATAAAGTTAGAAGGCGTCTTAGGGTCCTTAATATAATTATCAAATAAATCATAATTTTGTTGATAAGTATCAATTAAAGTTGTTAATGAGATATTACTAACATCCTCTAAATCACCTGCAGTGAGCTTCATTAACTCAACAGAGCCAATATCACAACTATTACGACTTTCAGGCTGATAATATGAGGTACTATCTGTCAAACGGTTTAAACCACGTTGATCAATTGTGGCACAACTTCCTTTACTATCTTGATCAACGTCAATTAAATCTGTGCTAGAAGAAATATTTTTTGGATAGTAAATAGGTAAGAACCCAGTATAAGCAGTTGCCGCTTGTAAAGGACTTAATAAATTGCTGAATGCTTGTGTACTAATATTAATATTAGTCTGACCATCTGGCAAAGATTCCTTTGGAACATCACACTTTGCTGTTGCTGATGTCCAGTCAAGTGCATTGAAATCTAGCGTTAGACCTACACTCTTTTGCTCTGCTGCCGCACCTAAAAGATATTTACAGGCATAACTTCCGGTATTATAAGCCAATACGTTAAAACTTAGCTTTTTTGCGCCCAATTTATCGTAGAGGAAAGTACTATTCGCGTTGTTTTCAACAATTGTATTATTTAAAAGTACTAAACTACTACTTGAACTTAAAATACTTGATGTATTGGCTGGATTATTGGTATCACCAGTAAACTTAATAATACTGCCGCTAGTACTATTCGCTATATTTTTTGCAATGGTATTAACCGATAATGTCGCAGTAGGTTTACCACAGAACTCAAATGTACTTGTTGAAGCTGTATTACCATTATTCACAATACTATTTGATGTAAGGGTGATGGTACGTGGTGCATAGACAGTGTCGCTAAAACACCCCATTGATAAAACACTACCTTGTGTTGCGTTATTACCTTTAAGTAATGAATGATTTACTGACAAAGTAATATTAGGTGAAGCTAAATAAATTGCTCCACCGTTTGTTGCTTGAGATGATAAAATCTGGCTATTTTGCAAAGCGATATCAGCACCAGCATAAATCGCACCACCCTGGCCAGTTGTAACGCCATTTTCAAGAATTACATTATTTAAGGTCAAGGGCTGTTTATAGGTAGTCGTATTGAAAATGCGTGATTTACCTTGAGCATTAATACGTGTTTGTAAGTCAAGTTGTGCAGGATAATCATTAGTTAATACACTTTTTTTCTGCCAATCTACGGGATCAGCACCAAAAATAGCAATATTAGCATTTGGAACTAATTCCTTATTTAGAGTGTAAATTCCTGCTTTAAGCTGAATCGATTTTTGAGTAGTTTCACGTGTATCAATAACAGTACATCCACCATACGATTTACGCAACTCAGCTGTTTTTATCGCTTCACGCAATGAGCAGGCATTCGTATTGTCACCATCTTCATCGTCAAAAGTTGTAACATCAATTCTACCAGTCGTTGTATCTGCAAATAATGGCATCGCAGCAATCACAGCTAATGCTAATAAAGCCTTTTTATAATTTTTCATAGCCTTTATCATCCTTGATTATGACTTTAAACGTCTTAAAGCAATTAAGCCAAATAGACCTAAAACTAAACCACCACCTACACTTCCCCCGCCACCCGTGCTTACAGATTTATCTTCAATACCTGATGGTGGATCTTGCACGATTTGAACTGGAACAGTTAGATAAACATCCGCAGCATCATTAAAACGTGTGGTAGTAGTAACGACTAATAGATTAAATACATCTGCTCCATGCCAGTTCCCATTTGGAACATAAGTTAAATTTCCCTGAGCATCAATGGATAAAGTCCCTTTAGATGGTGTACTGGTTTGAACAATCTTCATACACCCGGACTGCCAGGCTTGACCATCTGTTCTTTTTCCAAACATTTTTTCACATGTTTGTGGAGAAACTAACTCTCCATCACCTACAACATCGGCAATATTAAATTTGGCAATTTCTCCATACTTAATATCTTGACCATGTGTACTGATATCATCGCGGTTGATAATTAACTCAATCGCCCCTAAATCACATAACTCATCATAACCACTTCGATTCTTTCCACGTTGATCTTGCTTTTCACAACTCGCCAAACCGACAGAAGTTCCATCGCTATATAAACGACCTTTATTAATTAACAATGATTGCGAAAGACTAGTATATTTATCCAAAACTCGAGGTTTAAAGAATCCTAAAAAACTATCACTCGGTGTTGAATATGGGCATAGCAATCCATCTGCTGGCGGTACATCACAGGTTCCTTCATCTGTATTTCCAGCAATTAGTTTTTCACTTGCAGGGTATAGAATATTTGGTAACTCTGCCGAAGCATTACGGTTACATTCCGTTGTTACTAAATTACTCTGCACAATCGTTTTATCTGTTGTAGACACCTTACAGTTTGTCGTATTACCTACTAAAATACTATTAGAGACAGATGCTTTTCCTTGTGGAGCATCAAAATACAATCCTCCCACATTTTTAATCATAGTAATATTATTGATCACCATTCCATCACGGACATTTGCAATAAAACTACCCTTATTATGAAAAATCGTACTATTACTTAAACCAATAATACGAGAGGTTAAATATCCGCCCGTACTTTCATCTGCAAATTTAGTTTCAGCATGAAATAATGCACCATCTGCAGCAGTTACTTCATTATCACGCACTACAGAGCGAGTAATATAGTAAAGTGGCATATCACTATATAAAACGCCTCCCTGACTCGCTTTATTATTCTGAATCAAGCTGTTAGTAATCGTTACCGAACCCGCTGTTTTTGTAGTATTTGATAAATTACCAGCGTTATAAATTGCTCCACCATTTGTTGCATATCCATCCATTAAACGAGAATTTTGAATAACCAATTGTTCATGGTTATAAATCAATCCACCGTTACCTTGAGGTATTACGCTCTTTAGGCCAGCACCCTTTAAATTGACATCGATAAATGAAACTGTAAAAGAGGCTTTTTCAACGCTACCATCATCAATACGAAATAATTGATCCGTACCTATCATTTTAATCGTTGCATTATGTGAATTGGGCGCACCTTCCTCAATCAGAGTAGAGTCATTTTTTGCTGTACTAATAGCTACAGGAACGGTAATTACTATACTTTTACTTAGAGTATATTCTTTATCACGCTGCAAAATAATATTTGAAGAAGCATCTTTATTTCCGCAACCGTTATAACCGTTTGCATATTTTTCAACTTCCGCAGCATTAGAAGATGCACGATATTTTAGAAATTGTATCGCTTCACGTAATGAACAGACCGTGTTATCGACGTCTTCATCAGTTGTAGTTGTGACTTGAATATCGGCAGAATAAGCGTGTCCAGCAGCAGCCAATAAAGCAAAAGCAATGCTCCGTTTGAGCATACCCATCTCCTTACATCTTTTTTCATTTTTCTTTGTCAATATTGCAAAATTTCCGCTTTTGCAATCGCATCCTTTGTGCGTACTTTGTCACAGGAAGTAGAATTTCTCAAGACATTTTGGTCGGTCTGTAGAGTCATTTTTGAGCTAGATTACAAAAAGCTTCGTAGATCTAAAAAAGTTTTTTAAATACAAAAAAGTGGCGTATTAAAAAATTAAAAGAAAATTTAGAAGATATAAATATAACTATTCTGAAATAAAAAACTTATGTAGGGAAAGCCATTTTTTAAATTGTATGAGTTTAATTTAAGCAAAACAGCAAACTTAAGCTAGAAACTCTACTGTTGATACTCATCAATCAAAGCGTAAATTTGTCTTAAAGTCGCATTAGAAAGTTTTGTTTTTTCACCTTTGAGTAGTTTTTCTAACTGAGCAACAGTTTGCAGTAAAAGAGATGCTTGGTGAGGACCATGTAATAATAAGTAATCAACAATTTGTTGATCAAAGTGGATACCACGTCTAGCCATTACAGATGTCACCAAGGCATAGCGGTCTGCATATAAACTTCCACTCGGCACTTTTACACTAACGGCCTGTGTAAGTCGTGACTGTAAGTCTGGCAATTCAAGCTTTAATTCGATCGGTGCTACACGCGAAGAGAATACCAGTTGTCCTTCGTGATTATTCATTAAATGAAAAACAGCTTTCTGCCAGTGAGGCACACCACTAATCGATTCAATATCATCCAAAGCAACAAGATCATAATGTTCTAAAGACGTAATTGCCTCAATAGGTGCATCAAGCAGTTCAAGCAAAGATACTTTAATAGCAGATTTGCCTATTTCTAAATAAGAATCACAAATTGCAGAAAGTAAATGACTTTTCCCCGTCCCCGCTCCACCGTAAATATAGAACCTACTCACCAGACCAGCATGTAGTTGACGCACGGCATCGACTACATGCCCCCAACCCGGTCCCGAAAAATCACTGATTCGGGCATCAAGTTGAGGTTCTATATCCAGTTGGAGTTGACGCATATATTCAATTAACCTTGAAATTATTTCTGGTTAGGAGATTTTAGTTCATCTGTATCTTGCTGTGTTTTAACTTCAAGATCAAGCTTAGTACTTTCAGTTTGTACATGAATTTGCTCAATATCGCCATGTTGGATCACTAATGTAGATGGTGGAGCATAAAGTGAGCTTCTTTCGTAATTCTCTCTTAAATGCTTCAACAACACTACAATAACCGCAGCAACAGGCAATGCAATTAACATTCCCAAGAAGCCTGCAAGCTGTGCACCTGCCAATACTGCAAAAACAACTGCTACAGGAGATAAACCAATTTTATCACCCAGTAGGAATGGCTGTAGGATATAGCCTTCTACCGCTTGGCCAATCATAAAGACGATACCAACCAGTAATAGATGCATCCAATCCAAGCCAAACTGGAACAGGCTAGCAATAACAGCGGCAATAATACCTACGGCAAAACCTAAATAAGGAATAATACTAGCAAGCCCTGCCACCATACCAATAATCAGGCCAACTTCCAAACCGATGAGCTGTAAACCAACTGCATACACTACGCCAAGCAATAGCATGACAAGAAACTGACCTTTAACAAATGCCCCTAAAACGCTATGGCATTCACCAACGATCTGTAAAGTAGTTGCTTCATATGGACGCGGAATGAGGCGGCGTAAGTTTTGTAACATACGTTCCCAATCAAGCAAGAAATAGAAAGCAATAATTGGAATTAAAACAACCGTTCCACCAATCTGAATAAAATTCAAACCAGATTGAGCCAGTTTTAATAACACTGCCTGAATGCTGTCTGCGCTATAGTTTGTTTGGACATATTCCATGACAGCTTTAGACAACTGCTCTGTGTCAATTTCCATTTGCTGGACATTAAATGTCGAAGACACCCAAGGTAAAAAGGTAGCGTTAATCCAGTGAATACCTGCTGGAATACTATCTCGGGCATAAACTAATTGTTTCCAAATCAGTGGAACTAAATACCAGAGTGCAATAGTTAAGGTTACACCTATTCCAACAAATACCACGCTAATTGCTAACCAGCGAGGCAATTTCATTTTTACCAGCACATCAACAAGTGGACTGAATAAATAAGCCAGGAAAAAAGCACCGATAAAAGGAATGACTACAGGCTTGAGTAAGTACAACACCCATACCAGCAATACAATACCTGCGAGTAAAAAAATACGGCGCAGTATACGATCTTGCATAAAATCTAGCCTTTTTTGATTTAATCGTTATAAATGAAAAAATATTTTTATTAAAGATAGCATTTTCGAGCATAAATAACATAAGAGTTTCGTATATTCAGGTTATAATCTGCCGCCAATGCGGAGACTTCATTTATGAGCAACTCAACTTCTACCCCAAATACCGGTTTAAGCTACAAAGATGCGGGTGTCGACATTGAAGCGGGCGACGCACTGGTCGATCGTATCAAGTCAGTCGCTAAACGTACAAGTCGTCCTGAAGTAATGGGCGGGCTTGGTGGCTTTGGTGCACTATGCAAAATTCCTAAAGGTTATGAAGAGCCTGTTTTAGTTTCTGGAACCGATGGTGTAGGAACTAAATTACGTTTGGCCCTTAATCTCAATCGTCATGACACAATCGGCCAAGACCTTGTGGCTATGTGTGTAAATGACCTTTTAGTTTGTGGCGCAGAACCATTATTCTTCCTTGATTATTACGCGACTGGTCACTTAAATGTTGACGTTGCTGCAAATGTTGTTACTGGTATTGGTAAAGGTTGTGAGCTTGCAGGTTGCGCACTTGTAGGTGGTGAAACCGCAGAAATGCCAGGCATGTACGAAGGCGAAGATTACGACCTTGCTGGTTTTGCCGTTGGTGTTGTTGAGCAAAGCAAAATTATTGATGGCTCTAAAGTAAAGTCTGGTGACGTACTTATCGGTGTTGCATCAAGCGGTGCTCACTCGAATGGTTACTCATTACTACGTAAAATTTTAGACGTTAAAAACGTTGATTTAACTCAAACAATTGATGGTCGTCCTCTTGCTGATGTAGCAATGGAACCAACTCGTATTTATGTAAAACCGGTTCTTGAACTCTGCAAACAAGTTGATGTTCATGCTATGGCACACATTACTGGTGGTGGTTTACCAGGTAACTTACCTCGTGTATTACCAAATGGTGCACAAGCAGTTATTGATGAATCTTCTTGGGAATGGCCTGAATTGTTCCAACTTCTACAACGCGAAGGCAATGTAGAACGCTTTGAAATGTACCGTACGTTTAACTGTGGCGTAGGTATGGTTATTGCTGTTGATGCAAATGATGCTGAAAAAACAATTGAAGTACTTAATGCTCAAGGTGAAAAAGCTTGGAAAATTGGACATATCCAAGAAAATTCTGAGTCAGTGGAAGGTGCAGACGAAAAAATTCGTGTGATCTTTGCATGATAAAAATTGCTGTTCTAGTCTCTGGGAATGGCAGTAATTTACAGGCCTTGATAGATGCAAATCTATCAGGGCAAATTGTAGGTGTACTGTCTAATAAAGCAGATGCTTATGCCCTAGAGCGTGCTCAAAAAGCCAATATTGCTACCGCTGTTATCTCCCATAAAGACTTTCCAACGCGCGAAGTTTTTGATGAGGCAATGCATCAGCAACTCTTAGCTTGGGAAGTAGATGTAGTTATTTTAGCTGGCTTCATGCGTATCTTAACACCAACCTTTGTCAACAAATGGCAAGGGAAAATGCTGAATATACATCCCTCGCTTCTTCCAGCTTACAAAGGTGTGAATACTCATCAACGTGTTTTAAACACAGGTGATCGTTTGCATGGTTGTACCGTACACTTTGTAACTGCTGAACTGGATTCTGGTCAATCTATTGCCCAATCAGCTATATCAGTTAAAGAACATGATACTGCCGCTTCATTAGCAGATCGAGTGCACACACTTGAGCACTTTATCTACCCACAAGTTGCAGAGTGGCTGTGTAACGGTCAACTTACATGGAAAGATGGGCAAGCCTATTTCCGTAATCAAGTTCTAAAAGACCCTATTCGTTTTGCAAGTTGGTAAAGTATTTTACTAACAAACAAAAATAAAAAAGGACATGCTGGCATGTCCTTTTTTTATAAGCTTTAAATTAATTTAATTAATGATGAATCAATTTCTTTATAGAGTTTACTGTATCAATAGGATGCTCTAGAGGGAACATATGGCCCCCTTCAACCACAGTAAATGGGATTCCCATTTTTCGCTTTGCCATTTGAGGAAAGCCTCTTTTTAAGAAATCACTTCCTTTACCCACCACTAAATGCACAGGCATCTTAGGTTTTGGCATAGGCAGCCACCACCAAGAAGGATTTTTACGGAAAATTGCAACTTCATCTTCACGAGAAATCGTTAAAGTTACTCCACCGCGAACCGAATCTTCTTTCAAAGCATAATCAATATAAGCCTGAAAACAATCTTCATCAAAATCTTTATAAAATCCTTTAGGACGAAGTAACTCAGCTGCCTGCTCTCTGGATTCCCAATGTTCACGGCGACGTGCAGATAAGCCCGCCGGTGTCATCGCATCAACCAATTTAGGGCGAAATAACTTTGCCATATGAAAAGCAAACGAATATCGCCCTAAAATAAGAGGCGGATCTAACATAATGACTTGAGAAAACAGTTCAGGACGTCGAAAAGATGCCATCAATGTTAAAACCGAACCAAGAGAATGGCCTAATCCGATGACTTTACGTCCTTTCGCCTGACGCACAATACTATCAATAACTTGATCAACCAAAGCAGGCCAATGGTTAGTCACAGGATAACGTTTGTCAGGACCAATGAGTGGAACATAAATTACGTCATACTCATCTTTTAATTGATCAAACAATTTTTGATACACCATAGATGGCACACCATTAGCATGCGCAAAGTGTATAACCGGTTTTACTGACATACCGTTATCCTGATTTAAATTATTGTAGCTTGGCGTTTTGACTCGTTTCTAAACGTTGAGCAATCGACTCACTTAAGCCTTTACCCATTTCTGCACCCATTCGACCAAGAATAGATTGTAATGGGTTACGTTCAATCGTGTAGTCAACTTTATTATCAAGCTTCAGTTCACGCATCAAGCTCGTAATATTACCTGAACGGTCAGCAACACCTAATTGAATTGCTTGTTCACCCGTCCAGAAAAGACCAGAAAAAATAGCTGGATCATTCGATTTTAAACGCTTACCACGGCCTTCTTTCACTGCGGTAATAAAGTGAGTATGAACATTATCAAGAACAGATTGAATATGTTGCTTTTGAGCAGGATCAATCGGTTTTGTCATACTTAAAATGTCTTTATTCGTTCCGGCAGTTAAAGTGCGGTCTTCAATACCGAGCTTCTGAGCTAAACCAGTAATGCCATAGTTAGGCATGATTACACCAATTGAACCCACTAAACTTGATGGGTTGACAATAATCTCATCCGCAGCAGAAGCGATATAGTACGCACCCGATGCCCCCATATCACCAATAACGGCATAAACTTTCTTATCAGGGTGCTGTTTTTTCAAATAACGAATTTCCTGCCAGATTTCATCAGACTGAACTGGAGAACCGCCAGGTGAGTTAATGTTAAGTGCAACAGCCTTACTATTTGAGGCTTCAAAAGCACGTTTAAGCGCTTTATTCGTATCTTCACTATTTACCGCTTGATTACTCGAAGCATCAATCGTTCCAATAATATCCACCACTGCCAAATGAGCACTACTGCTACTTACAGCAGAGCCTTCTTTGCTGGTTGAACAGCCTTTACCCATGAGTACAATAATGAATAGTAAATAAATAAAAGTTAATGTTTTAAAGAAGATACCCCAACGACGACTACGGCGTTGCTCTTCTACTGAAGCAAGTACAGCCTTCTCAAGAATTTGCCATTCCGGTCCATTTTGTTTAGGGATTATAGGTTCATTTTGTGGTTTTGGTGGCCAATCGGACATAAAATTCCAATCCAAATCAATCTAAAATGATGTCATTATATACGTTGATTTGATAAAAACTGTCTAAATTATATGATTTCATTTATAATATTTTTATCTTTTTTTACTTGTTGCCTCCTTTTTACCGCGATAGATGACCAAACTAGATGTAAAAAGCATGAACTATTACTTACTCAGAACTTTTAGCCGTCAACCCATTCAATTTGGACGTTTTATTGCCCGTATGTTGGCAGGGTTAGTCAATACTTTAAAAATTACTAGAACATCAAAAAGTATAGAACTTAACTTACAAATTGCACTCCCCCACTTAACACCACAGCAACGAATAGATATTACACAACAAGCTATTCGTAATGAGTTAACCTCATACTTCGAGTTTTTAAGTATTTGGGGCTCATCAAATAGTAAGAATATTTCACGTATTCACCATATTGAGGGTGAACATTACTTTCATGAAGCACTGGCAGCAAAAAAAGGTGTGGTATTGATTGTTCCACATTTTGGTACATGGGAAATCATGAATGCTTGGTGTGCCCAGTTCACTTCCATGACTATTTTATACAAGCCTGTAAAAAATGAAGATGCAGACCGTTTTGTTCGAGAAGCTCGTAGTCGTGAACAAGCCAACTTGGTACCTACCGATGAGACGGGTGTTCGACAAATTTTTAAAGCACTCAAACAAGGCGAAACCACGGTAATTTTACCCGACCATACCCCTAATGTTGGTGGGGATATGATCAATTATTTTGGTGTACCACTTGCTTCAAGTAATTTAAGTGCCAAGCTCATCCAGAAAACAAAAGCCAAAGCATTATTTCTTTATGCAATTCGTAATGAACACGACGGTTTTACGATGCATATTGAGCCTATGGATGAGAAGATTTACGAAGGTAGTGCCGATGACGGAACCTTTGTTATTCATCAAGCCATTGAACAACTGATCCAACATTATCCAGAACACTATCACTGGAGTTATAAACGTTTTAAAGCAAATCCAGCTTTAGATAATATTTACAATATTGATCCAAATGAAGCACTTCAAATTGTAGATAGACTTAAAGCAGAAGCTTCACAAATTCCGGTGAAGCCAAGTACGCTCGAAACGACGAGTGTATAAAACCATCTGATGATTGCGAGATACAAAGCTTAATGTTCCTTGTTCAACTGTGCTTTTAAACGGAAGATTAAGTGCTTGTACTCTCGCTAAAACCTCTTTGCTTGGATGACCATAACGATTATTAAAGCCAGCAGAAGCAACAACAAGCTTTGGTTTTAGAGTCGCTAAAAAGTCATAAGCCGAACTATGTTTACTTCCATGATGACCTAATACCAAAACATCTACCTTTAAATCAGGATATTCTTTCATGAGTTGATATTCTGCTTCCCACCCTGCATCACCCATAATTAAATAATTTTGATAACCATTTATCTGTTTTAAGTGAATATAAACCACACAAGAATATTGGTTTTGATTTGAAGAAACTAAGTTTAAATCTTTTTCTTTAGGCCAAAGAATTTCAATATCTAATTGTGGATATTGCCATTTTTGCCCTTGATGACAATAAGTAAAGGGTTCTGTAATTTGCTCTTTCCATAATTCATTTGATATGACTTGTTTAATAGGAAAAGTCTGAGCAATAGAAGGAAATGCTCCGCTATGATCTTGATCAAGATGAGATAGTACGACGTGATCCAGTTGTTTAATTCCCTTTTGGCGTAAATATGGAATCACCACATTTTGACCAATACTAAAAGCTTTCTCATCATAAGACCCACCCGTATCGATGAGCCATGTCTGCTGCGGGTGCTGTAAGAATATAGATTGCCCCTGTCCTACATCTATAATATTTAATTGAATTTGCTGGGACGACTCATCTGGAATGATCAAGGGTAGACAGCATATTAGTCCCCAAGATTTTGGTAAAACTCCACGCGGTAAAAATAAGATAATAATAACGAAGCTAAGGCAAACCAAAGCAAGCGGTGTCAGGCTAAAGCCTTGTAATGGTAGAGATAACTTCTCTAAAAGATTAAAACATGACAGTACTATACTAATCAGGACGTCATTAATTTGAAAAAGTAAATTTCCGAATGATTTAAAAATAAGCCATACACAAGCTGCAAAAATATTTAAAGGAACAATTACTCCTCCAAGTAAAGGAACAGCAATAATATTTGTAAAAGGAGCAACCCATGAAATTTGTTGAAAGAAAATCAACATTAAGGGACATAAGGCAATAAATATTTTGCCTTGAGATTCAATTAAAATTTTACTGAAAAGAATGATTCTAAATAACAGACTAGTTGAAACAAGATTTGGGGCCTGCTCTATAGTTTGATAAATCCGTAATAAAATAAAGCAAGAACCATAAGACAGCCAAAAGCCTGCTGATAAAACACTGAAGGGATCGAAAAGTAAAAGTAGACTTGCACTATAAACCAAGAGTGAAAATGGCTTAACAGGCACTTTAATCAATAACAAAGAAGCAAATAAAAATACTGAGAGTAAAGTTCTTAAGGCGGGAATTTCAAAACCAACAAATGCCGTATAAATTAAAACACCGAAACATAATGGAATCATGGCCCATATTTGTTTAGGTTGACGCAAATAAAGCTGCGGATAATAACGTCTTATTAATTGATGTAATACCCAAGACAACATGATGGCAAAAATGAGTACATGAGGCCCTGAAATGGCTAACAAATGAGAGATTCCTAATTCCTTAAATTGATTTTTAATCTCATCATTTAAGAGACTTTCGTCCCCTGTTAACAAAGCTAATAACAGACCTTTATTTTGCAAAGGAGATTGTTTTAACATTAATCTAAATGTTAGGCGCAACTTTTCTACATTTAACTTTTGTCTGTTAAAGAATTTTTGTTGCTCTTTTAAATGATGTTGATAACCCAACTGATAAATTTCATCAGAGCTTAAAGGCTCAATATGCTGAACACTAAAACCGGACATTATATTTCGTTGAATGAACCACTGTTCTTGGTCAAAAACACCAGCCACTGCGTAACTATGAGCAGGTTTGGTTTTGCCAGAAATTCGATAATAATGACCTAATTGTAATTTTGGCTCATCTATGGCTGAGATTACTTTTTGATTTTTTAAATATAATAGCCAATTAACGGGATGTAAGGACTGCCCTAGTACCTGAACGGGTTGTTGTGTTTTATCTTCTTTTTCTTCACTTATATGGTCGACATACACAATAATATCTAAAGATTTAGGCTGCATTTGTCGCAGTTCTAATCTTTCATTTAAGGCATACTGAGCATATTGATGTCCTATAGTAAAAAAACTAATAGCGCAGACTAAACAGTAAATGGTTTTTAATATGGGGCGATTTAAGAAAATATTTCTCTTAAAAATATAAAAAATAAAGCCCATAACAAGCAAGACTTTACCTAACCACCCATATTGCATTATTAAAGGGATATCTATCCCCATAAATGCAATACCCCCAATCCACCCCATTAAAATAAGTTTTAACATGCAAAGTCATATCATTATCTTTTTAGGGGCAAAATTAAAGCCCAACTAAGTGGGCTTTAACAATGTGATTTAATGACAATTTTTTAAGAACCACTCACCCAGAGTCCATCTTGCATGTGCAAAATAGAATCAGCAGCCTGAGCTAAATGCTCATCATGGGTCACAATTAACATTGCCATGTTGAGTTCTTTCTTAAGATCGGTCAGTAATTCAAAAATACCTAGAGCTGTTTTACGATCTAAATTACCTGTAGGTTCATCAGCCAGAACAACCGCAGGTTTAGTGACTAAAGCACGCGCTAAAGCCACACGTTGGCGCTCACCACCCGAAAGCTCACCTGGCTTATGATCCATACGATGAGATAACCCAACTCGATCAAGTAAATATTCAGCTTGCGCTTTTACAGATTTAAATTGGCTATCTGCACGAAGCATTAAAGGCATCGCGACATTTTCAAGCGCAGAAAACTCAGGTAATAAATGATGAAATTGATAAACAAAACCGAGGTATTGGTTACGCTGAAAACCACGTTCAGCTTCACCTAAATTATCAAAACGCTGACCATTTAAAAATACTTGCCCTTGAGTTGGCTGCTCTAAACCACCTAGCACATGAAGCAAAGTACTTTTACCTGAACCACTCGCACCGACAATCGAAACAAACTGCCCTGCTTCAACTTGTAAAGAAAGACCTTTAATGACTTCAACTTTAGATTTTCCGTCATCAAAATGTTTATATATTTCTTTCGCTTCTAAAACAATTTTACTCATAGCGCAGTGCCTCGGCAGGTTGAACTTTGGCAGCACGAAGTGCCGGATAAATAGTCGCCAAGAAGCTTAAAAGTAAAGAAACAATCACGATAATCGTTACATCTTGCCATCTTAAATAAGAAGGAAGGTAATGTACAAAGTAAGCATCAAATAGATTTAAGCCCAATACATTGTTAAACCATGAAATGATATCACTAATAGTTAAAGCTAAAATTACACCTAAAACCGTACCTGCAACTGTACCAATCACCCCAATCACGGTACCTTGAACCATAAATATTTTAGTGATCATCGATGGCGAAGCGCCTAATGTACGCAAAATTGCGATATCAGATTTTTTATCAGTCACCACCATGACCAATGATGAAACAATATTAAATGCTGCAACCACAATAATAAGGACAAGCAATAAACCGACTAGAGTTTTTTCCATTTGAATGGCATTAAATAAATTACCATGCGTATAGGTCCAGTTCGTCGCGTAGAAATTGCTTGGTAAACTTTTTACTAAGTCGTCAGCAACTTGCGGCGCTGCAAAAATATCATCTAGTTTTAAACGGACACCTTGGGCACCATCTGGTAAGCGTAATAAGGTTGAAGCATCGTATAGGGCGATATAACCCACCATAGAGTCGACTTCAGCGCCTACACTAAAAATACCAACCACTTTAAAACGCTTGAAACGAGGTACAACACCTGCTGGAGATGGCGTTGCTTCAGGTAAAACCAATGTCACGCTGTCATTTAGACGTAAGCCCAATGAATCAGCCATATCTTTACCAAGCACAATACCAAATTCACCCTTTTTAAGTGAATCTAAACTCCCGGCAACAATATGATTTTGAATAATAGAGACATTCTTTTCATATTTTGGGTCAATACCCGTCACCATAATACCAGCGACTTGCCCTTGCGCAGTTAACATACCTTGCAATTGCGTAAAAGGTGCAACCCCTGTTACATGTGGATGATGTTCAACTCGCTTCACGAGTTCAGGCCAATCCGTGAGGATTTGTGTAGATGAAACTGTTGCTTGCGGCACCATTCCTAACACACGGTTTTTCAATTCGCGATCGAAACCGTTCATGACAGAAAGTACTGTAATCAGCACAGCGACACCTAGTGTCAAACCGACCATCGAAACCAATGCAATAAAAGAAATAAAATGATTACTGCGTCTTGCGCGAGTATATCTCAACCCTATATACAGTGAGATTGGTTTAAACATACCTTCTAAATCCAAGGTCATTGATGGAAAATATAAGATGTTGATGTCAAATTGCACCCACATCTACTATTTGGCCATACCGTTAGATGCTGTATTAAGGTTTAAAAATCAGTAAGTTCTGACTTATCCTTAATAATCCTAATATTATATTGCTGCGCTATTTTCTACTAGTTGAGTTGGGAGATCAATTTGATCGTGCATTTCGCTACGAATTAGAACAATTTAATGAATAAGCTCAACAAATTACCCAAATCTTCTCCTATTTAGACTTCATATGTTGAGCAAAGTTCCGGTTTGCCTGAATGTCTTTATAGAAATATAGAAAGAGTCCAGACAAGATGATCAAAGCGCCTACAAAAACCATAATTGAAAGTTGTTCATGGTTTAAAGCAGCCCCAATCATCATCGCTAACATAGGGGTAATAACCGTTGTTAAAGATAAAGTCGTTGCCTGAATATTTTGTATAAGTTTGAAATAACAGAACATGGCAACGAGTGAAGCCATGAGTACCGTATAAATTAGGGCAAATAGTGATTTGGCTTCTGGCAAATGTGTCGGTGCATATTGCCAAATAAATGGAATAAAACAACTAGCAAAAATAGAAGACACTAAAATAGAGCCTGTTGCCTGAGCCATTGGCTGAATCTGTGCATTAACTTTTTTGACCCAGAAAATTGAAAATGAATAAACAAACACACTGATCAGCATAAGAACAATACCAAACGGGTGTACATGCTGATTCGCACCGCTCAGACAAATAATAGCTAGCCCACAGACCGCAATTGCCATACCCAACCATTGCAGCTTATAAAGTTGTTGGCCAAAAGCAAACCGCCCAATAAGCCCCGCCATAATCGGTGCTAAGCCAAACATAAGTGCGATCATGCCTGAACTTAAATATTGGGTCGCGGCATAAGTGAAAATTTGAGAACCAATTAAGCTAAAAGATCCGGCAATGTAGCTATGAACTGCTTGTCGATGCGTTGGAAAAGGTGTTCTCAAAATTAGTAATATGATGACAGCCAAAGGCAATGCAATAAAAAAGCGTAATAACAATGCCCACATCAGATGTAGATCAGACACACTCCAGACAATTGCCAACGGAGTTGTTGCCCAGATAAACACTAACAAGGCATAGGTTAGAGCCAAATTGGTTTGCGATGGCATGCGATGCTCACTTAGCTGTTTTACGTTTTTGCTTTAAAATCGTTTGATCTAATGAACTTGAAAATTCACGTTTATCTCGTTCGGAAATAGGAGGTGGTCCACCAGTTTGCACACCCGCACCACGAAGCGTATCCATGAAATCACGTAGATGTAAACGTGCTTTAACATTCGCAGTTGTATAGACTTCACCACGCGGATGGATAGCAACGCCTCCTTTCTCAATCACTTGAGCTGCCAGAGGAATATCCTGCGTAATGACAATGTCATTTTCAACCATACGATCAACTATTTCTTTATCTGCTTGGTCGGCACCACTTAAAACCTGTATTGACTTAATTCGTACTGAAGGCGTAATCCCAACATTTTGATTGGCTACAAAAATGACTTCTAATTGATAACGATCTGATGCGCGTAAAATCACTTCACGTAAAATTTTCGGTAAGGCGTCTGCGTCTACCCATAGCTTAAATGGCAGCACGTTATTCTCTATTTCCACTAAAAATATTAGTCTAACAGATGCTTTTCTAAGGTGAGTAAAAATAACGATTAAACTGATTTTTAATTTCAACATTTAAATTTTTTATAAATTAAACGTACTTTTAACTTACAAATAGAAACGCCGCTTCCCTTTAAATGACTAAATATGCGCTTTTACAAGAGAATTTACATATGGTGACTTGAAAAATAGCAAACACCCTCGATTTAATATAACAAGTAATGTGAACCCAACAGCATCATGCTTATGAAAAATCAAAACAGTCCAGAAGTTATTAAAGTAAATGACCAAAATTTTGGTAGTCATGGAGAACATTGGAATCTATTGACGTCCCATCCCGAAACAGATGTACCAAAATGGTTAGGACTGGCACTTGATGCACCTGTTATGCCAATGGGTTTATGTGAACATGAAGAAGACATGGACCCATCTTTTTGGCTCATTCAAGGTCCTCAAGACCAAAAAGTTACGATCAATCAAATTATTGCTGTTGAAAATCAAAAACCTCGTGCGCTTAAAACAGCCTTCCCAAGTTTTGAAAGTCCATATCAATATAATGCGAAAATTGAACGCATCATTACTTGTGACTCTGCTACACAAGCCGTGTTAAGTTTAAGACTAAATAAAAATACAACCGTTTATGCATTTGATAATTTATTTAGTGTTAACTACTGTCAATATGACAAAAATCAAAACTATCAAGTCCAATTTAATGCATGGGCTTATGAATTAGAACCTGTTCCAGCAGGTGAAAAAATCATTGTTGATGACCCCGCTTCTATTAAACATCACCGTGCATTAAATGCAATTTTAACTGAACATAATGGTGTTGCTCCTGAAAACTTACAGGAACTCATTAATGAATGGCAACCAAATACTCCAGAAGATCAAGAACCTGTAACCGTTGATTTTTCTAAAATGGTCGCCTATTTATATGGTGAAAATCTTGGTCAAGAAGATGAAGCATGGTTCCAAGGTAATATTGTTGGTAAAACTTCTATGACATTTATGGGGGCAGAATATACCCTTTATGATGTCACTTTGGTTTTAGAAGATGATCTTCCTGCCATATTAGTGCGCATTGCGACCAAAAACGATTTGTATAAAAACTTTAATATTGGCGAATATATTCGCGGTAATATCTGGATTCAGGCGACTATTTGTGCTAAAAAGGGTGAAACTAATTGAATTTCACTAATATTTTAATAATTAGGTTATTGAATGAAGATTATACCCGAACAAACTACCAGCCTCATTCAATCCAGTAGCCTGCGCGTAAAGGTCGATACTGGTGCGTTTTGCTTTTTTGTCTTGGGTATGTTCTTAGCTGCCATATTCATGCACCAGTTTGGTTTAGTGCCTTTTTAATTTATAACTTATTCAATAAATAAAGCCCTCATTTGAGGGCTTTATTTATTTGATTTGCTTAACCATTACGCTTTGCAAAATCATCCATAAAGTTGATTAAAGCCTGTACGCCTTCTAATGGTACGGCATTATAAATACTTGCACGCATACCACCTACAGAACGGTGTCCAGCTAAATTCAACAAGTGATTAGCTTCCGCTTCTTTTAAGAATTGCTTTTCTAAAGCTTCATCTGCCAAGGTAAACGGTACATTCATAATTGAACGGTTTGGAATTGCGATCGGGTTATTGTAGAAATCGCTTGAGTCGATATAACCATATAACAACTGAGCTTTTTCAAGGTTTACTTTATGAATAGCCTCTACCCCACCCTGCTCTAGCAACCATTCAAATACCAAACCAGACAAGTACCAAGCGTAAGTCGATGGTGTATTTACCATAGAACCATTTTTGGCTTGGTCGCCATATTTTAAAATACTTGGAATTTCTGGTTTAGCCTGATCAAGTAAGTCATCACGAATAATGACAATTGTTAAACCAGCAGGACCAATATTTTTTTGTGCGCCAGCATAGATTAAACCAAACTTAGTCACATCTAATGGAGCAGACAAAATACTTGATGAATAGTCACAAACAAGTGGCGCTTTTACATCAGGAATTCCTGCGAACTGTAAGCCACCAATCGTTTCATTATCCGCATAATGTACATATGCTGCATCATCAGATAAATTCCATTCGCTTTGTTCAGAAATTGCGAACTTGCCATCTACTTTAATGCCAGCTTCTACAACATTAATATCGCCATAACGTTTCGCTTCTTTTAACGCTTTTTCAGACCAGATGCCAGTGTGAATATAATCGGCTTTACTGTTCTTACCTAAAAGGTTTAAAGGAATAGCAGAAAATTGTAATGACGCACCGCCTTGCAAAAACAGTACTTTATAGTTTTCTGGAATGTTCATTAACTTGCGTAAATCTGCTTCAGCTTTTTCAGCCACAGCAACATAGTCAGCACTACGGTGACTCATTTCCATGATGGATAGACCTTTACCCTGCCAATCCAACAATTCTTGTTGAGCTTTTTCTAAAACGGCAGTAGGTAATGCAGCAGGACCAGCACAGAAATTGTACGCGCGCATGATTTTTCCCTTGTATAAAGTCAAACACAATAAAAATGGCATTTAACCACAGATTGCTTAAGCTTGCAGCAGCTTCTCAAGTAAATATTTCAATGCTGGACTGTATTTAGCTTTATTTTTTCAATTATTGGTGTCGTTATTTACTTAGTTTTAATGACCAGCTTCCCCATTTAAAAAAATTTTTAAGCAAAAAGATCAACTTGACTTGTGATTATCATTTCACATACCTTGATAGCTATTACAAAAATATTGGCTTAGTAAATTCAATAATTAAAGGAGCTAAAAACCACCATGTTTTTATACAAATGTATAATAAACAAGATGATAATTGAATTTAATAACAAGAAATTTAAACTATAAGGGATGCCAAAAATTGTTATTTAAAATGCCAACACACAGATATAGACATTCTATTTTTCCATTTTCATTTAAACCAAAACATCTTGCTTTGGCTTTAGGCTTTTTTTTCACTAATCATTTATACGCCGGAAGCTTAAGTTATGCTGAAGCAGAACAACAAGCTTTGAAAAGTTCATATAGTACTCAAGCCAACCAAGCATTACAGCAAGCATCTCAATTAGAAGCTGAAGCAGTTAAGGGCCTCGGATTACCTAGAGTTGATTTAAATGTCAGAGCCTACGCTTTTCATAGTGAAACAGATGTACCTCTTGGCGCTTTTAAACAAAAACTTGAGAATGATTTAAGCCAAGGGCTAAATGATAAACTTTCACAGTGGAACAATGTCATTCCATCAGACGTGCTGGGTCAAGTTCAAGAAGGTGCAAACCAAACCATACATGATGGTATAAATCGCTTTCCTGATTACGCAAACCTGACTATCGAAGATCAGGTGGTACGCCCTTCTATCTCAGTCGTAATGCCACTCTATACAGGCGGCTTAACCAGCAGCGCTAAAAAAATAGCAAATATACAAGCACAGCGTTCTGAACTTTCAAGTCAACAACAACAAGATATACAGCGATTTGAAGTGGTACAAAGTTACTTTAATGTGCAATTACAGCAGCAACTGGTCGCAAGTAGCTTATTTAACTTTAATGCGATGCAAAAACATTACAACAATGCCCTAAAGCTGGAACAACAAGGATTTATTAGTAAAGGGCAACGCATGCAATTTGAAGTCGCGCGTAATAATGCGGAACGTACTTTACAAAATACTCAAGCTAACTTAAACGCCAGCCGTTTTAGTCTTAATAATCTTTTACATCAACAAAATAATGTAGATTTAAGTACACCTTTATTTGTAAACAACACCCCAAGCCAGTCTCTAGAATCACTTTTAACCAGTTATTCACAAAAATCTAGCCTTGTACAAAAAATGCAGATGGATACTCAACTGGCTAATGTCAATATTCAAGCTCAACAAGCCGCAAAAAAACCAAGTCTATTTGCATTTGGTGAATATGCGCTTGATGAAAATGAAAACTGGATTGTCGGTGTAATGGCAAAATACAACCTATTCTCTGGGGTAGATAAAAATAAGAATATTCATGCTGCCGAATTGAAGCGCTACGCTTCAGAGCTCATGACTGAACGAACTAAACAAGAGATTGAAGCTCTTTTGAATAAATCATATAACGAGCTCAACTCTGCTCAGCAAAGTCATCAGCTTTTACAAAGAAACGTAAATGCTGCTCAAGAAAACCTACGTATTCAAGAACTTTCTTTTCGTGAAGGAATGGGTACAGCAACCCAAGTGATTGATGCGCAAAATGCATTAAGTGCGTTAAAAACTGAAATGGCTTTAAATGCTTATAAATATGTCATGTCACTCGCGACTTTACTACAAAGTCACGGCTCAATTGACCAGTTTAAAGCTTACGTTAATCAACCACATACCGACTATATTCGTTAATGGGAGTATAAAATGAATCAAGACTCAGCTCATTCAGAACAAGATTCTCCTGTTGCGGATACAGCAGAAACCACTCAAGTTAAAAAAGATGATCCTGTTAGTGACCATCAAGAATCAAGTACAAATAAAAATGACGCCAATCCTCCTAAAAATTCCAAAATTAAACTGATTATTGGCCTGATCATCATTGCCTTATTAGGTTTAATTATTTTTGGTTTGTGGAAAAGCTATCAGCCTAAACCTATTGAACTACAAGGCCGAGTTGAAGCCGAAACTATTCACGTAAGCACAAAAGTTCCGAGTCGTATTGAAGAAATTTATGTACAAGAAGGCCAGAAAATTTCCAAAGGCCAACCACTTGTTCGTTTAGTTAGCCCGGAAATAGAAGCTAAAAAGCAACAAGCTTTGGCTACCTTACAATCTGCTTTAGCATTTCAATCTACGGTAGATCGTGGTTCTCAACAAGAGAATATCGATACACTTTATGCCAACTGGCAAAGCACAAAAGCACAAGCAAACCTTGCAAAAACCACTTACCAACGTGGTGAAAATTTATATAGACAAGGTGTCATTTCGCGTCAAAGACGAGATGAAATGCTTGCAGCTCAAACTTCTGCTCAAGAATTAAGCGAAGCCTCTTATCAACAATATGCTCGTGCAAAACGTGGAAGTACTAGCCAGCAAAAATCTACAGCAGATGCACAAGTTGAAATTGCAAAAGCAGCGGTAAGCGAAGCAAAAGCACTGGAAGCAGAGACACGCTTACTCTCACCTATTTCAGGTACGGTTTCAAAAACTTATGGTAAGCCTTCCGAATTAGTCGCTATGGGCGTGCCTGTTGTTAGCATTTTAGAAGATGATGATTTATGGGTAAGTTTAAACGTCGGTGAAAATCAATATGCATCCGTTTATAAAAATAAAACCCTTGAAGGATTCATACCTGCTCTTAATCAGAATGTGAATTTTAAAATCAAGAATATTGAGGCGGAAGGTGAATTTGCCACTATAAAAACGACTCGCCAAACTGGGGGCTATGATATACGTAGCTTTAAATTACATCTGGTGCCTGAACGTCCTGTCAAAGATTTAAAGGTTGGCATGAGCGTTCTATTTAAAATTAAAGAAGAAAAATAAAGCATGTTTGCCAGTATATTACGGGAACTAAACTATCTAAAAAGCAATAAATGGGATTTGTGTATGGTGACACTTATCCCTGCTTTTATCATTTTTTTGTTTAGCAGCATGTTTTATGCAGGTAAAGCTGAACATTTACCAATTGCGATTATTGATCAGGACCAAAGTGAACTCAGCCGTAATATTGAAAAATATCTTTCGTTAAATCATACGGTAGATATTAAAACGATTACGGCAAGCTCAACTGAAGCTGAACAATTACTTAACGAAACTAAAATATGGGGTTACGTTTTTATTCCAGACGGTGCTGAAAAACGCTTCGTTAAAGCACAAGATGCTCAAATCAGCATTGCATTTAACCAGTCTTTTTTTAGTGTCGGAAATACCATTTCTTCCGCAATGTTGGTCAGTACCCTCAATGCTTTAGCAGACTATGCTGGTCAAAGTTATCTTGTAAATAGTATTCCCTATTTAGATGTTCCTACAGCTCATGTCAAAATCTCAACGCTCTATAACCCCAGCATGAGCTATGAATTTTATTTAGAACCTTTCATGGTTCCAGCGGTATTGCACTTATTGTTATGTTGTTGTGTTGCCTTTGCTATTGGACAAGAACTGAAACGTGGCACATTAACAGCCTGGGTAAACCGAGAAAGTTTTATACAAGGCTTATTGGCTAAAAATTTGCTTTATAGCCTTATATTTTGTGCATGGACATGGCTATGGATGTTTTGGCTAGTCGAAATTCGTGGCTGGTTCGTAGCGGGTTCTCTTAGTTTATTGCTATGCGCACAGTTCCTACTTTATTTTGCCTATGCTTTGATTAGCAGCACAGTTATTTTAGCAACCAAAAATTTAAGTAAAACTTTTGGCTTTATCGCGGTATATGGTGGGTCTTCTTTAAGTTTCGCAGGCGTTACGCTACCTTTAAATAATGCGCCTATTTTCACCAAGTTTTGGTCACTCATTATTCCTTATACCCCTTATGCCAAGCTTCAAACCGAACAATGGATGATCGGCAGTCCAATTTTCATTTCAATGATTCCTTTTTTAATACTCATCGGTTATTGCCTGATTTACTTCTTTTTAAGTTCTCTACTGCTTAAAAAATTAATTCGGGGAGCAGTGCAATGAAAGAATTTTTAAAGGCATATTTGCAAACTTTTAAAGATATTGTAGGAAATAGTTCAGTTTTCACAACTCTGATTTTATCGGTCATTCTTTATAGTTTTTTTTATCCTACCGCCTATAAAGCTGAGCGGGCAGAATCTATTCCTATTGTCATTGTTGATGAAGAACAAAGCCTCTTAACTTCTCAATTGATTGGCCAAAGTGCAAATAGCCCCCATATTCATATCGTTACAGTTACCAGCAATTTTTTACAAGCTGAACAAATGGTCCGTGAGCAAAAAGCCGATGGTATTTTACTTTTACCAAATAACTTAACCCAAAGCTTACGCAGAGGAGAAACAGGTGGAATCGGCTTATACTTAAGCACAACCAACTTTTTAAAAACTAAAGAAATTGGTTTAGGTCTAGCAACCTCGATAGAAGCTACATTAAAAGAATATATTGAAAAATTTGGACAGCGCACACATTTCCAGCCAGCGCTTTCTATTCATCAAGTGCCGTTATTTAACCCTCTTTCAGGATATGGAAGTTATATTTTTCCGGCTGTTGCATCTTTGATTATTCATCAAACTATTGTGTTAGGTTTAGCGATGCTGATTGCAAGCTACCGTGAGCAACACCAAAAAATTACAGCTGTTCGCTTCACTGGAATTTTCGCAAGTATATTTACCATTGGTTGTTTAAGTAGTTTTTATCTTTTTGGTTTTACGCTGTGGTTCAATGACTATCCACACGGTGGAAATTTTATAGGTCTCCTCATTGCCGTTCCAATTTTTATTAGTTGTATTATTGGACTAGGCATGTTGATCGGTTCACTTTTAGATATGCCGGAACGTGCCGGACATATTATTGTATTTAGCTCAGTACCTTTATTCTTACTAACTGGAGCCGCTTGGCCTCATCAAGCCATGCCAGAATGGTTACAATGGTTGGCATGGTGTTTACCCTCAACACATGCGGTACAAATGTTTGTGCAACTTAACCAGATGGGCGTTCCATTAGCCACGGTTGTACCAAAGCTGATATTTCTTGGGACCCTTGGATTAATATTGGTGAGTTTATCTTATTATCGGCTTGTTAAAAAATCTTCTTCATAAAAATAAAAAAGGAAGCTTATGCTTCCTTTTTTATTAAAGTTTTACTTACTCTTCAGAAGCATCTTCATTATTTGATACAGCTTCTTCGCTATCAGTCTCGGTAGTATCTACTTCGCCTTCGAGAAATTCTTCTTCATCCTCGACAGCTTCAATAGACACAACGCCTACTAGAGTTTCTTCTTCGCTTAAGCGAATTAGACGCACACCTTGTGCATTACGACCAGTCATTGCAACTTCTGCTGCACGAGTACGAACTAACGTACCGCCATCAGAAATAAGTAACAATTCTTTGGTTTCGTCAATAGACACTGCACCAACAAGCTCACCGTTACGTTCGCTCGTCTTAATCGCAATTACACCTTTACCGCCACGTTTCTTGGTCGGGAAGTCATTTACTGGAGTACGCTTACCGTAACCATTGGCACTTGCACACAGCACTTCACCTGTTTCAGGTACAACTACAAGCGATACGATACGGCTTACTAAATTTGAATCTGCTGAATCGTCATTGTCATCTGATTCATCATTTTCAACTTCTGCATCTTCTTCACTTAAAGTACTGTTTGCAAAGCTCACGCGCATACCACGAACACCTTTCGCAGTACGACCCATTGCACGTACGTCAGTCTCAGCAAAACGGATTGCCTTACCTTCGTTCGAGAACAACATGATTTGCTGATTACCATCAGTAATCGCAACACCAATTAAGGTATCTTCTTCATTGAGCTCAATTGCACGTAAACCATTTGAACGGATATTAGCGAATTGCTCTAACTCAACACGTTTAACCGTACCTGATGCTGTCGCCATAAATACGTAATGGTTTTCTGGGAACTCAGTCAACGGCAAGATAGCTGTTACTGTTTCATTCGCATCTAAAGGTAACAAGTTCACAATCGGACGGCCTTTGGCACCACGTGATGCTTGAGGCACTTCAAACACACGAAGGCGATATACTTTACCTACGTTGGTAAAGCACAGCACAGTCGCATGGTTTGAAGCTACAATCAGATGTTGAATAAAGTCATCATCTTTCATTGAAGTTGCAGACTTACCACGTCCACCACGGCGCTGAGCCTGATAATCTGAAAGTGGTTGAGTTTTTGCATAACCTGTTTGTGAAACCGTTAATACAACTTGCTCTTCAGGAATTAAATCTTCACGGCTAAAATCAATACGTGATTCAATAATTTCAGTGCGACGTCCATCACCATACTGTTGTAGTACCAGTGCCAACTCTTCGCGAATTACAACCATCAATAAATTGAAATCATTCAAAATCGCAGTAAGCTCAGCGATTTGACCTAAGATCTCAGTATATTCTGCATGTAATTTGTCTTGTTCAAGACCTGTTAAACGATGTAAACGTAATTCTAAAATTGCGCCTACTTGTGTTGGTGATAAACGATAAATCGATTCAGTTAAACCAAATGGACGATTTGGATCTTCACCTTCGATTTCATCTGGACGAACAGAAATTGCGCCAGCTTTTTCAAGCAATGAAACGACACCACCACCTGCCCACTCACCTGCAAGTAAACGCTCACGCGCTTCAGCAGGGTTAGCAGAAGTTTTAATCGTCTCGATAATTTCATCGATATTGGCTAAAGCAACGGTTAAGCCTTCTAAGATATGACCACGTTCACGTGCTTTACGCAGTTCGAACATGGTACGGCGTGTCACAACTTCTTGGCGGTGACGGATAAATGCCGCAATAATATCTTTCAGATTCATCAATTTTGGTTGTCCGTTATCAAGACAAACCATGTTGATGCTGAATGAGTTTTCAAGTTGAGTATTTAAGAATAAGTTATTTACAACGACTTCAGCGTTTTCACCACGCTTTAAGTCAATTGCAATACGCATACCTTCTTTGTCAGACTCATCACGAAGTTCTGAAATACCTTCAAGTTTTTTCTCTTTCACTAACTCGGCAATACGTTCAATAACTCTTGCTTTGTTTACTTGATATGGAATTTCAGTAAAGACGATGGTTGTACGGCCTGTCTTTTCGTCTTCTTCGAAATGGTACTTACCACGAATGTGTAAGCGGCCTTTACCTGTACGGTAGGCATCAACAATACCTGATTTACCGTAAATAATACCGCCTGTAGGAAAGTCAGGACCCGTAATGTATTCCATCAATCCTTCAATCGAGATATTCGGATTGTCAGCATAGGCTAAGCACGCATTCACAACTTCTGTCATGTTATGCGGTGCCATGTTGGTTGCCATACCTACGGCAATACCAGCAGCACCATTAATTAACAAGTTAGGAACACGTGTCGGAAGTACTTCAGGAATACGCTCAGAACCGTCGTAGTTATCTTCCCAATCAACCGTGTCTTTTTCTAGATCTGCAAGAAGCTCGTGTGCAAGCTTGGTCATACGGACTTCGGTATAACGCATCGCAGCTGCGCTATCACCATCAATCGAACCGAAGTTACCCTGACCATCTACCAATAAATAACGTAAGCTAAAGTCCTGAGCCATACGTACAATGGTTTCATAAACAGCTGAGTCACCGTGAGGGTGATATTTACCGATTACGTCCCCAACAACACGCGCAGATTTCTTGTAGGCTTTGTTATAGTCATTGCCCAATTCGTGCATGGCATAAAGCACACGACGGTGAACAGGTTTAAGACCGTCTCTCACATCCGGCAATGCACGAGATACGATTACACTCATCGCGTAATCTAAATATGAATGCTTGAGTTCGTCCTCAATGGCAATCGGTCGGATTTCCGATACGCTCATGCATACTCCTTCTTACAGATAGAAATTTCCATCTGCTTATATGTCTTGATCTTGCAAAAAATTTAGTTCCGGAAACTGAACTAAAATCGAAAAAAATATAGCTGTATACTATAGCATAAAAGCACTTTGTAATGTGCGGAATCTACACCGCCAATCTGGTGATATTTGTATAATTTAATTGCATATTATTCTTATCATATCGCTATAACGAGCATCTTCTATTCTTAATAAAACTATGTGATTTTTATTCTATAAAAATCAAACCTGAAATGAGATAAAAGTCTCAGTTATACATTTCAGATCACTATTCATAATAAAAAACCCCTAGTAATAACTAAGGGTTTTTTAGCTTTAATCAGTAAAGATTAAAGTTTAGATACCAATTCTGGTACTACAGTGTTCAAATCACCAACTAACCAGTAGTCAGCAACACTGTTGATTGGCGCTTCTTCGTCTTTGTTGATTGCAACAATAACTTTAGAATCTTTCATACCAGCTAAATGCTGGATCGCACCAGAAATACCTACAGCAACATAAAGCTCAGGAGCAACGATTTTACCAGTTTGACCAACTTGGAAATCGTTAGGTACAAAGCCTGCATCAACTGCTGCACGTGAAGCACCTTGTGCTGCACCAAGCTTGTCAGCTAATGGATCAAGTACTTTATGGTAGTTCTCACCAGAACCTACACCACGACCACCAGAAACTACGATGCGAGCCGCAGTTAATTCTGGACGATCAAGTTTAACGATTTCTTCAGATACGAAGTGAGAAATACCCGCATCTTTTACTTCGCCAACTGTTTCAACAGCAGCTGAACCGCCTTCCGCAGCAACTGGATCAAATGCTGTACCACGAACGGTACCAACAATGATTGCTTCGTCAGATTGAACAGTTGCAATCGCGTTACCTGCGTAGATAGGACGCTTGAATGTGTTCGCAGATTCAACAGAAATGATATCTGTGATCATGCTTACATCAAGAAGAGCAGCAACACGTGGAAGAATGTTCTTACCAGTCGTTGTAGAAGCAGCTAAAACGTATTTGTAACCTTTAGCCAAGTCAGCAACTAGGCCAGCTACGTTTTCAGCTAATTGGTTTGCATAAGCAGCGTTGTCAGCAAGTAAAACTTTGCTTACACCAGCAACTTTAGCAGCAGCATCAGCAACTGCTTGAGCACCAGAACCAGCAACTAATACAGTAATATCACCACCGATTTTTTGTGCTGCAGCAACAACGTTTAAAGTAGCACCGTTAAGTACTTGGTTGTTGTGGTCAGCGATAACTAAAATACTCATGATTTTATCCTTCCGTATTAGATCACTTTCGCTTCATTTTTCAATTTTTCAACAAGCTCATCTACAGATTTCACTTGTACGCCAGCTTTACGTTCTGCTGGAGCTTCAACTTTAACAGTTTTAAGCTTAGTACCAGCTGTAACGCCATAATCCGCAGGAGATTTAGTATCAAGTGGCTTCTTACGAGCTTTCATGATGTTAGGCAATGCTGCATAACGTGGCTCGTTCAAACGCAAGTCAGTCGTGATGATTGCAGGAAGTGTAAGTTCAACAGTTTGTAAACCACCGTCAACTTCACGAGTCACTTGTACTTTACCGCCATCAACTTTCACTTCAGAAGCGAATGTACCTTGACCAGCACCTAATAATGCACCAAGCATTTGACCTACTTGGTTAGAGTCATCATCAATTGCTTGTTTACCAAGAAGGATAAGTTCTGGTTTTTCAGCTTCAACAACACCTTTTAAAATTTTAGCAACTTCTAAAGCGCCAATTTCATCAGTAGTTTCAACCAAAATACCACGGTCTGCGCCTAGAGCCATTGCAGAACGGATTTGTTCTTGAGCTTCTTTAGGACCAACAGAAACAACAACGATTTCTGATACTGTTCCTTTTTCTTTTAAGCGAACCGCTTCTTCCACTGCGATTTCACAAAATGGGTTAATTGACATTTTTACGTTGGTAAGGTCAACCCCACTATTGTCCGGCTTAACACGAACTTTAACGTTGGCATCAACCACGCGTTTTACAGCAACAAGAGCCTTCATGTAATCCTCGGCTGTTCTAGCAAAAGTAAATGTTGAGAAAAGTATATTAACTCTTCAATTAAAATTTTTTAGGTACCCTATCTTGCAATGTGTTTGGCATTTCGGTCAAGTCACAATTTTCTGGAACAGCACAAAAAAAATGAAATCATCAGTTCATAAAAAAATTTTAGACTTCTATGAAGGCCTATTTTATTCTTTTTAAACTCTATTTTATACATTGATTTTTATTATCTTTTTATCTTATTTAGCATATTAGCTAGAAACATAAGATTACTTTTAAAAACCATAAATCCGACGTTTTTTAGACCCAGTCGTCCACAAAATACTCAAAGATCAAAATGGTCAATTTGGCTGTTTTGACTATTTCTCTTAAACAAATTTGTAAAAAAATACAAATGATCTCTACATTCTCCTAAAACCTCTCAACTTAATTATCTATTTATTGAGTCTATTTTTAAATTTTAGTCTTTATGTGCTCTTGGATGCGCTTGATCATACACTTGTGCCAAATGATCGAAATCAATATGCGTATAAATTTGTGTGGTAGATAAATTACTATGGCCTAGCATTTCTTGTACTGAACGCAAATCACCGCTACTCGATAGCATATGGCTAGCAAAACAATGTCTGAGTAAATGCGGATGTAAATCGACATTTACACCTGCTCTTTGTGCTTGAAGCTTCACACGTTTTTCAATTTGTCTTGGAGTGAGCGCCCCTCCTCGCAAGGAAATAAAGACAGAATCGTTTTGATCGAAATGTCCTTTCCAAATTTTGTAAACTTTCAACCAATTCAATAGGCTTTCTTTTGCTTTTTTCCCAAATGGTACTATACGGGTTTTATTTCCTTTACCTGTAATACGAACAAGTTGGCGATTAAAATCTACATCCTTAACTGTTAAACCCTGTAATTCAGCCAAACGTAAACCACTTGAGTAAAGTAACTCGAGCATCGCTTTATCTCTTAACCACAATTGCTGATCAACCGGTTTTTCTGGCATAGGTTGATCCAAAATTTGATTAACCGTTTCTATGTCGATCATGCCGGGCAAAGGTCTAGGTTGGCGTTTTAACTTAAAATCGTCGGTAGGATTAATTTCTAGATATTTACCTTGTTCAGCCCACTTCATAAATTGACGAATTGAGGTGAGATGACGTTGCATGCTACTTGAACTTAACTGGTCCTGTTCGACACGCTGCGCTAAGTACTCTCTTAAATCTGAAGCTTCAATATTTCTCAAATCTAGTTGTTTGTGCTCGCAGAACTCAAGAAAGCTTTTAACATCTCGTTCATAAGCAGTAATCGTGTGCTCAGATTGATTCTGTATTTTTCTTTCTTTTAACCACATTGAGAGCAGTTGTAATGCAAAATCCAAATTGCTCTCCATTTATTTGCTCATTTTTTTGAGTGTATCAAAAACTATGTGATCATGAAAATTTGATATCGCACAACCTAATGCTGATCTAATTTATATATTACAATTTAAACCAAGTATTCATTGGACCATGCCGCCATGACCACCATACTCATTCCTTATTTAATTGCGATTACCTTACTTACACTGACCCCAGGTTTAGATACGACTTTAATTATTCGTACAGCAACACTTGAAGGTAAATCGAAAGCGTTTCAAGCAGCGGTCGGCATTAGCCTTGGCTGTATTGTATGGGGAATTATGGTTGCCTGTGGTCTAGGTGCTTTGCTCATGGCATCTGATCTCGCTTTTAATATTCTAAAATGGATGGGAGCAGCTTATCTAGCATGGTTAGGTTTAAATATGATTTTAAAACCACGTAGCCAACTTGCAGATATTCAAGAGAATAGTTCAAATACCTCTCCTTCACAAAATTGGTTTATTAAAGGCTTTTTGGGTAATTTACTTAATCCCAAAGTTGGTATTTTTTATATTTCATTTCTTCCACAGTTTATTCCACCACAAGCATCAGCAGTTACTTGGGTGATGGGACTGGTAATGATTCATGTCGTCATTGGAATGTTATGGTCAACTTTATTAATTTTGGTTATGCAGCCACTGTCACGTTATCTTAAGCAACCCAAATTTGTGAAATATATGGACCGAATTACTGGCAGTATTTTTGTGTTGTTTGCTTTGAAATTAGCTTTGAGTAAAAGATAATTAAATCAAATATTATTGTACATATAAAAAAAGCCTCTTTTATCACTTTAGCTGATGAAAAGAGGCTTCTATTTAAGTGATGCGATTAGCCTTGGAAATAACGTAAATCCAAACGCCCATCATATACATGAGTTGTTGGACCAGTCATCCAAACCACATCGCCTTCTTGCCATTCAATTTGTAACTTACCGCCAGCAAGTTCAACTTCAACTGAGTTCGCAAGTAGACCACGGCGCATACCACTTACCGCAGCAGCACATGCCCCTGTACCACAAGCTAATGTTTCACCAACACCACGTTCAAATACTCGTAAGCGAACATGTTTTTCATCAATCACTTGCATAAAGCCAGCATTAACACGCTCAGGGAAACGTTTATGTGATTCAACTTGTGGACCAATGCCAGCAACATCAGCAGTTAGTACGTCTGGAACAATAGTGACAGCATGAGGATTGCCCATATTGACCACATCAATATTAATGTTCTGGTCGTTAGCTAACTCAAGTGTATATAAAGCTTCAGGTCGTTCTGCAATGAATGGAATTTCATTCGGCAAGAATTTCGGGTAGCCCATATTGACGCGAACCCAACCATTTTGCCCCAATTCAGGTTTTACAATACCTGCTTTGGTTTGGACAGTAATACTTGTTTTGGTTGTTAAATGGCGCTCATGTACAAAACGAGCAAAACAGCGTACACCATTACCACATTGTTCAACTTCAGAACCATCGGCATTAAAAATACGATATTTAAAATCTGCTTCCGGTAAATCTGGTGGTTCAACAATTAAAAGCTGATCAAAACCAATACCGAAATGGCGATCGGCTAAGCGTTGAATTGTTTCTGTATCCAAATAAGCACGTTGGCTGATTAGATCAACCACCATAAAGTCGTTGCCTAGGCCATGCATTTTAGTAAATTCTAACAACATTTCATTTACTCCTCAGGCAACAAGCGTTCATTTTCCCAAAGGGACTCAACCGTTTCACGCTCACGAATCAAATGGGCTTTATCGCCTGACACCATCACTTCTGCGGCACGACCACGTGTGTTGTAATTTGAACTCATTACAAAACCATAAGCGCCAGCGCCAAGAACAGCTAACAAGTCATTTTCTTTTAAAGCCAATGAACGATCTTTACCAATGAAGTCACCTGTTTCACAGATTGCTCCAACGAGATCCCAAGTTTTTTCTTCATTATCTGAACTTGGCACTACAGGTTGAATATCCATCCAAGCTTCATATAAAGCAGGGCGAATTAAATCATTCATTGCAGCATCAATAATGGCAAAGTTACGGTGGCTCGTTGGCTTGAGCAAATCAACTTTTGTTAGAAGCACACCTGCATTTGCACTAATGCTACGACCCGGTTCCATATAAACCTTGAGACCTAATTTTTCTAAAGCAGGTTTCATTGAGTTGGCATATTCTTCAACACTTGGCGGTGTTTCATCTTTATAACAAACCCCCAAACCACCACCGATATCGATGTGTTTAAGAGTAATACCAAGTTTTTTTAGTTCTTCGACCATCAACATGACACGATCTAAAGCATCAACAAACGGTTTAGTCTCGGTCAATTGCGAACCGATGTGGCAGTCAATTCCAATAATTTCAAGGTTTGGTAAAGATGCAGCATATTGATAAGTTTCATAAACGGTATCACTTGGAATACCAAATTTATTTTCTTTTAAACCTGTTGAAATATAAGGATGAGTTTTTGCATCTACGTCTGGATTTACACGTAAAGAAATTGGCGCTTTTTTGCCTAGACGTGCTGCAACCTTTTGAAGGCGGTCCAGCTCTGCATAAGACTCAACGTTAAAGCAAGCAATACCCACATTTAACGATGTTTCGATATCGGCTTCGGTTTTACCTAAACCAGAAAAAACAACTTTAGATGCATCTCCACCCGCTTTTAAAACGCGTGCAAGTTCACCACCTGATACGATATCAAAACCAGCACCAAGTTTTGCCAAGACATTAAGAACAGCTATATTTGAGTTAGATTTCACCGCAAAACAGATTTGATGATCAATAAAATCAAAAGCACGGTCCATATCTAAGTAATGTTTTTCAAAAGCTGCTTTTGAATAAACATACAAAGGTGTACCAAATTGCTGCGCAAGCTGCTCCATAGAACATTGCTCTGCGTGCAATACTCCATTAATGCGAGTGAAACTCATGAATGTGTCCTTATTTCAAAGCTTAAGGTGAAGTTGTTTGGGTTGGGGCTGATGCTTCAACTGACTGTTCAGCTTGTTCATCCTGTTGCACAACTTGTTTCTGTTCTTTATTACGATAGAGCAAGTATTTCGCACGTTTGTCATAATTCGGATCAGAAGGTAGCTGTAATGCTCCTGACTGACCACAAGCGCTAAGCAAAATACTGCTGCTCAATAAACTGATGAGGCAAATGACACGACGCATCTGAGCACCTGATTTAAACAATTCGATGCAGTATACCGTGATCATGCAGGCGGCTAAAGAGTAAACTTAAAGAGAAAAACAATATGCATAAAAAACGCCAGCTTTTCAGCTGGCGTTTGATCATAACTAAATAAATTTAATTACTTTTTATGACGCGGTTTATAGAAGAAGAAATAACCAATGATCAAGATAATAAACCAAATTGGGCTGACTTTAAGCGCTTTAAACGTATCTGGCTCTAAAGACAACACGTAAATCATACCAATAAAGAAAATAATCGTGATCCAACATGTAAATAAGCCGCCCGGTAATTTAAACGTTGATTTGGCATGCAGCTCAGGGCGTGTAGTGTAGTAACGGATATAACTCCAGATAATGAGTAACCACACGCAAATGAACAGAATCGTTGAAAGTGTAGTTGCAAGCGTAAATGCTTCAACTGTATTTGGTACAAAATACTGTAATGCCGCACCTAACAATAAACACGCAGCAGAGAAATACAATGCATTTGCCGGCACCGCACGTCTGTTCAATTTACCAAAAGCTTTTGGACCCTGATCTTCACGAGATAAACCAAATAACATACGGCTTGTTGAGAAGACACCACTATTCATTGATGACATCACTGATGACAATACCACCAAGTTCATCAAGATCGCTGCTGCTGCCACACCTGCTTGACTAAACAAGTTTACAAATGGACTGATCGCTGGATCAATTTTATTCCAAGGTGTTACAGACATCACAATCAACAATGCCAATACGTAGAAAATAATGATACGGATTGGAATTGAGTTAATTGCTTTTGGTAAGTTACGTGCTGGGTCTTTCGTTTCCGCAGCCGTTGTTCCCACAAGTTCTACACCAACAAAAGCAAAGATTGCGATTTGGAAGCCTGCCAAGAAACCATGTACACCTGTTGGGAAGAAGCCACCGTTAGCCCAGAGATGAGTAAATGATGCAACTTCACCTGTACTTGAGGTAAAGCCTGTAAAGATCATCCATAGACCCACAGCGATTAAAATAATAATCGCAAGAATCTTAATGAGCGCAAACCAGAACTCTAACTCACCAAACAAGCGAACTGTTAACAGGTTTAAACCCATAATAAATACAATCGCGGCAACACTGATCATCGCCCCTTCGACAGGCGAGAAAGGTAGACCATTATTGAAGAATTGTAAGTAGTAGATAATTGCAGAAAGGTCAGCGATACCAATCGTGATCCAACATAACCAGTATGTCCACCCTACAAAGTAACCCGCCCATGGACCGATTAAATCTGTTGTGAAGTCAATAAATGATTTATAGGCAAGGTTTGAAAGAAGTAATTCGCCAAGCGCACGCATGACAAAAAACACCATCACACCAATAATCAAATAAATGAATAAGATTGATGGACCAGCAAGGCTAATTGTTTTGCCTGATCCCATAAATAATCCAGTACCAATTGCACCACCAATCGCGATTAGTTGTAAATGCCGATTGGAGAGGCTTCGATGGAGCTCACCTTGTTCATGAGGCTCGCTCAGATTTTGATTCGACATTTTATAAATACACTCCAGTAATTTTTTTAGTCCGTTAGCTAAATTCAAATCAAAAAGACGATATCGCACCATTTGCAGGTATCTTTTAAATGTATATTTTTTGACAACTTTTCAGCTAACCAATTTGTCTGTATTGCTGATGATTCCAAGCTACATACAATTAAATCCGATAATACGCACAAGCCCCTAGCAATACAACGCACTTTTTTGGAACATCCAGTTTCTCATTTAATGATCAATCTCATATGAAAAAAGGTGGTCAATATGACCACCTTTTTAGCTATTTGATTGTTAATCTCTAGCTTCCTGTTTTCTTAACTTGCGCATTCAGTTCTTGGTTTTTCTTCAAGCGCTCTTCCCAGAATGTCGCATTTTTAATTCCTAATTTAATAGGGTCAAATGTGTACTCTTTTACTCCCGCTTTTTGTTGTTCTTCGTAATCTTTTAATGCCTTAATCGTTGGTTTATAAATAAAGTACGTTACAACAATACCAATAATATTAATCCATGCCATCAAGCCAACACCAATATCACCAATACCCCAGATATAGCCTGTGGCACTCAGTAAACCATAACCTACAGCGAGAATGATTGAACATTTTACAATGAACAGTAATGACGGTGATTTTGTAATGTAGCTCAAATAAGCAAGGTTTGTTTCTGCAATATAGTAGTAAGCTACGATAGTGGTGAATGCAAAGAAGAATACGGCTAAAGCAACAAAGATCTGACCAAAATTACCAAAAATAGTGCTCACCGCCATTTGTGTAAATGCAGGAGAACCAATTTCAGTCGAGGCAGGAACATTTTGAACAATGAATTGACCTGCTTCTAAAGCCCCCTGAACATTATATTGGCTTGTCATTAAAATCATAAATGCAGTAGCAGAACAAACAATTATACTATCAAAGTGAATTGAAAAAGATTGGACCAAACCTTGTTGAGCTGGATGTTGAACTTCTGCTGCCGCTGCTGCGTGTGGTCCTGTTCCTTGGCCTGCCTCATTGGCATAAACACCACGTTTCACCCCCCAACCGATTGCAGCACCAAGACCTGCCATTGGCGTAAATGCATCTGTAAAAATCAGGCTTAATACTTTTGGAAGATCTGAGATGTTAACCACAACAATGATAACAGCCATGAGGAAATAACCAATTGCCATAAAAGGTACAACCAGTTCAGCAAACTGAGCAATTCGTTTAATCCCACCGAAGATGAGGATAGCCAGCAAACCAATCACGACGACCAAAGCAACGAGTTTATAGACACCAACATCACCAAAAACAATTGCGCCTTCACCTGTAATCTGTGTAAATGCCTTACCTACTGCATTGGCTTGAATACCCGGTAAAAACAAACCACAAGCGACAATTGCTGCAATAGCAAATACAATTCCTAACCAACGCTGACCTAGTCCTCTATCAAAATAAAATGCTGGGCCACCGCGATATTGTCCTTGATACTCAACTTTATAAAGTTGACCGAGTGTCGATTCTACATAAGCTGTACCAGCACCAAAGAATGCAACCATCCACATCCAAAAAACTGCACCGGGTCCACCGAAGCCAATTGCTGCTGCAACACCCGCAATGTTACCTACACCAATACGGCCTGCTAAAGATACTGATAATGCCTGAAAAGATGAAACGCCCTGCTCTGAAGAAGTACCTTTTATTAAAAGTCTAGCCATTTCTTTAATTTGGCGGACCTGAACAAATCTTGTTAAAATAGAAAAGAATAAACCAACGCCTAAACATAAATAGATAAGCGCCTTACTCCATATAATACTATTTACCCAATCAACAATTTCTGCTGCACTCATAGATATCAACCTTTTGTATTTCTAAAAATACAATACTCATATTATTTTGTTCGTTTTTACTTCAGCAATATCCATGCCATATCTATAATAAACAGCTAGATACATACTCCAGTAAAAACACCTTCCTTGGGGAATAGATTAGATTTTTTATATCCATTGAAAACAAACTTTATCTGACTTGTAAAAATCCAATATCGTGTTATTTTTGATGTCTTTCCCTTATTAGTTCCTTAGAAGATCCCTTCAAATTTCCTCAATATCTTTTATGATAATTTTAGGAAACAAGAACGAAGAACTTCCTAAGAACTATATTTATATAATATCGAGCAAAATTTCAATTTTTTATGAGTAAAGTCAAAACTGTTTACCGTTGCGAGCAATGTGGTGCCGATCATCTTAAATGGGCTGGTCAATGCTCAGAGTGTGGTGAATGGAATTCTCTGACTGAAGTTAAACTTGAGCCAACCACAGCTCACCGTGCACGTCCTAAAATTGGGGGCTATGCGGGTCAAGTTGCTAATATTACTACGCTAAATAAAGTCTCTGTTTCTCATGAAACCCGTTTACCTACAGGCATTAGCGAATTTGACCGAGTGCTTGGTGGTGGTTTGGTGACAGGTTCTGTTGTATTAATTGGTGGTGACCCCGGTATTGGTAAATCAACCATTCTTTTGCAAACTGCAACACACATGGCAAGCGCAAAAAGCTCTGCACTTTATATTACGGGTGAAGAATCTTTATCTCAGGTGGCGCTTCGTGCGCAACGTCTTGATCTGCCAACTGACCAATTAAAAGTCATGGCTGAAACCTGTGTAGAACGTATTTGTGAGGTTTTAGAACAAGAAAAACCTGTAGTCGCTATTCTAGATTCGATTCAAACACTTTATACAGAAACTCTCCAATCTGCTCCGGGTGGAGTTTCACAAATTCGTGAATCAGCTGCTTTATTAACCCGTTATGCAAAAAATAGTGGCACAGCGCTATTCATTGTTGGCCATGTGACCAAAGAAGGTGCACTGGCAGGTCCGCGTGTTTTAGAGCATATGGTGGACTGCGTACTTTACTTTGAAGGTCAATCAGACTCACGTTATCGAATGATTCGTGCTGTTAAAAACCGTTTTGGTGCAGTGAATGAGCTTGGCGTATTTGGCATGACTGATAAAGGCTTACGTGAAGTGGCTAACCCTTCTGCCATTTTCTTAAGTCGTTACGATGAAGCGATTCCCGGTTCAATTGTCATGATTAGCCGTGAAGGAACTCGCCCTCTTTTGGTCGAAGTACAAGCTTTAGTTGATGATGCTCAAGGACAACCACGACGTGTTGCACTTGGTCTTGAACAAAACCGTTTAAATATGCTGCTTGCTGTCATGCATCGTCATGGCGGTGTTCAAACTACTGGACAAGACGTTTATGTTAATATTGTAGGCGGCTTAAAAATTACCGAAACAGGTTCTGATTTGGCTGTTTTACTTGCATGTGCTTCAAGTTTACGTACTAAAGCATTGCCTCAACAGCTTGCAGTTTTTGGTGAAGTTGGTCTTTCTGGTGAAATTCGCCCTGTTCCTAACGGTCAGGAGCGCTTAAAAGAAGCAGCGAAACATGGCTTTAAATATGTCATTTTACCAAGAGGAAACGCCCCTCAAAAGGCAATTCCGGGCGTACAAGTTATTGCTGTTGCGCGCTTGCATGAAGCATTGACAGAAGCTATGCAACTCAGTGATGAATTGACATAAAAAAACATACTTTTATAGTTGAAATTTAGAGTAAAAGCCTGCATAAATACTATTACAAATTAACTTTAAACAGGAATTTCCTATGGAAGTACACCAGCGTGGCTTGATTACCGGTATTTTAATGGCTGCTTTAGCAATTTCTCCTCTTGCTGAAGCTAAACGTGCAGGTGGTGGTAAAAGCCACGGTATGGCACGTTCGACTACTTCAAGCCAGTCTTATCAACAACCTCGTCAAGTGACTCCAGTTCAACAAACCACTACAGCGCCTCAGAAATCTGGTCCAGGTGTTGGTTCAATGGTTGCAGCTGGTGTGGCTGGTGCTGCCGTAGGTGCTGTTGCAGCAAATGCTTTAGCTGATGACAAACCGACATCAACTGAACAGCAAGCCACTCAGGCTCAAGCTCAAGAAGAGAAAAAAGGCGGAATCCCAGGTTGGATTTGGGTATTGCTTGCTGCAGCTCTTGCTTTCTTTGTATTCCGTAAATTGGGATCAAAAAAAAAATTAGCAGGTAACAACCCTTACGCACCAAATAGCAACGGTCAAAACCCATTTGGCCGTTCTGCTGCACCACAAGCAGCTCCACGTAATGCTGGCGATAATACAAATATCTTTGGTCAATCTGTGGGTGGCGGTGCAGCAACGCAAGCGCCTTTTGGTGGTGTAACCACGAGCAATGGCAATCAACTTCCAGATGGTAGTGAACCTGCTGCGTTCTTACGTATTGCACGTCAACGTTTTAATCACATCCAATCGATGAATACTGCAAGTAACATTGAAGAAATTCGCCGTTACTTAACACCAGAACTTTATAGTTCTATGTATAACGACATCATGGAAAACCAAGATCAAGACGTTGCTGAATTTAGTAACTTGAATGCGATGGTTGTAGACAGTGCGACTGAAAATGGTCAATACGTAGTAAGCGTACGTTTCACTGGTACAGTAAGTGAAGATCTAAACAGCTTGCCACAACCGTTTACCGAAATCTGGCACTTTGTTAAGCCTGCTGGCACTCAGCAAGACTGGGTTGTTGCAGGTATTCAACAAGCTTAAGCTGAATAAATCCTCAATAAAAAAGCCACAATATTGTGGCTTTTTTATTTGTCAGCGTTTAAGCAATTTCCGCTGGAAAGGTAACTACTTTTTCGATTTTGACCTGATCCATTGCAACCATGAGTAAACGGTCTACACCTAAAGCAATTCCTGAGCATTCCGGCATATGAGGCAATGCTGCTAACAAATGCTCATCTAAAGGCATAACATGAAGCCCTTGCTTAGCCCGCTCTGCATTATCTGCTTCAAAGCGTGAACGTAACACGTCTGCATCAAGCAATTCATCGTAGGCATTGGCTAGCTCTAAGCCTTCAATATAAACCTCGAAACGCGCCGCGACCTCTTCCCCATCTTCATCTACTTTCACTTTTGCCAAAGAGGCCATTTCTGGTGGAAAGTCAGTTAAAAAAACTGGAGCATCAAAACCTAAACTTGGTTCAACAAAATGAGAAAATAACAAATCCATGTAAGCTAGGCGATCATCGCCCAAGTCGAGATTTAACCCCACACGATTTGCGGTATCTTTGAATTGCTTCAAAGTCGCTTGCAACGGGTTGATATCAAGTCGATCTTGAAAGGCATGTTTATAACTTAAAATAAACGGACGAACTTCACCAAAACGATGCTGCAAACAGGTTTGCAATAAATCGGCTGTTTCATGCATTAACGCTTTTAAGTCTAGACCGGGGCGATACCATTCAAGCATGGTAAATTCACTGTTGTGTTTACGCCCGTGTTCATCATCACGGAACACCTTACAAATCTGGTAAATCGGCCCACTACCGCTCGCCAATAAACGCTTCATGGCAAACTCTGGTGAAGTCTGTAAATATTGAGTTTGCAATTTGCCGTTAATATGACGCAAAGCCTGAACCGAAGCTAAATGTACATCGGTGACACCTGCCTGTGAAACGATTGGTGTCTCGACTTCCATAACACCACGTTCAGCAAAAAACTGACGAATTTGGGTGTAGAGCTTGGCACGTGCTTTTAAGGCATCAATTGAACAAGTAGGTTGATAACTTAAACTCATGCCTGTGGTCCCCCATGTGCTGCCCATTCACGGCGCAGCGGATAATTCTTACGTAATAAATCAAATGCTTTTTGCTCTACTTTGCCGTCTTTAACACAGGCACGGATGTTGGCATCATCTTGAGCAATATCATAAATTTGAGATAGTTTTTGCTTTAACACCACTTTTAAATCATGTCCTGAAAAATAGTCTTCGCATGCAGGTAGTTGAGTTTCAAACCGCTTATTCATGTCATATCCAAATTTTTGGCAAAACGCTTCATAAATCATTTGTGTACCGCGGGCTTTTCCTTCAAGGCTATAACCAGCAATATGCGGTGTTGCTAAAGCCAACATGTCTATGAGTTCTTCTGATATGACTGGTTCATGCTCAAATACATCAAGCACCACTTTACGCTGGGTACGCTGAATATCTTCCATTAAAGCGGTTTCTTTCACGACTGGACCACGTGCACTATTAATTAAAATCGTGTCAGGTTGAAGCGCTGCAAAAGCTTTTTCATCAAACAAATGATATGTCGGATGTTGACCGTTTTTTGTAAGCGGCACATGAATTGAAATGGCATTGGCTTGTTGCAACAGAGTTTCTAAGCTTACATTCTCAATTATGTCTAGTTTCACATATGGGTCAAAGCCAATTACGTTCCAGCCCAACAACTGGGCCATATAAGCCAAGCGCTTACCGACGTTGCCAAGACCGACAATGCCTAGGGTAAATTTTTCTTGTTGTTCTAAAAGGTTTGCATCTAAATGAAGTAAAGCAGTAATGACATATTCAGCAACCGCTTGCGCATTACAACCAGCCGCATTTGCCCATGTAATTCCTTGTTTTTCTAACGCCGTAATATCTAAATGATCGGTCCCGATTGTGGCACTGCCCACATATTTTAATGCTGTGTTTTCAATTAAACTTGCGTTAACCGCAGTAACCGAGCGGACCAGTAAAGCTTGAGCATCTTTTACATCTGCATGGGTTAAAGTACGCCCTGCTTTGTGTTGAATATCGCCAAACTCAGAAAAAAAGTAATCGGTAAATGCCAAATTTTCATCTGCGACGATTTTCATTGTCTGCAACCCATAGCTTATAAAAACATTATTATCCTTTGAGTTGTAGCAAAGCACAATGTTAATGCCTTTAAATTCACGATTCTAAACTTTGACGGTTTGCAAATTACAAGCCACCACCAAAGTAGAAATAGGCCATCACTGCCAGTGTGATCCAAATTAATATTATGAGTACAGCAACCAAATAATTTTGAGGTCGACGCTCCTGTTGATTTAGCCATTCTTCAGCTTGTTGTTCCGCATCTAAAATGACTTGTTGAGGTGTAAAACGAACAGCTAACCAAATCAGCATCGGTAGAATAATGGCCTCATCTAAAAGGCCTAAAATAGGAATAAAATCTGGAATTAAATCGATCGGACTAAAGGCATAAGCCACAGCCACCACAGCAATAACTTTTGGGAACCATGGCATTTGAGGATGCTTTGATGCAAACCAAAGCATAATAATTTGTTTTTTTAGACGTTTTGCCCATTCTTTTAGTGATTGTAACCAAGACATTTGGACAGACTCTGAACCTTTAGAGTTTTATAATAATCCATAAAACCTATCCTTAGCTTAAAAGCCAAAGAAATGTCAGATGAGCTTTATTTTAGGCCCATCATCTTGAACAATATATTTTAAATTTCTGTATATAAAACAAATCTGTCTCCCCTACAAAAACTTGCCAAAGTCAGGCCAGATTGCTTGGCTAATTGAATGGCCATGCTGGTAGGCGCTGAAATTGACGCCAATAGGCTGATGTTCAGCTGAGCACATTTTCGTATTAGCTCATAACTTGCCCGACTGGTCATCACCACAAAACCTAAACTGGTGTCGTAGTTTTGTTGTGCTAAATAACCAATTAATTTATCTAAAGCATTATGGCGGCCGACATCTTCAAATAAAGCGACGATGTGACCATCAACCACCCAAGCTGCGGCATGTGCGCCACCCGTTAAAGCAGTAATTTCCTGTTGGGCTTTTAAATGGGAAATGGCACTCGGAATTTGCTCAAGCCATATTTTTGATGCATGCGTTGTAATTTTAGGAACATCTAACTGAAACTGCTCTAAGCTTTCAATTCCACACAAACCACAGCCTGTACGGCCTACCATCATGCGGCGGTGTTCTTTTAATGCAGCAAAAGCTCTAGATGAAATGGCCATTTCAACCGTAATGCCCAATTCATTTTGATGTACATCAAGCGCATATAGTTCTTTTAAGCTTGTTAAAATTCCTTCCGAGAGACTAAATCCTTTAGCAAATAAATCAACATCGGTCGGTGTCGCCATCATCACCGCATGCGAAATGCCGTTATACACCAAGGCGATTGGGTACTCTTGAACAATATGATCTAAAACATTTTCAGAGTCGGTTTTGTTAAACCGCTGTACTAGTAATGTCTCAACCCCATAAGAATGTGGTGTCAAAATTATTTCCTTTATTTCAAAATGGCGCTTGTTTAGAGCGCCATTTATTTGAATTACATTTTAAATATCGTCTTAGATTTAAAGGCTGCTGACTTTTCTATCTGCATCTTCAGGGGCTACTGCCGTTGCCAAGTTAAAATGCTCTGGCGCATTTCCGGGATGCAAAATCACAGGAACACTTTTTGAAGCAGGAATCTTGGCATATTTATCATGACTGCTTAATGCCACCAAAGGATTAGTTTCCGGATAGTAAGCGGCTAAACTGCCTCGCGGAATGTTGTACGGCACAATACGGAAACTATGCACGATACGTTTCACACCGTCTGAAAAAACACTTTCAATATCGACCCACTGGTTTGCTTCAAAACCAGCTTCATCAATATCAGCTTGGTTCATAAACAACACACGGCGCTGACCGAACACCCCACGGTAACGGTCATCTAGACCATATAGAGTAGTGTTGTATTGGTCATGAGAACGCGTGGTCATTAAGGTATAAACTTTACTGTCGGTATATGCGGCAGCGTACTGATTTTCTTTATCGGCATAGACTTCACTCAGCGGTGTAATCATAAACTGCGCTTTACCACTTTTTGTATTCCAGATGTGCTGATTGGCTGGATGTTCGAGGTGGAAGCCACCCGGTTTATAAACACGTAAATTAAAGTCATGGAACTCATCAAAGACATCGGCAATTGAGTCACGGATACGGTCATAGCTTTCGATATACCATTTCCATTTAATCTGACTGTCTGGAAGCACTGCTTCGGCCATTCGGGCGACAATATCTGGTTCAGACAAAATATTGTCAGAAATTGGAGCGTTACGTCCTGCTGACAAATGAATATTACTCATCGAATCTTCGACTGAAATTGCCTGTGGGCCATGAAGCTGCTCATCAATTTCGGTACGCCCTAAACATGGCAAAATAAGTGCATCTTTACCACACACCAAATGGCTACGGTTTAACTTGGTTGCAACATGAACAGTTAAATTACACTTTCTAAGTGCTTCTTGGGTATACGGCGTATCTGGCGTTGCAACTGCAAAGTTTCCACCCAAACCAATAAAGACTTTGACCTCACCTTCAGCCATGGCTTTAATTGTTTCAACGACACCATGTCCATTTTTTCTCGGTGATTTAATACCAAACACGCGGTCAATGTTGTCGAGTAATTTAGGGCTAGGCAGTTCATTAATACCCATGGTTCGGTCGCCTTGTACATTACTATGCCCACGAACTGGACATAGCCCTGCACCCGGTCTGCCAATTTGACCACGCGCCAACAATAAATTTGCCAGCATATGTACGTTAGCCGTGCCGTGGCGGTGTTGCGTGATACCCATTCCCCAACAGAAAATTGAACGCTCTGATTCTAAAAAGAGTTTGGCGAGTTTTTCTAAATGTTCAGGCGATAGGCCTGAGTGTTTATAAATATCTGCCCATTCAGTTCTTTCAACCTCAGCAATCATTTCATCGAAACCAACGGTATTCACCGCAATAAAGTTTCGGTCAAAAACACTCGGTTTACCTGAAGCTAGCGCTTTTTTATCCCACTCATTTAAGTGTTTTAACATACCCAACATGAGTGCATAGTCACCGCCAATTTTCGGCTGAAAATAATAACGACTAATTGGCGTACTGCCGTTGGTCATCATTTCAAGCGGTGCTTGCGGGTCTTGGAAACGCTCAAGACCTCGTTCTTTAATTGGGTTAATCGCAATAATGTTGCCGCCACGTTTAGACACTTCACGTAAAGTACCTAACATACGTGGATGGTTGGTGCCAGGGTTATGACCAAAACTAAAAATAGCATCGGCTAAATCAAAGTCTTCTAGGGTGACTGTGCCTTTTCCTAAACCAATCGAGTCAAGCAAACCAACACTTGTGGTTTCATGACACATGTTCGAGCAGTCTGGAAAGTTATTGGTACCAAAGCTTCGCACAAACAATTGATATAAAAATGCCGCTTCGTTACTGGCACGGCCCGAAGTATAAAATGCCGCTTGGTCGGGGTGATCTAGCGCATGGAGGTGTTTAGCAATAATCTGAAATGCTTCATCCCATGAAATAGGCACATATTTATCGGTTGCAGCATCATAGCGAACTGGGTCTGTTAAGCGGCCTAAGTCTTCGAGGAAAAAGTCACTTTGTTCTGATAACCAACTGACGGTATGCCCTGCGAAATATTCAGGAGTCACTGTTTTACTGGTTGCTTCAAAGGCAACTGCTTTTGCACCATTTTCACAGAAGTTAAAGGCATGAGCATCTTTCTTTTCTGGCCATGCACAGCCAGGACAGTCAAACCCTGTAGGCTGGTTAATGTTGAGTAAGGTAATTGAACCTTTACCTAAAATATCTTGTCGCTTTAAGTTTCGAGCAACACTAAGGAGTGCACCCCACCCGCCAGCAGGATGAGTGTATGGCTCAATTCGCGCAAAACCGTTATTTTCCTGTATATGCTTTTGTTCTTCTGAATTATCCACTTTTTCATCCTCTTATTTCTTCTTAGGCATTCAACAGATCCAATAAAACCACAATTTAATTATGCTTATATTAAGAATCGCTGCTATCTAGCTTGGGGGTAGAGTCCGCTTGGTATGTTATTCACCATATTTTAAAAAGCTGGCTCAACTGTTCTTATAATATGTGCCATATTTTTTACAATTACAATCATTTAGGCCAACCGCGCTATTTATAGAAAAACATATAAAACAATGAGTTAAAAAGATAGAAACTCTGCCTTTTACAGATCAAAACATTATTGGCTTTTATTTTTAACAGATTGAAAGCCTTTTAAAATTGATGTTTACATGTCTTTATCTATGTTTTTTTCGCATTAAACAGTATAAAACAATTAAAAATCTATCCATATTAGAGCACTTATGAAGGTTGTGATCGCCCCTGATTCATTTAAAGACAGCTTAACTGCTTTAAATGTAGCTCAGGCCATTGCCAAAGGATGGCAAGAAGTTTTTCCTCATGCAGAAACGATTTTATGCCCGATGGCAGACGGTGGCGAAGGAACTATTGAAGCAGTGTTAGAGGTCTGTGAAGGTGAATGGCGTGAAAAAACTGTAGTCGGGCCATTAGGTCAGCCCGTTCAAGCCAAATGGGGATGGTTAGGAAAACAAAGAATTGCCATCATTGAAATGGCTCAAGCGAGCGGCATACAGTTAATTCCACCGTCTGAGCGGGATGCTTGCCACAGTACAACATTTGGAACGGGCCAGCTCATTTTGGATGCTTTAGACGCAGGTGCAAAAGATATTATTTTAACTGTGGGAGGCAGTGCTACCAATGATGGCGGCACAGGATTACTGAGTGCTTTGGGTGCAGTTTTTCTCAACGCCAATCAAAACGTTTTACCAGCTGGCGGCCTTGCTCTTAGACACCTATCCAAAATTGATTTAACACATCTCGACCCACGTATTCAGCAAACGAGGTTTTTATTGGCTGCCGATGTGAGCAATCCACTTTGCGGTCCAAACGGCGCATCTCATATTTTTGGCCCACAAAAAGGGGCTTCCCCTACTCAAGTAAAGTTACTTGACCAAGCGCTTGCCCATTTTGCCGATGTCTCGGCACAACTTTTAGGTTTCGATAAACGAGATGAAGCGGGTTCTGGTGCTGCGGGAGGTTTAGGCTTTGCAGCCAAAAGTTATTTAGATGCAGTCTTTAAAGCTGGAGTTAAAGTCGTGGCTGAACTGAATCAGCTTGAGCATAAAATTTCTAACGCAGATTGGGTCATTACCAGTGAAGGTAAATTTGACCAGCAAACCTTAAGCGGCAAAACAGTTTTTGGGGTAAGCCAAATTGCAAAAGCTCATAACGTTCTGGTCATTGTGATTGCAGGAACATTAGGCGAAGACTACCAAGCGCTTTATGAGCACGGCGTAAGCGCTGCTTTTTCACTAGCCAATGGTCCCATCACCCTAGAACACGCCTGCGAACATGCAGCAGAACTCATTTATGAGCGAACAGTCGATATAGCGAGATTAATTCAGTTTAGCCAAACCAGCTTAAATGCTAAAAAAGCCTAATCGGCTAATTTTAAAAGACTCTCTTTACAGCTTTCCAATATTTCATCGCTAAGCACAGATTGGTCTGGGCATGCGCGAGACAAGGCAATTGCCCCTACGGATTGAGCAAGAATATTAATAGCTTGCTTTCTCAACTCTGGCGCTTCCAAAGACAATTGTTTTGCTCGTTCATTCATAATGAACTGGATAAGTTGCTCAATGCCCTCTTCAAACTCGACTTTTACTTCGTCTGGCTGTCTTGCAGCATCACAAGATAGCGCTGTTAAGGTACATCCCAAATCTCGGTTATCTCGATGGGTACGGGACACATAAAGCTGAATAAATTGAGCTAAATTTAAACCTTCTATTTTCTTTAGAACCTGTTCAAGTCCATGTTTAACGGTAATTGAGACAAGGTCTGTTTTCGAACTGAAATGTTTATAGAACCCACCGTGAGTAAAGCCTGCGCTAGACATTAATTCAGCAATGCCGACACCGTCGTAGCCTTTGTTACGAAACAGTTGAGTCGCCTTTTCGACAATTTTTTCTCGGTTTTCTTTTACCTGAGTTTTACTGACTTTCATGTTGGCCTACCCACTTTTACTCACCCTACTCGTCATAATTATACATTGATTATGGTTGACATCAAAACTTGTATATTTTAGATTATAGTCATAATCTAAAATAAAGTGTGGAGACATCACATGTCAGCTCAATCAAAAGTACTTATTACAGGAGCTTCGTCAGGAATTGGTTCTGTCTATGCAGACCGATTTGCTCAACGTGGCCATAACTTAATCTTGGTTGCACGAGACACCAACCGCTTAGATAAAATATCAAAAGACCTTCAAGAAAAATACGGTGTACAGGTCGAGTTCATTCGGGCCGATCTATCAAACGATCAAGACATTAGTAAGATTGAAGATGTACTCAAAAATGATGCTGATATTGAAATCTTGGTAAATAACGCTGGGATTGCACTAAACGGAAACTTTTTGACTCAAGATATTAAAGAGATTGAAAAACTTATTACTTTAAATATGACTGCGGTCGTTCGTTTGTCTCATGCAATTTCGCAACCCCTTCTACGCAAAGGTAAAGGCGCGATTATTAATTTAGGTTCAGTGCTTGGATTAGCTCCTGAATTAGGTTCTACCATTTATGGCGCAAGTAAATCTTTCATCCAATTTTTTAGCCAAGGCTTACATTTAGAATTAAAAAATCATGGCGTGCATGTTCAAGCCGTATTGCCTTCGGCAACTAAAACCGAAATTTGGGAACGTTCTGGCATCGACTTAAGCCAAGTCCCACCATTAATGGATGTCAATGATTTGGTCGATGCGGCTCTGATTGGTTTTGACCGCAAAGAAACGATTACAATTCCTGTGCTGAAAGACGAAAATCAATGGAATAATTTTGAAAAATCACGTATCACATTACTACCAAACTTTTCTTCGGCTGATGTAGCCCAACGTTATAAAAACTAACGAGTACCGCTACCCAACTCTTAAGTAGGAAAATCTTATGAATGTTATTGATGCCATCCGTAACCGCCGCGCAGTTAAACGCTTCGACCCTGCTTTTCAACTCTCTGACGATAACAAAAAGCAGTTATTACAAGAAGTTTTAGCAAATGCGCCAAGCGCTTTTAACTTACAACATTGGCGTCCAGTCATCATTGAAGATACTGAGTTAAGACAAAAAATTCGCACCATTGCTTGGGATCAACCACAAGTTACAGAATCATCATTACTTATTGTGTTGTGTGCAAAAGTAAATACATGGGAAGTTGATGCTAAGCGTGTGTGGGATGGCGCAACTCCAGAAGTACAAAATATTATGGCTGGCGCAATTGACCAATATTACCGTGACCGTCCACAAACCCAACGTGACGAAGTTATGCGTAGTGCTGGTATTTTTGCTCAAACCTTGATGCTTCTTGCTCAAGAGCATGGTTTAGACAGTTGCCCTATGGATGGTTTTGACTTTGACGCAATGGCAAAGCTCATTAACTTACCTGAAGACCATGTGGTGTGTTTAATGATTGCTGTTGGTAAGTCGGCTTCCGAGCCTTACCCACGCGTGGGCAAACTTCCTTACGACGATGTCATTATTCAAAATACATTCTAAGTTTTTAGTCAGATTTTAGGCCCTCATTCTATTTATAGCATGAGGGCCTAATTGTTAATGACATTCTGTTTTGTAAAATCATTTTGCCTTTTTGGTGTTTAACTTATTGGTTAAACGACGAACTAAAAGAAAAAATAAAGGCACAAAGAAAATAGAAAGTAGAGTTCCCGAAATCATCCCACCAGTTACGGCTATACCAATTTCTTTTCGGCTAACAGCCCCTGCTCCTGTAGATACAGCCAATGGAAGAACACCTGCAACAAAAGCCAGAGATGTCATAATAATTGGCCGTAATCGCTGACCCGCACCTTCAATAATAGCGTCCATTAATGCCTGACCAGCCTCTAACTTGGCTGCCGCAAATTCAACAATCAAAATGGCATTTTTGGCAGAAAGCCCAATGGTGGTAAGCATAGCGACCTGAAAGTAAATATCGTTAACAAAACCTGCCAGACTTGCAGCACCTACAGCGCCAATAAGACCTAAAGGAATCACTAGCATGACAGAGACAGGAATAGACCAACTTTCATAAAGTGCTGCCAAACATAAAAAGATAAAGATGATTGAGGCTAAATATAACCAGATCGTTTGGCCACCCGCTAGTTTCTCTTGATAAGACAACCCACTCCACTGAAGATTAAAACCTTGTTGCTGGTCAACTAACTGCTGCATCTTATCCATAGCCCCACCAGAACTCTCACCTGCTGCCGCAGAGCCTTGTATTTGAACGGCTGAAAGACCGTTAAAGCGTTGCAGCATTTGAGGGCCCATCTGCCATTTCACAGAAGAAAAGCTAGAAAATGGCGTCATCTCACCAGTAGCACCGCGAACATACCATTGCCCAATATCTTGGGGTAAGGAACGATAGATTGCCTCTCCTTGTAAATAAACTCGCTTAACACGTCCCTGATCTATGAAATCGTTAATATAAGATCCGCCCCACGCCGATGAGAGCGTATTACTAATATCTGCTTGGGCTAATCCAAGAGCACTGGCTTTTCTTTGATCGATATCGACTTGTAACTGGGCTTTATCTTCTAAGCTATTTAAACGTACTGCAGCTAGGCCAGAATCAGCATTTGCTGCTTTTAACACATTATTTTGTGCTGCGAGTAAAGCATCTCGTCCTTTATTCTCAGCATCTTGCAACCAAAATTCAAAGCCACTAGATTGCCCAAGGCCTCTTACAGCAGCGGGTGAAAGTACCTGAACACGTGCGTTACGCAGTGACTTAAAATGTGCATTTGCACGAGCAATCACAGCTTCGGCTGTATTTTCACTACCTTCTCGGTCATCCCAATGTTTGAGTCCGGCAAATGCCATTCCCACATTTTGCCCACTGCCTGCGTTATTTCTACCCATCACCATAAAAATCACATTGAGATTATTCTTTTCTTTCGTCAAAAAGTAATCTGCAATCTGATTACCAACCCGCTCTGTTTCAGCTAGTGTCGTGCCTACAGGCGTACTAAATTGAACCATAACCGAGCCTTGGTCTTCTTGAGGTAAAAACCCCGTATTCATACGCGTATATTGCCAACCTAACAAAGCTGTAATACCTACGAATATGACCATAAAGACTTTGGGTTTACCTAAAACAGCAACTAGCTTTGTGCGGTAGCCTGTTTGACCTTGCTCTACTTTATAGTTAAACCAAGTAAAAAATTTTCTCTGCTTATGTTTTTCATTTGCAGGTTTGAGTAAGGTTGCACATAGCGCAGGTGAAAGTGTTAAAGCAACAATTGCAGAAAGTACCATAGCCGATACGAGCGTTACCGAGAACTGGCGATAGATAATCCCGACAGAACCACCAAAAAATGCCATAGGTAAAAATACTGCTGCGAGTACCATGGCAATACCCACGAGCGCGCCAGATATTTCTTGCATTGAAATTAGGGTGGCTTGCCGAGCATCAAGATTTTGCTCATGCATAACCCGCTCAACATTTTCTACGACGACAATCGCGTCATCTACCAGTAAACCAATTGCGAGTACCATTGCAAACAAAGTCAGTGTATTAATGCTATAGCCAAGTACGCTCAACACACCAAATGTACCTAACAATACGACCGGAACTGCAATTGCCGGAATTAAAGTCGCACGCCAGCTCTGCAAAAATAAGAACATGACAATAATGACGAGAACAATTGCTTCAGCTAAAGTTTTAATCACCCCATTTACCGAAGCTTCTACAAATGGCGTACTGTCGCGTGGGTATGCAACTTTTAAACCCGCTGGCATAGAGGCAGTTAACCGTGTGACTTCAGCTTTAACTCGTTCAGCCGTTTCTAATGCATTGGCACCAGAAGCAAGTTGAATAGACATACCCGAAGCTGGCTTTCCATTCAAACGTGTAGAAGTCTGATAACTCTCTGCACCACGCTCGACTCGGGCAACATCTTTAAGTAATACAACCGCACCATTTGTTTGTGTCCGCAAAATAATATTTTCAAATTGGCTCACGGTTTGTAACCGAGATAATGCTGTTACTGTTGCATTTAGAGCCTGCCCATCACGCGTGGGTAATGCGCCCAATTCTCCTGCTGTAATTTGAGTGTTTTGTGCTTCAATTGCAGTTCTAACGTCTGATGGCATTAATCCGTAACTGTTTAATTTATGAGGATCAAGCCAGATGCGCATTGCATATTGAGCACCAAATACGGTGATTTCACCCACTCCATCGACCCGACTTAATGGATCTTGCAGTGTACTCACCATATAGTCAGATATGTCGACAGAAGATCTAGTCCCACTTTCATCGTAAAGCGCAAAGACCAGTAAACTATCGCCTTGTGATTTTGTCACAGTGATCCCTTGCTGCTGGACCTCTTGAGGCAATCGACTCAGCGCCTGATTCACAGCATTTTGCACCTGCACCTGAGCAGTGTCAGGATTGGTATTCTGATCAAAACTGAGACTTATCCGTGCTTGACCCGCCGAACTACTACTCGATGAAAAATAAAGTAGACCATCAATCCCTTTAATTTGTTGCTCCAAAATCTGTGTAACACTGTCTTCAACAGTTTTGGCCGATGCGCCCGGATAATTTGCAGTAACATTTACACCCGGTGGCGCAATGTCAGGATATTGCTCAATGGGTAACGTTAAAATCGAAATCGTCCCCAACGCCATAATACAAATAGAGAGGACCCAAGCAAAAATAGGTCGTGCAATAAAAAAACTCGACAACATACGCAATCCTCAACTCATTGGGGTAGGTTCAATCGTCATGCCGGCAGTTAAGCCTTGCAGCCCCTCAACAATGACTTGATCTCCCGCTTTCAAGCCAGAGGTCACTAACCAACGATTATCAATTGCATCGCCTAGAGTAATTTTTCGTTGCTCGGCTTTATTATCTTTTCCAACAATCCAAACAAGTGGATTTCCTTCTGCGTCTCGGAACAGCGCACCTTGAGGAATTAAGACGCTGTTAGGACGTGTTCCCGTTCCAAGTTCTGCCCGCACATACAGGCCGGGTAATAACGCATTATTAGGATTGGGAAATGCTGCACGTAAGGTGACACTTCCAGTCGCCTCATCTACAGCAACATCACTAAACTTAAAAGTCCCCTGTTCTGCATAGGCAGTGCCATTCTCAAGCTTCAAACGCACTGAAAGTTCAGTCGGTTTTATTCCATTTTCAGTAAGCTGTTTACGCAACGCCATGTATTCATCACTCGACTGAGTCAAATCGACATACATGGGGTCAAGTTTTTGAATCGTTGCTAAAGGTTCTGTTTGAGCAGAGGTGACTAAAGCCCCACGTGTAATAGATGAACGCCCTATTCGTCCTGAAATTGGCGCACTAACTTGTGTGTAACGTAAATTGGTTCGTGCTGTTTTCAGTACAGCTTCATTTACGGCAACAGTCGCTTTCGCTTGCTCATATGCACTTTGAGCATTATCAAGCTCTTGTTGACTCACCCCATTTACTTTAATCAATTCTTTATAACGGTCGGCTTGAAGGCGAGTCGAATTTACAGTGGCTTTTGCTAATGCAAGATTACCAGCGGCTTCATCCACACTATCCCGATAGAGTGATGAATCAATTTTATAAAGTAGCTGCCCTTTGCTTACTTGCGTGCCTTCCTTAAATAATTGCTCTATTACTACTCCATTGACTTGTGGACGGACCTGAGAAATTTCAGAGGCCACCGTTCTTCCAGCCAATTGATAGGTAGATTCAATCGTCTCTGGTTTTATAGTGATCGTACCCACCTGCTGAATATTTTTAGGGGCAGGCTGATCAGAATCACATCCATTTAAAAAAACAAATAAAGGCAATAAATATATAAACTTACGGTAATTAAAACTTAGATCAAGCATATCTGGGACCCCAGACTTATAGACAATTTATTTACTTTACTGTAAAGTAAATAAATAAGATGTGCAAGAAAACCGATATGTTAAAAAAATCTCCAGGTCGTCCCTCTCGAATTCGCCCTACTATCATTGCTGCAGCACGCGAACTATTTCTTGAGCATGGATTAGAAGTCCGCTTAGAGACTGTTGCTGCAAAAGCCGGTACAAATCGACAAACTTTATATAACCACTTCCCGACCAAGACAGCGTTACTCATTGAAGTCTTTGATCATTTAAAAGCAGAAATGGAAGCACCTTTCATTGAGCAGCATGAATTGAAAAATAAGCGTCTAGATCAATTATTGTTAGAAATTGGACAGTCTGTACAAAATCATTTTTATCATATTGACGTCATTCGCCTGCAAAGATTGCTGATTATTGCCTTAGTTGAAATGAAAGAAATTCTTCCTAAAATTCAGCAACGTACTCAAGGGAATATTAAAAGATCTCTAACCGATATTCTTTCAACTGCACACAATGCTGGTATTGTTAAAATTGATCAGCCAGAGGAAGCAACAAAGGCTTTTCTCGGTGCGGTAATGGGCTATACCTATCCCGCTACGTTGATTAGTGGAAATATTCCAACTCCAGAAGAACTAAAACAGTTAAATGAAGAAGTGTGTCGTACCTTTTTAAAAGCATGGCAATATAAAGAATAGCCCCACAACAAAAGCCCTTAAGACAAAAAGGGCTTTTTTAAATTAGACATTTAAACGTCGTATCAATTATTAATGGCTTGAAGAAACATCCAGCAAACTTATTTAAGCAGATTTAGCATGGATATTTTCATGCTTCATTCATCCTATTTAAACTGCTTCAAAAAACATTCTAATATCATCTCTCTATCCCCTACTTGACTCGAGCTTAAAAGCTGAATAATGGTTCCTTCAATCATATATAAAAATAATTTGGCATCCTGAAAGGAAAGATCTTTTTTTAGTTTTATTAACTGACTATAGATTTCATTAAGCAACCATGTTCTATATCTCATTGCGGTGATATAGGCTTTTGGATAGGTCAGTTTGGTTTCAAAAATTGCTTTAAATAATAGATAGTAAAGCCCCTCCAAATCGGTATGTAAGACATAAAGTTTCTTAAGTTTATCCACCACACTTGTTTGACTGGTGTACTCAACCATTGAAACTACTTTTTCTTTTAAACGTTCTTTTTGCACGATCATGCAGATTTCGATAAATCGCTCTTTAGAGTGAAAGTAATGATAAAAAGTCGCTTTTGGAATTTGAGATTCTTTCACAATTCTGTCGATTCCAACGGTATGAAATCCGTGATGGTGAAACAGATCAATTGATTTATTTACGACTTGTATGGCACGTGGGGAGATCACTAAATGTGGCATAGTTTTACCGTTATAAAATTATTGTTGTAGATAAGCGAGATGCTTTTTTGGGAGAAAAAAAGGCATAGCAAAGCCGTTAAGACTGTGTTTTGCACATCTCAAGTTTTATTGTTGATTAAGTTTTTGGTCGCGACGAATTAAAACCTGAAAGCGCTAATCGCTATCAAGCTGCTTATAAATTTAAGTCGTGTCGATATAGACTTTGGCAAAGGCTGCCAAGAAATTAAGAATGTGCAAAGCCAACTCCTTTTTATTGGGAGTTCTGCCAGACATGAATAGGAATTATGGTGGCAGAACGAAAGGGGGTTAGCAGACTGGCTCAAGACCCAGCACACCCGAAGGTGTCCCCCCTCCGTCCTACCGCTACAAAAAGGGAGACGAACGGGTCTACATCAAAAAATGAATTTTTTCAATGTTCTTGAGCACGGTCTGCTAAAACCGGCTGGCAATGTGGCCAGCAGGCAAAGAATAGTGCCCTGTCCTTTTACAGTCAAGCACACAAAATGACATTTGTTTTAAAATAGATCATTAAAAAGTAAGGATAAATAATGAGATGATTATTGTTAAATGGGGGTTTATAAAGGAGAGAAAAACAGAAAAATTAGTAAACAACTATTTGTTATGTTTACGCGAATATTCAGTGTAAGGAAAATGATAGATCTTCATTTGAATTAAATTTAAAAGTTATTACACAAACACTGATAATTATAAAAACACTATCCTCTAGACGAGATAGAATTTAAAAAAATGATTTTTACATAAGGCATGGGATGAACAGACAGAAAATTGGTGTAGATCTTGGAGGTACTAAATTATTAATATTATGTGATGAAATTGAGGAGATATTTAGTACAGGAATTTCATTCACCCCAGAAGAATTAATATCACACCTACAATCTTTTATTTTAAAACATGGAATTAAACCCGAAAGTATAAGCCTAGCAGTGCCGGGTCTAGTTAACGAATATGGGCACATTGTTAATTGTGATGTCCTCCCTGCATTTACAGGTTGGCAAGGAAATGAAGCATTAAAATTATTATGTAGTAAAACAATTATCTTAAATGATGTAAAAGCTGCCATGCATGCGGAACTAAATGATTCCTCGTCTCATGCTGCAAGCGGCATTCTTATGATTGGAACAGGTATTGGGGCTGCATTCATAATAAATGGAAAACCCTTACTGGGAGCTAGTGGTTGGGCTGGTGAGCTAGGTTACCTACCAGTAAAAAGTAATGACGGAATTAAGCGTCTAGATGAAGTTGCAAGTGGCTCAGCAATTACCAAGCAATGTGCACTCAGTCCATCTAATCTAGCATTAATGGCTAACAATGGAGATCAAGCAACTTTAACTGTTATAGAAGAGGCAGGCACAGCTTTAGGTCTTGGAATAGCAACTGTTATTAATCTTTTAAATCCATCGCAATTAGTAATAGGAGGAGGAACAATAGAATTACCCGGTTATTTAGACGCGGCTTTAAAGTCTGCTAAAGAAAACTGCCTTCCTGAGCTTTGGCAAGATTGCGACATATCAAAAGTAAAAGCGGGAAGAAAAGTAGCTGCTTTAGGTGCTATACGTGCAATTGAACAATAAAATAATATGAGTATTTTTCTGATCCGACATGCTGAGAGTGAAGCCAATATTAATGGAAAAACCCTTTCGCATGCTTCAATTGCTTTAAGTGAATTTGGACATAAACAAGCTCAAGCACTCTGTTCACAACTACCTAAAATTGATCATGTAAATGCATAAGATTACTGACCTAATCTTTAAAGAGGTCGAATAGAGCTTTTCAGTAAGGTTGAAACCAAGGTTTCTTTGGTGCAGTACCAGTATATGCAGGACTAACTTTAATTGGCCCCTGACCTTTTTCGCATTGTTGAACACCCCATTCACTCGGGCGAAAACGTGCATTGGGTCCATCGGGTTCAGGTTTACCAAATTCTTTTGCAATATCATAATGAATGGATGGAATTTCAAGTAACACGATGTCTCCACGAGAACAGGTGATGGTGGGACGCTTCGTATCGTAAACCCATTTACCATAACCATTTTCCTCATTAGGGTCAAAGCGCATAACTGGACCTATTTGCTGATCCCATGCCAATTCCATTCGAGGAGGTTCCATCGCAGTTACCCACATTCCAGCGACTTGTACAGGATGAGGAAAACGTACAGCTTGTAATCCCCGTAAACTCAAGGGTAATTGAGGCTCACCGTTGTCAAAAGCATCATAACGACTGATTAAGCTCCCTTTGGGAATCAACAGTTCTCCATATGGCGCATCTTGAGATAAAATGAAATGGCTGCGACTTTCTTTATAATGCTCTTTAAGTGCAAACTCATACCCTACCGATGCAATCATATAAAATAAATAACCTGCCCATAGGTCACATATTAGTGCCAATACGGTAATGAATAATGTCTTTCGAGAAAAAAACCTAACAGGCTTTTGAGCCTTATTTCGCCAAAAGAATAGTGCTTTCACCAACAAGCCTAGTGTTAGTACAACACCAATTAATGGAACAATAAACAACAGAAAAATTGTGAAAAAAGAGAATGGCTGTACCGGTATCATAATTTTTAAATATTTAACTTCATATATTTTTATATGCACCCATTATTATAGATACTTAATTCATTTCATACGAGGTGTATTGATTTTTTAGGAAAATTCAAAAAAATATTTAGGCCCAAGATAGATTCTCTAAAGGGATCAAAAAGAATTTTTTCATTACACTCAATAGCTTTTTCTAAAAAGCTTATTATTTTAGAAATTTCATCTATAAAAGCTGTATAAATTTCAATTAGTTTTTTAAATTCGTTAATTAATTGATAAAGCTGTCTGTCACTATATAAATCGTAATCTACATATGAAAGATCAGAAATAAATGGAAGTGTTTCCTGATCAAAAATTGAAACTAAAATATCTGCAAATTCTTTTTGTATTTGGTAGGCGAATAAAGATTCGCCTTCTTTCATAGACTTAAATGTCCAAATATGCATTAAATACATTCTTAAAATTTTTCCTAAAGCTTTCCAATTTTCATAATATTATAAAAATATCTTATTATGTATTTAATATATTAGATATTAATGAATGTATAAATTATTATAGTTTAGCTATAAAAAGCCCCTGTTCTATAGAAGCATTTTCAATTAAATTATTTATAAACCCAAGGCACGACCAGTGAACCAATCCCAGTAGATTTAGCCGAGATATTTTCAGATTTACGAACACAGCAGACATCAGCACCACTACTCTAAAAATATAATCTCACTCCTGAAATCTATGAATATTTGCAAGAGTTTAACTATTTATTGAGTATAAATGGTAATACCAATATGGATGACCGTAGAGTTTGAATGGATGCTTATTGAAAAAAAAATAGATTACTCAATAGACCCTTAAAACTGCCTAACTAAAGTAGTGAGGCAGCGTATTTGATATGTAATTTATTTTAAAGAGGCGTTCCACAAATATCTGTGGTGCCTGTTGGATAAGTAAATTGTAGTTTTGAATGATCAGAAACTATTTCATATGATATTTCTTTACCAAGGGCACTAGAGTTAGAAGCATAAAATCCCTCTTCAATTGCAATAGCAAACTTCATTTTGCTTAATGGAGTTGTATAACTCCATATGTATCCCCTATCTACACCATTTACAATATAACCAATTTTCTTGCTGATTTGATTGTAATAAATTCCCACTCTAACTGTTTCATTTGCTAAAACTTCTTTTTGTGTCTGATTTGGGGTTATGTTTCCAGAAATAGAACTCATGAACAAATTTTGCTGTGAACCATACGCACTTCCAAAACTTGGCGCGGCAAAAACAATACCGTCATAATTACTTGTTCCTGTGATAAATCCTGAAGCTAGTTCATTTGAGTTTAGATTTATTGGTTTCTTGAAAATATATTCAAAAGCAATCACATTAGACTGAGCAATATTGGTATCAGTTTTAGTTTTTATCAGTGTTCCTATGTTTATATTAGCCAAAGCCTTAGTTAACACTTTCTGTCCAGTTATTGTTATATAGTTGCTTGGATTTGGTGTCCCTTCTGGTGTTTGTGAAGCGCTTGGATCAATCTCTAAATCACCAATTTTACATTCGGCCCAACTCTGTACACTGATAATTAACAAGCTAAGAATCAATATATTTTTTTTCATTATTTCACCTTAATTTTATTGTGATTTTTGATTGTATGGTAAAAATTTAAGGTTTAGAAATTTTTCAGATAAAGAGACAATAAGTTAATTATGCTATTAATTATTTGATAGCTAGTCTTCTAAAATTAATATTAATCTAGTTCCGATAACTTTGGATTTCCTTTAAAAATAAATAAAACAAAAGCTAAGCCCCGATTACCGAGACTTAGCTTTTAAAAATAATTTTAAATTAAAAAATTACTTATTTGATGTCTGCAAATTCAGAAACAGGTTTGTTCACTTCAACTTTTGTTCCACCGAATTTTTCGCTCACAAACTTTTGAACTTTAGGTAAGTGGTAAAGTTCACCAAGTTTTGTATAGATCGGGTCATTTTTGTTTGCTTCAGCAACACCTAACAAATTCACATAAAGCTTTGTAGACTGGTCAATAGGCTCACGGAAGATAGAATCTTTCATTACATTGAGGCCACCCTCAAGTGCCAATGTATTACCCAACACAATCGCGTCTACATCGTTTTTAACACGAACTGCCGTAGTCATTTGAATTGGTTTTAATTGTAAGTTTTTAGGGTTTTCAACGACGTCATTGGTCGTCCCTTTTACAGGATCAAAGTCTGGTTTGAGTTTAATCAGTTTAGCAGACTGTAATAATGTTAAAGCGCGCGCTTCATTGGCAGTATCGTTTGGAATCGCGATAGTTGCGCCTTGTGGGAACTCTTCAACAGATTTAACTTTATTTGCATAAATACCCATTGGCTCTAGGTAAGTTGTCGCAACAGCAGCAACTTTAGCTGTATTTGAAGAGTTATAAGCTGCCAAATAGTTAAATGACTGGAATGCATTTACGTCCTGTTCGCCACTTGCTACAGATGTATTCAATACAACATAGTCAGTCAGGTTAGTCACTTCGAGTTTAATGCCCGCTTGAGCAGTTTCAGGAAGCGTTGCAACATATTTCCATACGTCAGTGTCTGAACCTGTTGAAACCAGTTTAATTGTTCGAACTGACTCAGTTTTGTCTTTAGCTGATACTGTATTTTCAGTTTTTGCAGGTTCTTTATTACATGCAGTCAGTGTTAGAACAGATGCGCTGAACAGAACACTAAATAATTTTTTCATAGATACATCCTAAAATAGGAAACGCCTGTCTTACAAAAGAGTCAGGCATTGCCAACCAATGGGTCAAAATACAATTTTGGGGCGGAAATAATTTCCAGATATCGGGTTTAGAAAACTGAATTCAGCATCATTCCTTCCTTGAACTTGCTCGCTGAACAATAGAATTATGTTTTGAAACAGTCTCTAAATATTGGCTCATCATATATCAATAAATGAATAATCTACAAATAACTTGTTCGATTCTGATATATAGAAGCGTTACAAGTAAGATACTGAAAACAAAAAATATATTATATAAATACAATAATTTTGATTAAAATATATACTCATTTGATTTATATGAAATTTTCAGGATTTGTTAGCAATATTTAAGCTAAATCTTACAGTAATGTAGACACTAGGCATAAAAAAAGCCCTTGTCATGAACAAGGACTTTTTAAAAATCTGACGGAAGCAATTTTTTATATAACTCTTCTCTGATACGGCTTAAAAATAAAATTATATATTTCAAAAAATTAAATTAAAAATCATCCAACTTCATCCTGCACAATCTAGCTTTTTATAATTCTAATCCTCAAAATTCATATACAACAAATTACTCATTATTCAGGGCTACTTCACGAACTAGGGCAAGGAAGGCTTTCAAACCCGCAGATTGATTACGTCTTCCTGAATAATATAAACAAAGACCAGACATACAAGGCATCCAATCGTCCAATACAGAAACAAGTTGACCTGACTCAATTTCAGCACGAACATCCTGTTCCATAAAGTATCCTAGGCCAATGCTCTCTAATACTGCTGCTCTTGATAAGCTTGCTTCATCAAGGGTAATTGGTCCTTGCACATCAATTTGAATAATTTCTCCATTTTTTTCAAATTTCCAGCGAAATAGTGCACCATCAGGTAGACGTACTCGAATACATTTATGTCTAAAAAGATCTGTTGGTATTTGTGGCTTCCCATAACGCTTAAAATATTCAGGTGAACCAACAACCACATATTTCTGAAGTTTACCAAGGGACACCGCAATCATATCACTTGGAACAAGATGTGCGACCCGAATGCCTAAATCAAAACCATCAGCGATAATGTCAACAAGTTTACCCTCAGTGACCAAATCAATATTCATTTCTGGGTAACGTCGAAGAAATTCAATAATCACAGGAGAAATAATTTCTCTCGCTGCAAATGCAGCCGCATTGATTCTTAATGTACCTGACGGTGATTCTCTCTGTGAACGTACAATATCCAACGCGCTATGAATATTCTGAAGTGCAGGCCCCACTTGTTCCACAAAAAGTCTGCCAGCCTCTGTCAATGAGACACTACGTGTTGTCCGATTAAACAGGCGGACACCCAGATTGCCCTCTAACTTTCCGATTGCATGACTTAATGCGGTTGTTGACATACCGAGTTCGATCGCAGCTCCACGAAAAGTTCCGCGCTTGGCGATTGCCATTACTGCTTTTAGATCATTTAAATTTGCTCGTTCCATTATCCTGATTTATTCAACTAAACATCCCATTTTATACGGATTGTTAGGACAATCGTCAAATTATAAAATTTAAGACATCGATTAGGATCATTCAAAAAGAGAGAATCATGAAAGATATACCAGAAGTGGTTAGCGCATACTTTGATGCTGATCAAGCGAACGACGTAGACGCTTTGAACCATATTTTTTCTGAATCTGCCATTGTTGAAGATGATGGCAGTCTATACAAAGGAATTGTGGAAATTCGTACATGGTTGCTAACAATGAAAGAAAAATACCAGTACTCTCTTGAAATTATTGAGGTTTCCAATACAGACCATATCAGCACGGTTTTAACACAAGGGAGTGGCAACTTTCCAAATAGCCCTGTGAAACTTAAGTTTCAGTTCACACTCGAAAATGGCAAAGTTGTTAAATTGAGGATTTATTAATGGAAGATTTTATTACGTTAAAAGGAAAACGTGCCTTAATCACTGCCGGTACAAAAGGTACTGGCGCTGCCACAGTTCAATTATTCCATGAACTCGGCGCAACAGTACTAACCACTGCTAGAACTCAACCAGATTATTTACCGAATAATGCATATTTTGTTTCTGCTGATCTCACAACTCGAGAAGGTTGTGAAGCTGTCGTCCAAGCAGCACAAGAGTTATTAGGTGGTGTAGATATCATTGTACACATGCTTGGTGGCTCATCTGCACCAGCGGGCGGATTTGCAGCATTAACCGATGAAGAGTGGTACAAAGAACTTCACTTAAATCTGATGCCTGCAATACGTATTGATCGTCAATTAATTCCCGATATGATTCAGCAAGGTCAAGGTGTTGTAATCCACGTTACGTCTATACAACGCTCACTTCCTTTACCTGAAGCCACGACAGCTTATGCTGCCGCAAAAGCAGCACTAGCGACTTATAGTAAAAGCTTGTCAAAAGAAATTTCCCCCAAAGGTGTTCGGGTTGTTCAAGTCTCGCCAGGATGGATTGAAACAGAGGCGTCTATTGCTCTTGCAGAGCGACTGGCTTTACAAGCTGGCACAGATTATGAAGGTGGTAAACAGATAGTTATGGATTCAATCGGAGGAATTCCTATGGGACGACCAGCTAAACCAGATGAAATAGCAAATCTTATCGCATTTTTGGCATCATCCCGCGCATCTGCAATTACAGGTACTGAATATGTGATTGATGGTGGAACAATTCCTACTGTTTAATAGTTATGTTGAATCACGCCATATTATATTTTTTCTTCACTTGAACAGTTTAAAATTACAGGTAAAAAAAAGCCCTTGTCATTAACAAGGGCTTTTAAGAATCTGGCGGAAGCGGTGAGATTCGAACTCACGGAGGACTCACACCCTCGTCGGTTTTCAAGACCGGTGCATTAAACCGCTCTGCCACGCTTCCAACGAGCGCTATAATATAAATAAAAATTGAAGTTGGCAAATCTTTTATTTAATTTTTAATTCAACCGCTCAAAATAAACACAAATCTGTTTAAATTTCTGAGTTTTCCGTCTTTTCATAGCGAATTGTATTGATATACCACAGCTTTTTTCCAGATGGCGTGTGTACTTCAATCTCATCATCAACTTCTTTGCCGAGCAATGCGCGAGCCATAGGTGACTCAATCGAGATATGTTGAGGGTGATGATCATAAATTTCATCAATTCCAACAATACGTAAAGTTTTTTGCTCACCTTCTTCGTTTTCAATCTCGACCCAAGCGCCAAAATAAACTTTGCCGTCTTGCTCAGGAGAGTAATCAACAATTTTTAATTCTTCTAAGCGTTTTCCTAAATAGCGTACGCGTCGATCAATTTTTCGAAGGAGCTGCTTATTATATTGATAATCCGCGTTTTCACTGCGGTCACCTAAGCTTGCAGCCCAGTTTACTTTTTTAGTGATTTCCGGTCGTTCTTCATGCCAAAGTTGTTTTAATTCAGCAACTAATTTGTCATGTCCTGACCGAGTGATTAAGTTAGATTTCATGATAAAAAACCACTGTTCAACAACATATCGCTTACAAGATGTAGCATTTTATACCCTATTTTCTCACATCAGAAGTGTATAAATTTTCTTCCTTAAGAAATTCATGTGTTTATGATGATATATCGAAGTTTTAATTGTACAAAATTTGACATTACTTTTTTTCAATATTATGATGCGCGCAGTTTAAATGTTGAGCATTTTTTAACCCACTCGAAAACTATGTAGATTATCTACACAGTTTGTTTTTTTCATTTCATGTCATTTTGAATGACGTCATGACTGCCCACCCCTTATTGAATTTATCAACTTTTAGAAGTTATGGCAGCTTTTTGTCTGACTTTTAGGGCATAAATTATCTGTAGCGGAGACAACATGCACAGTAATTCAAGTTCTGGGTCGAGGCTTTGCCTTAACTCTTTATTTTCTTCTCTCCCGTTAAAAGCTCTTGCACTCAGTACTATATTTCTCCCATTTCATAGTCTTAATGCAGGAAAAACCCTACAGTACAATACTGTAGTTAACACAAATACTTTAACTGTTGTTGCGGTAGAAAGCCCGACAACCGTTTTCAAAGAAGATCAGTTTTTACACGGTTTTGGTTACGACTTAGCACGTAACTATGCACAGAACCTAAATGTAAAGCTGGACTTTAAAATCGTGGCAGACAATGCCACTGCTCTTAGATGGGTTCAGCAAGGTAAAGCAAACTTTGCGATGACTACAGCAGGTTTAAGCACAATCGAAAACAAAGGTTTAATGTCGTTTTCTGCAAGTTGTGGTGACACAGCAAATTTGCAAAAAAATGGCTTAAATCCTGAGTTGAGTTGGGTATTTAAACAGGCTGATGACCCACTCACACAGACCGCCAGCGGCTTTGTATGCCAAAGTAAGCAAAATGGTGTGACCCAACAGCTTGCCTCTTTTTATAACCGCAATGTGGTGAAACCAGAAGCATGGTCAACCATTCAACGTGACTTAAGCACACGTTTACCGATCTACAAAGCGAGCTTTAAGCAAAGCGCAGCGAAGTATGATCTAGATTGGCATTTACTTGCCGCAATTGGTTATCAAGAGTCATATTTAAAGCCAGAATCTGTTTCTCCCACAGGTGTTCGCGGCTTAATGATGTTAACCAATAGCACTGCTCGAGCAATGGGTGTAAGCAATCGTAGCGATCCTGCTCAGAGTATTCAGGGCGGCGCGAAGTATTACGATCTGATGCTTACCGAATTTGATAATATTCCGTTCCCTGATCGGAACTGGTATGCACTTGTGGCTTATAACATGGGACCGGGTGCGGTAAGTCAGATTCAAAAGCGCTTGCAGTCTCAAGGGAAAGATCCGAACAAATGGGTCAATCTCTATGACTATTTGCAAAGTAATAAAACGCGTAATGGTCGATATAAGCAAGCGGTTCAATATGTCACTCGTATCCGTGCTTATCTTGAACATATCAAAACGGCGCAAACACGAATCAATATCTAATTTTTATTTTTAAAAGTTGATAAATTCATTGTTTGTACAAATAAAAAGCTTACCTCTATGGGTAAGCTTTTTATATGAATTCTTTTAGATTTAAGCAGTATGCTCTAATACTTTCTTAAACAAATCTTTTTGTTCTTGGCTTGGCTTAGCTGTTTGTAAAGCCATTAATTGAGACATGTCGCCTTGAACTTTAATTTTACCAGTCATGAATGCCTGCATAGCAGCAGCCATATCAAACTCTAAGAATACTTTACGTAAAGTTTCAGCATCCATATTTAAAGTTGTTTTGGCATTTGAAGACAAACCTTTTTGGATTTTACCCCCATCTAAAGCTAATTCGGTATTTCCAGAAGCATCTGTAACTACTAAATTAATTGCCAAGTTCGCAAGAGCGGGCGGCAAATTAAGATCACCTGCTTCAGCAGTTAATTTTTCGACAGTCGCAAACCAATCTTCAGTTAAAAATGCAGGCATGATTCTTCCTCAAATTTATTTGTTCAATTTCTCTGGTTGTCTATCCAGACAACATCATGTGAAGCAATTCTGCTTGTGGCTTGTTATAGCATGTAATTTAAATTTTGGGCTATGACTTTTTGTACGGAACATTCATTTTTTAGTATTTTGATACATTAAAGGCACTTGTTTATAAAGTGCCTTTAACATTCTTTATGCTAGCGTTTATTCAGCAGCGAAGCTTAAGTTCACGACATCTAAACGGTTCTTAAGCTCTTCCGGATCTTTAATATCCAACTCGCGCTGAGAATCTAGAGCTTCGAAATCAAACAATTCGCGGTCTGCTAACTGAGACGGAGATACGTTTTGTAATGCCCCGAAAATGCTGTGTAAGCGCTTCGGATATTGTTTATCCCATTCACGTAGCATTTCATTAAGCATGGCACGCTGTAGGTTTTCCTGCGAACCACAAAGGTTACATGGAATGATTGGGAACTGACGAATCTCGGCATATTTAATAATGTCTTTTTCTTCAACATATGCCAAAGGACGAATCAAAATGTTCTTTTTATCTGACGATAAAAGCTTTGGAGGCATCGCCTTTAAGCTACCGCCATGGAACAAATTCAAGAAGAATGTTGCAATGATGTCATCGCGGTGATGACCTAAAGCAACTTTAGTCGCACCAATCTCTTGTGCAAAGCCATATAAAGAACCACGGCGTAAACGTGAACACACTGCACAGTAGGTTTTACCTTCCGGCGTTAAGCGTTTAGTAATGGTATAGGTATCTTTTTCTAAAATGTAATATGGAATGTTGTTCTCTTCCATATAACGAGGCAAAACATCTTCAGGAAAGCCTGGTTGTTTTTGGTCAAGGTTAACCGCAACCACCTCAAAATTGATTGGTGCAATACGCTTAAACTGCAACAAAATATCGAGCAAGGTATAACTGTCTTTACCACCAGACACACACACCATGACCTTATCGCCATCTTCAATCATATTGAAGTCACGAATAGCATGCCCAACTTGACGGCGAAGCTTCTTGAGCAAACGGTAATAGGCCGAGCTTGTTGGAAGTTCAGGCTTAAAATTAAATCCCTGATTGGACTCAACTGGCGCGTACATAGACGAGATATACCCATAAATAAAAATACCGCGCAATTTTATATGATTCAGAAGAGAATCGCATCAAAAGAATAGTTTCAATTCTTGAAGTCGTCACATTGCTCGTGCATGATGCAAAACACATGCTCTATTTTGACTGAAGCGTTCAAAATTTGTGCAAAATGCTTACTTTTTGGACTTTTCCACAGTTTTCCACAAAACCTGTGGATAAAATTGTGGATTTCTTCGTACTTGACAAACTGTTTTGGCCTTCTGTTAAGGGTTTTCTTTAAATTGATCATTTTTTAACCAATGTTTTTTATTTTTAATAATCAACAAGTTAACCATGTCAATAGAATCATTTTAAAAAAATTTTTTAATTTTTTTTGATGAGCATTCAAACAAATCAGCTTGATTTTTTGAAAGAGTCGAAATAAAAAAAATTACACAAATCTTCTTTAAGTAATATTTTTTGATAAACTCTTTTGCAAGTTTTGAGTACCTAAAAATTGTGAATAACATAAAATGAAAAATTCGGTTCAATTTCTTATTTCTTGTTTGCTGGGGATGACCACTTTTACGGTCGGCATAACTTCGAGTTCAGCAGGTCAAATGTATATTTACCAAGATAAAAACGGTAGTACATTACTCACCAACCGAAAAAGCTATGACCACTCTCTTAAAAAAGTAAAAGTGACCTATTACCCTGATAGTAATATTCATAGTTATACAAACTGGGGAGCATCCGAAGCTTCTGTTTTGCCAAGCTACAATAAGAATAAAAATGCTTTCGACCACATTATTAGACAAGCTGCACAACAACATGGTGTTTCAGAAGGTCTAATTAAAGCCGTTATGCATACCGAGTCAGGATTTAACGTAAGAGCTCGTTCGCCAGTAGGTGCTCAAGGCTTAATGCAGCTCATGCCTGCGACTGCGCGTCGTTTTAATGTCTCTAACGCCTATGACCCGCAACAAAATATTTTTGCAGGCGCTAAATATTTAAGTTGGTTGCTCAAGCGTTTTAATGGAAACACACAAATGGCGCTTGCGGCTTACAATGCCGGTGAAGGTAATGTCGACAAATATGGCGGTATCCCCCCTTTCCGTGAAACACAAGATTATGTGCGCCGTGTAACAAGTCGATACCAAAACCTATATGCATCGGGTTCAGGTTTCTCATCTTTTACTAATGCTTCAGTACAAACCGTTTCACATCCTTCTAATTTGGCAGAAAACACAACAGCTCAAATTACGACTCAATCACCTAAATATTCATCTTCTCGTCAAATCGTGACTTTATCTGACGGTACCTATACCGATGCACCAACAGGCACTTATGTCACCAATAATGCCACCGCAATTGCCCATATAAGAATTGAATAAACAGTAAAGAAGAACGGCAGTTCGCAGTTCTTCTTAGGTAAGTTCAGATGTTTTAAATTGTAATGATCTATTACCTGATCTTTACCATTTTGACGAATTTAGCCAATTATTCTTTAAATTTAGGTACATTCTGCTACGTGAAAGAATGTATCAATTCCTTATTTTTTTCTTGAATTTTTCCCCCAAGCCCCGCATATTAGCTTCATGATTTCGAATTTGTAAATCAGATAACATTTTATTTATAAGAGGATTTTCTCAATGATGCGGATTGGTTTGTTTTTGCTTACCAACCTCGCGGTACTGGTTGTAGCTGGCATTATTTTGTCACTCTTCGGTGTCGGTAGTTACCATGGCGCGGGTGGCTTGAATCTAGGCAACCTTTTAGTGATCTGTTTTGTGTTTGGTATGGTGGGATCTTTAATCTCGTTATTCATGTCAAAATGGATGGCTAAGAAAACGACCGGTACAGAACTGATCGACCCGAATGCTCCTCGTAACCAAGCTGAGAGCTGGTTATTGCAAACAGTCGCTGAACTTTCTCAACGTGCTGGTATCAACATGCCAGAGGTTGGTATTTTTCCATCATATCAATCCAATGCCTTTGCAACAGGCTGGAACAAAAATGATGCCTTAGTTGCCGTTTCATCTGGTCTACTTGAACGTATGAACAAAGATGAACTACGTGCAGTGCTTGCGCACGAGATTGGTCACGTTGCGAATGGTGACATGGTTACCCTAGCGCTCATCCAAGGTGTTGTGAACGCCTTTGTTATGTTCTTTGCTCGTGTCGTTGGTGACTTTATCGACCGTAATGTCTTTGGTCGTCAAGACGATGAAGCTCCGGGTATGGGTTACTTCATTATTACCATGGTATTGGATATCGTCTTTGGTATTCTCGCTTCTGCCATTGTGATGTGGTTCTCTCGTTATCGTGAATACCGTGCTGATGAAGCTGGTGCACGTTTAGCAGGTAAACAAGCAATGATTTCTGCATTATTACGTCTCCAAGCTGAGACAGAAATGCCAGATCAAATGCCAAAAGAAATGAAAGCCTTCGCAATTGCGGAAGGTAAAGAACAAGGTTTCAGCTTAGCTGCTTTGTTCCAAACCCACCCAACAATTGAACAACGTGTGGCAGCTTTACATCAATTAGATTGCCCATAAAACGTTTAATGTAAAAATAAAGCCTCCAAATGGAGGCTTTATTTTTTATTACATGGTTTGATAAAGACTCCAAAGATAGCTTGCACCCCACCAAACAGCTAAGCCAATTAAAAGCAGTACTAATGCACCTACTAAATCGGGAATATGCAACCATAACCAACTGACAACAGGATTGCGCCAAAAAGCTGAGTTCTGCTGCTTCTTTTCGAGTTTTTCATGTAAGTATGGATGAACGACATGAATATCACTCTGAATCGCATATTCTTCCCGTATATGCGTATGAACTACATCTAGTGCTTTTCGACTTGGTCTTATAAAAATATCAAAAATAGTCCCAGCCACAGGAACAAATCCGACTACTGCATCTACAACAGCGAGTTTGATGACTGGCGTTAGCTTATGTTGAGGCACACCAATTTGTTTGGCTTTATAAATCGCATAACACGTCAATGCGAAACCAGCGACATCACCGGCAATCGGAATAGTACTCAGTGCAGCATCGGCACCAATACCTTGCTTTGTAAAAGGAATGCGAACCGCACTGTCCATCATGGTTGCAAACTTGGCCAGATCTCGTTCTAGTGCGATGACCTGTTGCTCTGTTAATTTTTTTTCTTGAGGCATTTAAATCAAATATATAAAGAGAAAGTTAATCTTAATATACTTGATTTAATACCTCTTTTTAAATTGTTTACTTTTAACTAGTAGCTTTCGATCTAAACAGCGAACGCAGCAACACGTACATGACGGGAATAAAGAACAGAACCAGTACTGTACCGAACATAACGCCACCTAAAATACTAATACCGATTTCTTGGCGGCTTACAGCTCCTGCACCTTGTGCAAATACAAGAGGAATCACTCCTGCACCAAAAGCCAAAGAGGTCATTAAAATCGGTCTTAAACGTAAGCTAGCACCCTCTAAAGCCGCCTGAATGGCATTCTTACCTTTTTCTTGAGCCAAGGCGGCGAACTCAACAATTAAAATGGCATTTTTACAAGACAATCCAATTGTAGTTAATAGCGCAATTTGGAAATACACATCATTAGGCAGTCCAAAAATATAAGAGAAAATGACACTTCCTCCCACACCTAACGGAATAGAGGTCAGCACAGCGGCTGGAATACTCAAGCTTTCATAGAGTGCGGCTAAACATAAGAAAATAAAGCCTGCCGAAATTAAATATAACCAGACGGCCTGATTTGTCGACTTCTGTTCTTCAAAAGATAAACCTGTCCAAGCTAAACCGACATCTTTTTGCTGATTTACAAGTTGTTCAACATCTTTCATTGCCTGACCTGAACTGCTGCCACTCGCAACATCTGCCTGTAACTGCAAGGCACTATAACCCATATAGCGTTTTACGATTTCAGGAGCGCCGCCCCAGCTAAAGTTAGCAAATGAACTAAAAGGCACCATTTCATTTTGGTTATTACGCACAGACCAGTTATATAAATCTTCTGGTTTTGATCTGAACTGGGCATCACCTTGAATCATAACGCGCTTGATACGACCACGGTCAATAAAGTCATTCACATACGTTCCACCCCACGCACTTGACAAAGTGTTGTTGATCGCAGGAAGCTCTAATCCATTTGCTAATGCTTGTTTCTGGTCAATTTTGATATTGAGGTTTGCTTTACTGTTAGTAGATTGCTTATCAAAGTTTTCAAAACTTGAATAGTTTTTGCTCTGTGTTTGCAACTGGCGGAAGGTGTTATCTAGAAAATCTTGCCCTTGACCATTTAAATCTTGAATCCATAAATCCAGACCATCTGTTTGACCCAAACCATTGACCGAAGCAGGTAATGTCACATTAATTTGTGCATTCCTAAATTGACTAAAATATTTCATCGCACGCTTTTGTATAGCGTCAGCTGAATTTTCTTTTCCAGTACGCACATCCCAAGGTTTTAAGGCAATAAATCCTTGAGCCAAGTTCTGGCCTGTACCAGAATAATTTCGGCCATAGCGGATCAAAACCAGATCCACATTTTTATCTTCTTGAGTTAAGAAATATTGGCGGACTTGTTCTCCAATTTTTTGACTTTGCGAGATTGGAGCACTATCAACAAGCTTAATTTGTACGCTTAAAATGCCTTGGTCTTCTTTAGGAATAAATCCACTTTTTAAACCACTATAGAACAGTGCAAAAACAGCAATCAAAGCCACAAAAATCACAATAACCGATTTACTGTACCGAATGCTTGTCTGGACGATTTTTATATATTGATTTTTAAGTTGATCAATTTTTTTGTTAAACCAAACTGCCCAGCGCATAGGCTCTGGATTAGGCTTTAAAATTAAGGCACATAAAGCAGGTGTTAACACTAATGCCACGACGAGTGATAACGCCATAGCGGCAACTAAAGTAATAGAAAACTGACGGTAAATCACGCCAATTGAGCCACCTAAAAACGACATTGGAATAAAAACAGCAGTTAAAACCAATGTAATTCCGACTAAGGCACCACTAATTTCTCCCATCGACTCAATGGCTGCTTCTTTCGGCGTTAAATGCTGTTCATGCATGAGTCGTTCAACATTCTCAACCACCACAATCGCATCATCTACTAGCAAACCAATGGCGAGCACCAATGCAAACAGCGTCAAGGTGTTAATACTAAAACCGAGCACATATAAAACAGCAAAAGTTCCCAAAATAACCACAGGAACGGTAATACTTGGAATGAGTGTAGCGCGCCAGCTTTGCAAGAACAGGAACATCACCAAAATAACTAAAATAATGGCTTCAATAAGCGTCTTTACAACTTCCTTAATAGACTCTTGAACAAACGGCGTATTATCTCGTGGATAAACAATTTTATAGCCAGTAGGTAGCTTAGTTGTAAGCTGATCTAGAGTTTGATGGATGAGTTTTGAGGTCTGAATCGCATTCGCCCCCGAAGACAGCGAAATACCTAAACCAGCGGCTGGATAACCATTAATAGTATTAAAAGACTGATAATTCTCTGCACCCAACTCCACTCTAGCAATATCTTTTAAGTAGACATAGCTCGCTGTTTGATTTGCTTTCACTACAATATTTTTAAAATCTTCGACTGTTTTTAATCGAGATCCTGCGGTGACTTTCGTATTTAAATATTGTCCATCAATAACGGGTAAATCACCGATTGCACCTGCGGCAACTTGTGTATTTTGAGCAGTGATTGCATTCGCAACATCACTTGGCATTAAATTGTATTGTTTTAATTTCTCTGGATTTAGCCAGATTCGCATCGCATATTGCGAACCAAAAACATCTGACTCACCTACCCCTTCAATACGGTTCAGGTCATCTACCACATGCGTAGTTAAATAGTCCGATAGCTCAATATTGCCCGATTTACCAGTTGAGTCATATAAACCTACCACCATAAAAGTATCGCCAAGTGACTTGCTCACAGTCACCCCTTGGCGTTGTACTTCATCGGGTAAACGTCTTATGACGCCACTAATACTATTTTGTACTTGGACCTGTGCTGTATCTGGATTTGTGCCATTATCAAAACTAATGGTAATTCGGCTACGTCCTGATGAATCACTGGTAGAGCTAAAATAAAGTAAATTATCAATACCTTGTATTTGTTGTTCTAAAATCTGAGTAACACTTTGCTCAACCGTTTGTGCATCCGCACCACTATAACTTGCCGATACTGTAATTTTAGGAGGGGCAATATCAGGATAGCGCTCTACGGGTAAATTCAGCACCGAGAAAATACCAAATGCCATAACAATAATTGCGAGTACACTGGCAAAAATGGGACGCTGAATAAAAAATTTAGATAGCATGGCCGCTCAGAATTAGGTCGTCAATTAACAGATGGCAATACCAAATTTGCCCTCTTGATCATCAACGAGCAATATAAAAAAGACAAGTAGAATTAACACAATAAATGCAATTAGAACAAAAACAAAGCAAGAACTGGCATTTCCTACAAACCCATAAACAAGGTTTTAACAAGTGTCACTGAAAATTCATGAATTCTTCATGATCACGTCAAGTTCAATCATCAGACTAAATACGTTTCGACTAAAACAATATGAGTAGAATTATGTTTAAAAGAGCACTTTTATGCTTAAGTTTAATTAGCTTGGTTGGTTGTAATGATGACGATAAAACTGAAAACTCACCAACCACACCAGAATATCAACTTCCTAAAATTTTAGTGGTAGGACATCGCGGCGCGAGCGCTTTGCGTCCTGAACACACATTAGCTTCATATCAAAAAGCGATTGATGATGGCGCAGATTTCATTGAACCTGATCTAGTCTCTACAAAAGATGGCGTATTGGTTACTCGCCATGAAAATGAGATTGGGGGAACAACTAATGTAAGCACTTTAAGCCAGTTTGCAGATCGTAAAACAACAAAAAATATTGATGGTAAAGACTTAACAGGCTGGTTTACAGAAGACTTCACTTTAAGTGAATTACAGCAGCTTAAAGCGCGTGAACGCATTCCAGAGTTCCGACCAGCAAACACAGCCTATAATGACCTCTACCCTGTCCCGACTCTAGAGCAAGTGATTGAACTGGCTGAAGCAAATTATAAGAAAACGGGAAAAATTATTGGTTTATATATTGAAACCAAACATCCGACTTACTTTAAAAATCAGAAACTGGCAATGGAAGATGCCCTTCTTAAAACCTTAGCCAAATACGAATATACACGTGATATTGCACCTGTTTATTTACAGTCTTTTGAAGTTCAAAACTTAAAAGATTTAAAAAGGGAGCTTGATCTTCATAAGACACTTAAACATGCACAAATTATTCAATTATATGACGCTAAAACTTCGCAACCAGCCGACTTCGTTGAATCTGGTGAAACTAAAACTTATGCTGATTTAGCCACAGCACAAGGCTTAAAAGAAGTTGCTAAATATGCAAACGGTGTAGGGCCAAGCAAAGGCTATATTCTTAACTTTAATGACAGTGGCTCAGTTCAAACAACTTCGTTTATTTCTGATGCACATACAGCTGGGTTAAAAGTACATCCTTATACTTTCCGCCCAGAAAATTATTATTTACCAACACCTTTAAAATGTAGTCAAGATAAACCAGCGGAGCGCTGTCCATCTGGTGCTTTAAAAGAGTTTGAAGCCTATTTTAAAGCTGGAGTTGATGGAGTCTTTACAGATGACCCGGCACTTGGCCGTGAAGCCGTTATTAATTATGAAAAAACAGCAAAATAAATAAAGTTTTTAATAAAAAAACAGGGCAATAAATGCCCTGTTTTTTTATTTCTCTACAACATTATCAAAATAGAGCGGGATCCACTGATATTGCTCGGCATTTACTTTATAAACATGACCAATGCCCGGAAATGGTAAATGTGGTGCGGCAACCCATTGTTGCTTATTTGAAATTTCAGCAAACATTTTTAAACGTGTATTAATCGCCTGCTCAGAATTCACATCAAAATCTACCCCAGTTTTTGGAGCATCAAATTGCAATGAATGTGAGTGGACAATGTCTCCAACAAAAATAATTTGCTGATCATTACTTTTTAAGCGGAAGCTATGATGACCTGGTGTATGACCACGAGTATCGATTACCTCAAAACCTTGAATGACGTCGCCATCTTTAAATGTCTTGAATGCTTTTTTTGCTTGGTATGGAGCAAGAGCAGTTTTTACGTTTTTAACAGTGCCCAAATAATTTTCTTTTTTGTCTGCTGGCACTGTTTTTTCAGAAGCTGGATTTAACCAGTAATCAGCTTCACGCTCATGTGCATATACAGTTGCATTTGGAAATACAGCTTTTCCATTTTGAGCAATACCGCACACATGGTCTGGGTGTAGATGAGTAAGTAAAACAGTTTTTACATCAGTAAGCTTATAACCTGCCAATTCAATATTTTTTGCAATCGAGCCAAGTTGCGGGCCAAAACAACTTGCTGCCCCACTGTCTACAAGCGTTAAACTTTTTCCATCATCAACTAAAAATGCATTTACCGAGGTTTGAATCCCTTTCTCATTAACAGCAGCATATTTCGTTAAGATTTTAGTTTTCTGGGCCTGATTTAAGTTTTTGAATAAATCAGGATTTAAATAAATCGTACCATCAAGCAAAGAAGTTACACGGTAGTTTCCAAATTGATGGTGATAATATCCTGGTACTTGCGGGGTTACTGTTGGCTCAGCATAACTTGCATGGATGCTTCCAATTGCAAGGCCCAACGCTACACATAATTTTTTCATCTTTTCTTCTCTATTGAGTTATAAAGTCGAAATCTTTAAAAAAGATTTAATAATTTTTTAAGACCCAAATTATATAATGCATGAAAAGTGTCAGAAATATAAGTATATGAATAGCTATTCTCCCTATAAGGGTAAAAGCGGTCTTAAGCGCATATTAAATGCAACGGGCTACTCTATTTCAGGATTTAAAGCAGCTTATAAAAATGAGGCAGCTTTTCGCCAAATTGTTTTGATTAATATTATTTTGATTCCGGTTAGTTTTTTTCTTGATGTGAGCCGTAGTGAACATGTATTACTGATTATTGTATGTCTTTTTGCAATGATCGTTGAGCTATTCAACTCGGCTATTGAGGCAGTGGTTGATCGAGTTTCTCTTGAAAAACATCAGCTTTCTAAAAATGCAAAAGATATGGGAAGTGCTGCCCAATTTGTTGCACTCTCTATCATTGCTATTACATGGTTAATTATTTTATTAGGCTAAAAAAAACCATGCCTACAAGTAAATAAGCATGGTTGTAACAAAAGAGGAACTTCTAGCTGCTGTTCCTGTTTTTAATATAAATAATGGAACTTAATTATTTCTTAAAATTACGTGAAAAATAAAAAATCCCTGCATAAGCAGGGATTTTTTGGTTAAAGCGTTGATGCGTTATTACATCATTCCTAACATCATCATTACCTTATATGAACTAGTATGAAGTAAAATCTTGAGCTAATGTCACTTAGTATTTTTTATGCTGAACTAGTCTTACATGACATTACCAATTTTTGTGAGTAGCCCCCTCAAAAATAGCGTTACTCACACTTCATGTTAAAAGGTATAAAAATCAAACGATTAAACCAACTAAAAAAAGTCTTTCGTATGAATCAGTACCATTAAATCCAGAATTTCCAACACTTAACTCGTTACAAATTATAATATCGATTATTGGTGTTGTTGTTAGGCACAATAGAGAGGTCAAATATTAAAACGAGACTAATATGTTTTTATTAAAAAATTTAGGAATTTTTTTATTCCTATTCCTTATTAATTTTAAAGTGAATGCTGTGATTTATAGTGGATATAGAGTGACAGGTAGTCCATCAACCAACAACTCAGCATCTACTCTCTTCATGATAGTTCTGGGAATTGGTGCTTCTTACTTTTACTACAGATCAATTAAAAACTGGATATATCGAAAAAAGGATGGCGAAAAGCCTGAACGATTGTATGGATTGAGCGATTGGGGAGTAATGTTATTTGTAATGGCTCTCATGGCATTATTTGCTTCAGGTCTGGTCTTTGAAATAGTTGGTGCTTACGGCGGCAGAGAATTGGTCCGAGAGATATGGTACTGGGTTTATTTAGGCTTTTTCTCATTTCTTTTGCTCTTATACAGAACTTAAATATCAATAATATCTAGCCAATTAAAAAAATACTGATCCCTTTATTACCCACTTTAAGTGGGTCTTCTTTAATTAATTTCCCACAAAAATAAGTAAACTAGTATTAAACATTAAGAACTATTGACTACTTATATTGGTATACCAATATTTCTCTCATCAAGACAACAAAAAAGCACATCAGATTTCACTCAATATGCTTTGTAAACTTGAAGGCTGAACAGCGAGATGGTGTTGAATATGAGTTTACGACTGTACTTGATCTTACACACGACAACATTACAGTAGCTACTAAAGATCATTCACAATTATTTTTAGATCCAAGACAACTTGGTGAACATGACGGTGTTTTATTAAAACATATGATCGAATAAAGGACGGAAGAATAAAACCTCCAAATAAAGATGGACGTAAAGACTTCTGACTTAATAGTTATGTTCTTAGCTGCATTCGATAAGGTGCAGATGAAAATGAAATTCAGGAACTGAGAGCATGAAATCAATAAAGAAAAAGGTCGCATTAAGCGACCTTTTCTTATGTGACTAAATCAAACGTGAGTAATACTGTGAGTAACTATCCATTAAATTAATAATTAAACACCATATTACAAACACTTAACTTAAAATTGAGCGATTTACATCATGCCGCCCATACCACCCATACCGCCCATATCTGGAACAGCTGGTTTATCTTCAGGAATGTCAGTAATCATACATTCTGTAGTTAACATTAAGCCAGCAACAGAAGCTGCATGCTCAAGAGCAGAACGAGTTACTTTAGCTGGGTCAAGGATACCCATTTCTAACATATCGCCATATTCACCAGTTGCAGCATTGTAACCAAAGTTACCTTCACCACCCTTAACTGCATTGATCACTACAGATGGCTCATCACCAGCATTTGCAACGATTTGACGAAGTGGAGCTTCGATCGCACGGCGTAAAATGTTGATACCTGCTGTTTGATCTTCATTAGCGCCTTTTAAGCCATCTAATGCATTAACAGCACGTACTAGAGCAACACCACCACCAGCAACAACACCTTCTTCAACTGCTGCACGAGTTGCATGAAGCGCGTCATCTACACGGTCTTTCTTCTCTTTCATTTCAACTTCAGTTGCTGCACCGATTTTAATTACAGCAACACCGCCTGCTAATTTAGCAACGCGTTCTTGTAATTTTTCACGGTCATATTCTGAAGTAGATTCTTCAATTTGAGCACGGATTTGTTGAACACGCTCAGCAATACCAGCAGCATCACCAGCACCATCAACAATAACAGTGTTTTCTTTAGAAACAGTGATTTTGTGCGCAGTACCTAAATCTTGAAGAGTTGCTTGCTCTAAAGACATACCAACTTCTTCAGAAATAACAGTTGCACCAGTCAAGATTGCGATATCTTGAAGCATTGCTTTACGGCGGTCACCGAAACCAGGAGCTTTAACAGCACATACTTTGATAATACCGCGCATGTTGTTTACTACAAGTGTAGCAAGCGCTTCACCTTCAACATCTTCAGCGATGATAAGAAGTGGTTTACCAGTTTTTGCAACTGCTTCTAAAACAGAAATCAATTCACGGATGTTGCTGATTTTCTTGTCAACAAGAAGGATGAATGGGTTTTCAAGTTCTGCAGTTAAAGTATCTTGCTTGTTTGCGAAGTATGGAGAGATATAACCACGGTCAAACTGCATACCTTCTACAACGTCTAACGCGTCTTCGAAGCCAGAACCTTCTTCTACAGTAATTACGCCTTCTTTACCTACTTTTTCCATCGCTTGAGCGATAAGTTTACCAACAGTAGTATCAGAGTTAGCAGAGATAGAACCTACTTGCTCGATCGCTTTGAAATCGTCAGCTGGTTTTGCATTTGAACGGATATTTTCAACTACAGTTTTTACTGCGATATCAATACCACGTTTTAAATCCATTGGGTTCATGCCTGCAGTTACAGATTTGATCCCTTCATTTAAAATTGCTTGAGCAAGTACAGTTGCAGTTGTCGTACCGTCACCAGCGATATCGTTAGTTTTGCTAGAAACTTCACGAACAAGTTGAGCACCCATGTTTTCAAACTTGTCTTTTAATGAAATTTCTTTAGCAACAGTTACACCGTCTTTAGTGATGTGCGGAGCACCGAAAGAACGATCAATAACAACGTTACGACCTTTAGGGCCTAAAGTCACTTTAACCGCATCTGCAAGTACATTTACACCTGCAATCATTTTTGAGCGAGCTGAATCACCAAATTTTACGTCTTTAGCTGACATATTAAACTCCGAATCTTTTTAAATACTGAATCTGATAATGAATTGAGTTATGGATTGATTAGCCTTCCAACACAGCTAAAATGTCTGACTCTTTCATGATTAAGAGTTCTTCACCACTTACTTTCACTGTTGTACCTGCATAAGTACCAAACAATACTTTGTCACCAACTTTAACATCCAAAGCACGTACGCCATTCTCAGTGATTTGACCATTACCTACTGCAATTACTTCACCTTGAGATGGTTTTTCAGCAGCAGAACCTGGAAGTAAAATACCACCAGCAGTTTTGGTTTCTTCTTCTACGCGACGAATTACAACGCGATCATGTAATGGACGAATGTTGCTCATAATTAACTCCATCAGACTAAGTCTTTTTGATTAATCGTTATTGCTTTAATCCAGAGCAATAACAAAATATTTAGATGTCACTTTTGTGGGGATGAAAAAAAAGGCTTCAAGGGGAAAATGAAAAAAAACTTATCTTTTTTGGTCATTTTTTAACAGGTTGTGAAGAGTTTTTATTAAATTTAAAGCACAAAATAAAAGAGGCTATTTTCATAGCCTCTTTTATAAAGATAAATATTAATGTTAAACAAAGAGTTGCTGGTTATTTAACAATTCATCTAATGTTGTATTTACCTGATTTAAAGTTATCAATGAAACATTACTAAACATTGTACCTTCACCATCTCGGTCAAGACTAATAGTCGTGTTTCCAGCATCTTGCTCTACAGTAATAAATTTCGCTAATGTGCTCACGTCTTTAGAATAGTCAATTAATAATTCACTTAAATCAATTTTGTCAGCTTGTAGATCAGTTCTTAGATCACCTAAAGTAAAATCTAACACCGTGTCATGTCCATTCCCGCCAGCCGCATCTTGGCTATTTAGCAATTGGAACAGAATAGTATCTGTACCTTCATTGGTGATATAAGTATCGTTACCTTCACGCCCATTCAAAACATTATTACCAGAGTTACCTGTTAAAAGATTATCTAAAGCATTGCCTGTTGCATTTAAATGAGCAGAACCAACCAGCTCCAAATCTTCAACATAACGCCCGCTTTCTAGACCTGTCGACCAATCAGAATATCCAACCAGACTATAACTCACAGAGCTAACTATTTTATCGTGTCCACCAAAATCCGTATCTTTAAGTTCAGACCCAACTATTTGTGTTTCTGAATAACCACTTTGAATCCACACGTTTTCGTAATGGCTCGTATCTACCCAAGTCTCTTCATTATAACCATCAAACACATATTGTTGCTCATAATAACCCTGTTCAATCCATTGAGATTCATAGTGCCCATCTTGAACGAGTTGTTGTTCAAGATGCCCAACCTCTACAGTATTAGGACCCGATAGTTCATATCCTGCCTGCCACTGATTTAAATTATAATCATAGTAGGTATTCACATATTGATTATACGAACCATCATCTGAATAGTAATTTATGCCATTTGAGTCCATGTAAACATCTATTACGCCATCAACGACCCATGTATCTTGATAATAGCTTGTATCAATCCAAATATCTTGGGAATAGCTTGTGTCAATCCAAACATTCTCAAAATGGCTTGTATCTACCCATATGTTATCAGTATAACCAGAAGCTACCCATTGCTCCTCATAATGACTTGTATCTATCCAGACATCTTGAAATACATTAACAGTAGCAACGCCATACTCTTGAACAAAATCACTTATATGATCAACTACATACGTATTATCCGTAGCATCACCTTTAAACTGATCAACAGTGATTGTAGTTAAATCATTAATTGCTTTACTGATAGTTTCACTACGATTTCCAGCACAATCAATAACGGTAAGGTCAAATGACGTTGCAGTCCCATACACATAAGTAGAGAAAGTTCCATCTGCCATGACCGTAGTACTCGTTACAGAAGGTTCTTGATCAGCAAAATAATAAGTGACTTCAACAGTAGCATTACTTTCGGCATGCCCTACCAGCCAATTACCCCATTCATTTATGGCAAGCTGGGTGACCACTTTCGGTGCTGTTGTATCATTTATAGCAACAACCGTTGTACCTATACTCACATTTTGATTGGCATCAACTATTTTTACCGTCAATGTTTCGCCATGCCAATATTGTGACCATAATTGTGTTAAGAAACTACCTTCACTTCCGACAGTAGTCTGACCAACTAAATTATTATTAGCATCAAAAATATTAACTGTTGAATATGCTTCCGCTTGTCCTGAAAGTACATTTCCATCTGCTAAAACAAGCTGAGTTGCTGCATTTGGCGCGACGATGTCTATGGGTGCGGTAATTTCGGTGTAAGCGCTTTGATAGCCATTTTGCTCCACAACAATGCGTAAAGTTTGCCCATTCGCCTGAGGTGAGTATAACTGGATATTAAAATGCCCTGTTTCATCTACAGAACCACCACCAATATAATTACTATACACATCATAAATACGCACCTCACTATTGAGCGAAGCAGTTCCCTCAATAAAAAAACCATTTTCAGATACCACAATATGCTCTGCTGATGGCGGTGCATTAGTATCTGCATTAAAAGTAATATTAAATGGCTTACTTATATTTTTGGCTAAATCTATCGCAGTGATGAATAACTGCTCTCCACGTAATATAGGTGGATAAATACTAGCGTTAAAATATCCAGTCTCATCCGTTTGAAATTCTGCTCGTAAATCTCCATCCGCATCCATTACCTGAATGATTGCTTTTGAATCAGTTTGTCCGGTAATACCATAACCGTCATTACTAATCACCACATCATTAATTACTGGAGCAATATTGTCTAAAGGCGCAATAATTTCAGAGATTAGGCTGTATTGATTCGTATTCTGGTCATAAACTCGAACTTGTAATGTCTGTCCCTGTAGATAGTAATCAATTAACTGAATAGCAAAACTACCATCTTCATTCACAACATTATTCCACCCTCCATTAATGATCTGACTATCAGTAGATGTAACAACAATCGACATTCCTGCTGTTGCCTTTCCTGTTAGAATATGACCATCTACATCCAGTTTTAGCTCTGTTGCAGTAATTGGTGAGTTGGTAAATACTGGTACTAATTCATGAGCAACTTCGCTTCGGTTGCCAGCAATATCTTTGACAACAATACTCAAATTTTGTGTCTGGTATTGACTCAGATTAATCCATTGATTAAATGTGCCATCGTACCAAACATAAGTTGTTGCGATAACTGCACCATATTGATCAATAATTTCAATCGTTGCATTTGGCTCAGCCTCACCAAAAAGCAATCCGTCTGAGGTTAATGTAATATTTGAAGCAGCTGATGGTGCAACATCATCAATTAAAGCATTATGTTTAACCTCAATACTTCGGTTACTTGCTTGATCAATTACAACAAATATAAGCTCTTCTCCATGTAAATAGACTTGATTAAAATAACCTGACACGTTACCAGTACTATCTACATAACCATAGCCTACAACCTCACCCGTAGCATTTTTGACTTCAATCCGAGTATTTACTTCTGCTTGCGCAGTAAAGTTTTGACCGTTTGAGTCGAGCACAATATTTTCAATCGGATTTGGCGAGATATCATCAATTAAGGCATTCTGTTTGACCTCTGTACTGCGGTTACCAGCTCGATCAACTACAACAAAAGTAAGCTCCTCTCCATGTAAATACACTTGATAGAAGTAACCAGAAACATTACCCATGTTATCGGTTGAACCAGATCCTACCACCTCACCAACAGCATTTTTAACTTCGATTCGACTATCTGCTTCCGCTTGCGCTGTGAAGTTTTGACCATTTTCATTTAAGACAATGTTTTCAATCGGATTTGGTGCAATATCATCAATCAAAGCATTTTGCTTAAATTCAATACTTTGATTACCTGCTTTATCTATAACGATAAAAGTGAGTTCCTCACCTTTTAAATAAACCTGATTGAAGTGACCGGACACATTACCAGTGCTATCGACATAACCATAACCGACAAACTCACCCGCAGCATTTTTGACACCAATAAAACTATTGGCTTCTGCTTGTGCCGTAAAATTTTGCCCATTTTCGTCAAAGATGATGTTTTCAATTGGATCTGGCGCAATGGTATCCACCAAAGCATTTAACTTAAGTTCGACACTGCGGTTACCCATTCGATCTATGACAACGAAAGTTAATTCCTCTCCATGTAAATAAACTTGGTAGAAGTAACCCGTCACATTACCAGTGCTATCGGTAGAGCCCCAACCTATCTGGTTACCAAATGAGTCAAAAACTTCGATCTGACTATTTGCTTCCGCTTGTGCTGTAAAGTTTTGACCGTTCGCATCAAGTACAATATTTTTAATCGGATTAGGCGCAATATCATCAAGCGGCGCCTTAACTGAAACAGCTTCACTGACATTTCCAGCAAGGTCTTTAACAATGACTGTAAACTCTTCACCATGTAAATTGTAAATACCGAAAAAAATAGTAAATGTACCATCAGCATTTACACTCTGACTCCACGTATTCATCTGCTGACCATTTTGATCAAAAATCTGGATGAAGGTATTTGGCTCAGCTACACCAGAAAGGGATGAACCATCTTCACTAAAGACCAGATCACTTGCAGCTACAGGAGCAATATCATCAAGCGGTGCTTTTACAGTAACCTCACCACTCAAATTACCAGCCTGATCAACTACAACTACTTTAAATACTTCTCCATGCATGTAGTTACTGTTTAAATAGATGTTAAATGTTCCGTCCCAATTAACATTATTATTCCACTGATTTAATAATTGACCATACTGATCAAATATTTGAATCGTCGCATTTGGCTCAGCGATACCACTTAGATATGAGCCATCTTCACTAAATACTAAATTAGTCGCATTTTCCGGTGCTGTATTATCAAGAAAGGTTGTTTGTTTTACTTCAATGCTACGATTACCAGCTTGATCAATCACAACAAAAGTGAGCTCCTCACCTTTTAAATAAACTTGATTCAAGTAACCCGAGACATTACCAGCACTATCCACATAACCAAAACCTACAACCTCACCCGCAGCATTTTTAACTTCAACTTTGCTATTTGCTTCTGCTTGCGCTGTAAAGTTTTGACCATTTTCATTAAAGATAATGTTTTCAATCACATTCGGAGCAATGTCATCAATCAACGCATTCTGCTTGACCTCTGTACTGCGGTTACCAGCTCGATCAACTACAACAAAAGTGAGTTCTTCACCATGTAAATAGACCTGATAGAAGTAACCAGAAACATTACCCATGCTATCGGTTGAACCAGATCCTATGACTTCACCAGTAGCATTTTTGACTTCAATTTGAGTGTTTGCTTCTGCCTGAGCTGTAAAGTTCTGTCCATTGATATCTAATACAATATTTTCAATCGGATTTGGTGCAATATCATCAGTTAAAGCGTTTTGCTTGATCTCTGCACTACGGTTACCCGCTCGGTCAACGACAACAAAAGTGAGTTCTTCTCCATGTAAATAGACTTGATTAAAATAACCTGACACGTTACCAGCGCCATCCACATAACCTGAACCAACAATCTCACCAACAGCATTTTTAACTTCAATTTGAGTATTTGCTTCTGCTTGCGCTGTAAAGTTTTGACCATTGATATCTAATATAATATTTTCAATCGGATTTGGCGCAGTATCATCAATCAAGGCATTCTGCTTGACCTCTGTACTGCGGTTACCCGCTCGGTCAACGACAACAAAAGTAAGCTCTTCGCCATGTAAATGCACTTGATACAAATATCCTGAAACATTACCTGCGCTATCTGCTGATCCATAACCTACGACGTCACCGTTATTATTTTTGATTTCAATTTGGCTATTTGCTTCTGCCTGAGCTGTAAAGTTCTGACCATTGAGATCTAATACAATATTTTCAATCGGATTTGGTGCGACATCATCATTCAAAGCACTCTGCGTGACCTCTGCACTACGGTTACCTGCTCGATCGATTACGACAAAAGTAAGTTCCTCACCGTGTAAGTAAACTTGTTGAAAATAACCAGATACATTACCTGAGCTATCGGTGTAACCAAAACCAATCTTATTTCCATCCTGATCGAATACATCAATAGAGCTTCCAGCTTCTGCCTGAGCTGTAAAACTTTGGCCATCTTCGTTGAAGATGATATTTGCAATCGGATTTGGTGCAATGGTATCAATTAAAGCATTTTGCTTAAATTCGATACTACGGTTACCAACTCGATCTATGACAACAAAAGTAAGCTCTTCACCATGTAAATAGATTTGATTGAAAAAGCCTGAGACATTACCAGCACTATCTGTAGAGCCCCAACCCGTCTGATTACCTAATGAATCAAAAACTTCAATCTGACTATTTGCTTCTGCTTGTGCTGTAAAGTTTTGACCGTTTGCATCAAGTAAAATATTTTTAATTAGATCCGGTGCAATATCATCAAGTGGAGCATTTATTGAAACAGCTTCACTCACATTTCCAGCTTGGTCTTTAAAGGTGACCGTGAATGCCTCTCCATGTAAATTATTGCTACCTAAGAAAATAGTAAATGTACCGTCTGAGTTTATGGTGTTATTCCATATATTCACGAGCTGACCATTATGATCAAAAACCTGAATCGTAGTATTCAGTTCTGCTACGCCTGTAAGATATGAACCATCTTCCGAGAAAACTAAATTGCTGGCTGGTGTAGGAGCAACCGTATCAGCGGTAATTACAGTATCGGTGCTTACTTGCCCACGAGCATCCTTAATTGATAAGAAAAACTGCTCACCATCAACAAGAGGGCGGTCAAGCTGGAGTTTAAAATAACTTGATCCATTCCAACCGTTATCTTCACCGACTTTAATTTCAGCTACGACTTCACCTTTGGCATCTTTAACAATGAGAGTACTATTATTTTCAGCTTGTCCACTTATCACTCCGTCCGAAGTAAAGCTATCTACATGGGGGGCAAAAGCATAATTAGGCGCCTGTATCTGCGCTGCTAAACTTACATTTCCATTCACATCGGTAGCTGTGACATAAACCGTCTCAGCATTAGTTAAAAACATACCTAGTTCTATCGAAAAACTTCCACTCTCATCAGTCCAGTTATTCCAGAACCATTTATTAAGAATGTTTCCTTGCCCATCTTTAACTAAAATTTCAGAGAAAGGTTCTGCATGGCCATAAACTAAATCACCAGCATCATTGAAATTTAAATCTGTTGGAACAGGTGGAGGAGTCAGATCTACAATGATATTCTGCTCAGGACTCATCAACCCTTTATTATCAATAATTTGAACGGAAATTTGCTCTCCATCAATTAAAGGTCGGTTTACACTCAAGCTAAAATGACTAAATTCATTCCAACTATTGTCATCACCTAATGTAACCTTTCCTAATTCATTACCGTCAGCATCACGTATGATTACTGTACTATTATCTTCAGCAAACCCAGAAATTAAGCCTTCTTGTGTAATACGTTCAACATATGGAATATAAGCAAAGTTTGGAACTTCAATTAGAGTTTCACTCGTATTTTGATTTTTATCTACTACTTGTACGGTAACCGACTCACCTTCTTTTAAAAATTGGAACACCTGTAAACTTGCAAAGCCTTGTTCATCGATAAAACCTGTAGCAATTAAATTGCCCTCTCCAGAAAATGCACGAATAAAGCTGTTCGGCTCATTAACATGTACTGATAAAGTTTCACCACTAATATCAAATTGTGGAGTTTCTAAAAATACTGCTGGAGTATAGTCTGCGGTAATATATTGTGGATGGCCTGAAATATTATCTTTATCTGTAGAGATAATAATTTGAGTACCTTCCTCTAAAGGTTGGTTGAGGGTCAAAGTAAATGGTCTGACCTCACCTAATGCCATTACACTAAAAGGCGTAATACCTGAACCCTCAAATGCAATGGAGTTAAACTCTTGTAGAATATTTCCATTCTGATCTTTTACAATAAAATGACTGCCTTCGGTCGCATAACCAGTGATCACACCTTCTGGACTAATTCTTGTAATACTAATAGCAGGAACTTCAGTAACTAGGCTAATTGACGAATTTTCACTGCTGTATCCATTATAAGTAGCGACCGCATAAATTTCTTGATTAGTACTAATAGAAAGGTCTTGTAAAGTAAATTTACCCTCCTCATTAGCTATTGTAGTTGCAAGCCAATCACCATTTTTATTGTAGATATCAACATTACTTCCTTTATATGCGCTACCTGAAATGATAGCTCCATCTATATTATTGAAAGTTAGCGAATCTAGAGTTGGCGAATTCGGTGTATGATCTACATTATAATTTTGGGTCTGTTTAATAATGGCTGTATTGCCAGCTTGATCAGTAAGACTAATATCAATTGATATATTGGTTTGCGATTCTTCTGACCACAAAAACTCTGCTGGAATTTCAGTAACCCACTCTTGGGTAACTTCATCAAAATGAAAGTTATACACAACATTGTTTAATGTCGTATTTACTGATGTCAGTGAGCTATTTAAATCTGTTGGTAGATTATCTACGTCCAGTCTTATAGAAATAACTTGATCTTTTTCAGCTAGGCTTATTGTATTGTCTTTAGTAATCGTCTTTACAGTTACTGTAGTTGATTCAATATTTAAAGAATTATCTATAATTAATTTTTCCACACCAGTTTCTGATGTGTTGCCTGCAAGATCCGTTACTACGGCTTTATAGAGATAACTACCATCAGCTAAATTTTTTTGATCAGCTGTTGTCTCCTGCCAAGTTTTTCCTTCATCGGTAGAGACTTCATAGTGGTCTAATAAAGCAGCTTGTTCTCCAATTACAATCGGTTGAGCTAGCTTCAAAGTAAAATTATTATCTTGCGTAATTTGATCTGTTGCTGAAACACCTGTATCAGTCAAATCAGATAAAGTTAGTTTCCCTGCTTGTGGTGCGGTAGTATCTACAACGACTTTTTGTATAGCGGTTTCTGATGTATTGCCTGCAACATCTGTAACTATAGCTTTATATTGGTAAACTCCATCGGTTAAATCTTTTTGAGCTACTGTTGTTTCCTGCCACGTCTTTCCATCATCTTTCGATATCCAATAAGTGATTTGGCTATTTACTTCTTGTCCGCTAATCTTTAAATCAAAAATTTTATCTTGCGTAATCTGATCGGTTGCCGAAACACCTGTATCACTTAAATCAGATAAACTCAGTTCACCTGCTTGCGGTGCTATGGTATCCACAACCACTTTTTGTATAGCGGTTTCTGATGTATTTCCCGCAACGTCGGTTACCACTGCTTTATATTGATAAATACCATCCGCCAAATCTTTTTGAGCTACTGTTGTTTCCTGCCACGTCTTTCCTTCATCTTTAGATATCCAGTAAATGATTTGGCTATTTACTTCTTGTCCGCTAATCTTTAAATCAAAAGTTTTATCTTGCGTAATTTGATCGGTTGCCGAAATGCCCGTATCAGCCAAAGCAGCTAAAGTCAGTTCACCTGCTTGCGGCGCTGTTATATCCACAACGACTTTTTGCACACTGGTTTCAGATATATTGCCTGCAACGTCGGTTACTACAGCTTTAAATTGATAAATACCATCAGCCAAATCTTTTTGAGTAACAGTTGTTTCCTGCCAAGTTTTACCATCATCGATAGAAACTAAATACGTTACTTGGCTGCCACTTTCCTGTCCTTCAAGCTTTAAATTGAAGTTTTTATCTTGCGTAATCTGATCAGTTGCCGAAACACCTGTATCACTCAAATCAGATAAAGTCAGTTCGCCTGCTTTCGGCGCTGTGGTATCCACAACAACTTTTTGTATAGCAGTTTCCGATGCATTTCCAGCTCGGTCCGTTACTACGGCTTTATAGAGATATACACCATCAGTTAAATCTTTTTGAGCGACCGTTGTTTCCTGCCAAGTCTTACCATCATCGGTAGAGACCAAATACGTTACTCGGCTGCCACTTTCCTGTCCCTCAATCTTTAAAGTGAAGTTTTTATCTTGAGTGATCTGGTCGATTGTAGAAGCCCCTGAATCCAAAAGATTTTTTAGATTAAAAGTACCTGGCTCAGGAGGCGTCGTATCTTTAGAATCGTTCCGAGACAATAAAGCAATTGTTCCTGCTCCTGCTAAAGCGCTGACTACCCACGACCAGAGGGGCACAGAAGATGAACTATCAATAAGCTTTGGCGTATCTTTTAATTCTAAATAATTAACAGTGGTCTGTCCGCTAGCATCTTCTCCCAGATTAGCAGCCCAATAATTCTGCCCTTCATTTAAAAGAATTTGCGGGTTTTCGCTAATAAAATAGTTTTCTAAAACAATTTCAGTTCCATCTTTTAGATGAACAATTGCACTGTTTCCTTCTCTTGTTATTGAAGAAATTTTTTCGGGATTTATATCGATTTTTGCGACTTCTTTAGGATTTACTACAATATTTTTTGTCTGGCCTACATTAATATCAACTGTATTATTTTTTGAAGCATTATTTGCCATTAATGATACTTGTACCATTCTTCCACCATGAAATTTCAAATAGTTATTAAGTTTTTCTAAAATATTAAGTCAAATAGATACTCATTTTAATCAAATATTATTAACTATCATCAAATATTATTAACTATCATAAAATACTAAACCCTTATTGTAGCTACTTAAAATCGCGGCTTTTTATATAGTTAAAAAATTTTTATGTATCCATTAATATTATTTTTAAAATGATAAAACATTTAGAATGTTTTCCTATTCCCCATATATAGAATTTAAAGCTTAGGCATTGTAATGGATAAAATTTTATCAATCTACTCTTAAGTTAAATGTCTTATATAATTTTTATAAATTAAATTAATTGAAAAATCTTTAAATCGTAATTAAACCAATAATGATTAATTTTTCCTTCATTTGAAATGACATTAAAACTATTTGGAACATGATAATGCAAACGGCTAGAAGTCGCTGTTCCTGCGTGAATATCATAAATAGGATGATCTATCTTTAACTGATAAATTTGCGTTAAATCATATACAGCGGTTTTATGTAAATGCCCATGTAACATTCCAAATAGTCCCGTTGTACTCCATTTTTCGAGCGCCATTTTTCCTAATACAGGACAATCTTTAATACCATGCTCATCATCAGGTGGAGTATAAAAAGGCTGATGAAAAACAACTAATTTGATTTTATCCGCTGGCCCTTGCTGTAATCTCTCATAAGTCGTCTGAATTTGCTCAATCGAAATATGCCCACGAGTATGATAACGACGGCGAATACTATTCACCCCAACAATATAAAAATGTTCAGTTTCTAAAGTTGGTTCAAGCTGGCCAAAAAAATATTGGTAGCGAGTAAATGGAGAAAAAAAACGGTTCCAGACATGGTACAACGGAATATCGTGATTACCAGGCACAACAAGGTAAGGAATATTAAGACTATCTAAAAACTGACGGCATTTATAAAACTGTTGATATCGGGCACGTTGAGTGATATCACCACTCACCACAATGACTTCAGGTCTATGTTGAGTGCAAAAAAGTCGGATTGCATCTAAACATGCCTCAACTTCTGTTCCAAAATGCAGATCAGACAGGTGTAACAACATTTGGCACCATAATATTTAAAGCATTCTTTTCTACAGAGAAATTTAAAGGTGCTTTCATCTCTAATATTTCACCATCTAAAGCTACTGTAAGTTTTGATCTTTTTGCACAATCTACCACAACGTGATCTGCACAAAAACTATAAACATCTTGCGCCTCTTCTACTTTGCCTTGAATCCACTGCCACAACATGTTTAATAAACTAAGCCTATCACTTTTTGTAATGATCACTCCAGCGACCCGACCTTGTGCTGCACACTCAGCAATTCTTAATTTCATATCACATAACTGCAACTGATTATTACCAAAGAAAATTAGAGGTGTTTTGACTGGATATTTCTTCCCATCAACTGTGACGGAAAGTTTCATGGATTTATTTTCTCTTAATAAAACATCCAGAGCTGATGTATAGGCATGCAAAGGTAAGCGTCCTAAGTATTTATTATAAAGCTCACGTTTTTTTATAAATAATGGATATAACCCTAGACTCGCATTATTTAAATAAACATGGTCATTAATTGTCGCAATATGTACAGAACGAGTTGTACCTGTAGCGATAACTTCAGCAGCTTCTAACAAATCTAAGGGAATATCTAAAACTTTAGCGACATAATTAAAAGTTCCCAAAGGTAAAATTCCCATAGGGATATGAGTATGTCTAAGTTTTGATGCTACCGCATTTAATGTTCCATCCCCACCCGCTGCAACAACAACACCTAAGTTTGCATTTTGGCTATGCCGATGAATTACTTGACTCATCAAATCATCAAAAGAAACATCTTCCGCTAATTCAAAAACTTGTATTTCAAAACCAAATTCGGTGAACACGGTCATTAACTGTTCATACATATCTTCATGTTTTGACGCATGAAAACCCGACTTTTGGTTATAAATGATAGAGAGAGGTTTTAAAGTCCGCATTTTTATTATCATAGAGGGATTCATCCTGAATATTGTATATAAAAACGCCTAATAAAAGTCTCTTTATGTAAATTTTGAATGAAGATCATTTGTTTAATCAATAATAATTCTCAAGAAAAAAATAAGAATCAAGCCATTGATTTTTAAGGAAATAAATAATATAAATAACATACATACAACATAAAAATATTGAGAATAAGATATTGTAAAAAACTACAAGTTAATGATTTAAATGAGAAAAATATATAAAAGTAAAATATCTATTTCTTAGTCTTTAGTCTTATTTTTTTTATGATTTTGTGCTTTAATACAGCCACTTTTTTATTTGATCTTTCATTGTACCTCTCAATGAATGACTTGTACGTTGTACATATTTTGAATAGGCCTCACCATGACCACAGTGAACGCACCAGAATTCGTTCGTCATCCTAAGCTTATCGCATGGGTTGAAGAAATTGCAAACTTAACCAAACCAGCAAAAATCGAATGGTGTGACGGAAGCGAAGAAGAGTATCAACGTCTAATCGACTTGATGATCGCTAACGGCACCATGCAGAAATTAAACCAAGAAAAACATCCTGGTTCTTATCTTGCAAATTCTGACCCATCTGACGTTGCACGTGTTGAAGACCGTACTTACATCTGCTCTCAAAATAAAGAAGATGCTGGTGCGACAAACAACTGGGAAAACCCAGCTGTTATGCGTGAAAAATTAAATGGTTTATTTGAAGGCTCAATGGAAGGCCGTACAATGTACGTTGTTCCTTTCTCAATGGGTCCTTTAGGTAGCCATATTGCTCATATCGGTATTGAGTTAACTGACTCTCCTTACGTTGCTGTTAGCATGCGTAAAATGGCACGTATGGGTAAAGCAGTTTATGACGTATTAGGTACAGACGGCGAGTTTGTTCCTTGCGTACATACAGTAGGTGCTCCACTTGCTGAAGGTCAACAAGACGTTGCTTGGCCATGTAACCCTGAAAAATATATCGTTCATTACCCAGAAACTCGTGAAATCTGGTCTTTCGGTTCTGGTTACGGCGGTAACGCATTACTTGGCAAAAAATGTTTAGCTCTTCGTATCGCTTCTGTCATGGGACGCGAACAAGGTTGGTTAGCTGAACACATGCTTATTCTTGGTGTAACTAACCCTCAAGGTGAAAAACACTACATCGCTGCAGCATTCCCGTCTGCATGTGGTAAAACAAACTTTGCTATGTTAATTCCACCAGCAGGTTATGAAGGTTGGAAAATCGAAACTGTAGGTGACGATATTGCTTGGATCAAACCAGGTGAAGATGGTCGTTTATATGCGATTAACCCTGAAGCTGGTTTCTTCGGTGTAGCTCCTGGTACAAATACCAAGACTAACCCGAACTGTATGGCAACTCTTCACAAAGATGTTATCTATACAAACGTAGCAGTAACTGAAGATGGTCAAGTATGGTGGGAAGGTCTTTCTAAAGAAGTTCCAACAAACTTAACTAACTGGAAAGGTCAACCTCATGTAAATGGTGAAAAAGCAGCGCATCCAAATGCTCGCTTCACTGTTGCAGCTGGTCAATGCCCTTCTATCGATGCTGACTGGGAAAATCCAGCAGGCGTTCCAATTTCTGCATTTATCTTCGGCGGTCGCCGTGCAGATACGGTTCCTTTAGTTTCTGAAGCTTTCGATTGGGTTGACGGTGTATATAAAGCGGCAACTATGGGTTCTGAAACTACTGCTGCTGCTGTTGGTCAACAAGGTATCGTTCGTCGTGACCCATTCGCGATGCTTCCATTTGCTGGCTATAACATGGCTGACTACTTCGATCACTGGTTAAGCCTTGGTCAACAAGTAAGCACAAAAGCTGAAGCAGCTGGTAATAAATTACCAAAAATCTTCAATGTAAACTGGTTCCGTCGTGATGCTGAAGGCAACTTCGTATGGCCTGGTTTCGGTCAAAACATGCGTGTTCTTGAGTGGATCATTGATCGTTGTGAAGGTCGTGCAAACGCTGTTGAAACACCAATTGGTCTTGTTCCAACATATGACGACTTGAACTGGGAAGGTACTGAATTCTCTAAAGAAGAATTTGACCTAATCACAGCTCAAGATAAAGATCAGTGGATTACTGAAATTGAAAGCCACACTGATTTATTTAATAAACTCGGTGATCGCTTACCGAAAGCATTAAAAGAACGTCAAGCAGCTTTACTTGAAGCTGTAAAAACTGGCTTCTAATTGCTATATATAAAAAAGGTCGCTATATGCGACCTTTTTTTATTATGCGGCATCATCTTTTTGTCGACGCTCAGATAAATAAACTTCTAATACTTTTATTTGTTTTTCATCAAATGCCAGACCTAGTTTTGTTCTACGCCACAATATATCCTCAGCAGTAGTTGCCCATTCATATTCACATAAGTATTTGACTTCGCATTCAAATAAATCATGTCCAAAATTCTGGCCTAATTGCTCTATTGCATTTCTCTCTTGGAGCATATTCCAGACTCTTGTGCCGTATGCATGCGCCCAACGGTTAGCAAGTGATTCAGACACTCCACTTACACGTGAATAAATCTGATGCGTTAAATCATCTAGTGTTGTCCAATTTTCAGCGCCAGGTAATGGCTCATCTGCAGTCCACTCCTCTGCCATATTACTAAAAAACGGGGATAAATCTTCTAAAGCAGCCTCTGCCAGTTTCCGATAAGTTGTGATCTTGCCGCCAAATATAGATAACAAAGGTGCTTTTTTATGTTCAGCCTGTAATGCCAAGGTATAGTCACGTGTAATCGCTGAAGGATTATCAGATTCATCATCACATAAAGCACGTACACCCGAGTACTGGCTTACAATTTCAGCTCGAGTTAACTGCTTTTTAAAATGTGAATTGGTCACTGTTAAGAGGTAATCAATTTCTACCTCTGTGATCTCGACCTTTTGTGGATCACCTGTATATTCCTGATCGGTCGTACCAATCAGTGTATATTTTTCTAAATACGGAATTGCAAACACGATGCGTCGATCTTCGTTTTGCATAATGAAGGCTTTATGGCAGTCATATAATTTTGGTACAACAATATGACTTCCTTGGATCAGCCGAATTCGATAGGGTGATTTTAGCTTCAGATTTTCACTAATAAGTTCTTCGACCCAAGGACCAGCTGCATTCACCAAAGCTCTTGCACGTACCTGATAAAACTCTGCTCCGCTTTGTAACTCCAGATGCCACAGCTCTTGTTCCCTATAAGCTTTAATACAACGCGTACGTGTTACGACTTTGGCACCTTTCTCTTTGGCCTGTAATGCATTTAACACTACAAGACGTGCATCATCTACAGTACAGTCAGAATATTCAAAGCCACGTGTGATGGCTGGTTTTAAAGGACTATCTTCTTTGAAGTAAATAAGATTTGATCCTAATAGTTTTTCTCGTTTTCCCAAATGATCATAAAAAAACAAGCCCGCCCGAATTAACCACGCAGGACGTAAATGTGGTCGATGAGGCATAATAAAGCGCATGGGTTTAATAATATGTGGAGCTTTAGCCAACAGCACTTCACGCTCTGCTAGAGCTTCTCTAACCAATCTAAATTCTTTATGTTCTAAATAGCGCAGACCACCATGAATTAATTTGCTGCTCGCAGATGAGGTGTGACTAGCTAAATCATCTTTTTCACATAAAAATACCGATAATCTACGACCTGCAGCATCATTAGCAATACCAACACCATTAATACCGCCACCGATCACGGCAATGTCATATATTTTTGAATAATCATTAGGCTGTACTGTCATTTTTCATTTTCTTTTTATTGTTGATCTTATAAAAATTAAAACATCAAATTGATGAAACAACAATCAAAAAAGTAGAATAATCAATTTTAAATAACTAAGTGTTTAACCGTTAATTGATTATCCTACTATTGAATTCAACCAGTTAAAGAACGAATTAATCCTCAGCCCAACTTTGACTACGCTTAACTGCCTTGAGCCAACCCTTATAAATCATCTCAGATTGCTCAGAAGACATTTTTGGCTCAAATACCTTTTCTATGGCAGATTTATTTCTTAACTCATGTAGATCTTGCCAGAAACCCGTAGCCAGTCCAGCAAGAAAAGCTGCCCCCAAAGCTGTGGTTTCTTTCATTATTGGACGTTCTACTGGTGTCGCTAAAATATCAGCCTGAAATTGCATTAAGAAATTATTTCCCGTTACTCCCCCATCAACACGGAGTGTACGGAGCTCTTCTTCTGCATCTTGCTGCATTGCATCCAAAACATCTCGGGTTTGAAAAGCAATAGACTCTAAAGTTGCACGAATAATATGTTCAATACTAGCCCCACGAGTAAGTCCAAAAATAGCTCCACGCGCTGTTGGGTCCCAATATGGTGCGCCTAACCCTGTAAAAGCAGGTACAACATATACACCGTTACTGTCTTTCACACGTGTTGCATAAAGCTCAGAGTCTTTAGCATTCTTAATGACTTTTAATTCATCGCGTAACCACTGCACGCAAGAACCACCATTAAAAACGGCGCCCTCTAAGGCATAGTTCACCTCTCCACTCGCACCACATGCAATAGTAGTTAGTAATCCATGTTCTGACCGGACAATCTTCTTACCTGTGTTCATTAATAGAAAACAGCCTGTGCCGTAGGTATTTTTTGCCTGACCAGACTCAACACACATTTGACCAAACAGTGCGGCTTGTTGATCACCTGCGATTCCTGCAATGGGGATACCAACTTCTTGCCCACTTATGGTATGTGTATATCCATAAACTTCAGATGAGCTACGCACTTCGGGTAGCATTACTCGAGGAATATCTAAAACTTGTAAAAGTTTTTCATCCCATTCAAGTTTTTCGATATCAAAAAGCATAGTTCTTGAAGCATTGGTAAAATCAGTGACATGAACAGCGCCATTGGTTAGTTTCCAGATTAACCAAGTGTCCACCGTACCGAACAATAATTCACCTCGCTCAGCACGTTCACGACTTCCTTCAACATGGTCTAAAATCCATTTAATTTTTGTGGCCGAAAAATACGGATCAATCACCAAACCCGTTGTTTTACGTATGTATTCTTGCAATCCTGCTTTATGTAGTTGATTGCATATCTCAGTCGTTTGTCGACTTTGCCAAACAATCGCATTGTAAATCGGCTTGCCCGTTTTTTTATCCCAAACAACTGTGGTTTCCCGCTGATTGGTAATCCCAATTGCTGCAACTTGTTCACTCTTAATGCCTGCTTGAGCTAAAGCTTCTACCCAAACAGCACTTTGCGTAGCCCAAATTTCCATAGGATCATGCTCGACCCAGCCAGGCTGAGGATAAATTTGAGTAAATTCTTTTTGAGCAATACTGACAACGTTAGCATTATGGTCTAAAACAATTGCTCTTGAGCTTGTTGTTCCCTGATCAAAAGCAACAATATATTTTTTCGGGCAATTTGACATCTGAATGTCCCTTTCATTATTCACACACATCTAGTCCACAATGCCAAGACATCATGCCTAACTATATTTACTTAAAATTTTCTTTGGAATATATCATTATTTTTAAGGGGTATAGGTTTTCTTCACCCAAACTCTACTCATTCTTTATCAATTTTTACTACTTGGAAAAAAATAATATGCCAAAGATCCCAACAATATTATAAACGTGAGCTGATCGGCTAATTTGAAATCACATAAATATTCAACTTATTCCTTTGCTTAAATAATAAACATTGTTTTACAGACATAAAAAAAATAAAGTGAAATACTCCTCTAGAAAATATGTAAAAACGGAATAAATCTTCTCTTTTTTAGCATTCAACCCAAGCGAAACATGGAGCGACTCATGGTTGATCAACCTTCTACCGCAACAACTCCACATTCTAATTTAGATACAAAAACTCGTCTAAAATCAATTTTGGGCGGTTCTGCCGGTAACCTTGTCGAATGGTACGACTGGTATGTATATGCCGCATTTACGCTCTATTTTGCTCATGCTTTTTTTCCAAAAGGTAGCCAGACGGCTCAGCTCCTTCAAGCGGCCGCAATTTTTGCTGTAGGCTTTTTAATGCGCCCGATCGGTGCATGGATTATGGGTATCTATTCAGACCGTAAAGGACGTAAGGCGGGTCTTACCCTTTCCGTCACTTTAATGTGTATAGGTTCGCTTCTTATTGCCGTGACACCAAGTTATGAAAGTATTGGTGTATTTGCCCCTCTTCTTTTAGTTGTTGCCCGTTTAATTCAAGGCTTAAGTGTAGGCGGTGAATATGGTGCTAGTGCTACCTATTTAAGTGAAATGGCTGAAAGAAATCGACGTGGTTTTTTCTCTAGCTTCCAATATGTAACATTGATTGCTGGCCAGCTCACAGCCCTATGTGTTCTATTAATATTACAAATGGTATTAACCGAAGAACAACTACATGATTGGGGATGGCGTATCCCATTCTTTATCGGAGCTTTACTTGCTATTGTAGTTTTCCGTATTCGACGTGGCCTATTAGAAACTCAATCTTTTAAAAATGCTCAGGCAGAAACAGACCAGCCAAAATCAGGCATGTTTGCTTTATTTAAACATTATCCGAAAGAAGCGTTCACAGTATTGTTTTTAACAGCTGGCGGGACTTTAGCTTTCTATACTTACACGACTTATCTGCAAAAATATTTGGTCAACACCTCTGGATTCACCAAACCTGAAGCCACTCAAATTACAACTTTAGCGCTATTTATTTTTATGTGTCTACAGCCTGTAGCAGGTGCTTTATCCGATCGCATTGGCCGAAAACCTCTTATGATTTTCTTCGGAATAACAGGTGTTTTATTCACATACGTTCTATTTGATGCACTCGCAAATACACATAACTACTGGACAGCTTTCTGGTTATGTTTTGGAGGTCTCGTAATGGTGACTGGTTATACTTCAATTAATGCTGTAGTTAAAGCTGAGCTCTTCCCTGCACACATTCGCGCTTTAGGTGTTGCATTACCTTACGCGATTGCCAATACGTTATTTGGCGGAACAGCAGAGTTCTTTGCTTTAAGTTTTAAAGAAGCTGGGCATGAATCTTGGTACTTTATTTATGTAAGTATCATGATCTTCATTTCTCTGATTATTTATATTTTTATGAAAGATACCAAGCATCACTCAAAAATTAAAGAACATTAATACTTTACTAATAAGGGCTAATATCGTTCGCCGATGTTAGCTCAAATCATACGATTAAGCCCCAACAACCTTTGTATTTTATGAGATACTAGCTATAAGAAAATAAGGACGATACTGATGAATAGAAGTATTTTATGCTTGGCATTAAGTAGTATGTTTGTTTTAACTGCTTGTCAGACTACCCCTCGACAATATAATGGTTCAACTGGATACCAGATTGAAAACCAAACAAAAACTTCGGCGACTTTAGCTTACACTTTAGCGGGTCGTAATAACCAGCAACTCGATGAACGTAAATTACAACGCGCTTGTCAGAATGTGCTAGGTGCTCAGAAGGTTTATAAATTATCAGTTTTGAGTATTAACGAAATTCCTAATCCAGCGAAAGATGAGCATTACGGAATTCAACTCGGCGAAACTCGTGCTTCTTTTGGCTTATCAAATACACCTAGCTTAAATAATGGTGAAGACTATGCGACTCGCCAAGCGCTTGAAGCACGTCCAAGCACACTAAAAGTTGTTCGTTATACTTGTTCATAAAATAAAAAAAGACGCTGTTCTTTTACAGCGTCTTATAAAAACTTACATTTCTAAACTCTTTAGCTTCATCTAGATCAGGCCATGTAGAAGCACTTCTTTCTTCAATTTTTTCATATTTGGGATGACTAAAGTTTTTAACACGGCTATCAGCCACCCAGACCTCTGACGCAAACTTTAAAAATTCATCTAAGAAAAAGCGGTTACATTGATCGTATAAAACATCAGCTGCCAATAAAACATCAACTTGCTCAGCCTTATATAAATCATCTAAATATTCTAGCTCAACATTATTAAGTAAAGCGTTTTCACGGCAAGCATTCAAGCTAACTTGATCGATATCACAGCAGATGACTCGTTTCGCTCCTGCCATTTTTGCAGCAATTGCGACGACACCAGAACCCGCTCCAAAATCCAAAACGACTTTATCTTTAACATGATGTGGCTCTGCAAGTAACCACTGAGCCATCGCTAAACCTGAAGCCCAACAAAAAATCCAATACGGCGTATCATTCCAAATACGGCGAATAACTTCGTCATCTAAGCGATCAGTTGGAAAAACAGGTGGAATCAACCATAAAGAAATAGGCGTTTCTGGTAATTGTTGTACCATCAACTCACAATTAGGAATAACTTCATTTAGTGCTTGAAGTAAATGTTCAGGGGCTTTAGACAGTTGAAAAGTGCAGCTCATCAGATTTCTTTTAATTCATTTTTATAACAAGCATAACAGAGTCATTCCATTATGATTTGAATTTTTAGAATAACCTTTGGTTGGACCTACTTTTCTTTCGGGAAAAGCAGGCAAAACCATTGTCATCCGCAAAACTCGGCAGATACTATCTAGAATCGAAAGCATCGCAGAAACATTAAATTTTTAACGTATTTCTGCCTTAAACAATTGCGGATGACGGTTACGCGTATCAAATAACAGCCTAGCGTTAATTAAATTAACCTAAAGCTTTTTCAGCAGCTTCTACAGTTTGACGAATCAAAGTAGTAATGGTCATTGGACCAACACCACCCGGTACTGGTGTGTAAGCAGAAGCAATTTCTTCAATACCTTGTAGTTGAATATCACCTACACCACCGCCATCACGAGGATGGAAACCAGCATCTACAACCACTGCACCTCGTTTAATCCAGTCTTTTTGGATAAGTTCAGCTTTACCAACTGCACCTACAATAATATCAGCTTGCTTCACAAGCTCAGGTAAGTTTTGTGTGCGTGAATGGCAAATCGTTACTGTTGCATTCGCTTGCAATAGCATCATTGCCATCGGTTTGCCTAAAATTGCAGAACGACCGACTACAACCGCATGTTTACCAGCAATTTCGATATTGTTTTCTTTTAAAATGGTCATAATGCCTGCAGGAGTCGCTGAACCATATGCAGCTTCACCCATAGCCATACGGCCAAAACCAAGACAAGTTACACCATCAACATCTTTAGCTAATGAGATAGCATCGAAACATGCACGCTCATCAATTTGCTCTGGAACTGGATGTTGTAAAAGAATGCCGTGTACATCTGGATTAGCATTAAGTTTTTCTATTTCAGCTAATAATTGTTCTGTTGTCGTTTCTTGTGGCAATTCAATTTTTAAAGAGTCCATGCCTACTCGACGGCAAGCATTTCCTTTCATGCGTACATAAGTTGCAGATGCACCATCATCCCCAACTAAAATAGTCGCCAAAATTGGGGTACGACCTGTTTTAGCTTTTAAAGCTTCAACACGTACTGACAAATTTTCTTCAATTTGCTTTGCTAATGCGCGACCGTCTAAAACCAATGCCACAGCACATCTCCAAGGTAGACATGAATTTAATGTGCCAATAATACATGATTATTTGGACAAATTTATTCTAGATGTTGCTTTTATGTTCATCTTATCTCAAAACAGTATTGTTTTTTTTGTAAAGGTTGCTAATATGTGCATCACCAAATGTAGGCGGGGTGGCAGAGTGGTCATGCAGCGGACTGCAACTCCGTGGACGCCGGTTCGATTCCGACCTCCGCCTCCAAATTTGGTAAAGCCCGGGTGGTGAAATAGGTAGACACAGGGGATTTAAAATCCCCCGCCCACAAAGCGTGCCGGTTCGAGTCCGGCCCCGGGCACCATTTTCTAGTATAGAAATTGGTGTCATAAAGAATCCAGCGAAAGCTGGTTTTTTTATGTCTAAAAAAAGGATACTTATTAGCATCCTTTTCTCGCCTCATATATTTAAGCAGTTTTTTGCTTATCTTTTTCAGGTGTTAAATTCGCATCCAACACCAATTGATAGCTTCTACTAGAATCTACTTTATATTCTGCATTTTTAATTGAATCTACAAAAATCCAATCCGACAGCACCTGTTTATCATCTAGTGTAACCATCAAATAACCCCGCTGATTTAAATTACAATATGCCAATTCATCGATAAGCGTCGTAAAGGCAAATTCAAACTGCTGCAACTGAGCCAATGGAATACTTAAATATTTTTCAAGACCTGGGGAAGAAACCGAACTTGTCGCCAGTTCAACACCGACATATTCACCCTTTTGGCTATATAAGTAAGATGTCCACGCATTATGGGTATCGCCTGCCAAAACAATAATTTTCTTATTAAACTCTGCCAATTTAGTGTAAAAAAACTCTCGCTCAGCATAGTAACCATCCCAAGCATCGAGATTATATGGAACTAAAGTTGTGAGTCGCGCTTTTTCTTGAATAGTTAAAGTTGGATCACCCTGCTCTAATCGTAATTTTAATGTGACTAATTCTGTAATTTGCGCATTCATTTTAGCTAATGTATCCGGCGAAGTTCCGCCTGAAGTAATTTGCCCCAGCGATGCCAATAACTCAGCTGGAATCCACATTTTACTCATTAAGACTTGCTGACCAATCACATTCCATGTTGCTGTAGATTGCTTTAATTTATCGACCAACCAATCCCTTTGCGTATATCCCATTAAAGTACGCTTTGGATCTGTCAAATCAGCCTGAAACTTTTGAGCATCTAAACCAGAAGTTATCATATAATCTGTATATTCGAGCTGTTTATCTCGCGCAATAATACGTGTATCTAACATGGTTAATTGAACCAGCGAACCAAAGTTAAACTGACGATAAATATTTAAATGATCGGTACTAGAAACTGGGCGAATCGGCATCCATTCAAAATAAGCTTGTAGAGCAGCTAATTTACGCTCCAAGAAAGGACCCTCATTACTTTGATGATTCTCTGCACCTTCGCGCCAAGTATCATTCGCTAACTCATGGTCATCCCAAATTACAATAAAAGGATGACGCTGATGAACCACCTGCAAGTCTTTATCCTGACGATAAAGCGCATAACGTTTGCGATAATCATCTAATTTAATAATTTCTTTATTATTATCGGACGGTAAAGTACGGCCCAGCTTTGCAGCATCTTCTGTCGCATAGCCATCAGCCCCATATTCATAAATATAATCGCCCAAATGAATGACTACATCCACATTCTGTTTTGCCATTTCACGGTAAACGTAAAAATAACCCGCAGGATAATTAGAACAAGAACATACTGCGAAGCTGACCTTATTGGTAGTTACAGGTAATGTTTTTGTTTGCCCTACTGGCGAGACTTTGCTACCAAATCGAAAGCGATAATAATAAGTTGTAGCCGCTTGTAGATCTGTTGCATCCACCTTCACGGTAAAATCGTCAGTTTTAGTCGTTTGAACCGTACCAGTCTTTAAATTCTGCTTGAACTGATCATCGGTAGCAATTTCCCAAGTAACTCTAAGATGCACATTAAGATCTACTGGTGTTAACCGCGTCCATAAAATTACTTTATCTTGCAATGGGTCGCCGCTCGCAACTCCATGTAAAAAATCTGCTTGTATTTCTGAACCCTCCTCCTCATCGGAACCATCATTACACCCCGTAAAAGCTACAGGCAAAGATAGCGCCCCAAAACCGAACAGACTTTTTTGAATTAATTCTCGGCGTGAAATTTTTTCTGACATAAAATTACCTAAGTTTTAAGCAATGAGTGTCTTAAATTTAGGTAGATAAGATGAACAACTGATCTCAGTTTAATGAACAAATCATGACACAAATTGGTTAATTTATATAAATACCAACAAGAACTGATTGAAAATAAAGCAAACTCTCTGATTTTCTCTTGCCAATCGCGCACTTGTCCTCTATTATTGCGCACATGCCCGGGTGGTGAAATAGGTAGACACAGGGGATTTAAAATCCCCCGCCCACAAAGCGTGCCGGTTCGAGTCCGGCCCCGGGCACCATTTTCAAATATTGAATTTGGTGCTACAAAGAATCCAGCGTATGCTGGTTTTTTTATGCCTAAACAAAATGAATTTTATGATAAGAATATTATTACTCGTTTACACTACCCTTTTTATAACAAAGGTTTACGCCACAGATCTTTTCTCTGGTACCCTTTCTTTCAAAGACAACCATTGGTATTTTTCACGTTGCTCTATTACTAAAGATGATTATTTAGTTAAAGCACCCGAACAGATAATAGATAAATTTAAAACGCTGGAACAAAAACGAGAAACTTATTGGGTCAGTTTGTTAGCGGACGCAGATTATCAAGAGAATGGTGTTTTAGTTTTAAAAGTTAAAGAAATAGACGAAATACATTTAAAGGCATCTTGCCACTTGTTAGATGTATTTGAAGATATTGAAAATCGAGAGTAATCACCACTCTCGATTCATAACCAGCTCTTCCATTTCTAGATCTAAATATCCAGCTTCCTGTGCTACCATCATCATTGCTTCAGCAATATAGTCAGCAGCACTATCATCTAACGAAGAATCTAGATCTTCGAACTGAGGTTTCATCTCATTAATTTCAATCACAGTTTGATGAGCATATCGATAGATATCCTGCTCAGCTAAGGCAGGCTTCTGAACTTTTTTAGCAAATTGTTCAATGAGCTGCTTGAGTTCAGCGACCAAAATATCTGGATAATATTCATCATCAAACATCGGGAGAAGTAAGTCTTCGAACATACAAAAGTTTACACAACAGCAAAAACTTGCCGCTTATAACATATTTTCAAAAGAATAACGATATTTTTCCCTGACTCAATCATCTAGCTCATTAAATTAATGAGTTACTACCTGATTTTTATAAAGCCTACTTTATTAAGCTTGTATCATCGCCTTCCAAACTAGAATTGCATCAGTCATTGCTTTTACATCATGCGCTCTAACAATGCATGCTCCTTGCTGAATACTAAGCAAATGCCCCGTAACGCTTCCTACCCCACGCTGATCTGCAGTTGCACCCTTTAATGCTTCACCAATAAAACGTTTACGAGAAAGGCCAGATAAAATCGGATAACCCATTTCACCAAGCTTCCAAAATTCTTTGAGTAGTCTTAAATTTTGCTGCGCATTTTTTGCAAAACCAAACCCAGGATCAATAATAATATTATGTTTTTTCACACCCGCATTTAAAGCTTCATTCACGCGCTGCTGGAGCTCCGCTATAACATCTAAGGTTACGTCCGTATATTGGTCCAACTGATTCATTGTAGTCGGCTCACCACGCATATGCATGATCACTACGGGTATATCCAGATCTGCTGCCGTTTTTAAAGCATTGGGACGAGTAAGCGCACGTACATCATTCCAAATATGTGCTCCTGCTTCTTTCGCTGCACGAATAACATCAGGCTGACTCGTATCAATTGATAAAACAATATTATGTTTAGCTAAAGCTTCAACTACGGGCACAACTCTTCGTATTTCTTCTTCTATGCTTACTTCAGAGGCTCCTGGACGAGTAGACTCACCACCAATATCAATAATGGTAGCGCCTTGCTCTACCATGGCTAGCGCATAAGTAATCGCTTGATCTACTTGATTATGCTTTCCACCATCACTAAAAGAATCTGGTGTGACATTTAATATGCCCATAACGTGAGGCTGTGATAAATCTAACTGAAGCTGTCCACACTGTAAAATCTGTTGAGGCAAAGGCATTAGTTGCATAAAAAGCTCCAGTTTAAAATCAGGCTGTATTTTAGCAATTATCACCTATATATGGTGTTGATTTATTTTTAGCTTTTAACAAACTCAAGCCCATAAAAAAAGCCACATGACTGTGGCTTTTTTAATTCACTAATTAGTTCATTGCTGGCAATGGTGGTGGTGTAGATGGACCATCTTTTGGTGGTTCAAATGCAGCCACTGGGTTTTCAGCAACATATACTTTAGGCGGTTGTGGCTCACGACCTTCCATAATGTCACGGATTTGATCACGATCAATAGTTTCCCATTCCATCAAAGCTTTTACCATCGCATGTGCAATATCTTTATTACCTTCTAAGATATTACGTGCAACTTTGTATTGCTCATCAAGAATACGACGTACTTCTTCATCAACTAACTGTTGAGTTGCTTCAGAAATCGTACGGCTTCCTACATTACCAAAGAAACCATTTTGGTTTTCATCTTCGTAAACCATTACACCCATTTTGTCAGACATACCGTACTTCGTAACCATTGCACGCGCCATTTTAGTAGCTCGCTCAAAGTCATTTGAAGCACCAGTAGATTGCTGTTGGATAAATACTTCTTCAGCAATACGACCACCAAACAAAATTGCAATTTCGTTTAGCATCTTGTCTTTATAGTGGCTAATTTGGTCTTGTTCAGGTAACTGCCAAGTTACACCTAAAGCCCAACCACGCGGCATAATTGTTACTTTATGAACAGGATCTGTACCCGGTAAAATTTCAGCAACAATTGCATGACCCGCTTCATGATAAGCAGTTGCACGACGCTCTTCTTCACGTAGAACCATCGATTTACGCTCTGGTCCCATGTAGATTTTGTCTTTTGCATCTTCAAAGTCATGCATGTCAACAGTGTTCTTATTACGGCGTGCAGCAAATAATGCAGCTTCGTTAACAAGGTTTGCCAACTGTGCACCAGAGAAACCTGGAGTACCACGAGATAGAACTTTAACATCCACACCCGTAACTGAAGGTAATTTTTTCAAATGTACATTCAGAATCTGCTCACGACCACGAATGTCAGGCAAACCTACCATTACTTGACGGTCAAAACGACCTGGACGTAATAATGCTTTATCCAAGACATCAACACGGTTAGTCGCAGCAATTACGATTACGCCTTCGTTACCTTCAAAACCATCCATCTCTACAAGCATTTGGTTCAAGGTTTGCTCACGCTCATCATGACCACCACCTGTACCTGAACCACGGTGACGTCCTACTGCATCAATCTCGTCAATAAAGATAATACAAGGCGCATGACGCTTCGCTTGCTCGAACATATCACGGACACGGGACGCACCCACACCCACGAACATTTCGACAAAGTCAGAACCTGAAATGCTGAAGAAAGGAACTTTAGCTTCACCAGCAATTGCTTTGGCTAATAACGTTTTACCAGTACCCGGAGGACCAACCATAAGTACGCCACGAGGAATAGTAGCGCCCAAACGTTTGAATTTTGCAGGGTCTTTTAAGAAATCTACAATTTCAACAACTTCTTGTTTTGCTTCATCACAACCGGCAACGTCAGAAAAATTGACTTTGATTTGGTCTTCAGAAAGCATTTTTGCTTTCGACTTACCAAAACTCATCGGTCCATTTTTTCCGCCTGCACCACCACCCATGTTACGCATAAAGAACATGAATAACAGAATGATTAACAGTACAGGGAAACTAGCAATGAGAAGTTGCATCAAAATGCCTTGACGTTGAGGAGCTGTCCCCTCTACAACAACATTTTGCTTATTTAAGCTCGGCATAAGCTCAGTGTCTTCAACTTGCGGACGAACAGTTTCAAACTGTGATCCGTTAGTTTTTTCACCATTAATATTTAAACCGTCAATTGTGACTTGCTTAATTTGGCCAGCATTCACCGCTGCAACGAAATCTGAGTATTTCATCGCAGTAGGCTTATTGCGGTCACTGATATTACTGAAAATTAAAATCAGAACACCAAGTATTATTAGCCACAATACGGCATTCTTGAAGTAATCGCTCAAAGCTTTATTCCCATATCGATCTAATTTGATCATGCCCAATCTTGGCTGATCGTCATAAAAACAGCAACTGTATTGCTTGCGGATAACCTAAAAGTACAAAATGCACAATTTTTAGGAGCTTGGCAAGTAAACTTTATTGCAATGCTTTCTTACGCCCTTGTCCAACCAAAAAAACTTCTTTAGAGCGCGCCCGAGAAGCTGCTGGTTTTGCTGTCTTTAACACAGCAAAACTATCAACCACTTGTTTACGAAACTCATCGAATCCTGCGCCTTGGAACACTTTAACCACAAACTGTCCATTAGGACCAAGAACCTTTTGAGCAAAATCTAAAGCCAGTTCACATAAGTAAATCTGTCTAGGTTGATCAACAGCCCTATTACCTGATGTATTGGGGGCCATATCAGAAATTACAATGTCTACTTGTCGCCCATTTAAAATATTTAACAATTTTTCAAATACAGCTTCTTCTCTAAAGTCGCCTTGTAAGAAAGTGACATCAGGCAAAGCATCCATGGGCAAAATATCGGAAGCAATCACTAAACCTTTGCTACCCACAAGTTTTCCAGCAATTTGAGACCAGCTACCAGGAGCTGCCCCCAAATCGACTACCGTCATGCCTGGCTTGATCAACTTATATTTTTCTTGGATTTCAAGAAGTTTATATGCTGCTCGCGCACGATACCCTTCCTTTTGTGCTTTTTTTACAAAAGGATCGTCTAGATGTTCCCTCATCCACGCACGACTACTTTTCGACAATTTCTGGTTTGTAATGCGTGTTGCCATAACTCACTAAATATCAAAAAAACTTCTGATCGTTCATTGTACGTGAAAATTACTCTCATTACAGTACGGATGTAGCGTAATCTCACCAAGTTTTACAGTTTTTTTCCAATAATGTTGATCGATTATTTATACAGTTTTTCGTACATCTGAATTTAAGTTTTTTGCTATACTAAGTCGTTTTTAAAATCAGGTATTTTTAATGGCCGCTTTATCTATCCATGAACGTAAACGTTTACGTCAAATTGGTCATGTGCTTAATCCGGTTGTCATGATTGGTGGACAAGGCTTAACAGATGCTGTTATCGAAGAAACTCTTCGTGCTTTAAACGACCACGAACTTATCAAAGTTAAAGTTGCTGGTGAAGACCGTGAAGCACGTACTGCTGTAATTGATGCAATTGTAGAAGCGACTGGCGCAGAAGCTGTGCAAAAGATTGGTAAAATTGTTTTACTTTACAAAAAAGCAGCTAAGCAAAACCAGCATTTGTCTAATCTTGTTCGCCACGCTCATTTAGCAAACTAAGTTGATTTGACAAACTATGGCAAGTTACGAACTTTCAGCTTTTGATCGTTTTCATGCTGTTTCTGTTGTTGGTGCAATTGAACAGCAAGCACCGCACACCTTAAATGTCGGTTTTTGGATTCGTGATCCAAATCAACTCATTGTCTGGCCCCAAGAAGTCGCGGCTCATCCTCGTCAGGATTTTTTGTGGGAAGAAACTTGTTTCGAAATTTTTGTTGGCGTGCATGATGAAGATTATTATCGGGAAATTAACCTTTCCCCTTCTCAATCATGGCAGTCTTATCAGTTTGAAGAATATCGCTATCCAGAAAGTATGCCTCCCCTTGCTGCTTACGATATCGAACTGAACCATCTCAAGCGTACTCATTATGGCTTAAATGTTAGTCTTGATTTGGGACAATTTATGCAACAGCATCGCTTGAAATGGGCAAACCTTTATTTAGGTTTAACTGCAGTTTTAAAAACCAAAGAAGGTATGCAGTACTATGCAATGCAGCATAGTGGAAAAAGTGCAGATTTCCATAATAAGCGTGACTGGTTACATCAGTTTTAAAAGTAAAAAAGCGAGAAATTAATTCTCGTTTTTTTATAGCTAGCTAAAAGCTAAGATCATTAGTTATCTCTTGCTTTATTCCAAGCTTCAACTGCATTATTTTTAGTACGCTTAATACTTTCACTTAAAGAATCTTTGTGCTTCAAAGAAATCTGGCTAATATCACCTTTAAGTTCTTTACTGACTTTAGTCAAATCTTCGATAAGTGCGTTAATTTCTGCTTTCAAAGCATTTTTAAGTTCAGATAGTCCTTCTTGTGAGGTGCTAAACTGAGCTTTAATCACATCAAGACGTTGTAGAATATCTTGTTTAATTTGAACAAATTGATTTTGAATATTCTTGTTTAACTCATGAGTTTCAGCTTCAATTTTTTCTTGAGTTTCACTTAAAACTTCTTTGACCTGCTCTTGAGTTTCAGTGATAGCTTCTTTCACCTGAGTTTTCGCTTCTGTAGCAACTTCTTTAATCTGCTCAGTTTTCTCGGTAACACTTTCTTTTACTTGCGCAGTTTTAGCAGTTACTGTTCTTTTCGCTTTAGTTGTAGTAGCAGCTACGGTTTCTTTCACTTCATTCACCTCAGCTTTTACCGAATCAACTACTGCTTGAGCTTTCTCGCTCACATCTTTTGAAACTTGATCATTACTCATGCTATTTCCTCATATTGTTTATTTTTTAACTAGCAATACAATAAATCCAGTTCTAAAAATTCAGCCAGCAAATTGTTAGACAATTTATCAAAAGTAACTGATTCGGATGAGCAGATAATTTTTTTGTAAAAATCAAGCAATGAATTATGTTTTTTAGCAGAAAATAAATAGACTTTTTGAGGTTCCATGCGTATAATGCGCTGTTAAGTTACAAGCGAGCAGACCGATAGGGAGGGGCATGTTTTATCACAACATCGCCTATCTTTTTTGGGTCTACTCGCTTTTTTACAGCCGAAATTCAGGAGCTTTGGTTTGAGCACCCCCGCCATTTTAGCCCTCGCAGATGGAACGATCTTTAAAGGAACGTCAATCGGCGCAACGGGAAGTACGACTGGAGAAGTCGTTTTTAACACAGCCATGACAGGCTATCAAGAAATTTTGACTGACCCAAGTTATGCACAACAAATTGTGACATTAACTTACCCTCATATCGGAAACACTGGCTGCAACGCAGAAGACGTTGAATCTGGTCGTATCCATAAAGTATGGGCGAATGGTTTAATTATTCGTGACCTTCCTCTACTACACAGTAACTTCCGTGCTGAGCAGTCTTTGAGTGAATATTTGCAAGAACACAATGTTGTTGCAATCGCGGATATTGATACACGTAAATTAACACGTATTTTGCGTGACAAAGGTGCACAAAATGGTTGCATCCTTGCTGGCGAAAATATTACTGAAGAAGAAGCAATTGCCAAAGCTCGTGCTTTTGGTGGCTTAAACGGTTTAGACCTTGCAAAAGAATGTTGTGATCCAACTGGTTTTGAATGGTCTGAAGGTTCATGGACTCTAGGCCAAGGCTTCTCTCAACCTGAATTAAAATATCATGTAGTTGCATACGATTACGGTGTCAAAACCAACATCTTGCGTATGCTTGCAGACCGCGGTTGCAAATTAACCGTTGTACCTGCAGAAACTCCGGCTGAAAAAGTATTGGCACTTAATCCGGATGGCGTATTCCTTTCAAATGGCCCTGGCGATCCAGCTGCTTGTGATTATGCAATCGAAGCTGTAAAAACTATTGTTGAAACCACAACATTACCTGTATTTGGTATTTGCTTAGGCCACCAAATCTTGGCACTCGCTTCTGGTGCAAAAACTGTAAAAATGAACCATGGTCACCACGGTGCTAACCACCCTGTACAAAATCTTGAAGATGGTACAGTGATGATTACTTCACAAAACCATGGTTTCGCTGTAGATGCTGAAACTTTACCGGCTAACTTAAAAGCAACGCATAAATCATTGTTCGATGGCACCTTACAAGGGATTCATCGTACAGACAAACCAGCTTTCAGCTTCCAAGGTCACCCTGAAGCAAGCCCTGGTCCACATGATTGTGCCCCATTGTTCGATCATTTCATCGAACTTATCGAAGCATCTAAACAGTAATTAAGGAGCGAATAATGCCTAAACGTACGGATATTAAAAGCATCTTAATTATTGGTGCTGGCCCGATTGTGATTGGTCAGGCATGTGAGTTTGACTACTCAGGTGCTCAAGCGTGTAAAGCGCTTCGTGAAGAAGGCTACCGTGTTATTTTGGTTAACTCTAACCCAGCAACCATTATGACAGACCCTTCAATGGCTGATGCAACTTATATTGAGCCAATTACTTGGCAAACAGTTGCACAGATTATTGAAAAAGAACGTCCAGATGCAGTATTGCCAACTATGGGTGGCCAAACTGCGTTGAACTGTGCTCTTGCACTTGATGAGCACGGCGTTCTTGAGAAATATAATGTTGAATTAATTGGTGCAACTAAAGACGCAATTGAGAAAGCCGAAGATCGTAAACTCTTCGATATCGCTATGCGTAAAATTGGCTTGGAATGTCCAAAAGCTGCCATTGCTGAAACAATGGAAGAAGCTTTAGAAATCCAGTCACGCTTTGGTTTCCCGGTAATTATCCGTCCATCATTCACAATGGGTGGTTCGGGTGGCGGTATTGCATATAACCGTGAAGAATTCCTTGAGATTTGTGAACGTGGTTTTGATCTCTCTCCTACTCACCAGTTATTGATCGATGAATCTTTAATTGGTTGGAAAGAGTACGAAATGGAAGTTGTTCGTGACAAAAATGACAACTGTATTATCGTATGTGCGATCGAAAACTTCGACCCAATGGGCGTACACACTGGTGACTCAATCACTGTAGCACCAGCTCAGACATTAACTGACAAAGAATACCAATTGATGCGTAACGCTTCGGTTGCAGTTCTTCGTGAAATTGGTGTTGAGACAGGTGGTTCTAACGTTCAGTTCGGTATTAACCCGAAAGACGGCCGTATGGTTGTTATCGAGATGAACCCTCGTGTATCTCGTTCATCTGCACTTGCTTCTAAAGCAACAGGTTTCCCGATTGCTAAAATCGCAGCAAAACTTGCTGTTGGTTATACTCTTGATGAATTGAAAAATGACATCACTGGTGGCGTAACTCCTGCAAGCTTCGAACCATCAATTGACTATGTTGTAACGAAAATTCCTCGTTTTAACTTCGAGAAATTCCCGCAAGCTGAACCAGTTCTTACCACTCAGATGAAATCTGTTGGTGAAGTGATGGCAATTGGCCGTAACTTCCAAGAATCTGTACAAAAAGCATTACGTGGTCTTGAAGTTGGTGTAAGCGGTTTTGATGAAAAAATCGAAGCTGGTGCAACAAATGCAAAAGAAATTATTCTAAAAGAACTTAAAGTTCCGGGTCCTGAGCGTATCTGGTATGTAGCGGACGCTTTCCGTCATGGTTTCTCTTTAGATGAAGTTTTCGAAGCAACTAAAATTGACCGTTGGTTCCTTATTCAGATTCAAGACATCGTTAAAACTGAAGCTCAAGTGAAAACTTTAGGTTTTGGTGACTTAAACGCTGACAACATCCGTTCGTTCAAGCGTAAAGGTTTATCTGACCTTCGTATTGCTCACCTCATGGGCATTTCACAAAAGCAATTCCGTAAACAACGTTGGAACTTGGGTGTTTATCCAGTTTACAAACGTGTTGATACATGTGCAGCAGAGTTTGAGTCTGGTACTGCATACATGTATTCAACTTACGATGAAGAATGTGAAGCAAATCCATCAAACCGTGACAAGATCATGGTCATTGGTGGTGGTCCAAACCGTATTGGTCAAGGTATCGAATTTGACTACTGCTGTGTACACGCTGCATTAGCTATGCGTGAAGACGGTTACGAAACAATCATGGTGAACTGTAACCCTGAAACTGTTTCTACCGACTATGACACATCTGACCGTCTATACTTCGAGCCTGTAACACTTGAAGATGTACTTGAAATCGTACGTACAGAGAAGCCTAAAGGCGTAATCGTACAGTACGGTGGTCAAACTCCGCTTAAATTGGCACGTGCTTTAGAAGAAGCAGGTACTCCAATTATCGGTACATCACCAGATGCGATTGACCGTGCTGAAGACCGTGAACGTTTCCAACAAATGATTCAACGTTTACAGCTTCGTCAACCAAACAACAGCATTGTAAAATCTGCTGAAGAAGGTATCTCTGAAGCTGCAAAAGTAGGTTATCCGCTTGTTGTTCGCCCATCTTATGTATTAGGTGGTCGTGCAATGGAAATCGTATATAACGAAGAAGAACTTAAACGTTACCTTCGTGAAGCAGTTCAAGCATCTAATGAAGCCCCTGTTCTTCTTGACCGTTTCCTAGATGACGCAACTGAAGTTGATGTTGACTGTGTATCTGACGGTAAAGACGTTGTGATCGGCGGTATCATGCAGCATATTGAACAAGCTGGTATTCACTCAGGTGACTCTGCATGTTCGATTCCTCCTTATTCTTTATCAAAAGAAATTCAGGATGAAATGCGTCGTCAAACGATTGCGATGGCAAAAGAACTTGGCGTTGTTGGCTTGATGAACGTTCAGTTCGCTGTAAAAGGTGACGATATTTACGTTCTAGAAGTTAACCCACGTGCTTCACGTACAGTTCCATTCGTATCGAAGTGTATTGGTGATTCTTTAGCGAAAGTTGCTGCGCGTTGTATGGCAGGTCAATCTCTTGAATCTCAAGGATTTACTAAAGAAATCATTCCAACTCATTTTGCTGTGAAGGAAGCCGTTTTCCCATTCGCTAAATTCCAAGGCGTAGACCCTATGCTTGGACCTGAGATGAAATCTACAGGTGAAGTGATGGGCGTAGGTAAAACATTTGGTGAAGCATTCTATAAAGCTGTTTTAGGCTCAAATGAACGCTTACCTGGTTTACCAACTGAAGGCGAAGTAAAACATGCTTTCTTATCAGTACGTGAATCTGACAAGAAATATATCGCTGATATCGCTAAGAAATTAGTTGAATATGGCTTCAAGCTTGTTGCAACAGGTGGTACTTACCAAGTGCTTAAAGAAGCAGGTTTAGAATGTGAATCTGTAAATAAAGTTACTGAAGGTCGTCCACATATTGTTGACCGCTTGAAAAATGGTGAAATACACCTTATTGTCAATACCACTGAAGGTAAACAGGCTCAATATGACTCTGCAATGATTCGTCGTGCTGCCCTACAAGGCAAAGTGTATTACACAACGACTATCAATGGCGCAGAAGCTGTTTGCCAAGCCTTTGCTGTGAAATTGCCAATGGATGTATACCGCTTGCAAGATTTAACTGTAGGTTAATTTTTTTACCGATAAGTCCCGTCACCTTATCGGTGGCGGGATTTTTTCATTTTTTTAACTGTGTTTTCTCAACTTAAGAGGGACCGAAATGCAACGTTATCCAATGACCCCTGAAGGTAAAATCGCCTTAGAGAAAGAATTACAACATCTGAAATCTGTTGAACGTCCACGTATTACTCAAGCAATTGCTGAAGCACGTGAACATGGGGACTTAAAAGAAAATGCAGAATACCATGCTGCTCGTGAACAGCAAGGTTTCTGTGAAGGACGCATCCAAGATATCGAAGGAAAATTGGGTGCTTCACAAGTCATCGATGTTAAGGACTTAGAACAAAACGGTCGTGTTGTATTCGGTGTTACGGTAACGATTGAAAACCTTGATACTGAAGAACGCAAGACTTATAAAATTGTTGGTGATGATGAAGCTGATTTTAAAATCAATAAAATCTCAGTGAACTCACCAATCGCACGTGGCCTTTTGAGCAAGAGTGAAGGTGATGAAGTAAAAATCGTTACTCCTCAAGGCGAAGTGGAATATGAAATCGTAAGTGTAGAATATCTTTAATTTATAAATAGATATACTGAAACTATAAAACCCCTCAATTGAGGGGTTTTTTATATTTCAAACAATTATTAAAAAAGTTCACTATGCATTTTTAAAAAGCCTGATGCAAAGATTTTAAAGGCATTTAAGGCTTCAGGAAGTACCTGTTCAGGATATTCACTAGAAGCTACCCATAATGCTGCGTTCATGGCAGCCCCATTTAAAAGCACTGCTGCCGCTTCTGGGTCTACAATTTTAATTTGTTCTGCTGTCAATAGCTGTTCAACGCACTTACGGGTAGACTGCAGACATCTGTTTTGACTTGGCCAATGCGCTGGATCGCCCAGCACGGCAGGTCCATCACGTAACACAATACGCTGAAACTCAGGATTTAAAGCATTTTGAATATAGGTCTGCCCTTCAAGTAGCAATCCTTCCCAAAGATCATCAGGCTGCTCTAAATGCTGCTGGGCATATTCTGCCATCTGTGAATCAATTTGATCGACCACTGCAGCAAATAAACCGCGCTTATCACCAAAATGATGGTACAGCGCCCCACGGGTCAACCCTGCTTCTGCCGTGAGTTTATCCATTGAAGTATCTGCATAGCCATATTCAGCAAATGCACGACGTGCTACTTCAATCAGTTTCTTGCGGGTTTCCGCCATCTTTTGTTCACGAACAGACATGTATTTCACCAGCTAATCATCACAAAAAATTTTAATTGACATACGCCTCGTATGTCAATTATGTTTACATACGAGGCGTATGTGAAACCTGAGCGACATTTACTGATTGGTATTTAAATACTAAAGGAGAACAAACCTGATGAGAACTGCAATATTTCCTAAAGACCGCCATACCTTATATGAACAGCATGGTTATTCAGCCGCAATTCAATCGAAAGATTTACTCTTTGTTTCAGGACAGGTTGGTAGCTTGGAAGATGGCTCACCTGTACCTGATTTTGAAAAACAGGTGATCCAAGCTTTTAAGAACTTAGCAGAGACACTGAAAGCAGCTGGTTGTACTTTCCATGAAATTATTGATGTCACCACCTTTCATACCGATCCAGAACGGCAGTTTGAAAGCATTATGAAAGTTAAAAATCAGATCTTTACACAAAAGCCTTATCCTAATTGGACCGCTGTGGGCGTAACTTGGTTAGCAGGCTTTGATTTTGAGATTAAAGTTATTGCACGTATTCCTCATAATAATTAGTTCAAATTAGCCCCTCTTTTAATATTCGATTCACTGGCTGGGCTGAGATTATGGGTTCAGCTTGAATCGCAATTCGGTATAATAGTGTATTCCCTTTTTTATATCTCCCTTATGGCTGAAAAGTTAATTAGCTCCCCTGTTCGTCATTGGTGCGAGTTTGAGTTTATTTCCAAAACTGTGAAAAATCCCAATATCCATATTAAGGGAAATTATTCTTATTATTCAGCTTATTGGGATCAAGGCTTTGAACGTTGTGTAGTACGTTATTTACATGACAAAGCTTCAACGCCAAAAAAACCGATTGACCAACTTTATATTGGCAATTTTGTTTGTTTTGGTGCAGAGTGCGTGATCATGATGGGTGGCAATCAGCTTCATAGACCCGACTGGATTTCAACTTTTCCTTTTGATACTCGTAGTTTTTTGGCAGCTGGTGATACTGTTATTTCTGATGGCTGCTGGGTTGGTAGCCGTGCCATGATTATGCAAGGTGTCAAACTAGGTGAAGGCGCAGTGGTCGCCACTGGAGCCGTAGTAACTAAAGATGTTCCGCCCTATGCAATTGTCGGTGGGGTGCCTGCGAAAATTATTAAATATCGCTTTCCTCAAGAACAGATCGACAAACTACTTGCTTTAAAACTTTATGATTTAGATGAGAAGCAAATTTTGAAAATACGTGAATATCTTCAAACTGACGATATTGATGCTTTATCTACACATATAGAAAATTTGCGCAATTTATAAAAATTTATCTACAAAATTTGTCGTTATAAAATCACAAATGATTACGTGCTTGAATTTAAATCGTCAAAAAATAGGTATAAAGTATTAATAAATAAGCATCATTACAATAAGGAAAATACTCATGTTATATCAACATATTCTAGTACCAATTGACGGTTCTGAAACTTCTATGGTCGCCATGAAAGAGGCCATTAAGCTGGGAAAAGCATTAAATAGCAAAATTACAGTTGTACAAGTGATGGCACTTGATCCATTTATTGCTGATGTCTACGTAAAAACTGGCCAAACTAATGAGTTGATTGAACGTACAAGAACTTATTTGCTCGACATTTTAGAAAAAGCAAAACAAGAATTTGCCAACGAAGGCATTACTGTTGAAACCAAACTGTTGGAAGGCTTTGTTGTACATGAGGAAATCATTCAAGCTGCTCAAGACTTAAATGCAGATCTGATTGTCATGGGTTCTCATGGCCGCACGGGAGTCCGAAAACTCGTGTTGGGAAGTGTTGCACAAAAAGTTTTAGGGGAAAGCCATATTCCTGTGTTAATTGTTCGCTAAAGTGAGACGCCTGTTTGGCTAAAGTGAGCAAGATAGGCTTCTATTTCTTAAAAGGCATAACCTCTTCACGCGATTGCTCAACCGTTATTGTTTTTTTACTTTTGAAAGCTTCCCAAGAATAATTTTTATAATTTAATTGCCATAAATAATATGGTTGTCCCACATCTTTAAATTGAATGTTTAGTATCATCCATGCCTCATCATGACAATGGGGCGATTTTTTATAATCTTGTTCTGAAAAACATGCTCGAATCATTTCTCGTGAAGAAAAAGCAATATCTTTTAGTGCAACTTGATACTTCCCATGAGGTTTGAGCTTAATAAAATCAGCATTTTCTTCAAAACGCCCTCCTCCTGAGTAACCAGTAAACCATCTATTAACTACTGCGATTGCAAACCCATTTTTATTTAATGGATATAAAGCTGGAAAGATTTGTAATCCATCTGGTCCCAAATCATCGGTATGAGGCTCTTTATTATGATGTTGATAATCTTTAAAGTCCCATTGATCAACTACTTTATATTGATTATTTTGCTTCTTAACCTGAACAATTTGTGGACTTTCATCTATTAGGTAATAAATCGAATCTTGCGTATTTTTTCCCTTCCACAGGATAGCTTCACCACTGCATTTCTGTCTCAGTTGCTTGCATATCAAATCTATGTCTTGCTGAGAAGCCTTTATATTTATAAAAGGTTGAGTTGAAATATCCTTTCCAGCATAACTCACCTGTGCCATCAAACTTAAAAGTAATACTGCTCCACTACACCATTTATTATTCTTTTGCATGTGTATTTACTCTCTAACATAAATATTAAGGCTGCCAAGCAAACTGCTTTAAGTCAACTTTACCATTTAACAAATAGACACCTTCAGCTTCCAGTTTTAATTGCTGAATATTTTCACCTTTTTCATTAAACTTACTTAGGCTAATTTTGCCTTGAGAATTAATTACACGATACCAAGGAACTTGATGATCAACTTCAAGATGTTTCAAAACATAGCCGACTAATCTTGCATGTTTTGGTAATCCTGCCATACGAGCCACTTGTCCATAGGTTGCAACTTTTCCGTAAGGAATCAAAGCAATGACTTCTAAAATTTGCCGATGTAGTTCATACTGAGTTGTCAAAATGGACTCCATAAAAATTGACATCATTCATATCATATAAAAAATTTTGAACAAAACTAAATGCAATCCAAGGTGGGCTTGAGGGAAATCTGCATGAAAAAAACATTACTGGTGATTACTGGCACTTTACTATGCGTTTCTTGTACTACACGCCCTCCTCTTCCTTTAGGAGAAACACCTAAAGTCTCTACAGATGGCCGCCCTATTATTCCAGTCACTTTTGTTTTTACAACCAACTCTCCAGAAGCTACAAAGTTTGATAATTATCAACAGATGCGTAAGGAAATTAAAATATTAAATAAATACTATGTAGATGATAAAAATAATAAAATTTTTAAATTTAAATTACATCGTTATATTCCTTATGAAGAGTTTTCAAAATTACATTGTGATTTAAAACAACAGATTAATCAGCCCTACCCAATTACGATTGAAACCATTCCTGCCAGTGTAAATACGTGTTTTCCGAAACGAACTGCAAGTAAAGAAGTGATTGTTTTTATTTATGATGCCTATTCGACCAAATGGAAATTTGAAGATGTAACGAGTAGAGCCTTTCGTAATAATGGCAAACCTTTTATTTTATTAGACTGGAACCGCCTCAATTATAATATTCAGGCTGGTAGCGTGCATGAAATGGGACATGTGTTTGGTCTAAAACATGTTTGTGCGCCAAAAGCTACAAAACGTACTCCAACCAACATCATGGCAAGCGCCGAATGTAAATTAGGCAGTGGTGGCTTAAGAAATTTAGGATTTACGCCAGTACAACTTCAAACTATTTTATCGACATACAAACAATATCCCTAAAATTTAATTTCAACATATGCTCCTAAATTATCTTGGGTAGCGATGTAATTTTCAGGGGTCAGTAAAGATGTCATGTAAGTACTAGCTTTTAAGAAATCTTCAGCATTGACTGGATATGGCTGCCAAAATGTTTTCAAATTATTGGTGTAAATTGGATAAAGACGAAGTAAGTCTTTTGACAAATCTAACCTTGCTATACAACCATAAGGTAAGGCATTGTGTTTGTCATATTCGCCATTGCTATTAAACACAGCATTGCCAATACCAAACACGACTGGCTTTTGGTTAATGATCTGGACAGGTTGAATAGTATGAGCACCATGACCAATGATCAAGTCAGCGCCAGCTTGAGTTAGAATGGTAGCAAGCTTACTCTGTTCTTTTGTAATTGGCTTAAAGTCGACACCCCAATGGCAAATAACAATAATTTTATGTTCAGGATGAGTCAGCCTATAGCGACCTATTTGTTCAAGCAAAACACCATTTAAACACGCAACCCCACTCTTATAACCTAAAGCATAAAAATCATAATCGAGATAGGCAGTATCTCTGTGCCAGTATCCGTTAAAAATAGCATAACGCTTATTTTCAAAAGAGAGTTCAAAGTAGTTATGAGCATCTTTTTGGTTTACACCTGCCCCGATATAAGAAATGTTAGCCTGATTCAACTGTTGTAATGTATAGGTCAGCCCACGATCCCCATAGTCTTTTAGATGGTTATTTGCCAACACCACATGATTAACGTGAATATTTTTGAATGCTGCTAATGTTTGTTCAGCATCAGCTTTAAGAATAAATGGCTTTTTATGACCTAAAGGAGATTGGTTTTCTAAAGAAAACACCGCTTCAAAGTTAGCAATATTTAAGTCATGATCACCTAAAAAAGCTTTTATTTTTTTAAAAGAATAGTCATATCCATATTGTTGTATAGCATCTTTTTGACCCTTTGACCTGCGCTTTTCAGTGTAGATTTCCCCAAAGTAGGTATCGCCTAGAATGTTAATAATGCCACTTGGGGCTGAGCAAACTTTAGGTTGTACCTTCTGTGCTTGAAAACAATGATAGTAAGGAATCAAGTGCTCAGCACGATGAATATCATCTAAAAATGAAAAGAAACCAATCGTTTGGTTTTCTTCAAAGAACGTCAGATAAATTTTTCTAAATGAGTTTGTAAGATATAAGACCTCTACTACATTCCGTCCCATTAATGGTGTCTGAGGGAGATAAGACTTTCCTTGAAAATTCAGCTCTTTTATAAAGAATAGTTCTTTTATATCATTGGGATAGCTATAAATTTTTCTGATCAATAAAAACAAATTCTTTAACTGATTTTGGGTACCTGCATTTTTTAGGGTTAAGTTATAGGTAGCGGCTCTTTTAGAGAAAATTAAAGATACTTGCTCATTTGTACCGCAGAGCATATTACTTAAAGCATCTTTTACATCTGCTGCTTGAGTAAAAATTAAGAACTGCAATAACTCGGTAAATGTATAACTTTCTGAGGGTTTTAAGCCTAGATTTTGCTGACCTAATTGCTCAGATAGATGTTCAGGGACAACATAGTCATCTTGAGCTTGTACACTTTTTTGCTGAAATTGCTCTAATGCGTAGTCAATTAGCAGTAGTGTTGAAATATCATCGTCAAATTCGAATTGCCATAAAGCTTCATCGAAACTTGTCGTATCGATATGTGCTAATAACTTGATTTCAACAGGCTGATATTTCATGGCTCATCACCTTTGTAATCTTTTACGTAAGCGATATAACCTGATAAGTTATGCTCTTGGTCATCAATCCGTACTCGAAAACGATCATGACGAATATAAAACGCATGTAAAATTTTATCTGGCCGAGCCATATACATCGCCATTTCCGGATAAAAAAAGCCTGTCGTTTGAAAATCAGCTCTAAACTCAATTAATTTTTGAAGCTCAGGCATATAAGCTTGCTCGAAAAGTGCTGTGTGCCCCTGCTCTTTTAAACGGTTCACCATTTTATAAGCAGCCATTAACATTTCTAGTAAAGTCGCATAAGTCGTTTTTCGATTGCGAATAAAAATAAAATGTTTTAAATAATTATTTAAACCAAAAATAAAATATTTATCTTCAGGGCATATTTTAGTGAGTTCATTTGTACAGTAACTTAACCAATGGTCATGATATTTTTCATATCTCTTTTCAATAAAACATTCAAACATTAATTTAACAGTTTCTAATAATCTAGAATCTTGGTTAATTTGATATAACCTTAATAAAGCTAGAGCAGCTTCACCATCATAATAAATAATTCTGAATTTTTCTTTTAAATCATAATCTGGATAATTTAATACATGAGTTGTTGAGCCATTTGAATCTATTAATTTTAAAATACCATTTGCAAGTTTCTCTGCATATTTTTGATAATTAGTTTTTTGAGTAATTTCTTGATATTTAGTTAACATTAAAATAGCAGCCGAATTGGCACCTAATTTAATTTCAAATTCCCCTTCTTTACCATCAATCATGAAAGCAGTTTCTGAGTCTTTTTCTTTATAAAAGTTGGTCAATGCATATTGGATAGCAGCATGTATCTTGGGCCAATATTCTGGTTTACTCTGCACTTCAAATGTTTCCAGCAACGCATACACCGAGGTACAGTGGCGTACCGTATTGTAGTTACGAATATCTCGATCATAGGCAGAAAAATAGCCATAGATAAATTTGCCATTTTCTTGAATTTGATCATGCAAAAATGCCGAATTTTTTTCAATTAACGACTGAAAATGCTGTTTCTTATTGCTCGAAATCGCCCTAATACCATTCGCATCATAACCACTCGCTAAATTAATGAATTGCCCATTTTCATAAAATGCTGCGTAGGTATCAAAAGTCCAAATGTCTTGTAGCTCTTGTAGTTTAATCTGTGGTTTAGTCGCGTTATATTTTTGCTTAATTGCATAATTCAGATTTGTTTCATCAAAAAAGTTGGGTTTGTCATAGCTCAAACCTCGTATAATTGCCTTTCCATAAATCTCTTGCTCAAGAAAAGCTACTGAACACTTTTCATCAAACCCAATACCTTTACGGTAGTGGTTGTTGTGAAATTGATGATGGACCTGCTGCTCTACTATTTTCCAAGCTTGTTTCGTTAAATTATATGCAACATCAATTTTTATATAATCAACAAGTGACTCATATGCAAACTGGTCATTAATGAAAGCTAATAATTGTATTTTTGCTTGAGAAAAGTTTGTTTTTTCACTATGCCAGACATTACATCTTTGGTCTTTAGGCCCATAAGATATAAATAAAATTGTTTCATCCTGAAAAGCGGAAGCATGTGGAGCGATATGTTCTAACCAAAGGTTCAGTTGTCTTTGGAAGTTTAAAAATGCTGTCACTCGAAATCAGTCCCTATCCGTTATTTGTTGTTCTAAAAAGTTTTCAATCCATCATAGCATGAACATATAAAAAGCTAAGTTAACGTATTGTTTAAACATAAAAAAAGAGCCCGAAGGCTCTTTTTTTTATAAGTCACTTATCAGATTAAAAAATGATTTGACCATTGTTGATCAAGTCATTCAATGTGACTGGACCAGTAAGGTTAGTCAATTGAAGCAATGGTGTTTCAGTGTAAGTACCTTCTACAAGTAATCCACCATCACGGTCTACGCTGATTGTCGCAGTTTGAGTACCAGCATCATAACTTACTGTTACATATTGACCGATTGTTAAGTTAGTTTGAGAACCAATTAACAAGTTACTTAAGTCAATCTTATCCGCCTGATCATCGGTTGCAGTGTCACCTACATGGAAGTCAGTCCATACATCTACACCACCAGCTGTTGTATTACCACCAGTTGCGTTAGTTACGCTTGCAGCTGTTAATGTGTTGTAGATCAAGGTATCAGAGCCATTACCAAGAGCAAATGTATCATTTGCCGCAGTACTCACTGCAAGGCTATTCAACTCTTGACTCAAGTTAATCGTCAATGAAGAAGTGTATTCACTACCATCAATCACCGAAACTAACTTGTAATCAATCACATCAACTGTCGCATTTGCAGCGCTGTCTAATGGTTTGTAGAAGTAAGAACCATCATTGTATAGATACAACGTACCTTCACCTGTATTGACTCCTTGACCAGCAGCTAGTTCATAAGTACCAGTTGTTGAGTTCATTACATAGAGCTGTGTACCTTCTACCACATCATTAGTAAGAACGTTACCAGTAATCCAGTCGGTTTGACCATCTGGTGTGTATTGGTCTAGATGAGTCGCTGTGGTTGTAATTACTGTATCTAAAGTAACTTGGCCAATAGCAACTAGAGCACTAATGTTGAATACGATTTGGTACGTACCTGCAGACAGATGTGGCACATCTGTCGAGTAGGCTGGAGCACCCAACACGCCAGCTAAAGCCGTCGCTGAACCTGAATAAACCGTATCTACCCATACACCGCCTACAAACTGCTGAATCTTATAAGCTACAGTTGGTAATGCCGATAAGCTTAATGATGCAGTGTAGTTCAACTGTATATGAACATCACTAACAGTGTTCGCACCAATTACAAATTGGCTAGAAGTGACTGTACCCGTAGTACCGTAGATCGGAGTACCAACAATTGGAACAGTACCAATCTGAGCAAATTGTAAGTCACCACTCGCCACTGAAGCGGCAGGATCTACCACTGGTTCCATACTGATTGTCGCATCATCTGTATCAGCTGTTACAGATGGTGTTGGAAGCGTAGCATCTGCCGAAGGATCTGCTGTATTCCAAGTGACATCAACATCTGGCGAACCAACTTGAACATGTAATGTAGCGGTATCAGTTCTACCAGTTACAGGATCTGTCACTGTGTAAGTAAAGCTATCAACTTTACCTACATTCGCCATATCCGCAGTTGCCTGATAACTATAAGTACCATCTGCATTAATAGTCAGAGTTCCATATACGCCTACAACCGTTGCTGGAGTACCCGCTACAACTGTAGTTGTATTACCATTTTCAGCTGTAACAGCAGTTACTACTGAAGTTGTTGTAATGTAGTCCGGCACATAGTTTGTACCGTAAACCGCAGAGTTATCATCAGCGAGTACATTACCAGTTACAGGGTCAACAACCAGTACAGGTGGTTGAGTGATATCACCATGATTCAACGTGATATCCGCAGTAACACTACCTAGAGCTGTAAGTAATGTGTTGCTTTCCATGAACAACTCGTAAGTACCGGCACTTAAGTTATCAATCTTGAATTGAACTTCAGAACCAAAGATACCTAACAAGTCAATTACACCAGTATCAGAACTATCTGCAACTACAGTACGAGTGCCATCTGGATTTACTCGTGTTAATACCACATGTAAACCGTCGACAACCGTAGCAACCGAACCAAAGTTCACTGCAATAATCGCATCAGTCAGATTACCTGGATCAACTGTAAATGTCGCTGTTCCTTCTCTAGAACCGATAACAACTCCACCTACACCGAGTAACCAGTTGTAGCTAATCGCGTTATCAAGTACCTCAGTCGTTACTGGATAAACCATGTCTATTTCAGCTGAAGCAACGTTATCCATCGCATCTACTGGAAGCGGACTAGTAATTACAGCTGGTTGAGATGGATCTGTATCGTTCCAAGTCATATCTACACTGTCACTATCGAGACGAACGTAAAGTGTTGCCTCAGAAGTGTTACCTGTTACAGGATCAAGCAAGGTGTAGGTAAATTGATCTACCTGACCTAAGTTTGCTCCGTCTACAGTTGGGGTATAAGTGTAGTTGCCATCTTGGTCGATCACCAATGTACCGTATGTACCAGTGATTGTTGCACCAGCAACTGGATCAACCGCAATACCATTCACTTGAGAGATCACAGCACTGCTGCTTGCTGCATCAACTTCACCAGTGAGGCTCGCATCTTTGATGACATTGCCAGAGATCGGTTCAACAGAGTAACTAGCCACGATGTATGGATTGTAGACATCCATCGTACCAGTTAATGTTCCACCTAAACCTACACCTAGCAAGCCTTCATATCCGATGAATGCGCGGTACTGACCAGCATCCAATCCTTCAAGTACAGCTGTTGGCGTACCACCGATAAGTGATAGATCGATGAGTGATGCTTCTGGGTTAGTACCACCAATTGATACCCATTGTCCTGTTGCTTCATCAAATTTCTGAACAACAATCGCATAATCACTGAGTAAATCTGCTGTGATTATCGCATCGAATGTGAACGTTGCTGTACCTTCGCGGTTTGGATCAACAGTAAACTCAATTGCGTCGTTACCAAGCAATTGTAAGTCCAGACCAGCCAACGATACTGCTGCAAGGTAAGTTGAACTACCTAGAGCAACATCATCTGCAACTAGCAACGGTTCTGGGTTGATCTCTGCAGTTACAACATTATCCACTGCTTTCACAGAGCTCAATTGAATATTGAGGTTTGCTTGAGCCGTATCACCAGTTACAGGATCAGTTAATGTGTAGACAAATACATCTGTTTGACCTACACCTGCTGCACTTGCAGTAGGCGTATAAGTGTATGTACCGTCTGGATCGATTACCAACGTACCATACAACCCATTAATCACAGTATCTACCGCTGTAACAGGCTGACCATTTACCGCTGTAACTACAGTCGTAGCGGTTACAACGTCTGTTTCACCACTGGTATTGATATCAGTAATCACATTCCCATCAGCAACTTCAGTGTAGTATCCACCTACTTGTGTTGTGTCATAAACATCCATTGTGCCTGTTAAGGTACCCAGTAAACCGATACCTAGAAGACCGTTGTAAGTCATGAATGCACGGTATTGTCCTTCTTCTAGACCTTCAAGAACCACACCAGGAGTTGAACCTAGTAAAGTAAGATCAAGAATATCTGCTTGGCCACCACCATAGACCGAAGTCCATTGGCCTGTTACTGGGTCAAGTTTCTGAACTACTAGAGAGTAATCAGATAATGCATCTACTCCAATTAAAGCGCTGTAAGTAAAGGTCGCATTGCCTTCTTGACCAGCACCCACTGTAAAGCCGATTGACTCTGACCCTAACTGCAAATCAAGTCCAGCAAGCGATACAAGTGCTAGATAAGTGTTGCTTCCTAGTGCTGCATCATCTTGTACAAGCAATGGTTGAGGAGCAAGTACAGCTGTATCAGTGTTATCGAAAGCAATGATAGAGCTTGCAAGAGTATAAGTTTGCGTATCTTGAAGTGTACTAGCGTTTCCTGCGAGGTCTGTGAATTTCGCAGTAGCATCAACAGTTAAGTCTGAATCTGCTGCAAGACCACTACCAGCTACATCAACTGTCCAAGTACCTGCTACGGCATCAACTGTGGCTGTATAGTCAACACCATTTACAGTAACCACAACACCTGTTGTTACTGCATCTGTAGGGATGTTGGTCAATGTACCTGTTAAGGTCACTGATCCACCAGCTTCTGTCGCATCCAAGATGTTATCAGCAGTAACTGGGTCAATTGCTAACACAGTTGTAGTGATATCAGGTGGAGTAACATCTAGAGTTACCGTTACGTCTGCATCAGCAACATCTACGTTACCTTGTGCATCTACAGCCTCAGCATGAATCACAATCTGACCAGTCACAGGATCTGCTGCTGTTGCGGCAAGAGTCGCTGTAATGAAGCCGTTTGCAAGGTCAGCTGCTGTCACGGTGTAGTTGGTACCGTTAACATTCACCACTGTGCCATCGATTGCATCTGGTCCCAACGCCACTTGTGCATTGAAGGTACCGTCTGTACCAAGTTCTGCAGCATTCAAGATACCGTCGCCATTTAAGTCTTCAGGAACCGTAATCGCTGTAATCAGGTCTTGTGGAGTTATATCAATTGTTAAGGTTACATCTGCATCAGCAACATCTACGTTACCTTGTGCATCTACAGCCTCAGCATGAATCACAATCTGACCAGTCACAGGATC